>RDOG01000010.1:0-144438 GCA_011365055.1 Promethearchaeota archaeon
ATGGATTTGGATCACGACGTGGATTTGGATCACGACATGGATTTGGATCACGACATGGATTTGGATCACGACATGGACTTGGATCACGACATGGACTTGGATCACGACATGGACTTAGATCACGACGTGAATTTAGATCATGACATTGATTTAGATCACGACATGGATTTAGATCATGATATAGATCACGATCTAGGAGGAGGAGCAGAATTTGATCAAGATATTGATATTAATGGATCTGATATAATATTTGATCATTCATTTAAATTTTCTAGGGTTCCATTTGGTGCCTTATTGGGTATATCTCTTTTATCTTTTGGTATCTATGGAATTCTCTTTTATTATCTTGTTTTATTGGATCCCATCTTTTCAATCGTGCTACACATCGTCTTGACTTGCTTTACGGTAGTTATGTTCAATAAAATTTTTCATGGAATTTTTATTGAAACAGGGATTCATATTAAATTGATAGATCTTATTGGTTTAAAAGGAACAGCAACAACTGAAATTAGCTATGATTTTGGTGAAATTAGTGTAAGAACTCAGATGGGCTATAAAAGATATTTAGCACGACCAATTTTTATAAATGAAGATGGGATGAGATATGTAAGGGGAGAAGAGCTTTTTATAATTGGGGTTGTAAAAAAAATGGCTTTGGTATCTGATAAAAATATTAAAGGTGAAAAAAGAATTCAATTAATTAAAAATCAAATTAAAAAAATAAAATTATGATAGGTAGGAGGAAATTAAATGTTTGAATATTTATGGATAGTTTGGCTAATATTGGGAATCTTTCTCTTAGTATTTGCCGTTGTAGTGTATGTAAAAAAATACATAAACATTTTTCCGCCCAATATTTTCTTTGTACACTTGCGCAATGGAAAACCTATTGCTCAAGGTGAGGGTGGAATGGTAATTAGAAGACCATTTTTTGATAAGATCTTGAAGATCGATAAAACAGTGCAACAATTAAACGTAAACAGTGAACACATTATTTCTAAAGAAAAGCAATTTATTTCTCTAGAAGTTGTGGTTCAATGGCAGGCAGTTGATGCGATCTCCACCATCTTCAATGTAAAATGGACGGAAATTCCAAATTTAATAAGAACCATAATTGAGAGCGTTATTAGAACAAGAACTGCAAACTTAACTGTCGAAGAAGTGTTAGAAGAAAGAATAAAAATAATTGATGCCATCAAAAAAGAATTAACTGAAATTGTAAACACCTGGGGAGTCTCGATAATAACAGTAGAAATACCAAATGTTAGAGTTATTAATGATGACTTTTTACGAGATTTATCTAGGCCAAGAGAGGCTGAAATCGCAAGAAATGCCATGCTTGCAGAAATTGATAAAGAACAAACCACGAGATTAAAAGACATTGAAAAAGAACGATTAACAAAATTAAAAGAAATTCAAATGGCAAGAGAAACTGGCGTTGAAGACCAGATGAAATTACGACAAATTCAAGAACAAGAAAAAGAAAGAGAAAAATCTGTAATTGAAATTGAACTGCAAAAAGAAGTAATACAAAGAGAATATGAAAAAAAGCAAGCTGAAATAGAGGCTGAAAAAAAGAAAAATGTTCAAATGCGTTTAGCTGAAGCAGAAAAATATAGAAGGGTAACCCAAGAAGCTGAAGCTGAAGCCCAATCAGTTAAATTAAATGCAATTGCCGATGCTGAAAAAGTTAAATTAAAGGCAGCTGCAGAAGCAGATTATATTAGACAAACAATGTTTTCCCAAGCTGAGGGCCTAGCTGAGAAGATAAAAGCGCTTAACAATTATTCCGAAAACGCTTTAAAAGCAGAACTTCTAAAAATCTTGCCACAAATATATAGTAATATCAAAGTCGGTGATGTAACTTTATTTTCAGGCGAAGGTGTTGGGCAAAATGGTGAAACCAATGGTTCCAATCCTGTCTATAATTTCTTTGGACAAATGTTGATGCCTGCGGTTCTTTTAACTAAAGTTCTAGGAATGGATGCAGATCATTTAATGAATAACGTTTTAAGTGAAACCATTGCAAAAGAATTACCAACTAACGGTGAAAAAGAAAAAATGAAGAAAAAATTAGAAATAGTTCACTAATTTTACTTTTTTTTATTTAAATCTTTTTTTGTAGATATGTAAAATCCTGAGTCTGCTGCATTATTTGGATCAAATGCTTCTTTTATTTTTCTAAGCCATGTATTATGATTACATAGATGTGGTCCCCATAGATCATGCATTTCATCACCTTCAACAAAGAAGGGAACGTTCAAATTTTTTTCGAGTGCAATTGCATCAGCTTCTATGCAATATTCTACCATACCTTTTCTTGAAATATCTTCATTCGGTAAATAAAGTGTAGGAGCTTCCATGTGTGCATAATGACCATGTTCATAACCTTGAACCCATGCACCTTCAGCACCATCATTGGGCAAAACTTCTTTCTCAATATATTTTGTTTTTATTGGTATATTGGCCTTTACTTGTTGAAATCCTAATGTTATCGTGTCCATGCCTCCAAAAGTGGATTGAAAAGCACCACTTACGACAAATGCGTGAAATCCAAGAGCACATCTTAGCGCTTCTACGTAAGTTTGTGAATTCGCTACAATTTTTCCTTTAGCAGTGAAATCTTTTCCCTTTGTTTCTTCTAGAAGTAAGGCAAGTACTTTTTTCTTATATTCAAATTCTCGTTTTGTTTTTGCGCAAATTAAAAGAATAAGTGGTTTTTTTAGAAATGATACTTTAGCCATGTTATCCATCAAATCTGCTTTTCCCGAAGATAATACTGCACCTAATGCTAAATTTGAAGTATAATAGGCATGATATCCTATTTCTTCTTCGGAAAACCTATATAAAGCATTTTCAAGTAAATCCCAATTTTTATAGGAAATAAAATGCATTTCTATGTAATTTGGGACTTCAAATTCATAATGAGGTGAATACCCTTTAAGTTTCCATTTTGGGTCTACTGGATAAGGATAAAGTTTAACTGCTACTGCTGTAAAAACTCCAATTCCACTATGTGCTCCAGTTGCCCCACGCATGATTCCTCGAAGCGAAAAACCTGGACCATCTCCACAATACCAGTCAGGCTCATTTTCTAAACCTAGCGTTCCAACGTTAAGCAAATCTCCATTAGGAAGTACCCATTCTACTCCTAAAACATTCCGTTCTGAATGTCCAGTAAAATCAGAGGTGAAGCCGGGTCCAGCCATCGAAGTAGCACTCGCCAAAGGTGAAACTTGCGGACCTGCACCAGGCATATGACAGTTCAAATTCACTTTTAATAATTCTGCTTGGAGTGTTGAGCCTGTAACATAGGGCTCTACCACTGCATACATATTTTTATCATCTATTTTCCTAATTTTATCCATACGGCGTAAATCTAAGACGATTACATTTGTATCAGCAACGCAATTCCATGGTCCGAGACCAGTAGACTGAGCTTTGAATTTTAGACCCGATTCATTAATTATTTTTAAGATTTGTTGAACTTCAGTTGTTTTTTCAGGCATTATTACTGCGATTGGCGCTTCAACGAATAGACTTGGTTCATTTCCTCTACGAATGTTGACAAGTTCATTATTCCAATTATATGCATAAACTTGATTTATTACAGGATCTTTTGAAACGTTTTTTTCTCCAACAATTCTTACTAATTGTTTATATATGTTTTCATCTAATTCCATGTTACAAATCTCCTCTTTGTATTATTGTTTTGGATTAATATAAAATCCTGCATCAGAGCTGTTATTTGGATCAAATGCTTCCTTTAATTTTCTCAACCAAATTTGATAATTACAAGTTCTAGGTCCCCAATAATCGTGCATTAAATCACCATCGACTGCAAAAGGAACATTCAATGCTTTATCATAAATCAGTTGGTTAGTCCTTGCAACATATTCAAGACATCCAGCTTTTGATTCTGGATTTAATTTATCGTACATTGCAGGCATTTCAGCGTGAGCATAATGACCAAATTCGTAAGTTTGAAGCCAAACACCTTCTCCTCCATCATTTGCGAGTTGTTTTTTATCGATATATTCCATCTTAATCGGCACGTTTAATTCTGCCATTGTTATAGTAACTCCTATGGAATCCATGCCACCAAAAGCTGAAGTAAATGCGCCACTAGCTAAAAATGCATGAAGACCTAACATGCTTCGCAATGCTTCTACATAACATTGATTTCTCGGAACTATACTACCTTTTTTGGTATAATCTTTACCTTTAGTTTCTTCAACTATCGTTTCAACTACTTTTTCTTTGTAATCAAATTCTCTTTTGGTCCTTGCAGTTATTAACAAACATATGGGTTTCTTTAATAAGCCATACTTTCCTGTATTTTTGATTAAATCGGCTCTATCTCTTGAAAATGTTGCTGCAATTGCGTAACTTGAAGAATAATTAACCATAAATCCAATTTCTTCTTGGGAGAAGCGATATAATGCGTCCTTTAATTGGTCAAAGGTACGATAGCTTATTATATGGAATTGCATGAAATTAGGAATTTCGAAATCATATTCAGGACTAATCCCCGTAAGTTTCCATTTTGGCTCACATGGATATGGGAAACATTTTAAAGCTGATGCAGTAAATACTCCGAGTCCTCCTTTTGCTCCTGAAGCGCCTCTCATCACCCCTCGTAAGGAAAAACCTGGACCATCACCACAATACCAATCTGAATCATTTTCTAATCCTAATGAACCAAGTAATAACAATTCTCCATCAGGCAAAACCCATTCAACTCCAAGCACGTTACGAGCAGAGTAACCCGTTACATCAGAAGTAAATCCTGGACCAAACATCGAAGTTGAACTTGCTAAAGGTGAAACCTGCGGGCCAGCTCCAGGCATGTGCGTATTTAAATCTAACTTCAACAGTTCTGCTTGTAAAGTAGCTCCAGTCACATATGGTTCTACTACAACATACATGTTTTTTTTATCAATTTTTCTAATTTTATTCATTCTTCGTAAGTCTAAAATGATTGTATTTTCTCCAGAAACATTGTTCCAAGGTCCTAAACCTGTTGATTGTGCCTTAAATTTTAAACCTGCTTCATTAATTATTTTTACAGTAGCTTGCACTTCTTTAGTGCTTCCTGGTAACATTACTGCGACAGGTGAATAAGCAAAATGACTAATTGGAAGTCCAAATTTTTCACATAAAGTTTCACTTCCAAAGCTATAAGCATAATTCACAGTAATTACGGGATCTGCAGAAATATTTCTCGCCCCTACTACTTGTTCGAGTTGATTATAGATATTTTGATCTAATGACAAGCAAATTCAACTCCTATAGGGCTTTTTCCACTAATTCTATCAAATCAAAGAATTTCAAATCTGATTTCTTGGCAACAATACCTTCTTGTAAATTGGTCTTACAGAATGGACAACACGAAACCAATGTTTCTGCATTCGTGGCTATTGCTTCTTCTATCCTTCTCTTTGAAGTATTTATTGCAAATTCGGGAAATTGTGCTTTCACCCCACCTCCTGCACCACAGCAATATGCATATTCTCTATTTCGTTCCATTTCAATTAATTGTATACCTGGGATTTGCATTAGTACGTTTCGAGGTGGCTCATAACAGCCAAATGTTCCTTGTCTTTTGGGTTTAGGTGGTAATGGCATCTTAATTAATGGCATGACTTCAACCATTTTTCCATCCCATTTTGGATAAGGTTCAGAACCTCTTCCCAAATGACAAGGATCATGATAGGTTACCGTCATGGGTACTTTTTTTGTAAATTTCATTTTTCCCTCATTTAAGAGAATCTCTAATAACTCTGAAGTGTGCAAAACTTCAAATGGTAATTCTTTTCCAATTACTTTTGGATATTCTGCTTTGAACATGGCATAACAACCAGCACAACTTGTAACTAGCTTTTTAATTCCCGCTTTTTCGATCTTTTTCACGTTTTCTTCCATCAATTGTTTTGCTTTGTCAACTTCACCAACACGGTATATGGGAGATCCACAACAAAATTCATCAGGATCTAAAAGATTGAATTCAACTCCAATTTTATTAAAAACTCTTGCGGTTGCTTCAGCTAATTCCTTTCTTCTATATGATGAAGTGCAACCCGTAAAGTAACCAAGTTCTGCACCTGGAGTCAGTTTCGTATCTTTTGGGAGCCAGCTAGTCCGTTCCTTATGATCTTCTCCATATGGGTTGTGCATTTCAAGTGAGTTCTCGACATATTTTTGTTGATTTGGTAATGGTCCATAACCTTTTTTAACTAGTAGTTCTCTAAGCTCTTGGATAACTTCTAATGGTTCCAAATCATTCAAGTTTTTGCATGATACGTCACATCCACCACATTCAGTACATGCATATACAACTTCCATCAATTTATCGTTATAGGGAATCTTTTCACATAATAAAGCTAAAGCCGTTATGAGTCTCCCACCACCTGAATAATTATGGAAATTATATTCTTCTATTGATGGACAAATTGCAGAATACTTCTGGCTCTTTATTTGTATTTGAGGAACCCATTTACATAACGAACATCGAATACACCTTTCCATAATGTCTCTATATTTTTCTAAACTTTCAGTTGCCATTAATTCAATCCCTCCTTGAAACAAAGTGCTCCTGGGCTTAATACATTATTTGGATCGAAAATATTCTTGACTTTTTGCATGGATTTTATAATATTAGGTTGGACTTTTGGATAAATCATGTCTGCCCAGATGCCATAAGGTCGGTTAAAAAATGCCCCATTATTGATTAATGCTTGACTGCATTTGATGAATGTATCTTTAGTAATGCTTCGTTCAGATTGATCCTCTGGATTATAGAATAAGTCGAATTCACAATGAACGTTACAACCTTGAACAAGAGGTTGAATATAAACCCCAATATTTTTTGAGTTAAACTTTTCCGCATTTTTCCACATTATTTCCTTATATTTTGGAGTTTTATCTAAAGTAGAAATGAAAAAGATATCATTACAACCACCTTTATATTTTAATCTCCAAGGAACTGGCGAAGCTTCTTCTAAAATTATGCGAATTTGTTCATCAGAAATATTTGGTAGATTTTCTTTTAATTCTACTCCAAATTTAGTTGCATATTCTGAAATATCACCCTGTTGCCATGCTATTTTATCTTCTGCTAAACTCCCAGAACCCGTTATAGAAATAATTCCAATCCAATTTGGTAGATTATCCCGCATTTTATTAATACTTGCTTCATCTTTCTGGAGTAATGATGCTAAATTAAGGTTATTTAAAATAAATATTTCATCACCTAATCTATATTTGAGAATCTCATAAATAAAATCAAAATTTGTATCCAATTTTTCAGAAGTTATAAAATAGTTTTTTCTTAAATTGATAGCTTGTTGAACTTTTAAAGTAGCCCAATTAACTAATGCAATGGTACCTTGTGCTCCTTGAATTATCCTGAATGGACTAAATTGAGTAGGGCCCATTGGATTTTTTTGTGCTCCACCAGATTCTTTTTGCTGTGTTAAACTGCCTGGACCTGCTGCAGCACCTGTTCGGAACATGTTCCCTGTTCCAAAAACCACTTCCGTGCATAATAAAGGATCAGCAATGTCCCAATGATATTTTGGTATTATCACTGGCTCTCTATCTAATGCTGCTCCAACTACTGATTTTTTTGCATATGGATACAAAGGCAGATGTGGACGTAAACCAGCCTCTTTTGCTGCATTAATATATTCTTCAAAATTTACTCCTGCTTCTAACATTACTCCTCGATTCTTAACATCTATATTCAGAATTTTTTTCATTTTAGTAAAGTCAATTATTATAGTGTTATCATTACGAGGAACGCTTGTTCCGTGAAATCTTGGTGTTTCCGAACTTAAAGGTACTAAAGAAATAGTTTTTTCATTAGCAAATTTTACAATTTGTTGAATATCTTTAATATTTTCTGGCCAAATAATACATTTAGGCACTTTAGGATCAACAAACCCAAAACTGTTATCAGATTTATACTGTTCTAATATTTTTGGTTCAATAGATATTTTTTTATCATCTAAAATTGATTTTAATTGTGAATAATATTCAAAAGTCATTTATCTTTACTCTCCTATTCAATATATTTTTCAATTTTCTCCATTTTTAAAATAAATCTTATGATTTTAGATCGAAAATTTTAATATTTGATAAATGATCTTAAAAGTTTATACCTTGACGTATATTTAAATTTTTCAAAAGTATATACTTTAACGAATTTACTTTAAGTTACAATTTTCTATAAAAAAAGTGTGAAAAAATTGTCTAATATGGAATTAAAAAAGGACATCATTGACATGTTTATGAGAATGGGTGATGTAGCGGGGATTCCAGACATTATTATGAAGATTTATGGAATTATTTGGATGTCTGAAGAACCTATATCACAAGGAGACATTCAAAATACCTTAAAAGATTTACAAATTTCGTTAGGAAAAACTGTAATTTCGGTTAGTTTAAAAGAATTAACTCAATTAGGTGTGATTGATAAAATTAAGAAAGATAATGAAAGAACCAACCTATATCAAAAAAATACAAGTTTAATTGAAATTTATAAATTAGGTATGTTAAAAATTTTAGGTCCGGCAGAATATAGAACCAAGAATTTTGCGAAAAAACATAATAATGAAACGTTAGGTAGAAAATTTATTGATGAGGTAAATGCATTACATTCGTTTCTTAGGCATTTAGTAAATAAAGAGGCAAATGATTAGAAACAATAATTTTATTTTATTCCATATAAATTAACCATATTACCAAGGAAAAATCCAAATCTTAATAATAATGGAATTTCAATTGAATCTTTTAATTCTTTGAAATGAATTTCTTTTAAACCACTTTTAATTAGCTCTGATTTTAATTCATCTTTTCTTCCATAATAATTTTTTGAATAAAAATAATCTTGAAATGAAAAGGCACCTCCTTTCTTTAATACTCTTAGGGCTTCAAAAATTAATTCCCTTTTATTTTTTACTTCTATTACTTCATGAAATACAAAATTACTCACGACTGCATCAAATTCTTCATTTTCAAATGGAAGATTGGCAGCACTTGCTTTTTGAAATTGAATTCGTTCACCAATTTCTTCGATTTTAGCATTTTTTTCACAATCAAGTTTGGAATATTCCCATCTTTTACCCCAAAAATCTATTCCTATCGCTTTACAGTTAGGATAATTCTTTGCAAGTTTTATGACAACTGCTCCATTTCCTGTTCCAATATCCAGAGCCTTTCCTTCACCGTTCCAAGGCAGGTTATTAAGTAATATATCATGAATCTTTTTTTGTAAT
Organism: Promethearchaeota archaeon; assembly: GCA_011365055.1. Next base: position 9,279 of record RDOG01000010.1, read on the forward strand.
GCATTATTATCTTTACCAAATTGATAATATGCATTAATACAAAGGATTCCAAAAAACATTACAATTCCAGATAAAATCCAAAAAATGATGTTAATTAAAACATAATAAAAAGGTATGAATGACAAAATTAATAGAATTGATTCCACAATTAAAAATGCATGTATATAATTCTTCGGAACCCAATTTTTGATATCAATTTTTTCTTCTTTCAATTGAAGAACACATTTATTCATTTGTTAAAAATTAGGAATACCTAAATATAACGATTTTATTCTATGAAATAATAAGGTAGAATGACTCATATAAAATTAATTTAAATGAAAAAAATATTGTTTTGAAAATTATAATTGTTTTTACTTGTAATTTTGTAAAAATTTTAATAATTCATTAATAGATTGAACAAAATATATCAATTCATTAACAGATTTTGTTCCATTTCTATTGATAAATTCTTTATTTGTAATTTTAATCGCTTTTAACGATTCCGATATTAATTTCCAATAATTCTTAAAACAAATAATTGGTTTAATCTCAATAAGACCTTTATTAACTGATTCAATTACTGATGCAAGTTCAAAAAGAGTTCCAGTCCCTCCTGGAAATACTAAAAAAGCATCAGCTAAATCCATCATTTTTTCAATCCTTTCAAAAATTGAATTTGTTATTATTTCTTCATCAACAAATTCATTTGCTTTATGATATATTAAATCAGGGAACTCATAATAGGTTACGCCAATTGTTTTTCCTCCACCTTGTTTTGCTCCTTTTGATACTTGTTCCATCGATCCACCAAATCCTCCTGAGATTATAGTATACCCATTGACTGCTAACGTTTCTCCAATTTGTACAATATCTATTAAATCGTGCTTTAAAGTTACATAACTACCAAATACACAGATATTTTTGATCATAATGACACCAATTAAGGTTGATGTAAAATAAAAAAAAGAAAAAAAGAAAATAAAGTTTAATCTCGCATTCCTAAAATCGTAACTGATGCAACAGTAAATGCACCACCAAGATTATGGCAAACACCTATTTTTGCATCTTTTCGTTGCATGCCTTGGGCTCTCCCTTGTAATTGTCTCGTAATTTCTTGAACCATTCTGCATCCAGTCGCTCCAATTGGGTGCCCAAAACATTTTAAACCGCCTGATGGATTGACTGCTAAATCACCATCGACTTCAGGACCGCCATCCTTATACCATTGAGCAGCTTTACCTCGTTCAACCCATCCCATATCTTCACAATTAACCAGCTCAGTAATCGTGAAACAGTCATGTACTTCAGCAACATTAATCTGACCTGCTTTAGCAAGGGGATTAGTAATTCCTGCTTCTTTATAAGCAGCTTGTGCAGCTTGTTGAGTGGATGGAAAGCCAGTAAATGGAAATTTTGGGTGATACCATGGTGAATTAGTTTGCACGGAAATTGCATTTGCCTTGACTAATACGTAATCGTCGGAATGTGCAAAACTTTCAGCTAATTCAGGTGCTGTTATGACCACACCAGCAGATCCATCCGACATTGCACAACAATCAAATCGACCTAACGGATCGGCAATCATCGGAGCATTCATTGCATCTTCAATAGTAATTTCTCTATGAAAATGTGCCTTTGGATGTTTAAGTCCATTTTTGTGGTTTTTCACAGCGACTCGTGCTAAATCTTCTTTATTCCAACCATATTCATGAAAGCATCTCATCGCAGCCATACAAAACATGGCGGGTGCACTAGGAAGTGGTAATATTGGATGGCCCATCTCCTTGAAACCTGGTAATCCTGCTGAACCTTCATCTAATAATTTTTCAACTCCACAAGCATAAGCAACATCAACAACGCCTGATGCTACTCCATAACACGCATTTCTAAATGCATCCATGCCAGATGCGCAATAATTCTCAACTCTGGTTACTGGTTTTCCATAAATCCTTATTCCATCTGCTGCAGTACCACCAGATAGACCTGTAAAATTATATTGTATTCCACACCAAATAGCATCTATTTCTTCCTGTGGATTTTTTATTCCTGCATCTCCAAAAGCTTCTTCGGCTGCCATATGTAATAATTTATATTGATCCCATTCCCAATTTTCTCCAAACTTTGTTGCTCCTACACCAATAATTGCAACTTTATCTTTAATACCGCCACCTCTAAGATGACCCATTATGCTTCAACCTCCTTATCCTTCTTTTTACTTGCGATAGGACGACATTTCCAATAATAATTCTTGGAACCTCCACCTTCATTCACCTTTCTAAAAGTCAATCCGACTTCAATATCAATTGCTGCGTCTTCTGGATTACAGTCAGTCATATCCAATAAAACTCTCCCACCACCTTCAAGATCTATTACACAGCGTGGAACAGGAGTCTGAACATATTCAGCAGCTACTAAATGATCCAAAGTATAGGTGAATATTTTTCCTTTTCGTTGAAGTCGAACTTCTTCAAAGTCCGTAGATCGGCATACTAGACATGTTGGCATTATAGGATATGTTGTATATCCGCAATTATTACATTTGACTCCATAAAAGGGTAACAAAGATTTTGAATCTCTCCATATTGTGACTGCTGATGCTTTTCTAGTGAAGAATTCTTTTCCTTTAATTACTAATCGATTCTTTAGAAATGTATTATAATTTTCAATTGTTTTTATTTCCTTGAATAGCTTTCTACTTTTTGTCTTTGAGTTAACAACATCTTTTATTTTATCAGTAGTTTTTAAATAAAATGCATCTGCACCATCACCATATCCTGCTAATAATACGGTGGCATTAGATGGGCATTTTTCAAAAGCCATGTACATCATTTGAAAAGGTAATGGAGAACCTGTATTTGAAATTTGCATAAACATTGAATCCACAGCAGCCTTAGTCGATAATTTCATCGCCTTTAAAATTCTTCCGTGAGATCTTGGATCAGGTGAATAATAAATTGCTTTAGCGACTTCATCAGGATTAATTTCGTATTTTTTCATTAATCCAGCAAGAACACTTGTCATTGATTTCATATATCCATACATTGTTTCGTGTTTAATTTCAAAACTATTAACGTGTGGATCTCCTTCTTTTCTCCATGGACCTGTAGTTAAAGTTGTAATTGAATGATACCCTTCTATCTTCGCACAACATTGTGCATCATCTGATGAAACTAATACTGCAGCTGCGCCATCTCCGTATATAAATTCGTCCATGGTTTGAATTTCAGCATCTCGCTTATCTGCAATTACAATTAATATATTTTTCGCATTTCCTGCTTCAACGGTATTAAAAGCTTCTCTTAAAGCTTCAGTACCACATTTAGTTGATGTTGTAATATCAGCAGTTTGAATATCATCTCTTAAATCTAATACTTTTGCAATTAAACTTGCATTTTGCTTTTCTGAAAATGGAGGTGTAGTGCTTGCAAAATACAATCCATCTATTTCTTTGGGATCTATACCTGCTAAGCAGTCCAGACCCGCTTCAACAGCCATGGTAATACTGTCTTCATCTATATTTGCAACAGATTTAGTGCCTGGAGCTTTAGGAAAATCCCAAGCCCTAGAAATCGACTTTCTTTCTAGTTGATATCCAGGTAAGTAAATACCATAACTTCTAATTCCTGTCATGATTTACTCCTTCTTTTATTATCGTTTAGCTGTTCCAATATTAATAGAAACGCTAAATCCTTCTTTAAAAATAATTTAATAGTAGTGTAATTAATTAATCAGTTGAATCTAAATTTTTAAAGATTTTTGTTATGTAACAAATATAACAAATAAAATTTGCCATGATTAGACATTTTTTTTGATTTGAGTAATTTTCAAAAAAGTATCAATATGCCCTAAATAGTAAACTCCCATGCGCAAAAAAAATCGTCTGGATGATTATCTGGTGGGCATGCAATGCATTTTGTGCGAATTCGAGGATCTATCGTTTTTGCAAATTCTTCATATTCAATAATTCCAACAGATTTACAAGGAAAATCTGGTAAATTTTTTCTCTTACGAGCTGATTGAACTCGACAATCATTCATTCTAAAGATAATTGTATTCTCATCAACATCAATAATCTCTTGTTTATTTAAATGCGCATACATTCTATATTGTAATGCAATCTTTAATGCATCTAATCCTCCATTGGGTTTTATATTTAAAAATTCCATAATACGTTTAGCTTCAATAGGTGAAAATTTTCTCCAAGCTTCACCATCTGCCTTAATTGCTTCATCAATACCTCTTTTCTTTTCGACTGCTTGGAACCATAACCCATCATGTGCTAACCAATTCTTAGCACCAATTATGATTAATTTAATTAGCTGATCTTTAGATAACTTTTGTAAATCACTCAATTTGGAATCACCATAATTTTTTGTGTAATCCATAAAGATAAAAAATTAATAATTATTTGGATCATTATTCAAATTATTAAGTTCGCACTTAAGCTAACAAAAAAATTTATATTCGTATAAATTCAGAACAAATCTTTTAAGCTAGCATGCCATAACAGTTTAAATTGGTCCACTTGTCGTATTTTTTGACTTGCTATTTCCATTGCATGATCTACTTGAGGAAGAAATTGTTCTAAGTTTAATAATGATTGTTTCAACGATTCGTTCAAATCTTTCATGAATTATAGAACGATGGTTACACCTCTTAAAAATGAGTAATATTTTGATAACACAGTTTATTACAATTGTTTTCAAGTTCCAATTTCTTTAAAGTAAAATTTTATATATGATAACTAATTGTTAGAATTGGTCAAAAAAAAGTAGCGTGAATCATATGTTTAGACTTGAAAATTTTAAAGAACTCTCAGATTTAGAAAAGAAAATATTTTATGAAGTCATTTCATCTGAATATGGGGTTTCACAGAATGAAATTGCTGAGATGGCACGAAGATTCAAAACTACAGAAGAAAAAGTCGAAGATATTATCTTGAAATTAGAATTAGATGGATATTTTGGGTCCAACTCGACTGATTATAATTAATTCACGTTTTTTAATAAAATTTTTTTTAATTATTTTTATTTTGTTATTTGAAATAGTTTTCGCAAAATAAATAAATAAATTCAATCATAAATTGAATTAACTTTGAGGATTAATTTGAATTTATAAATTCACATTATTTAATGATAATTAAGTGATTTATTTAGGTGATTTATTGACACATTTAGAATTATCAGAAAAGGATATTAAAAAATTTGGACAGCCCATTGTAAACCATGCTGTTTGTATGGTGCCTAGCACGTTCAAATTCTCTGCTCTAAAAAGTGAGACACAGAATTTACAATATAAAGGGAAAGTTTGGATTACTCAGACTTATTTGATTTTTAAAGGACATGAGATAGTATCTTGTGGCAAAATTTCTGATATTTCAGATACAGGGGATATGTCTGAAATTCCAATTGAATTAAAGAGTTCAGATTATGATTTAGAAGTAGAAATTGATAAAATAAAAGATATATTTGTTGGTCATGACGAATTATTTGGGCGAAGACACTTAATTTTTCCAAAATTACGGATTGCTACTAGCTCCAAAATATGGTATTTTATATTATTTAACGATAATTTATTATCAAGTAAAAGTGACGTGGAAAAAAGAGCCGAAGAGTTCAAGGAAAAAATTGGGATGACAAAACGAGGTGATTTAAAAAGAGAAGGAGGCGTTCCAGCACCAAAAATTGTAAAGCCAAAGATCGTTGAGCCTTCATCTCAAATTAAGGATCAAGAAATCTCTGAGATTCCCATTGCTACAGTAGTTGAAGATAAATCATTACAACCTGAAGCGAGAAAAATTAGTGTTGATGATTTAAAGAAGGTTGCTAAAAAACCAGTTGTTACAAAATCACAACCTATTGAAGAAAAATCTAAAGTAGAAATCGAGGCGAAACCTGTATCTGAGCCTACAACAGCTCCAGAGACACCAATATTATCAAATATCGAAAAATTGAAGCAAAAAGCTGAAACTCCACCCAAGGAACCGAAAAAACCCGTGTTCGCTAAAGCAGAACCTAAAAAAACAGTTGCTGAAATAATTAAGGATAAGCAAGAAGAAATTTCTAGCAAAAAGGCATTTAAAATAACGGAAGTAAAACCGTATGAACCTCAAGTAAAGACATCTTATTCTCCCATGGCTCAAGTAATGAAACCTACAAAAATTGAAGATAAAGATGATGTTTATCTGAATGAATTACTTTTAGATATGAGTGAAGAAGTTGATTTAGACATACTTGAAGGGGAATTAAGTCAGGCTTCTGCAGATACTTCCATCCATAGATGCCCTCATTGTGGATGGATGTTAGCTTGGAATAGCACAAGTTGTCCAAAATGTAAAAAAAGAGTCGATATGACATAATTTTTTTTATTTTATTTATTATAATATTCCATTAACCTTAAAGCTGCTTCTTTTATTTCCTCGACTTCAGGTACTAGCGCAAACCGTACAAATCCCTCGCCTGGATTAAATTCATCGACTTCCTTTGAAATCCAAGAACCAGGAGTTGTAACGATTGCCATTTCATTTCTTAATAGTTTTTTGGTAAATTCTAAAGAGCTCATTCTATCTGGTGCTTTTTGCCAGATGTAAAAGGTCGCCTTCGGAATTCGAACATTTAAGCCAATATTTTTAAATGCGTCAATCATTATATCTCTTTTAATTTTGTATTCTTTTCTCATTTTTTCCACGTGTGTTTCATCTTGTAAAGCAGCTATTGCAGCATCTTGGATTAACCATGAAGTTCCTGAATCAATGTTAGTTTTCACCTTTTTATAAACAGAAACAATGTCTTCATCACCAGCTAACCAGCCAACCCGATATGCAGTCATTGCGCTTCGCTTAGACATGGATTGTATTACTACAACTCCTTCTCTTCCGAATTCTAAGATACTTTTTGGTTTTTGATCAAAAAAAATTTCAGAATAGACTTCATCTGACGCTATTATGATATTATTATCCTGACCAAAATCAATAACCTCCTTGAAAAAATCATCCGTTGCCATTGCACCTGTCGGATTTGACGGATAATTTATCCAAAGAATCTTTGCTTTCTTAACTAATTCTTTGTCAATAGAATTTAAATCAATTAGAAAGTTATTTTCCTCTTTTAGTGGCAATAAGACTGGTCTGCCTCCACTGAAAATTGTACCTCGCTCTGTTGGTGGATAACCTGGATTAGGACAAAAAACAATATCTCCCGGATTCACAAATCCCATTGGAAAGTTAAAAACGCATTCTTTACCTCCTAAAGAAGAACTAATTTCTTTCTCAGGATCTAATTTTATACCAAACCTGTTTAACATCCATTTAGCAATTGTAGTCCTAAATTCTAATGAACCAATATAGCCTGGATACCCAGAGGTCTGCCGCTCTTCAGAACTTTTTTTTATTGCATCTCTCACTATTTGAGGAGTCGGAGTCTTTGGGTCTCCAACACCAAAATCAATGGGCTCTACTCCTTCAGATTTTAACTTATCCACTATTTTATCAACTTCAGCAAATGCATATGTGCCGATACTCTGGACTTTTTGACTAGGTTCAATTTTCATTTTTATAATTCCTTTCAAATTTTAAGCTTGATTATGAAAAAAATAGGGTAATACTTAAAGAATTTTTGCTTTTTTTAACATTTTTTGTATTTAATTGTTTTTAAACTATAAATGAATCAATCAAATTGAAATTAGAGAGTCCTAATTTTCTATAAATCGTTTTTTTTTTAATTTTAATGGTAAGTTACTTTATAAAAGCTGTTTATAATATTGTGAGAAATAAATGAGACGAACTTTTAATCAATAATTTTTTATTTTTCCAATTTCTAAATTCTTTACCAACAATATTTTTCATGTGAGTTGGGAGTAGAACGTATGGTAGATATCTCAAAATGTTTTGTAGCAATGATTACACCATTAGATGAGAATAGAGAAGTCGTTGAAGAAGATTTAAGAACATGGGTCGATTATCTCATTAAAAATGGTGTTCATGGATTAGTTCCCATGGGTACAACTGGTGAATCTGCGACTATGTCTCATAATGAACATAAGAGAATTATTGAAATTGTCGTAAATCAAACAAAAAATAGGGTCCCTGTCATTGCAGGATCTGGAAGTAATTCAACTAGAGAAGCTATAGATTTATCCAAATTTGCTGAAAATGCTGGAGCGGATGGATGCTTAGTCATCGTCCCATATTACAATAAACCAATGCAATCAGGATTATTAGCACATTTTACTAAAGTTGCAGAATCGGTAAAAGTTCCCATTGTCTTGTATAATGTCCCTAGTAGGACTGGGCGAAATTTAGAAGCTGATACAGTCATAAAATTATCAAAAATTAAAAATATAGTTGCTATTAAGGAAGCATCTGGTGATTTAGATCAAATAATGCGTATTGTTAAAGGTACTGATGAGGACTTTAGCATTATATCTGGAGATGATTCATTAACTTACTCCATTTGTACAATTGGTGGAAAGGGAGTGATTAGCGTAGCTGGAAATATTATCCCTAAGAAAATGTCAGATTTATGCATATCTTTAGAAAAAGGAGATTATCAAACAGCTTTGAAACAACATTATGAGTTATATGACTTGCTCAAAGTCTTATTTGTAGAATCAAATCCAATTCCTGTAAAAGAAGCTGCCAAATTATTGAAAATCGCTGGTATTTCAAATTGGAATTTAAGACTTCCTCTATTAAATGCGGCACCTGATACTATCGAAAAAATTAAGAAAGTATTAAAAGAATTAAAATTATTATAAGGGATTAAATCATGATAAAAATCTGTATTTGTGGTGCAGATGGAAATATGGGGGGCCTCGTTGCTAAAAAAGTGATCGAAGATCCTGATTTAGAATTAGTTGCTGCTATAACAATGTCAAGTTCTCCAAATCTTGGGAAGGATATTGGTACCGTTGTAAGTCAAGGGCCAATTGGTGTTATATTACGAAGTAGTGATGAGTTAGATGATATTTTATTAACGCCTATTGATTTTTTTATTGATTTTACTATTGCAAAAGCGGTAGAACAAAATATTTCCAAGGTATTGGATAGAAACATCAATTGCATAATAGGAACGACTGGAATGAGTCAGGATTTTAAAAAAGAATTTGAAAAGATAATTAAAGAAAAAAATCTTTCTGGTATGATTTCTCCAAACATGTCAATTGGAGTAAATATATTTTTTCAAACCGTTAGAAATTTAGCACGGATCTTGAAAGATTATGATATTGAAATTATTGAAAAACATCATCATAGGAAACGGGATAGCCCAAGTGGAACTGCTGCAAAGACGGCGGCTATAATTGCTGAAGCACTAGGAAAAGATCTTAAAAAAGTTGGAAAATATGGTCGCGTTGGGGATTCTCCAAGAAAGATTGGAAGCGAAGAAATTGGAATACATGCCGTTAGGGCAGGAGACATTGTTGGTGATCACACAGTACTTTTTGCTGGCCCTGGTGAGAGAATTGAAATAACTCACATGGCTCATAGTCGAGAATGTCTTGCAAATGGTACGATCCAAGCAATTAAATTTATGTATGATAAAGGTCCTGGAATTTGGAATATGGAGGATTTGATCTAATTTCTTTGAAGTGATAATAAAAATGGAATCTGATTTTTTAAAACGTAAAAATATGGATGCTGTAAATGGGAATTTGACAATAGGTGGATGTAATACAATCGATCTTGCGCGAGAATTTAAGACTCCCCTTTACGTAATTAATGAAGAAACAATAAGAGAAAGATATAAAGCATTAGAAACCGTTCTAAAAAAGAATTATAGTAAATTTAGAATACATTATGCAACGAAAGCGAATGATAATATCAACGTGTTAAGAATTTTAAAAGATTTAGGTTCATATATTGACGCAGTATCGCCTGGGGAGATATTTTTAGCATTAAAAGCAGGTTTTGAACCAGAAAAAATTCTATTTACAGGTAATAATTATTCTAATGACGATTTACATTTTGCATTAGAAAAAAATATTATGATTAATTTAGATGCAAGAACACAAATTGACCGTCTAGTCAGATTATTGGATGCCTATGACTCAATATCAAATAAGCGTCCTTTACTTTCCTTTAGAATCAACCCAGAATTTGGTGGTGGACACCATCAGCACACAATTACTGCAGGTCCTGACGTTAAATTCGGTATTCTAGAACCTTTCGTAATAGAAGCATATGAAAAAGCAAAAAGAAATGGTTTCACAGAATTTGGAATTCATACTCATATTGGATCTGGGATTTTAGATATCGAGACCTTTGAGATTGCTACAGATAAATATTTAAATATTATAGAAAAACTCATAAAGGAATTAGGCATCAAGTTGGAATTCATTGATTTTGGTGGCGGAATTGGCATTCCATATAAACCTGAAGATAAACCTCTTGATTTAGAAGAATACGCTGCAAAAATTATAACCAAATTCAAAGATAAAATAAAAGACCTTAATTTAGGTGAACCTTATTTTTGCATTGAACCAGGTCGATATATAGTTGCAGAATCTACAATTCTTTTAACAGAAGTTAACACTATTAAACATTCGAGAAATAAAATCTTTGTTGGTGTTAATGCTGGGTTTAATGATTTAATAAGACCAACTATGTATGGTAGCTATCATCACGTTGTAGTTGCTAATAAAATGGATCAAAAACCTGAAGAAATTTATCAAATTGCAGGTAACTTATGTGAAACTGGAGATATTTTAGCAAAAGATAGAAAATTACCTAAATTAGAGGAAAAGGATTTGATTGCGATCTTAGACGCTGGTGCATATGGGTATACAATGAGTTCAAATTATAATTGTAGACTACGTCCAGCAGAGATTTTGGTACATAAAGGGCAGTCTAAGTTAATTAGAAAGAGAGATTCTCTTGAAGATTTGTTAAAAGGGCAAATTATTAACTAATCCTCGTAATCTCTTTATCTTTTATTTTTTTTAATATGAGAAAGTAGATCAATTTATAATGTAAGATCACTAATTTTGATTAGTGTGAAATTGGTGGATAAATTTGGAAGATGAAATACAAAAAAAGAATGATGAAATTGTTAAATTAAAGAAGATTATTGAAGAACTAAAAGAAGATAATGAAAATTTACGTAATCTTGCTGATGGGAAGGAAGATTTAACTAAAGATGTTGAGGATCAATTCATAGAAAAGTCAAAAAAATATGAAGAAGCAACGGCTCAAATTGAAAAAATGGAAAATGAAAAGAAACAACTCATGGTTGATTATCAACGATTAGAAAAGAAAATGAAAGGCCAAGAAGAAGATTTTTTAAAAGACAAAAAAGGAATTGAAGCAAAATTTCAAAAACAAACAGAAATGATAAAAGAAAAAGATAAAGAAATTTTAGAATTAAAGGCAAATATTGAGAAATTAGAAGGTACTATTAAAGATTTTCAACCCGTCTTAACTGAAGCTGAAACTTATAGAAAAAAATTGGAAGATTCCAAAACGGAAATGACTTCGAAAGAGGGAATCTTAAAGCATGCTGAAGAGGAAGTCCAAGGTTTGAGATTTATGCTTCAACAACATAAAGAGAATTACGAACGGGAAATAAACAGCTTAAAAGCTATTCACGCTAAAGAAATAGAAGATTTAAAGGAAAAATATTCAAAACAAATAGATAATATTAAGAAAGCTAGTGAAATTCCTTCATATTATCTTAAATACGTTAACAAAACCTTTTCTAGAGCCTTTCAAAAACCCGAAGGAATATACATGCTGTTAGATGAGAGGAATGGTAAATGGATATTAGATCTTACGAAAGAATCGAATAATATTGAAAAAAGAACCGCTGAACGCCAAGCACGAGCAATTATAACTGCTGGATGGAATGAAGGCGGTAAAAGACTTGGAGTCAAATATGATTTAGAAATTAAGGAATAATTTTTTTATTATTTTTCATAAATTTCATGTAATTTTTTTGGTAGATCCTTATAATTTACCTTATCCTCAACATCTGGAAGTTCTACAGAATTATAGGTGTTCCAGAATAAAATTTTATCATCCGGATGAGTTTTAACGTGATCAAGTAAAGCTGCAAATGTTTTTCCAGTATAAGTAGTATCTAATTGGATATTTTCTGTTTCTTTTACAATATTTATTGCATTTAGACCTGCATCTGTCACCTTGCCATATTTTCCCCCAAAATAATTTGTATTAACTTCAAAATTCGGATTATACTTGAAATTTTTCATCTTAGTAACATGTTTTTTCACAAATTTTACCGCTTCATTTACAATTCTTTTAACTAATCTTTCACAAGAAAATAGAGCATTTATATATGTAATAGAAGGAACAACAGTCACGGCTATTATCTTGGTCTTTAAATCTAATAATCTCAAACCTGCTTCTAAACCTGCAATAGTTCCAGTTGTACCAGCAGTAACGAATAATAAATCAGGTTCTACTAAATCTCCTGCTTCAATTTGTTCTTTTAACTCGCATGCAGCGTTTATATGTCCCCATGTACTTTCTGAAGTTGTACCTCCAGCGAAAAGGAAATAAGTATCTTTACGTGTTAATCGTTGTTTTGTAAAATAGGAGAGGACCGAAAGAACTTCAGATTTATTATAGACTATTTCAGCACCATAATAGCGATATAATAATAGCTTTTTTTTCACATCATCTGTAACTGGTTGATGAAAGAGAACCAAAATTGGTTTTAAATTAAATTGTTGACAAAATATTGCAGTTGCGAGGCAGTGGTTTGAGCCGATCCCTCCCATCGTCATTATTTTACTTTTACCCTTTTTTAAGCAATCAGCATAAATAAATTCTAACTTCCTGGGTTTATTGCCTCCATATATTTCCGTAGTTTTATCATCTCTTTTAATCCAAATATATTTGGCCCCGATTTTAGCCTCTAAATTCTCCATCTTCTGAACTGGAGTTTTTTGAATTAATTTTTCTCTTGGTAATATATCTTTTAATTCTGGAAATTCTATAAAGAGTGGAAAGTTGTCATCATCAATCAAAAAAAATCTTCCTTTACGAAATAATTATAAGATTCTACTCTTTTTTAGTCTTAAGTGATTTAAAAGAATTTTCTAAAATCGGATCGTGATATTTTGGGACGTGTAGATAAGAAAGTAACGTGTTCGGTAGAGAAATGCCAAAAAGAAGCCGAACGATCAATAAACCTCCAACTTGTAAATAAATCTGGTTTAAAATTAAAAAAAACAAAGTTAAATAAAGCATATTTGTGCAAAGAACACTATAAAGAATATAAAAAAAAGTCCAAACAAGATAGAGACGTTCAAAAGTGGCGTTGGAACTCTTAATTAATCACCAATTTTTAAAAAATTCTTTTTTAGATACGCCAAGGATTGCTTTGTATTAGAGTCAAATTATCAATTTTTGCTCCATATTCATTTATGGCAGTCATATTCAATTGTAATCCGTCTATCTGAACTTGACAAAAATGATAAGAAACATTTCTTACCAAAGAATTTGGATGTATTGAATCTCCAAATTCATATAATGGCGCTCCGCCACCTCCTGTAATAATATAATTCGTATTATTTACTTTTAATCTTTCATAATGGTGATTATGACCACTTAAAATTAAATCAACCTTATATAACTCTAAAATGGGTATGATTTTATTAATAATTTCAGTATTATTGCCTCTATAACTTCCAAATGCCGGTACATGCCAAGTTGCTATGATCCAGTTAATATTTTGACTTTCATTTGCGATTTCAAGATTTTCAACTAACCAATCTATTTGTTCTTGAGATATATTTTCATAATTTAATCGTGTACCTACTTCTAAATCTAAAGATATAAAAAAAACATTACTAAAAGTATACGTGTAATAGAATTCTTTATGAGGAAAATAAAAATATTCTTCATATTTTACTCCTTTATCTCCAGTAGTTTCGTGGTTTCCTACACTCACCATGTAAGGATGATTACTTGCATAATTATTCCTATTAATTACTGAAAAGAAATTGTCCCAATCACTTGAATTTTCTGGATGATAAACAATATCACCTAAATTTAAGATAAAATGAGGATTAATTCTAATAATTTGTTCCATTACCCGATTATGGGCACTTATTCCATAAATATCAGGTCTTGTATCTCCAATTATCGAGAAATTGAATTTATTCACGGATGAATTTGGTGCTGTAATAAAGGTGTAATCAATATTCATATAATTTGTCTTAAAAGTTGAGCTATTAATTGTATAGTGATATAATGTATTTGGTTCCAAATAGCTGAAGTTAAATTGATGAATTTGTGTTAATTGAGAATCCTCTTGAAAAAAATCATCATATTTGTTGTCTTTTCCCAAATAAACGGAAGCTAAACAAGGTTCAGATGTGTAAAAAGATAGACCTATGCAAGTTGAGGCATTTGTTCCTGTAATAGATAAATATAATTTAGAATCTGGTTGAGAATAATTAGTTGGTGGATTGAAAGTTAGAATGTATAATGGTATAAATATCAAACTCAAAATCACTACTGCTAGCAGTATGAATAATATAAATTTTAAGATTTTTTTCATTTTATTCAGGATTATGTATTGTTTAATTTTTTTAATAATTACTAAGTACTATTTATTTTATTTTACAGAAGATCCTAAATAAGCTTAAGAAGTAATAAGATTTTTACGTTTTAATTTTTCATACAAAACTTAAAGGTGATTTTGTGTGGAGTTCAAGATTGATGAAAAAGCTAAAATGCTTCTTAGAAAGGAACTGAGGAGTAATGAAATTAATAAAAAAGCACTCTACATCTTATGCGAAGAGCGACGAAATTGATGTGTTGGTTATGGTGAATGGATATCAATAACCCTTAATGATCTCAAGCACGGTGATAATAATTATAAAAAAGTTGGAGAAATAAAAGAATTTAACATTCCTGTTTATTTAGAAGAGGAAAGCTGTTTGATGCTGGGATTTCAAGATTCACTAACTATTTCCACAGAAAAAAGCTTGAATCATGAAGTATTTATAATTGAGTAGAATGATGTGATGTCATAAAATTAGGGACATCATGGACTACTGGTTTGCAACCATCATAAAAATTTTTTAATGATCTTAAATAAAAGACCTGATTCAATTGGTTTAGTTAAAAAATAATCTGCTTGTAAAGTATCTTCATTATAATATGCCGAAAATAAAATGAATGGAATTTTATTTAATTCTGGATTAGATTTACATTCCTTAAATAACTCCATACCATCCATGGCAGGCATTCTAACATCCGAGAGGATCAAATTAATTTCTTTTTTACTTAAAATATCTAAAGCACTAATTCCATTCGTTGCTGCTTCGACTGCATAACCACCAATTTCAAGTAATTTTTTTAACGAATCTAAAATCGTCTGTTCATCATCAACAATTAAAATGCACTTTTTTTTCTTTTCTTTATCAACTTTTTCAATTATACTTTTAATCCAATCATTAATAGTAGAAGATTCTTCTGAGATGAACTTACTTATATTAAACTTTTCTTCTCTTTTGGATGATGGAATCTCTTTCCAAATTTCATCAAATGGAGGAATTTTTTCGTTACTCATTATTTTCTAACCCCAAACTAATCCGATACGAAACTCCTATACATAATAAGGCGAGCATCATATTTAAAAATTTGTAATTTTCCCTATAAATTTCCAAATTTTATTCAAATTCCGATTGGAATAAATTTCAAATAATATTTATTAATTGGTACATTAAAGAATTGTTGAGGATAACTATGCCAAATGAAAATCCTCTTGATGGATTATATAATGAAATAAATGAGATCTTTCATGCAAAATCAGCCGCTATTTTTGGAGTAAGCCGTAAGGGTGGACTAGGAAACCTTCTTTTACAAGCATATCTTGACTCAAAATTTACAAAAATCTTTCCAATTAACCCTAAAGCTGCAAATAATAATGATAAAATTATGGGCTTAGATGTATTTCCTGATTTGAAAAGTATTGATGGAACAGTAGATTTGGTTATTTCTGCAGTTCATCCTAAATTTGTGAAAGATGTTATAATACAAAGTGGTGAAAAAGGAGTTAAAGGAGTCATTTTATTTTCAGCAGGATTTTCAGAGAAGGACAAATCAGGTAAAGAAAAAGAAGATGAATTAGTAAGAATAGCTCAGAAATATAAATTACGATTGATTGGTCCAAATTGCATGGGTTTGTATTGTCCTTCAACTAGACTTTCATTTTTTCCAAGTTTACCTATTGAGTCAGGATCCGTGAGTTTTATTAGTCAAAGCGGTTCAATTGCAAATTTATTGTGTTTTATTAGTGCTCAACGAGGATTATATTATCAAAAAATGGTTAGTTTTGGAAATGGATGTGATTTAGATTTTAATGATTTTCTTTATTATTTAGGTGAAGATCCTGAAACAAAGGTCATCGCTTGTTATTTGGAAGGTGTCAAAGATCCCCAACGAACCGTTTCCTTAATGAATAACATAATAAAGAAGAAACCTATTATAATCTGGAAAGTTGGTAGAACTCCATCTGGTAAAAAGGCGGCTTCTAGCCACACAGGTTCTTTATGTGGTAGTGAAACTCTTTGGGACTCTGCTTTTAAGCAAACAGGAATCATAACAGTTAATAATATTCGAGAATTAGTTGAAACAATAGCCATATTCATTAATCCAAAAATTCCAAAAGGCAATAAAGTAGGGATAGTATCTGGACCAGGTGGTCCCGCTGTAAATTCGGCAGATGCTTGTGATATGGTAGGTTTAAAACTAGCAGAATTTAGTGAAGATTCAAGAATGAAATTATCGAAAATTTTACCTGCTTATGGAACTTCCATTGAAAATCCCGTGGATGTGGGATTACAAACTGATGCAATATTGGAATTACGAGTTATTGATATTATTGGAAGAGATCCAAACGTTGACATGCTTTTTATATATCTATCGATGTTACAAAGGAAACAATATAAAGAACTATTAAAATTACAAAAGGAAATAAATAAACCAATTGTTATTGTTACAACTTTTGAATTAACTGGTTCAAGTGAAACATTATCTCCCGCAATTCGAATGTTTTTCCCTCCTCTTAAACCGAAATCTGTACCTCAAGCGGTAAAAGAAATGTATTTGAATGGAATCTCCATTTTTTCTACAGAGCAAATAGCTGCAAAGGCTCTTTTTGAATTGTATAGATATAATAAAATTAAAGAAAAGTGATTTGGCTTGGTTGATCTTGATCCTTTATTTTATCCTCGAGGTGTTGCAATAATAGGCGTGTCAGACAATCCTATTAAAGGTGCAACAGCTCATTTATACGCTTTAAAGAAAGTAAATTATCAAGGACCAATATATTGCATAAGCAAAACAAGAAAAGAAGTAATGTTCGGAGAAAAAACGTTTCCATCCATCCTCGATGTTCCCGATCCGATTGATTATGTAATTATTGGTGTGCCAAATGAAAGTGTACCTAAAGTTCTTAATGAATGCAGTCAGAAAGGAGTCAAATTCTGCACGATCTTTACAGCAGGATTCTCCGAGCTAGGGACTGAGGAAGGTATTAAGTTGGAACGAGCCATGCTGGATAATGTAACTAATGGTTTGAGACTAATAGGACCTAATTGTCTTGGACCCTATTGTCAAGAGAGTCGTCTTACCAATACTGAAATTATGGAAATCATCCAATCGGGGGAAGTAGCGTTTTTATCTCAGTCCGGGGGTCATACAGGTTCATTTTTTCAAATTGGGGAACATAGAGGATTTCCATTTAATAAAGTAGTCAGTATTGGAAACCAAATTGACCTCACTATCCAGGATTTTATCGAATATTTTTCAAAAGATGAAAAAATAAAGGTCATCTCAATTTATCTTGAAAAAATTAAGAAATTAAATGAATTTCGTCGAATAATCGAAACTGTATCTAGGAAAAAACCTCTTATATTTTGGAAAGGTGGTCGTACTAAAGCCGGAATCAAAGCCGCAGCATCTCATACGGGCGCTATTAGTTCATCTTACGATATCTTTAAATCTGCAATCAATCAGATGGGTGGTATTATCGCAGAATCTATTGAGGAATTAGCGGATTTAACACTGGGATCTCTTTATTTATCTAAAAAACATCTTGGAAATAACATCGGGATCGTCGTTCCTGGAGGGGGCAGTGCAGTAGAAATGACTGATGAAGCTGCTAAATACGGTTTCAAGTTACCCGAATTATCTCAACGAACTCAAGATAACATACAATCTTTTATTCAAAAGATTAATACAAATGTAAAAAATCCAATAGATATGGGGGTACTTGGGTGGATTCCTATAAATTATGGTAAAACAATCGCATTCATGGCAGAAGACCCAAATATTGATATCATAACATTTTATTTTATGATCGAAAGGCTTCCCAAATTTATTGAACGTATGCAAGATAAACACTTAACACTGTCATTTATCAGAGCTATAAAAAAAGCAACAAAAAATTCTGATAAACCTTTTATATGCATTCTTCCAAATTTCGTGGTGACTATTCCTGAAGATATTGTTTATCGTAAAGAATTTACTGAAGGTTTAATTTCTATAGGAATTCCTTATTTTTCATCAATGGAACGAGCCATGAATGTTGTTTCTAAGTTGAGAAAATATCAAGATTATGTAAAAATTCAAAAAAAATAAAAAAAATAATTTTTGCTTTTTTAACGCCTTTTACTGGCAATCGCTGCTATAAATGCCCAAACTATTGCAAGTATTAACAGAATCCATTTTATAAGAGCAAAAACGGAATGAATAACTGCCCATATATCTGGAAATCCAAGTGGATCAGTTATGGTCAACAAGATAAACGCGTTTTCTACAGCATCGCAACTTGGTGCTATGATCCCAAATAAACTTATGATATAACTTGACTTTCTCCAATTCGAATTACTATCGAATTTTCGTCCAATAAATAGAGCTAAATTAAAGATCAAGAGACCATAAACTACCATGAAAAAATAATCTGCACTTTGCGCTATTGTATAAAAAAAAACACCATTTGGAGTTGCTACAATGAATGCATAGAGACTTTTTAATATTGGTCCTGAGAAACACAACTGACTTGACATTGTTGCCGTTGAAGGAAATCCTGAAAGAAAGAAAAACGGGCTCATAATTAAGTATGAAACAGGAAATAAAATAATAGCTATTATGGTTAATTTTTTTATTATATTATCTGATGGCCAATCTTCTAATTTATCAAACAATTCTTTTACACCTCAATTCGTGTAAATATTTTTCATTACAAAAATAAATATTTGATTGAATATGCGGTGTACAGGTGCCGCGCAAGATTTAGTAACAGTAGCTCTAAAAGCATCTAACTACTCTTTCTTCGCCACGGCGCCGCGCCCGCAACCCACAACCTTTTTATGATAAACACTGTTTTTGATTTTAAATTTTTTATAAAATATAAGATCGATAATCTTTTGTCCAAAAAATGATTAAATTTTCTATTTTACACGATATTTAAAAATGGTATGTTCCTTTACTTAAAAATTAGAGGGTATATTCTCAAATAAAAGTACCAAAAAATAATTATATTTTTTTTCCTTATGTTTTTCAAACCAAATAGGCTTTTTAAGTAAATATTTTGGGGGATTTTAATTGAATGTACCATTTCAACTTATTGATGATGATGAAAAAATTGAGTGGTTGGGAAAAGCAGAACATTTTGTAAGCAAAAAAAGATTCAAATTTTTTCTCCTTATAGCTATTTTTTCTATAATTATTATCGACATCATAATCACCTCTATTTTTCCTTTTATTATGAATTCTGTTTTTTTTTTATCAATTTTGATTTTTATTATGTGTTCTAATCTAATTTTCTTTTTTCTCATCTCTCATTTGAATCGAGTTAAAAAAATTGATGAAGATATTTTTTATTATATCTCAAAAAAAAGGATTTACATTTACTCTCCTTACATGCGATATTTTGTTAAATCTTTGTATTATGATTGTGTGGAAAAGGAGTTTTATAACTACGTTAATGATTCTGATTGTGATCTATCTTTACCAGAATTTGATATCCATGAAGATATGGCAACAATTGAAATAAAAAAAATAAAACAAATAGAAATTAAAAACTTTGGGAAGTATTATGATATTTACATGTATTATTTTGATGAAAATTATACTATGGTTTTGAGATTCAAACTAACTGCCGTGAAAGATCCTTCTCAATTAATATATTTTCTTATTAACTCTCTTAATTATGATCGAATTTGTGAAAACGTAAAAATAGAGACTTATATAAAACTCGAAGAAGTCTGGGGGCAAAATTAATTGTTAGAAAATAATCTTAAGCAAGTGAATACCAGGAGGAATAAAAAATCTCTGAAATATATTCTTATAAAAACATGGCCAGAACGCGTGATTCATAAACCTTTATTAAATATTGACGTTAAAAAAACTCCAATTATTCCAAAACCATCTCGAGATTTACTTTTTTGCATTCTATTTGGATTGATGGGTTTTATTATTGCTGGTGGATTGTACAATCTAGTCATAAATCCGCCTTATGTAATGTATGAGAATAATAATGGTTATATCATACCAATCTTTTTTTGGGAGGATCTTCATGAACAGTTTGTTTTAGAAGGTATCGGGTTTAGCTTGGTTATTATGATCGGATTTATTGGTACGTATTTCATTTATTATTCATCAAAGAGTTTCTATAGGGCAAATCATGCACAAAAAATATTATTAATAGGTATTATTCTATTAATTATTTCCTTTATTCTTGCAGACCTTATGATTGCGCAGAAACTTAATGAGGGAGTTTATTTTTATGATCCACAAATTTTTTAATTATTTCTATTCATCTTCAAAGCGCATGTTACAATCTCCTCTCCTGCCAAACAAGACGTAATTTGCTACAATGGGGATCACGAATTCGTAATATCGTAAAGCTCTCATTAATTGAGGTGGAGCAAGATAAATGAATCTTAATCTGACGCGATTCGCCATTGCTTGCGTTTCTGACAAGTCCCATTTTCTAATTTTGTTCAATATAGAATCGGGGATGGTTGCTGAACCTTTTAAAAGAGGTGCATTTGAATTCCAGATCTTCAATTTTTCATTTAGAACTAAATGCATGATACGTTCATATCGAACATTAAGTACTTCGGCTGCTATTTTATCAACTGCTAAAAAGTCATTTCCAATAATCAAATGATTAAATCTAGTTGGCCGGCAGAAATGTGGACCCAAATTAGCACAAATACATTTTCCACCTAAAATATTTATTTCTGGATTATAAACACGTGCGCACCCTGCAATTACATGATCTAACGAATTTTTAGCAGTATATTTATGAAATCGTGTTTTTGCTTCATCTGAAATTGCACCATAGAGATTCTTGCTAGCACCTGTTATAATACATTCCCAGTGCCTCTTTAAAGGTGCAAAATTAATAATTTTCATGTTCGGATGGAGCAAATGTCTGGATAGTAGAACTGGATAATTTACTCCTTTAAAATAAAAATATAATTTTGGTGTATAGGATAATGAAAGAAATTTTACTTTTTTTAAATTGCAAAGCTTTTCATATCCCCTCTTTTTTAAAAGTCGTTTATCAACTACATGTCCCCAATTATTTGCTTCTGCTAAATATATCTGCGAACTATCCATAAAATCTAATAAATAATCTATCAATCCCTCAACTCCTTTTAATGGTGTTTGTGAAGCAATGACCTGTGGGAATCCCCCACATAAATTTACTTTAATAGCGACTCGGTTTGTTGATTTAATCATATTTTTTAATTTAATTTTATTCATGGCTTCTTTGATTGATTCTTCTATGGATGTTTCCAATGCATGAATATAAGCAAATGATTTACGAGGGTTTGTGGCTACTTTTTTTTCATAACCAAAATATTTGTCACCATCTCTTCTGACTTCATAATTCCACCCTGTGTAAATGATATCCCCATGTTTTTGTTTCATTAATCACCCAACTCAGAAAATAAATCATAATTGACATGCAGAGATCTATAAATTTATTAGAAGGAAGGTCCTTCTATTAAATCTAATACTCTATAGATTAAAAATGATTGGGAAATCCCTTTATTAAGAAAACGAAATCTTCATAATAGGGCGTAAATTCAACAATTCCTTTGAAAATGATCTGATATGAAAATTCTGAAGGCTTAAAATGACGTTACCAAAAATATTTTCTACGTTTGAATATGAAATTGAAAATCCTTTTGGAGATACATTTGAAATTATCAAAGATTCAATTCAACAGCTGTATGTAGGAAAAAAAATCAAAACCAAAGAAGATAAATGGGCTAAATATTTCAAAGCTGAAACATCTGGAAGCAATCCGATATTTTTTATCGTGGAATGTTTTAAAGACGGTGATGGTACTTATTTACGGATGAAAATAGGAAGTTTTCCTCAAACTGACGA
Source organism: Promethearchaeota archaeon (assembly GCA_011365055.1). The sequence goes on from RDOG01000010.1 coordinate 31,642, forward strand.
AGAAGGGAATGTACTTACTCAAAATTATCATTATGAAGTGCTTAATAGAATACTTAACTTGATTTCCTCAAAACTTCGAATAATACATAATAAAAAAATTTTAACGTGTCCAATTTGTGGAAAGAAAAAAGCTGAAGATGCGAGATTTTGTAATGAATGTTCAGATCAATATTGGTCTAGTGCACTTGATGAGACTTCTCAGTATATTGAATCTTTTTTAGTGGAAAATGTTTTCGAATCGAAGGCTAAATTAAGGGCTAAAATCGAACAAGGTGTCGATGAAACCGTCGTAATTGGGAAATTAGATGAAGAACTGTTAGACGAATCCTCTGATTTGGATCAAAATATGGATGACTTACCAAAAACAGAACTCACTGATGAAATAATTAATTGTCCAAAATGTGGGGCCTATATTGATGAAAAATTTCAACTTTTATTCTTAAAAGGTTATGATATCCATTGTAAATGGTGTAATTTCCTGATTAAAAAAAAATACAATAAATAAATTTATTAAAAATCATATTTTTCAAAGCACTAATCGATCAATAAACAACCGCTACATGAAATGTTTTTGAACATACAGATTTTATTGATATTACCTTTCGTTTTTTAATATCTTAAGTTCATCAATTAAGTATTGAATTTTCTTTATCTTCAGGTCTTTTTTTTGTATAGAAATATAATAAAATATTTCAGTTTTTAAATACATCTTCATATTATTCAATTATTCATTAACGTGATAAGCTTGGATCAAAAGGATTTGAAAATTCTTCGGCTTTTATTAAATGATGGGAGGCTTTCCTACGAAAAAATAGCAAAAAATGTTGACCTTACTCCTATTACTGTAAAAAATAGAATTACTCAGTTGATTCATGATGAAATAATAACAGATTTCAAAATATTAGTAAATCCAAAGATTTTAAATTATTCTGTCTGTTATTCCTTGGCATATCTTAAAGGTGATCCAAATAAACACGCATTAATTGAACAACTAGGCGATAATAAAAACATAATGGGAGGACATGTAAATTTAGGAAATTACTTATCAATTATTCACACCTTTAAAAATCATTCTGATTTACTTAATAATATTCAGTTTATTCGACTATTTGAAGAAATAGAGCGTCTAGATGACTTTATCTTGCTTTTTCCAGAAATGAATTTTCAAAATGTAAATATTTCCAAGAATGATTGGCTAATTATTAATGCTTTAAAAAATAATTGTAGAAAATCCGATGTGGAAGTTGCTGAAGAGTTAAATATTACAGCAAAAACAGTAAAACACCGTTTAAAATACCTAAAAAATAATGGGATCATTATATTTATGGTTAATTTGGATACGAGCTCTGGAAATCTCCTTACTTATAATCCTATAATTAAATTCAAATCAATTACTAGTAAGGATTTAATCATAATCAATAAAATTGTGAATGATCCGTTTTATATCTGGCGTATTACTAATGAAGAAGCCATGATATATTCGATTTATATCAAACAATTACGAGATTTAGAAGAACAAATATTAAAAATAAAACAAATGGAGAACGTTATCGAAATAATTAATCTCGTTCCGACTAAAATGTATTTTTTCAAAAGTTGGATTGACGATTTAATTGAAGATAAAGCTCAAATTGATTGATTTTTTATTCCATTCTAAGGTTGGATAATCCATCATGCGAAAAGGATTATAGTAACAATGAACAAATATTTACTAGATATCAATCTAGTAGTGATGCAAATGGGATTAGATAAATTCATTTCTGAACATTATATTAATAAAAATATAGAAGTCTATATGATAACGAAAGATACTTTTTCAGGTAAAGTCATTGCGAATGCTGATGGCGTGCTTACATTACAAACGGAACGAGATTTAACTTTTATTGATGTTACAAAAGTCGTTTGCTTATGGGAAAAGAAGAAATAACATAAATCTTGTTTTTTTTTAATTTTTTTACATTAGATTTTATGCATTATAAGAAAATTATTAGCAATATTTAAATTAAATGTAAATAAATCTATGTAAATAAAATAAATCACAAAAACTACTGAGGTTTTAAATTGTCCGTTAAATTTAGAATAAGTTCGACAATTTATATTATTGATGTCATCATAACAATAATTACTTATGTTATTACTAACATCATGGTTCCTTTGTTAGGATTTTCTTCCATAGACACGTACATTGCAATGGCTATCATCATATTTTTAATATTTGGTGCCTTAATGTCGTTTGTAAATATTAAAGAGGGAAAAGTTGTAGAATATCAAACCTATACGCCATCTCAAGGGAGCCAATCTCATACCGGGATAACTCTTGGTGGTACTGGAACAGGAATTCTCTTGGGAATTATTGTTATATTTTTATCAATTTTTTTTATAACCTCTGATGAAAACATGGCGCTTGCATGGATCCCAGTTCCATATATTTTCGTTGGTATAATTTCAATAATTGCAGGAATCCTTCATTATTTCGAAACTCATTCATAATTTTGTTATTTTTTTTGAATAATATTTTTATGTGTTTGGTTCATATCAGACCATTAGGTTTATATACATACCCCGTTAATAAAAAAAGAAAAGAATAGTATATTTACAAGTTAGGATGTGATTACTGAAATGCAACCCAATAAAAGAACGACATTTATCAAGCGATATTGTTCAAGTCGTTTCGCTAATTGCTTGTCTGAGGAAGGCATACCGCAATTAGCCTAAATTTATGGGTTCAATAGCAGTGTTTCAGTGATTGCAGTAATTTCCTAATATTTCGGTGATTCTAATTTTTATATTCAACATTTCTACAAAACTTAGAGAATTTCACATTTTTTCGGAAGAGTAGAGAAGTTTTCAGAGAGGGGTAGCCAAGCCTGGTTAACGGCGCTAGACTTAAAATCGTTTCGGATTAGTTAAGAGCGAGACTAAGATTGGTTAGGGCAAAACCCAAAGCTTTACTTGTAAGAAATCTAGTCCTCTGTGCGTCCGAGAGTTCAAATCTCTCCCCCTCTACCACCTTTTCCGAACATCTTGGGGTCATGGTGTAGCATGGTCTAGCATCCTTCGCTTGGGACGATGTGACTCTAGTTCAAATCTAGATGACCCCACCAAATCAAATAATGCAAGGGTATCCTAGCTTGGATAAGGAGCAAGACAATTTCTGAGATGCGATCTCAACGATCTGGAATTCTATAACAGAATGCGAACAGTATTCGATCAGAATCCGAACGGAATCCTATTCAATACTTGGAGACATCTTGATATCGAGAGTTCAAATCTCTCCCCTTGCACCACCATTTAGATAGGTGGTCTAATTGGTTAAGTAGGTGACTACAGATTACTTAACGACAGTTCAAGTCCATTCCTATCTATTAACTGTGGATCAGTAGTCCAGCCAGGTCAAGGCAGTCGGTTGCAATCCGAATGATCGAAGGTTCAAATCCTTCCTGATCCTAAATATGGGCCGGTAACTCAGCCTGGAATGAGTGCCTCGCTTGCAACGAGGATGTCGCGGGATCGAAGCCCGCCCGAGTCCACCATATCCCCGGTTCCTAAAATGGTCCAGTAGTTCAGCTTGGTCAGAACACTCGCCTAGTAAGTTGAAGAATTTTCTTCACTACGTGAAATGTATTTCACATCGTAGGAATGACCGAGATAGCGAGATGTCGAGGGATCGAAGCCCTCCTGGACCTTAATTAGAAGTCAATAATGCTGGATTAGTGTAGCGGCAAGCACGATGGACTTTCAATTCATCAACCTGGGTTCGAATCCCAGATCCAGCACCAATAAATATGGAAGTGTAGCTTAGCTTGGTTAAAGCGTCAGTCTGATATGGATTAACCCATACTAAGATGAATCTTATATGATTGTCTTAGTAATAAGACTCTCTCAGAGAACTGGAGACCGAGGGATCGAAGCCCTCCACTTCCACCAACAATATAGAGATGTGGGGAAATCTGGAGATCCCGCCAGGCTCATGAAAACGAAAGTTTAGAGAGACCTGGAGAGTGCAGGTTCAAAAGCATGTATGATATCATACAAGTTGAAATTCCTGCCTTCTCTATCAATGGGAATGTAGTGTAATGGTCATCATCTAAGACCGTCTATCTTAGGATCAGGGTTCAATTCCCTGCATTCCCGTATCTACGCGGATCCGTAACTCAGTTGGCTAGAGTGACGGGCTTTTAAGTGAGATAAGTTCGCTTAACCTGAGCTTAAACGCAGTGAAACCCGCTAGTCGGGGGTTCAAATCCCTCCGGATCCGCCAAAAAACGCGCTATGGTAGTCCAGCCAGGTAGGACGGTAGACCGCTAATCTGAGAATGGAATGCTTTTCATTAGCCTACCCTCGAGTTGAATCTTAAAACAGAAATCTACTCCCCTTAGGGTCGGAGGTTCAAATCCTCCCCATAGCGCCATTTTATACTCCCGTAGTGTAGTAGTCAAGCACCTTGGACTTTGATCTGCTTTCAGATCAACCAAAATCTGAAGCTTGGAGAAACCCAAGAACCCAGGTTCAAATCCTGGCGGGAGTACCATGGAGGCATATGTTAATGGTAAACAGCTTGACTCCAAATCAAGTATCCTTGGTTCGATTCCAAGTGTCTCCACCAATTCGTGGGATGGTAGCTTAGCCAGGGAGTAGCACCCGATTGAAGCTCGGGACAGACGCAAGTTCAAGTCTTGCCCATCCCATAATGAAATGCGTGAGGTCGGTTGGTATCGAAAGTGGTCTTACAAGCCATTTGAAGTAAGTTCAATTCTTATTCACGCAACCATGATGACCAGGTGTGGCTGATTGGCAAAGCAGCGGACTGTAGATCCGTGACATGTAGGTTCAAATCCTACCGCCTGGACGGAGTTTCCGGAAACAACTTGCTTCAAAAAAAAGGAGGTGATAGTCTCTTTCGTACTCCTAGGAGACTAGGAGATTCCACTTATACACATATTTAATTAAAAAAAAACGGAGGTGATGCGTGATTTAGGTGCATTAGATGCAACAAAAAACTCAAACATTTCAAGAAGGAATACAAACAATTGAAACAATCTAATGGTGAAGTCTTGGATTATGTGATTTGTCCGCATTGTAACACGATTCAGAAAAAACTGAAATTTTTCGTGTACAATCGGGATAAATTCACTTGCCAGCTTTGTGGAATCCACCGTGACAAGCTAGAAGATGACAATTTTTTGACTCAACACCACTTAGTAGCTCGTTGTAATGGAGACATTCACAAGGTTGACACGATCAACAATAACGTGACGTGGTGTTGGCACTGCCACAAGCAATACAACAAGAAACATCCGATTCAACGACTGGAGGTCGTGCCCACGACTTCCTAATTTTTTTGCGACTGTACGTTAGCGGTAAGACTGCAAGCCTTCCAAGTATAATTCTATCACGAAGAAAGTTTGTAGCGGGAGTTCAAGTCTCTCCAGTCGCACCATCATGGGAATTGTAGTTTATGAAGTAGAACGCTCGGTTGTGGCCCGTGTGGAGGGCGTACAAGTCGCCCCTTTTCCCCCAATTTTGACAGGGTGGCTGAGCCAGGTAAAGCGTTGCGCTGTTAACGCAAAGATCGCAGGTCCGAAGCCTGCCCCTGTCGTCTTTATTGATTTATTTATATTTAACTTTCGCCCTTTTTTTTGCCCAATATCCTCGAGGCGGTTTTTCAATATTCTATTGTCCATATTTTAAACATTTTTTTTTAATTTCAAATAAACAAAAAACTATTAAATACTAAAATATTGTAAATATATTGGAGGAAGATAAATGGATGCAGAAAAATTCCTAAATGATGAATTAATACCCAGAATTAACGAATCTGATTCTTTTATAAGAATAAAAACTTCAATTAAGATGAATAATGACGTTCCCATTGAAGAGAACGTAGGAAATTATATTATGGAATTTACTGATAAGAAATTTTCATTTAATCGTGTATATGTTAGAATTGACTTTTCTGAAATCCCTGACTCAGTAGTTACAATGAAAGTAGAACATACGGTTGAACGAGTCTATCCCGTAGCAATTGGGCTTAAATATAATGAAAACGGTTCAGTTGGTTTTAATGTTCTTCCTCAAATAGATAAATTAGAGAATTTAAGTAAAGGTCGGAAAATGCGGCTTGACTTGAAAATGATTAAAGGGAAATATTCAGATAGATTGTCAGAATATTTTAATCAAGCATTAAAATATAGATTAATTGCACCTTCATTTGCGAGATATGAACCGCCAAGTAGTGGAAAAAAGTTGGGTCGTGCAATTGCAAATTTAACTTTAGGGGCAGTCACTCGACCTATAGCTCATGCAATTATAGGGGGAGATAAACTTATAGTAGGAAGAGAATGGCCTCTACTAATAAAACCTCACCCATCTAACCCATCTATTGTAGTTATTGAAGTTAATATTTATTATGAAGATTTTTTTCTAATACGTTCTAATTTACAAATGATCGAAGAAACAATAAAATCATATAAAAAATTCTTAAAAGAGAGAAAAATACCCAAAATTTATGAAATCGATCCCTATTTAGCGGGAATAGGAGCGTTTCTTTGTAGAAAATGCGAATCAATAACTCTTCCTCACAGTATTATTCGAAAAAAACAAGGTTCACCAAGTGTAGAATGTAGGATTATAAATACAAAGTGTCCTAATTGTTCTAATAAAAATGAATATTGGCTTGAAAATGAATATTTAGACATTCTGAGTGAAATTTTTTGGATTTGCCCTTGGGATTTAACTCCTTATGAAGTAATTAATGAAGTACCCGACGTTAAAAAAAATATCATTAATCTTGATATGAAGTGTCCAACTTGTGCTGGAATCATAAAAAAAACAATTTCAAATAAAGATTATGATAGAATTAAAAATGGTCAAGGTAAGAAAAATCCCTATCTGGAGTTAATCCCTGGAATAAAAATTATTACGTATAAAACTAGTTAATTCTAAAAATATTTATTAACTAACAAGAAATAGAAAGTTTGAGAAGCATCCTTAAATCATTGTAGAGAAGCTATGCGAAAAAAATATCCTGAATGTGATGATTTGAACATTGTTTAAGTCTATTTCTGATATGAATTTTTTAGATTCCTTACTTTTTTATAAAATAGAGAAACTCTAACCTTTTGAACTCCTTTTTCTTTAACATTTTAAATATAGAAAATTTTATATTCCATACGTGGAAGTTCCATATATGGAAATTCACTAACAGAAATTAAATGATCGAAATGTCCGAAAAAATGATTGAAAAAAATACAATTAAACTTCTATCTTCAACATCTATAGCAATTTTATTACTACTTTCGGAGAAACCTAATCATGCATGGGGACTTAAGGAAGTAATGGAAAATAGAGGGTATGAAAAATGGGCATTCACTAAAAAATCCACAATCTATAAAGAATTGAAGTTCTTGGAAATAGAAAAATATATAATTAGTAGAAAAGACGAAACAGGACCTAGCCAATACAAGTTGATTTATTCCCTTACCAATAAAGGTATTGAAAAAGCTATTGAACAAGTTAAAAAGTGCATAAGCAATACAACGATTCCAAAGAATTTTTTCGATTTAGGATTATCAGGTATCAGCCTACTTACAAAAACAGAGGCAATCAGTCTTTTGGAACTTTATAAATTTGATCAAGAGATGGCACTCAGTTGGTTCAATGATACATTGAATGACCTGAATAACTTGGATGAACTCTTAAAAACGAATCCCGATAAATGGGTTGCTGGAAATACAATTCGTAAGCATTATGAAAATAAATCAATCTTATTTATTGTCAAGGCGTTATTTGATCGTCCCTATCGTTTAGTTAAAGCCCAACAGGAGTGGTTGGAGGAGTTCATTCAATCAATAAAAGAAGATAATGGAGAATTTTTATTTAAAGAGGAATGAATATGGGGGAAAAGCACCTTATTAAGGATTTCAAGCATGAATTAAGTAGTCATTGTGAATCATCCACTTTGAGAGACTTGATAATGCACGAAAATATTCCAATTAGTGAAGAAACGGTATTTGGATTAGATTCTACATTTGGATTTACATTTTGGGACAATAGAAGTAGCGATATTCCTATTGCTGATTCTGAAAGTGGGTATCCTTTGTTTATTGGAGGAAAACAAGGGACTATTACTAAGGATAGTTTGGTATGTCGTATTTTAGGATTAAACATTACTATGGGGACTTTTTCCTCCAAGGAAGTTGCATGGGAATCATCGAAAAAATTTCTACAACAAGATATCCCTGTGGGCATTCAATTGGATTTAGGATTTCTCCCGTATATGGAAGAAGCTGAGGACATTCATTTTGGCGGTCATTGGGTTGCATTAGTTGGTTATGATGAGGATAACGGATTAGCTTATGTAAGTGAGACTGATCGAGCCGTAATTCAAGAAGTTCCTATTGAAATGCTATTAAATGCACGAAATTCAAAACATGGTTATTCCTTCGTTCATCCTCATAATAGACAAATAACTATCAAAAGAAGACTTGACGGAAAGAAACCTCCTTTTGCAAAAGCTGTAAAGTTAGCGATACAAGAGGTAGCAAGACATGTTTTATCTCCTTCTATGAATTTTCATGGCATTCCTGCCATGACTTTATTTCTTAAAACAATACCAAAATGGTCCGAAACGTTACAAGGTCAAGTAAAATATGAAGGAAAAATGACTTCAAAAGCATATTTCGCTCTTGATATTCTTTACGGGTTGATAGAAACATGGGGAACGGGTGGAGCAGCTTTTCGCAATTTATATGTTGGTTTTTTAAAAGAATTGTTGAATCATGCTGACATAAATGAAGGTCAATTCGCGTGGAATGAAGAAGAAAAATTTTACTTAGAGGAAGCTGGTGAATTTTTACTCAATTCTGCTGGTTTATGGAATAAATTTACGAGTTCAATTAAGAAAGGACTTGATATGGGAAAGGAAAATATTTTAAATTATATAGATTTAAAAGAGCTAGAGAATATATTTGATCAAATCATTCTATTAGAAAAAAAGTGTTTTAAAAATTTATTAAATATTAAATTATGAGGTTTAATAATGAATCAGATAGAAGTTATTGGTGCTAGAATTCACAATTTAAAAAATATTAATATTAATATACCAAAGAATAAAATTATTGCCATTAGTGGTGTTTCTGGCTCCGGAAAATCAAGTCTAGCCTTTGATATCCTGTTTGATGAGGGTATGAAACGATATTTACAATCCGTAGGAATGCCTCGACGGATTGAAAAAGAAAAACCATTTGATATGATTAGCGGATTATCACCAACTGTGGCGGTAGAGCAACGTACTAGAGTACTAAACACACGAAGTACGGTCGGAACGAATACAACAATTTATACTTTATTAAGACATTTATATGCATTAGAAAGTGAGAAATTGTGTCCAATATGTTTAATGCCTGTAGATGCCGACCTTTCATGTCCAACATGTGGGATGAAAGCAAAACACTTGGAAATAAAACATTTCTCATTTAACGAACCATCTGGAATGTGCCTAACTTGTCGTGGACGTGGGTACATTCAGGAATTTAAAGAAGAGAAGATTATTCCTGATAAATCTAAGAACTTGTTGGAAATATGCAAATCAGGGAGTGCAGCTTTTGGCGATATGAAAAATTTTACTAAAGGTTTGGCTCAAGCTTTAAATTTTGATATCAATACTCCTTTTGAAAAGTTGCCTCAGAAGATTCAAGATATTTTTCTTTATGGAACTGAGAAAAAAATGCAACTTAAATGGAAATCCCGTAGGTTTGAAGGAACTATTGAGACAAAATATGAAGGAATTATACCTCATTTAGAACGGGCAATGGAAACATCTACTAGTATCTATAGACGGAATAAAATAGAGAAATTATTTATGACAAAGATTACTTGTCCTGATTGTAAAGGGTATAGGATAGCTCAAGACACACGGAATGCACTGATTAATGGAAAACACATCGGTGAGTTAAGTCATATGACGATAGAAGAATTGATTAGCTTCCTTGATGCTCTTGATGTGATTCATTTAAAGACGACAGAGGGTCGAGCACTTCAAAAAGAGATAATAAAACGTTTAAAAAAATCTAGGCTTGTAGGTTTGTCCTATCTTGATCTAAACCGGAGTGTTGTAACATTATCTGGGGGAGAATATCAACGTTTAAGTCTCATGGCTTCATTGGATTCAGGTTTGGATTCATTAATTTTTATTCTTGATGAGCCATCCATGGGAATGCATGAGTTGGAAAAAAATAATTTGATGAAAATATTAAAAGAGATTAAAAATTTGGGAAATTCCGTGATAATCGTCGAACATGATAAAAATATTATTTTAAAAGCAGATCAAATTATCGATTTAGGTCCCGGACCTGGTAGGCTGGGGGGTGAAATTGTCTTTCAAGGAACAGTTGAAGATATAAAGAAGTATGAAAAATCTTTAACAGGTCAATTTTTAGGTGATTTGCTCCAATTTCCCAAAAAAATTACATCTCAAAAGAGAAAAGTTGATAATAAAACCAAATTCACAATCATTAAAGATGCATTTACTAACAATTTAAAAAATATAGAAGCCAAGATTCCATTAGGACTTATGGTGGGTGTATGTGGAATTTCTGGGAGTGGTAAAAGTTCCTTAATAAGCGATACACTTGTTCCATTATTAAGGGAACATTTTTCTAGGAAAAATGGAGAGGATGAAGATGAAAATGAAGAATATATTCAAATTGATGAAATTAAGGGAAAACTTTCTGGTTGGGAAAACATTTCCGATTGCATTGTTGTAGGACAATCTCCTATAGGAAGAACAAAAACCTCGAACCCAATTAGTTATATCGGTATTTGGGATGATGTCCGCAAACTTTTTGCCAATCAACCATTATCTAAAAAGAATAAGTATACTTCTGGTCATTTTTCATTCAACTCCGATAAAGGTCGATGTCCGCATTGTAAAGGTTTAGGAATTGTTGATTTAAACATTTCATTTTTTACTAGAGTTGATCTGCCTTGTGAAGAATGTGATGGGACTGGATATCAATCAGAAATTTTAGAAGTAAAATATAAAGGAAAGAATATTCACGAAATTCTTCAATTAACTGTAAGTGATGCTATTGAAATCTTCAAAAATGAAGAAAAGATCTTGAAATATTTATCCATTCTTGATGAAATAGGGATGGGGTACATTACATTAGGACAACCCGCACCCACGTTGAGTGGAGGTGAGGCTCAACGCATTAAATTAGCTAAAGAATTGGGTAGAGCTAAAAAATCAAAGACACTCTATGTTCTTGATGAGCCCACTACAGGGCTTCATTACAGTGATATCATAAAATTAATTACCATGCTCGATAAATTAGTTGATAATGGGAATACCGTTCTTATTGTGGAACATGATGTTGATATTTTATCTTATGTTGATTATTTAATCGAATTAGGACCTGAAGGAGGACCAAATGGTGGTGAGATAATTGCTATAGGTTCTCCAGAAGAAATAAAATTAAATGAAAAGTCAAAAATTGCACAGTTTTTAGTAATCAATTAAGAAAATAATGAGGTTGTTAAAATTGACGCAAAGAAAAGCAGTAAAAAAAGCAAAAGCCATTAAAATTAAGAAAATTAGTAAAAAATCAAAACCGAAAAATCAATTTGAAAATAATATAGGTAATGAAATTCTTGAAATTAAAAATTTTAAGCACTTACCTGGAAAAAATTGTCAACTTTCTTCATTACGAAAGGTCTTAATAAATCACGATCTTAAATTATCCGAAAACATGTTATTAGGTTTGGCATCAGGTATTGGTTTTCTTTATTGGAATATAAAGATGATGCCATTCGCGTTTGTAGGTGGTCTTAATGGTAAGGATATTAGTGTTTTTGAAAATGTAATGAAAAGAATCGGAGGTTCCGTTAAAGTACTTAAAACTGGTTCTCTTAAAACTTCTTATGAACAACTTAAAGCACATCTTCGTAAAGGCAAACCTTTGATTCCATTCGTAGATATGGCTTATTTACCTTATTTTTTCCCTGATAATGCTCCATATCCAAACGAAGAAGCCGGGCATTTTGGCGGTCATACTATTGTCGTTTATGCTATAGATGAGAAAAAAAACGTAGTACATGTTTCTGATCGGTTTAATAGACCAAACGCGTTAACTATTCATCAATTTATGGATGCACATAGTTCAAATTTTCCTCCTTTTGCTGCAAAAAATAGAAAGTTACAATTTACTTTTCCAGAAAAAATTCCTGATTTAGCACCTCTTATCTTTGAAGCAATTAAAGAAAATTACGAAGTTATGATGAATCCTCCTATCAAAAACTTCGGTTTAAAAGGAATGTTGAAATTTAAAGCAATGGTAATGAATTGGCCTAAGGATTATAAACCTGAAAACCTTTTATTTGGGCTTATATCAACTTGGATTTATAATCAAACAGGTGGTTCAGGTGGAGCAATGTTTCGCAATATTTATTCTGATTTTCTTTCTGAAGCTTCAGAGATTATAAAAAATGGGAAAATTAAAAAAGTAGAAGATATATATCGTGAGGCTGCAGCTGCTTGGGATGAAGTTGCGCTTTGTATTTTGCCAGATGAACTGCCAACTCTTAAGAAAATAAGAGAAATATTCTATAAAAACAATAAAATTCAAGAAGAAGCATCTCCAGATTATCAAAAACAGATGCGTGATTTAGATGAAGATTGGAAAAAGAATAAGTCATCTGCTATTGAAGAAGTCAAAAATTATGGTGATTATGTCCCTGCTTTGCAAGATGCCATTCAAAAAGCACACGATTTGGAAGAAAAAGCATGGAAAATTCTAGGAGAACTCTGAATTTGTCAAAAATTTCGATAGAAGAAGTCGCTCCTTGTGGAGTTCTCTGTTTTAGTTGTCCAAGTTTGTTAAAAAAAACATGTAATGGATGTCGATCAGAAAAGATACAAAAACGAAAATCCAAATTTGCATGCAAAATTCGAAAATGTTGTCTCGGAGAGAAAAAATTTGAGTTATGTTTTGAATGTAAAGAACTTCCCTGTAAAAAATTTTATGAAAAATTATTAAAAACTCATAATGACGATCCTAGATATACTTATCGGCGAGACACCTTAGAACATTGTAAATTATTTAAAAAGGTCGGTTCTAAGAAAGCAATTGAAATTTTAGATCAACGTTGGCGATGTTCAGAATGCGGTGGTCGGATTCTAATGTACCATTATAGTTGTTTTAAATGTGGGAGAAATTATATTGAAGAGTTGCAAGATTATAAAGTAGAAGAAGAATAGTTTTTTTATTTTTTTTCTTTTTCATTTATGATAATAATTATATAGATAATTTGAGCATTTTTTTTAATTGAGATACTCTCCAAAAAAAATGAGTTGAATTAGTTTTGAATGTGGAATTAGAAGTAAATTTAGCTGACGAACCAGGACAATTAATGAAAGTTCTCGACCCTATAAGTGTTAGAGGCGGTAATTTAATTGGTATTTACCATTTCAGGGATAGAATTAAAGAAAAAATGATTCCTGTAGTAATTCAATTTGAAATAGGTGATATGGATAATTTAAATAAGATTAAATCTATTATTGAGGCCTCCGGAATTGAGATCACGAGATTAGAGAGTGAAAAAGGAATATATGAAACTTCATTTATATTAATTGGACATGTTTACAATTCAAATATAAAAGATACCTTGGATCGATTGATGAAGGATTATATAGTTAGGTCCGTTAGTTCAAAAATTAAAGATAAATCTACCGTATCCACCGTAAAAATTTCTGTTTTACTTGAAAAAAAAGAAATGATTTACGATTTGTATGAATTAATTGATAAAATTTGTAATGAAAAAAAATTGATTTCCATAAAACAACTTGATATTGGAGAGGTTTATTGATGCTTAAGCTTGTATTTATAGGATTCGGGAATGTAGGGCGATCTTTAGCGCAAATTCTAATTGATAAAAAGAAATTATTGAAAGAAAGGTACGGTTCTGAATTTAAAGTTGTAGGAATCGGGGAATTATACGGATCTTTTGTAAATAAAGAAGGTCTAAATTTAGAAGATCTTGTTGATTTAAGTTTTAGTGATTTTGAAAATCATAAAAATTGGAAAAAGGGTTTAACAGCACCTGAATTAATTAAAAATCTTGATTTTGATGTGCTTGTTGAAATGTCCTATACCAATCTTGAAGATGGTGAACCTGGATTAACCTATATTAGGGAAGCTTTGAAAAATGGGCATCATATTGTTTCATCTAATAAAGGACCATTTGTATTTGCATTTCAAGAATTACAGGATCTAGCCAGGGAAGGTGAATTAGAATTGAAATATGAAGCAACAGTAGGAGGTGCTATCCCAATCTTTAACTTAGGTATGTATGGATTAGCAAGTAATGAAATATTTTCAATTAGAGCTATTTTAAACGGAACATCAAATTTTATTCTAACAAAAATGAGTACTGAAAAAATTCCATTCGAGATTGCATTAAAAGAAGCTCAAGAATTAGGTTATGCTGAAGCAGATCCAACTTTAGATATTGAGGGTCATGATGCAGCTGCAAAATTGGTCATATTAGCTAATACATTCCTTGGATCAAATGTTTCATTTAAAAACGTAAAGATTCAAGGGATAAAGGATATCGTTCCCGATGCTATTGCGCTAGCAAGTGAAGATGACTTTTTAATTAAACATATCGCAATCGCTGATAAAAAAGGAAATTTAGAAGTTGCACCCAAGTTGGTACCTTTCGACTCGCCCTTTGCAATTGGTGGAACAAATAATATTATTGTTTTAGAAACTGATTTAGCAAAACATATCTCAATAATCGGACACGGTGCAGGAGGGTCAGAAGCTGCATCTGCAATTATGTCTGACTTAGTTTCTATTTCTATAAAAGAAAAAAAATAAAATATTGATAAAATAATTTATCTAATATTTTCCAAATGCCGTTTTTGTATCATCTTGGAATAAATACCAAAGAAAGATTATACCAATTATGACAGCTATATATGCTATTGAGCAAATTACTGCTATTATCCATCCCCAAGGTTTTAAAGCAATTATACCAATAGCTCCAAGAAAATTTAAAATGCCTCCTACAATTATGACTATTCCAATTATGGTCAAATATGGTTGGATAAGTCCAAGAATCATCGTAATTCCCGTATTTAACATTGCATTCATTGCTCCTAAACTTACTAGTATTGCCACAAGACTTGCTGCCATTGTAGCCATGAGAATTCCAACAATGACAAAAAGAATACCCACAATTATATAAATAACTGCCATAATAGTGGTTCCTAATGGTCTATCGCCAGCCATTTTTATTAAGCTCCATTTTATTTATTTTATTATAGATGAAAATAGATTTTACTCAAGATATTTTAATTATTTGATAAATTGCTGAAATCCAACAAATAAAAAAAATATATTAAACAGAAAAAATTAATAACGTTAAAACATGAAAATCAATTGCAATGAAATCGATTTTAAAATGCATTAAATGTAATAAAGAATATCCAATCGATGAAATTAGGTACGATTGTGAATGTGGTTCCCTATTGGATGTTTCTCACGATCTTGAGGAATTAAAAGAACGAGTTACAAAACAATTATTTGACAAACGGCTTGGATCTCGGGAATTTCCCTATATGAGTGGAGTGTGGCGCTATGCGGAACTTATTCTGCCAACTGCAGAACCCGCAAAAATCATCTCACGTCCTGAAGGGAACACTAACCTTTATACATCTAAAAAAATTGCTGATTATGCTGGATTAGGAGAAAAAAATTTACGGTTGAAACATGAAGGTGAAAATCCTACAGGGTCATTTAAGGATCGAGGTATGACAACTGGAGTGACCCAAGCCAATATGTTAAACGCAAAAATTGTCGCATGTGCATCAACAGGAAATACATCTGCATCCATGGCTGCATTTGCAGCAGTAGGAAATATGAAAGCCGTCGTTTTTATACCAGAAGGTAAAATTGCATATGGTAAACTTTCTCAAGCTCTTGCTTATGGTTCAAAAACTTTACAAATTCGAGGCAATTTTGATGATGCGATGAGATTAGTAAAAGAAGCGTCACTTGATCTTAGTCTTTATTTATTAAATTCTGTCAATGCATTTCGATTGGAAGGGCAAAAAACAATTATTATTGAGCTATTGCATCAATTAAATTGGAAAGTTCCTGATTGGTTAGTGGTTCCTGGTGGAAATCTTGGTAATAGTTCAGCATTTGGAAAAGCTTTATTTGAACTGAAAGAATTAGGCTTTATAGATCAATATCCCAAATTAACTATTATACAAGCTGAGCATTCTGCTCCACTTTATTTGAGTTTTAAAACAGGTTTTAAAGAAAAGATCATGGTGGATGATCCTGATACGATTGCTACAGCAATAAAAATTGGACATCCTGTGAATTATGAAAAAGCAGTACGAAGTATTAATTGGACGCGGGGAATAGTTGAAATAGTATCAGAAAATGAAATAATGAATGCCAAGGCAAAGGTTGATGCTGCAGGAATAGGAGCTGAACCTGCATCTTGTGCAACTGTAGCCGGTATAAAGAAATTGGTTGAACAAGGAATAATTGATAAAAAAGATACGGTAGCTGGCATCCTAACTGGTAATATTTTAAAAGATCCAGATGCAACTATTAATTATCATATGAAAAAATTAGAAGGTTATGACTCTAAATTTTTTAATAAGCCGATTGTTGTTGATGCAGATATTGAAAAAGTAAAAAATGCTTTAAAAAGCATCTAATCTCATTTTTTTAACTTAAAAACAGGAAGTATCAAGCATGATGGATGATCAGCATCATGGTATATGGTTTGCATGGCATGTTGATAACCCTTAGCTCTTTTTTCTCCTGCTAGATTCGAATTAATATCAAATTTTGGAAAATTACTTGATGTTATTTGTATTCTAATTTTATGACCTTTTGTGAAATTTATTGCTGTGTTTCCAATTGGAAATTCATACCTGTAGATCTTGCTAGGCTCGATAAAACTTGGATTTTCTAGACCATCTCTATAACGAGTTCGAATTCCATCATCAATTATATTAAAAGCATTTCTTCCATTCTGAATATCTACCAATTTTACCATAAAATCTGTATCTTTTGCAGTTGAAGATGCATATAAGACTATTCTAGGTTCCCCAATTACCTCAATATCTTCCTTTAATTTATCAGATGTATAAATTAAAATATCTTTTCGCTTTTCGAGGTTCATTTGATTTATAGGTCCTGCTTTATACATTAAAAATTTTCCACCCTTACTTACAACTGGGTTTGAAGGGTCAAAATCATATTCGTCAGGTATTATTCCCTTCTCTTTTGGTGTCTCGAATGTAAGTTTTCCATCACCGAATCTTGAATTGGCTTTACCCTCTGAATTTAGATATAATTTTAACTCTTGAATTCCTTTGGGTGGCCATTGGCTCAAATTTCTCCACTTTCCTGTATTTAAAATATAACAACGAATGGTTGGAATTCTTTCTATATCACGGAATTTCATTTTGAGATAATGCTCATAGTACCAGAATGGCATAAAGTTTTGAAACAGAGCAACTAACTTCTTAATAGGAATGGGAAACGGTTTTGGAGGAATGGAAATACCTGTTGGAATTAAATCAAGCCCACCATGTGCTCCTGGACCAATAATCATTTTAAATTTAGTCTTAAAATATTCGGGAGAATTCTTTTGAATTAATTTTATATCTCTCATTATTTGTTCGTGAAACATATCATAATGGCTACTTACACAATACATTGGAGTCTCAAGGTTGCTTCCATCAAAACCAAATGCATAAGGTAAATATTCATAATTTGTATTAATTCTATTTTTAATGAATGCTTCCATCATAAACTTTTTTAAGGATCCATCTTTATCTTTCTCTTCAAATTTTAAATTTAAATTGAATGTATCATTCAATTTTTTGGTTAATATTTCTGGATCCTTTATTTCTGCTAGGTCGCTCATATGCAACTTATATCTATTTAACACTAAAGGTTCATTGTACAAACTTGCTAAAGGATTAAGAGCAATTGTATTAATAAAACCATCTGGATCATTGAACATCCCTGTTAATGCAGGATCCTTGTTTTGAGTGATTCCTAAAATTAATCTATATACGCTTGTTGCCATCGCTAAGAGTTTTAATCCCCTTGGATGGTATAAGACGCTGGTAAAAGAGCATTGTGCAGGATTCATACATGTTATTAATCCTTCATTATTCCAACCTACAGCCAGTTGAGTTATTCCTAAGAATGAAAGTCCCCAAGTACCTATCTTGCCATCATACCAGAATTGTTTTGTTATCCATCTTAAAGCATCCATTCCATCAGCTTTCAAGTAATAAGTTAAAGCAAAAGTGCTATATTGATTCGCTGATGCACATCCCCTCATATCTTGTAGGACACAAACATATCCCATGCTTGCAAAAATATAACCCAATATGCACATCATGTCCTTCCAATAAGGTAATCTGACCAATATTGTGGGTGCTTTGGCTTTTAATTTGAAGACTTTTTTAGGTAAAAAAACGTCAGTAGGTGCAACCGTACCATCATGTAAGGGAATAAATTGTTCTTTTAATCGAACCACATCATCATCTGCCTTTCCCATGCCAAACATGCTCAATAAGCTTCTTCCTGGTCCAGGAAGTTTCAGCATTTTGATCATGGGTGCCTGTAAATAATCCATAAAATATATTCCTAATGGCATAAATTTTTCGAGAATCCAATTTATAGATTTACTATTAATTAATGATGGGTTGTCCATTAGGTATTGAACTTCTTCGTAATTAAAATCACTCCTTTTCATCTTAGCCATTTTAAATGATCTCCTTAATATTTACACTAATATGAAATAACATTTTTTATAATTAGAAATTACGAATTACGTTAGAAATAATGATTTAAAAATCATCTTTTTTTCAGTTGGAGAAAATTTTATTTTAATAATAGAGTAATATTTATTTTAGGAGTTGATTTTTTGATAAGAGCTGCAAAATATGCTGGTAGTTGGTATGATGGAAGCAAATCCCGATTAGAAAAAACACTTAATATTTTTTTTGAAAAAGATGAGAGAGGGCCTAAGAAAAAACCAAAAGTTAATGAAAATGGACCCCGAAAAATAGTAGGAATAATTAGCCCTCATGCTGGATATGTTTATTCTGGTGCAATTGCTGCTCATGGATTTGCTGAGCTTGCATTTGATGGTAAACCTGACGTGTTCATAATAGTAGGGATTGATCATAGAGGTTATGGAAGTTCACCTGCTTCAATCCAAACAGAAGGGGGATGGGAAACTCCATTTGGAATTGCAAATATCAACAATGAAATTTCAACGAAAATTTTATCAAATTCAAGTAAAATATCTGATTCACCAAACTCCCATTCTGCTGAACATTCTTTGGAACTACAAGTACCATTTATTCAATTCATTTTTGGGGAAAAAGCAGAAATAATTCCAATAATGATTTCTTCTGGATCTTTTTCTATTTTTCAAGAAGTTGGTAATGCCATTGCGGAAGGAGCTAAGGATTCAAACGTTTCATTAATTGCTTCAACTGATTTCACTCATTTTGAATCTGCAAAAGATGCAAAAAAACAAGATGAGAAAGCAATTGATGCAATTTTGAAACTTGATGAAGAGCTGCTTTACAATACTGTAAAAGATTATAGGATTTCTATGTGTGGATATGGATCTACTTCAACAGTAATTCATGCAGCAAAAAAATTGGGTGCAAATAAAGCTAAATTATTAAAATATGGAAATTCGGGAGAAGTGAGTGGAGATTTTCAGCAAGTAGTTGGCTATGGGAGTTTAAAATTAGAAAAATAGTCTTATTTATTTTTTATTTATTTTAACTTTTTTTAAAATAACTTTTTAAATTGATAAACTTTAACATTATTATACATTATAAAGAAGGAAAGGAAGAGTTGTTCTTGTTATGAGTCATATGGATACAGATATTAATGCATCAATTAAAAAAGCTTGTATAATTTTTTGTTTACATTTTGGATTGACATTCCTAATAAGTATTATGAATACTGTTGATTCATTAATGTATTTGGACCTATCAATCCCTGATTTAACTTATATTTCTTTTAATTTATTCTTTTATATATTTACAATGATTTTAAATATTACTAATTTTTGCCTACTTATATGGGTTTTAACTTGTTTTAAAAATATTGAATTAAATTTAACTGGTGAGGATAAACATTATTCAAGAACAATAAAATATTATCCTCTAGTCTTGGTTAATTATTTATTATTGGAATTCGGCTCATTTATATTAATGCTTGTTCCATATTTCTTTTTAATCATATCACTTCTTGCTTTTATTGGAACAATTTACTACATAATTTATATTTATAACTTGGGAAAAGAATTAGAAAGCTCTTTATTAAAAATTGGGGCAGTATTTTTTATTCTTGGTCCTGTTATTTCATTTGTAGGTGTGTTCCAGACTTTATTTATTCCAATTTTTTCGATTTCTGGTCTTTATATTCTTATAGGAATTTATTTTTTACTTGATATAGTGGGAGGTATAAGTAGTCTGCTTATTGGAGTAGGTTTGTATACGTGTTTTGAAAAAGATTTTGGAAGAGTAATTCCGGATTATCCTCAAAGACAAAGAGATTATTATGATATGAGGCAGTTAGAAGAAGATGAGACTCAGGAGAACTCTTTAAACAATCAAAGAAGCTCACGTCTCCCCTATGAATCGAATTCTTCTCCATCAAAACTTCCCCAGAGGCCTCCTATTGTTGATGATCTTAATATTAAATGTCCAATATGTAATAAAATGGTCTCCAAAGATATGGCTTTTTGTCCATTTTGCGGAAGATATTTACAGAATTAAACATTATACAGATAAAAGTTAGTGTTATAGAGAATATCAAAAAAATTTTATTAATCATTATGAAGTCTTTAATCCAATATATTCAGAGATCTTCTCTTTTAACTGTGAATATTCTGTAATAACTGGATATTCAGGATATTCCTCTATAACTTTTTTAGGAGGTTTAAATAAAATTCCATATTTTGCTTCTTTTAACATATCTATGTCATTATATGAATCTCCAATAGCAATAACATCATAATTCATGTTTTTAAAAGAAATAACTGATTGTTTTTTCATATTTTTAATTCTTAGACGATAATTCGAAATTATTCCTTTTTCATCAGTTTCAAGATCATGACAAAATAGTGTAGGATAACCTAGTTTTTTTACAATAGGTAAAGCAAATTCTATGTATGAATCTGTAAGTATGATTACTTGAGTAACAGATCTAAGCCAATTGAGAAATTCAAGGGCACCAGGTAATAAATCCATTTCTCCGATAATATTCTGAATTTCTTTAAGTGTTATATTATTTTCCTTTAAAATTTTTAACCTTCTTTTCATGAGCACATCATAATCTGAAACGTCTCTTGTGGTTAATTTTAATTCTTCAATACCAGTTTTTAAAGAAACGTTTATCCATACTTCTTCTGATAGTACTCCTTCAAGATCCAAGCAAACAACGAACATAATTTAAAATACTTTGAAAATCATTAGAATGTTTTCATTCAAAATTTATTAACCGAGTGGTAATACTATGAATAATACAGTTATTAATAACCCTGCTATGGCCATTTTTAAAGCAGATTTGCCTAAACTTTTTTCCGATATCTTACCTAGAAATAAACCTAAACATATTAATACCGTGAAGGTGCAAGCCATTGAGAGTAAGAAAGCAACAGCATGAAGAGGTAATACTAATCCCAAGAAAAATGGTATCAAACAAATAATTGCTGCCATTGCTGGAGATAATCCATCCACTAACGCACATAATTTACTTCCAAATTTTTGAGCCTTGACAATTTCTGAATCTTGTCTAAATGTTTTTTTTGTCATGACCATGGCTCTTTCAATTTCTTTTTGTTCTTTTTCTCTTTCAGCTTCCTCTGTTAAATAACTACCCCAGATCCCAGAAACACCCATGCTAAATGCTGTTGCTAATCCTACTAAAACAATGAATCTTATTGTACTCAAGCTGAAAATAAGGCTTGCAGGCATGTTAAAAAAACCACCATTTCCAACCCAAGCCCCAATAATTATACCTAAAGTCGTTAAAGAGCCATCAAATGCATTCATCACAAAAAACCGTCGTACTAAAGGTCCAACTTCAGAAATCTCTATGTATCGCTTCCATCTTTTAAAAATTTCCATTCTTTTATGTTCCCTTAAATCTCATTAAGTTCGACAATATTACATATCAAAGGATTTAAAATAATATTTAATTTTTATGGAATTTTTTAAATTATCAACGGCTTGTCATTAAAGCTTTTATTTTTTCCCAATTCGCATCAATTTTCTCTAAAGTTCCTAAAGACTTATATAACAGATTTCTTATTAATGATGCTTGTTTCATCTCTTTTTTCAAGAATTTACCGATATCCGATTTTTTTATATTATTATTAAGTTCCAAAAATAATTCTGAAGTTAGTTTATTAACATTATTTGCTAAGAAATTTCCAGTTAAAAATCCAATGCTCATTGAAGAGATGATCCCAGAACCTCCAACAGCTCCTACGTGTCCCATAGAATCTCCTATAAATATAATATTCGGGATGAAATTTTCATAAATCATTCCTCCAAAAGGTAGAAAATCCAAATTTTGATATATTATTCCTGAATTTTTGAGTCTATCTTTTAGAATTGGATAGTTTTCTAAATGATTAAAGAAAATTTTTTCCAGTTCAAATTTTTCTTCTTCAATAAAATCAGTAAATATAGTAAATCCCACTTCTGCTGTATCTCCAGATTTTGGGAAAATCCATATAACTCCTGGGGGATTAACTGTTAGAAAAAATTCCAACCTATTTTTATCTTCTAATTTAACGTTTTCTGCAATTGTTTTAATCATCGGATAAATACTATTTGGTTCTTTCAAACCAACTTGTTCTCTTAATTTAGATTTTACACCATCAGCAGATATGATGCATTTTGTTTTAAGAGAATAAAAATTATCATTAAATTTACAGTTAATTACTGAATATATATTATTAATTTGCTCAATTTCAGTAACAATCGTTCCAAGAGAAATTTTACAGCCTTTTTTAAGTATTAATTTAATTAATTCTTGAACTAAGATTCTATATTCAATGCTTATTTTATTTCGTGTATATATTTTTTCATAATATTCCTTTGTAGAAGGAGAATAATACCTTGCAGTAGCAATTTGAATATTAATTAAATGTAAGGGCAACCCCTCTGGAAAAATGATATCTAAAATCTCTTCAT
This sequence comes from Promethearchaeota archaeon, assembly GCA_011365055.1. Next base: position 54,920 of record RDOG01000010.1, read on the forward strand.
CGTCATAAATTAATTCTCCCCTAATATTTTTTCCAAACTCATTATTTTTTTCTAATAATAAAATATTACATTTTCTTTCAGCCTCTACCGCTCCCAACGCAGCAGCTAGTCCGGCTACGCCTCCTCCAATTATTATTAAATCATATTCTCTGTCAAATAAACTCAAATTTATCACAAATTTATTGTAATAATAGATTAATTATAAATTCATCAATCTTGCTTTCTTTAATCCTGCTCCACTCACGGATAATGATTGGGTAAACTGAATTGTACAATATATAATGAAAAAATTCTTCATTATTTACAAGTGCTTCCTTTGTAATGACAATAAAATTCTCCAAAACATATTGGAGCTTTCCCCGTAAATCTTCACTATCAACTTCGGCTAGCTTTTCAACATCCCATTCAGTACCTCCTTGAAATGCAGATTGCATTATGTTCAGATTAGCGAATTCATTATCTAATTTGACATTGCTTGTGAAACTATCAATTATTGATTGATAAACTTCTAATAAATCCATCAATTTAGCTGCTTCCATTATTTTCTCCGCCTTTGTCCAGTCATCTCTCAATTGATCAAGTATTGGAGTGAAAGATTGCCACATAGCCATATCGCCATCCCATTCAACTTCTGAAAAATCCTCTTTTATAATAAAAGTTTCAAAAAACATTTCACTAATTTGTTCTAACTGACTTTTAAGCATTAAAGGATCATCGGTCTTTTCAGATGTAGAAATAAATAATAATCCCTTTCCTTCGACGTAAACCCATCTAATTCCGCCCATATCAACGTTTTCTATACCTGTTTCTTTCAATTCACCTTGAGCAAATCCATATAATGCTGACATAAAACCTGATAATAAATTTTCATCAATGGTAATTTTAGAGTATTTCCTTGAGAAAATTGCTCTTCCACTATTTTTTTCTATAATAAAATATGAAAAAGTTCCCATTTTTATCACAATTTTTATTATTTATTTATTAAATTGAATTCATCAGTTAAACATTCTATTGCTTTTTTTAAATCCTTTCGAGATATTACGCAGGAAATATTCAATTCTGAGGAACCTTGGGCAATTGCTCTAATATTCACCTTATTTTCCCCTAAAATGGTGAATATTTTACCCGCTACTCCGGGCTTGAATGCCATTCCTTCTCCAATAATTGCTATTAAACTACAATCCAATTCTCTTTTAATTTTGAACCATGTTTTTCCAAATAATGGACTATTTATCAAAATGTCCTTGACTCGGTCTCCGTCTATACCTGATACTAAAAATGTACAATTACTTTGTGATGTTGCTTGGCTGATCATTAAAATATTTATTTTATTTTCTCCAATTAATGAAAGGATTTTAGGCATCATTTCTGATACTGAAAAAGCTTCGCCTTCTACAGTAATCATTACAACATTTTCAATTATTGCAATACCTTTTACAATTTCATCTCTTTTAATTGCAGCCCTTTTTATTTCCGAAAACTCATTTTTTTCGAATTGATCGAAGTTTCTTATTTGAATTGGTATTTCTCCTTCCTCAACTGTATAGATACATCGAGGATGAATTAATTTTGCACCAAAATAGGCTAACTCTTTAGCTTCCGAATATGATAACGAGTGGATCAATTTTGCCCGTGGCTCTAACTTTGGATTTGTTGAAAGAACTCCATCTACATCCTTCCAAAGTATTACTTCAACTTCATAGCCCAATTTTTTCAAACTATAGGCTAAAATTGTTGTTGAAAAATCTGAACCCCCTCTTCCAAGAGTTGTTATATGTCCTTCTTTATTTCTGGCAATGAATCCTGTTACAACTGCAATTTCATTATTTTTTATGATTGGGATGATCTTTTCTTTTATTTTCTTAGTTGTGATGTCTAGGATTGGAATTGCATCAGTAAAAGTATCATCTGTTACAATGAATTGATTCGCGGGTGTATAGGACGATTTAAGATCATTTTCGTTTAAATAATTTGATACAATATAGGTCGAGAATATCTCTCCGTGCGCCATGACTGCATCCAATTTATAGGGGGAAATACCATATTCCCAAATATCGTTTAAATAATTAATTAAATTATTTTTAATTTTATCATCAAGAAATTCAGTAACAATGACATTATAATCTTTTAAAATTAAATCTATCATTTCTGAATGGATCTTACGAATAAGATTTAAAGGTTCATCATATTTCTCGTGAGAATTTGCTTTATTAGCGCATTCTATTAGTAAATCTGTAATGCTATTTAAAGCAGACAAGACTATTATTATTTTATTCTTTTCTCTATATTTTCTTATTATTTTAGTAATTTTATTGAATGATTCCGGAGATTTTAAGCAAGATCCCCCAAATTTCATAATTATAATTTTTTCCATTCAAAATCTCTCTAATTTTATTGGGTCCTAGTTCTAAATTTTTAAAACTGCATATTTATATTTGCCAATTAAAAAATGAATTTAAATTTATATTATAAGAGATATTAAATGATATTAAAAGGAATAAATCCAATGGTGCGTAAATTTATTGCGCATTTATTGCGTATTTAGCACCTATTTAATACAGAATGAAGAGATATGGTGCATATATTTAATGCCAAATGAAGAGAAGAATGAATCAGAGCTAGATGATTTAGCCAAGAACTTTTTTAAGCAAATTGGTATAGAAGATTTTTCTGGAACGATTGAGTTTGCGAAGGATCTTGAAAAAGACATTAAAAAGAGAGAAAGTACGATTCCTAAAAGACCAAAAATCGAAGGTTCCGAAGAATTAAAGAGAATTATTGAAGAAAAGGACGTGTATATCGAAAAACTCGAAAAATTACTTGAAGAAAAACAAGATCGGGTTAAAGAGCTTGAGAATAAAATTCTTTCTTCTTTCATTTTAATGATTAAGGATTATATTGAACAAATTAACAAGCTAAAAGACGAATTGAAAAACAAAGATGAAATTATTGACGATTTAAAAATTAAGATTACAGCATTTAAATCTAAGATTCAAGGTTTAAAGTCAAAATGGTTTTAATTCTAATTTAGATGAGAAGATATATTATTATTACAAAATAAATAAAGTAATACCAAATTAAATAGATAATACCAAAAGATTTAATAATAAAGATATTTTTTGAGTTTGGGGCGTTTTTAGATGAGTGATAATATTAATTGGGAAAAAATTGAAGAAAAACCTGATAAAGAGTTTAAAATTTCTGGAGAATACTTGCTTTCAACTAAACAGACAATTGCAAATCAGGAAGAAAGGATAGAAGAACAATCTGGAATAATTTTAGACTTGAAAAAGGAGATGGAGGTTCTTCAAATCGAGCTTCAAACTAAGAATAATAAGATATTAGAGCTTTCAAGCCAAACAATTCCTAGTTTAAATGAAGAAATAGCTCTACAAAAAGAACAAGTTAAAGCTTATGAAGAATTTAAGAGTACCTTGGAAGGGGAAATTACAAATTTTAAGGATATTGTTGATAATTTAAAACAAAATGATGCGTTAAAAGAGGAAATCATAACAGAAAAAAATAATAAGATCGAAGAATTAATGGAAGGTCTAGAAAAATTTCAAAAAAGAGTTGATGAATTAGAAAAAGTAATTGAAACTCTTCCTAAAATCGATGAAGTTGAAGAATTAAAAGCAGAGATTAAAGGAAAAGGAGAAGAGATTTCAAATTTAATAAAAAAAATTGAAGAATTGGAATCACGTCCCCCTCTTGAACCGTTAGTTTCAGAAGAAGAATTAGAAAATTTACGAAAACGACCAACTGCAGAAGAAATTGAAAAGATTATGGGGGAAAAAGAGGAAAAAATAAGTAAATTAGAAAATGAATTAAGACTAAAGGAAGCCGTAATTGATGATTTAACCTTACAAATGCAAGATTTACATGGAAAATTAGCTCAAAAACCCCAAGTTATTGAAAAATCAGTATATGTCGAGCAAGCAGCTTCTGATTTAAATACTAAACCCAAAACGATATTTAAACCACAAACGGAAGAAATTAAAGATAGATTTTCTAAGGTCGAACCAAGTTTAATAAAATCTTCTGAACGACCAGTTTTTAAAGAAACTGAGCCCTCTCCTCAAACATTAAATGCATTTAAAACCCCCGAACCTAAACCAGTAATTCCAAAAGGTTCTTTAAATCCTCAAGTGGCTCAATTAATGCAAACTATCAAAGAATCCATACTTAATGGTATTTTTGCTAATGAATTGGCAACATTATTGGAGGATGCACGTGATGAAATAGCAAGCATTATTGGTTTTAAAGTAGTTCTTAATGAAATTGGAAATATTGCGAGAAAATTAAAGAAAGCTCCTCCAAATGCTCAAATTGATGATGAATCAGTAGAAATCTTCATTCAAAAAATAGAAGAATGGAGTCAACGTTTAATTTAATAATATTTATTTTTGTTCTTCGATTATATCTATCACTTTTTTAATACTTAAATACATGTCAATTTCGCTTGAAATTGAATCTATTTCAGTTTGCTTCTTTTTTAAAGTGTTTTCTACTTCTTTACTCATTGCGATATCCTTAATCGTATTTAAAAATCTATTACATTGCTTTTTTAAATCCTTTTGATATGCATTAATTACATCATTAGAAGGTTTATTTTCACTCTTTAAAGAATCAACGAATGCTTTGAGCTCGTATTCTGTTTTTCTAATTTTAATTTTAGAGGGGATTTCTGCTTTTTCTATTTCGTTTAAATCATTTAATTTCTTAAGGATCAAGTTTCTATGTTCTTCGAGATCTTGTAAAATGGCATATTTTTTAGCATCGTCATCCACATTCCAAACCATGTTATCTATAATGTTTCTTTGTTCTCTATCTGAATGTTCTTCAAAAATATGTCGCTGGCAAATCATTATATCTTGAAATCCTTTTTTGCAAATCTTGCACTTGCAAGGGATTAAATATCTTTGTTTCTCAATTAAAAATAAAGGATCCTTTGAGCTCATATCCAATCTCCCGTTGAAAGTTTAGTTGGTAAATAAGATTCAGTTAGAAATTCAAAACCAAAATTAGATAAAGCTTGAATTTCTGCTTTTTTCTGTATTTCCTTCATTAATTCTAAATCTTCAACCCATCTTGCGTTTTGTTGGACGAACGGCTCTTCTAACATCTGGTCACATCTTTTCATATCCGTGGGAGTCATTGGTAACCTGCATTCTTCTGGTATTTTAAAAACCTCGAGATCCCTACTTAATACTCCTAACAAATGCATTTTAGGAGTGGCTACAAAGGGAGATTCGTATGATAATCTTTTACTCCCTCTAAGATATACGCTATAGATATAATGTCCATAAGGATCAGAATCAACCAAACAAAATACTGGTAATTTCAATTCCTTTGATAATTTTCTTAAAAACATACGAGTTGCAATATCTGCTGCACCTTTACCCGTTAAAATTATGCATGGATATTCATTCCACCATTTAGATTCAGATAAACGAATTAAAGCTGCATCTTTTTCTACAACTAAAATGAATTCTGCGTCTGATTCAACGATTTCAACTTTATCTAACATGGGTGTAATGCTCCAACCACCCGAGCCCATTCTTTGGCAATCAATTTCATCTCCAGAATCTCGAATCTTTAGCCTTCCTATGCAAGCACCTTTTGCAGATGCCACGATATGCGTGGAATTTCTAATACACCTAAGCATTGCAGACATATCTTCAATACTTTTATCGCTATTTTTTTGTTCTTTAAAGAGATTTGGATCTGAATAATAGATTTCTCTTTTTGTCACATGTATATCTTTTTCTAATGTCTGATTTGTCAGTTCCATGATTCGAATCAAACGCGTGGCATCTAAAACGCTAGCTAAACTATGAAATTGTCTTTGGGTGAGTTGTTGACCTAGTAATAATAAATCATGATCTTCATCATAAACGATATTTTTGCTGGATCGAGATGGAATCTCAAATGTTGCAGTTCCATCTGTCATGATCTGCTTATATATATCTTCGGCAGTGCCATATATTCTTTCAAGTGTATCTTGTCTTGGCAGATCATCAACTTTTACTACATGTTCTGGTAATTTTACTACTTTATCTCCAGTTTCAGAACGTAATCTTTCTTTAGCTAAAGAAATCTTACATAATTTAAAATACATATCATCTATTTTCGTTGATTTTGTTGATTCAGTACTAACTGGACTTTTTGCCTTTTTCACTTTTTTTTCTTTTGCAGACATAACAATTCCTCTAATTAAAAAATTTTTATTTATACTTCCTCAATATCCTCTTCTTCTTTTTCTTCGTCTTCCGTCTCTAATTCTTCGAGCATCTCTTCTTCATCTTCAAGTTCTTCGCCTTTACCTGGTATTACAATGATTTCAGGCTCAATTAAATCTTCTTCATCTTCCTCTTGCTCTTTTGCTAATCTCCAATATTGTTTCTTAACTCCATCTATATCGCGGATATCTCTTAATACAATTCCTTCATCAATTAAAGCTTGTAATATATCATCTACCATTTCTTTAACAAATTTATCTTTTATATTACTCAAACCTAAATCTTCTATTATTTCAGATTTTCTCTCCCAATGGGAAGATAAAACGCCAATAATGTCCTTTCTCACGTCTCGTTTTATTGGCTCGGCAAGTTTTGTCTCAATTTTCTCTAGATCTATTCCATCTTGTTTAAACCTAGGATCATTTTTAAGGATTATATGTAATGATTTTGCAAAAGTTTTTACATTCTTAATCAATAATGATGCTCTTCTAGCACGCTTCTTTTTCTTTTCTCTTCTCTGGATAAAATTTCTTAATCTTCTTCCCACTTGCTCGAGACCAAGTTGTATTTCTCGAGTTAAATTTTCATCATCTGCGAGTGCTTGTTTTGATTGTGATTTAAACATGACATGGACAAAAGGACCAGATACATTCACGAAAACCCTAATCTTTCCCTTTGGAAGTCCATTATCATACATATCAACTTTATAATTTTTCCAATTTACCTTCGAGGTTGCTTTCCAAATAGCACAATCCGAATTATCACGAAGTTTTGGGGTTCGATTGACAAATCTATATAAGACATCCGTCGCCCGGCTAGCATCTTTGACATCTCCGCCATATGCAACAGCAACTTCAACACCAAAAGCAAGACCTTTACCTGAAGTTGGTGCTCTAGTTTCTGCATCACAAAACGCTGGTGAATATTCCTTTTCAATGACTTGTACTAAGTTCTCAGATCCGACCGGTACAACTGTGTCTGTTGGAGGTGCTAAATATTTCTCGGAAATAAAAGATTGATACAATGCATTCATTTGTTCCTCGTCAAGTTCACTAGGTTCAAATAATTCGAGGCTGCTTGATCCTCCTAAAGAATCATTAGCCTTATTTAAAATCTCGTTAATTTTTTCTTTATTTAAATTAATAAAACTTCTTTTTAATGCAGTTTCGAGACTTTTTGTACCTGAATTAGTCATTAGTTCTTTTAATGAACCTGTTGTAATTGATGCAGGACATTTGGGAAGCAAACTTAATTCATCATAAAACGTTTTAATTTCTTTAGCTTTTAATTCATTAATAGGTACATCTTTTATCGATTTATATCCCAAAGTATCTGCTGCTTCTGAAATAATTTGGTCATGAGTTTTTTTACCTATTCCTGTGAAATGTTCTTTATGTAATTTCTTTAAGTTTATATCTTTGTATTCTTTGCTTTTAAATAATTTTATATAATCTACTTCTGTGATTTCAATACTATTTGGTTTATACATATTAAACTTTTCAAAGACTGCAGAAATCTCAGTTTTCTTTAGATCTTTTAATGGAATTTCATCAAGTATCTTATTTCCTAATTTTTCATCAACTTCTGCAATAATTTTATTTAAGGCTCGTGTATCTATAGAACAGAATTCTGAATTAATCCAATCATTTAACGTGTGATTATCTTCACTCGAAATTGATTTGAATTTAGCAAAACTAATTGAATAGGGACAAAGAACATTATCCCTCAAGATATCTTGTAAATTTTTTATGTCATCCTTTGTAAAATCACTTAATTTCTTTTTCTTGATATCTATTTTATTGGAGATCCGTTTTAAATCTTCTTTAGTTAGATCATTAAAATTCTTTAATAAAAATTCCTCAATATTTTTTTCTGGGAATTTTTCAAAAATTTTCTCTAAAGCGTCAGGTGAGCTTCGTTGAAAACAATTCGTGGTTTCAGTAATACTTTTATGAAGTGCACGAATCTGTCTATCATCAAGTTTTGTTGGATCTGATGAAAATATGTTAATTGTTCCACCAAGAAGTTTATTAGCATTTTCAATTATTGCCTTTGCTTTATTTCTACTCATCCTAACATAGGATTTTTCAAAAAGTGATGTAATATCTTTTTCTTTTGAATTTCGCAATAATTCTTGGAAGTCTCCAATAGACACGCTTGATGGGTGTGGTTGAGCATAATTAGGTTCTGAAGGAAAATTTAGGACTTTTCTCTGATAAATGGTGGTTGTACCATACGGATCTATGTAAATTACATTCATGTGTCCATTTAATAAAGCAGTCTGCCGGATATACTCATCAGCATATCCTCTAATATACCGCACATTTTGGTAAAACAGTCTAACATATGTTCCGTGCTGAAATTTTGTTCTAAATTCTTCAGGCTCTAGTTCATATTTCTTTTCATTTTTAGCTGTCGTGTAAAATGCTGAAATTGTTGCTGCTTGTTGACTATCGTGTCGCGTGATAACAACAACGGGTTTTGCACTTGTATTTTGAGCATCTGAAAATGCTGATGATGCACCAAAACCTTGTGAACCACGAGTTTGCTTTAAATTTTTTGATTTAGAAGAAGCCAAATACAATCCAAATTTTTCCAAATCTTCCTTAATCATTCCTACTCCATTATCAAAAATTTCAAAACAAAAGAGTCGTGCATCTTTCGTTTCATCACCTGTATCAACTTTTTCAATTTCTCGGAGTCGAACGATTACATAAGGTTCCTTATCCAAATTATGAATAACGGGTGCAATAAAATTATGAAATTGATTTATTAATGTCTTTTTGGAAAAATCAAACAAATTAAAATCTTCTAAAACTGCTAATGCTTCTGATTGTTCGTCTCCTTGTTCTTGAATTACCCAAACATTTTCAGGAAATCCTTTATTTATTTTAAAGTCTTTATTTTTCCAATTAAATGTCTCGATTGCATCTAAGGAATTATCTATAAATTCTACCACATATTGCGTGTGTTTATGGAATCCAAAATCAAAACCAACTAATTGAGTCCTCTTTCGCATAAATTCAGCGATGCCACCTTGTCTAATTACGCCTTTTTTCGGTTTAGCTTCTTTCGAAGCTTCATCTTCTTCAACTTTTTTTGGTTGTTTTTCTTCAAGTTTTACTGTTTTTTTACGTCTCGTTTTTTTTGTGGTTTCAGCTTTTGGCTTTGATTTTTTAACTATTTCAGGTTCTGGGGCAGGTTTTGCTTCTTCTATTTTTTCTGGAGGCGTTTCTTCTATTATTTCTTCAAGGCTTTTTTGTTTAACTTTTTTCTGGAGACTTTCGCCAATATTTAGAGCATATTTTCTTCCTTGTGTTATAATTTTTCCTTCTTTAATTAATTCATTTATTAATCTTTTAACATAACGAATTGATTTTTCATCCTTAGCTTCTAATTTATTGCATACCATTGCAAGGGAAGCCAATTCCTCTGAAAGAGCATTCAGAATATCTTGTTTTGAAATTTCAAGGCTCATATAATACCAAATCCTCTAGAATTCTCTCAAACACATTAGCCAAGCCTAAAAATCCGCATTATTGAAAGAATTATTCTCTATCATGATTCTAAATTCAATATTTATTCTTTTATTATTCTAATGAACCAAATAATTTAAATTTATATTGCATATCTTCAAATTCTAATTTACATTTTTTAGTTCATTACTTCGAAATGAATAAACATTAATCTAATGAAAATAAATTCTATATAATTATTTCATATTTTAACCAATAAATGAAAAAAATTTTTGTAATTTTTTTTTTAAAAAAATATAATAACCTAAAAATTTCTTCAAATATTGATTGAACGCTTTTTTATCGCAAAGTTATTATTGTATTTTATGAAGCTTTATATGGATAAAAAATTGGAGTTGTTATTATTAACAGAGAACATCCTTCTAAGGATATAGTTAATAAAATGGGTTTATTAGCTGGAAAGAGAATTTGCGTTGCATGTTCTGGCTCTGTCGCAATAATTCAATCCATTTACATTATTAGAGAATTGATGCGGCTTGGATGTGAAGTTTATTGTGTTGTGTCACATGCTGCTCAAGAACTCATTCATCCGAACCTTTTACATTGGGCAAGTGGTAATCCTGTTATTACAAAATTAACTGGTGGGGTCGAACACGTTTCATTAGCTGGTAATGTTGACAATAATGTCGATCTAGTTTTAGTTTGCCCCGCGACAGCTAATACAATTTCTAAAATTGCTTGCGGTATCGACGATACGCCCGTAACGACTATTGTAACCACTGCTTTTGGGTCAAAAATTCCAATCGTTATCGTTCCTGCCATGCATTATTCTATGTTTGAACATCCGATTGTTAGACAAAATATTAGGAAACTTCGAGATCATGGAGTTATTTTTTTAGGACCTCGTATTGAAGAAAATAAAGCAAAAATTGAACATGTAGATGAAATAGTCACTGCAGTCGTGAAAATATTAAAAACTCATCCTACACAAGATTTGGATGGGAAAAAAATTCTTATAACTGCTGGGCCTACAAGGGAATATATTGATGGTGTTCGTTTTATCACTAATCCATCAACGGGAAGGATGGGCATTGCAATAGCGAGAGAAGCTGTATTACGTGGAGCTGATGAAGTCACAATTGTTTATGGTCCTGGTACTGCTGAGCTGCCACAAAATGAAAACGTTAAAATAATTCACGTCATTTCTGCAGAAGAAATGAATAATGCAGTTCGGAATGAACTTGAAAAAGACTTATATGATGCATTCATTTGTTCTGCAGCTATTGCCGATTATACTCCTGTAGAGATGAAAAAATATAAAATTAGATCACAAGCACCTGATGGATTGACAGTTCAATTAAAGACTACTGATAAGTGCATTGAAGTTGCTAGAAACGCTAATTCTGAAGTATCAATTTGTGCTTTCAAAGCTGAATATAACGTTCCTAAGGAAGATTTAATTGAACAAGCATTTAAAGGCTTACAAAAATATAAAGCTGATCTTATAATAGCCAACGATGTTGGGAAGGAAAAGACTGGATTTCAGTATGAGACAAATGAAGTATATATAATCGATAAAGATAAAAACGTTGATTATGTTCCTCTTGAAGATAAAAACCTAATTGCCACAAAAATAATTGATCAAATTGTAAAAAAATTAAGAGAAAGAAAAAAAGGGCAATTAGATGATTTATTCTAATGCATCCTACAATCTCAAGGATGAGGGGTAGCTGATCAAGCAGTAGAAATAAGACAACGACTTTTTTTAAATAGAAATCATAATCTTAAAAAACTATACGTGTGATTTTTATGGTTAGGTTGTTGACAAAAGAAAAAGATGGTAAAACACTAAAAATTTTTATAATTTTATCATTAATTGGTTGTATATTGTTCTTAATTCTAACTACTTTTATGATGTTTTTGTATCCTGGTGGATACTACTACATTAACTATTTTAGTGATTTGGGATTTCAAACTGCTCATTATTTTACACCCGAATTACGTCAACCAAATCCTTTATGTTCTAAAATATTCATAATAATTTTTACACTTACTGGCTTGTTGTTCTCTTTCTTCTGGATATCATTACCTGCCTTTTTCAAAGAAGAAAAAAGGAAAATATCATTCAGAAAAGGTGGATTGGTTTATGGCATATTATCTTCAATATTCCTCATGTTAGTTGCTTTTTTTCCTACAGATATATTTGGTACATTTCACATCGCCTTAGCTTGGCTTTTTTTCTTATTCTTTATTGCTGCAATGGGATCTTATTCAATTCTAATTTTACTCGATAATTAGTTTCCTAAATTTTATGGAATCCTAGGAATCATTTTTTTTATTAATTCATTATTATTTATGTTTGGTGCCTTCCTCCCAATACATGCCATTCACCAAAAGATTGTTTTTTACTCTTTTATTCTATGGATTTTATTAATGAATTTCCAACAAAATAAAAAATTGGCGATATAATTGTTATATTTACAAATAATTTTTTTATAATAAGCAGATTTATTAGATTATTTAAAAATATTTAAAAAAATATGATGGTTGTGGGTATTTATGGTCATATATCAAGTATTTCTGGTATTATCTATTGCAGTAACTTTAGCATTAGTTGTTGTAAAATTTGTTTTTGCCTTCTTATCGTATAATAAATATAAAAATAATAAAGAAATTCAAATGTTATTTGGTGCATTTCTGCTATTTATCTTTTTAGCAATAGGTAGAATTTTAATGATGATTTTTGACTATATTTTAACTCAATTTGATCCTAATTTATTACAAACCTATTCCATTTTTTGGAAAATTGCCAACTTATTCACATGGTTTGGCTTTCTTTCATTTATTTATATATCTGAAAAAGCAATATTTGCAGGGAAAACCCGATACTTAATTACTATATTTTATATTGTTTTCATTATAATATCATTAATTCCGATTGATTTCCTCCTAGTTCAAGCTTTAGCCGGAATTCCAACTGGATCTGCTTTATTATTCATTCCGATCAGTTACTTATATTTAGCAAAAAAATCTGCAGGTTACCCTCGGAAAAAATCTATAATTATCTTTACTGGGTTCGTAATATATCTCCTTATTGGTTATTTTTTACTTGCAGAAGGCGTTACAATATTTTTTGTAAATATCACTCATTTTAATACTCTTATTATAAAGTATATAATTCATATTACTTCAGCGGCAATAAAAATTGGTGGAATTTACCTTTTATATTATGGATTTATCAAACAAGATAATCAATAAAACACATTTATTTTGAATTTTTACTCATTTTTATTATATGTCGGTATTTGCATATTAAAAAAAAAGTCTTTTTTATTCAATTATTTAAAATCACTTTAAACAAAATTAACTTACGATCTTCAATAAAAACTTCAATTTTTTTATTATATAATTTTTAAAATATAAGAGAAAGTATATTATCAGATATAGATGGAAATTAGTTTTCAGAAATTTATAAAAAAAAGAAAAATCTCTATCAATTTATCACAAAACTTATGGTTTAAGCTATATTTTTATTGATTTTCAAAATTTATATTAACCCTATGAAGAATATGGATGCCCTTTTTAATGCTGAATCAGTCGCAATTTTTGGAGCTTCTGGAGAAGAAGGAAAAATTGGAAAAAATATAATGAATAATTTAAGAGCAAGTGATTATACTGGCAAGGTTTATCCAATTAATCCCAGTTCAAAATATGAAAATAAAAAAATTCTTGGATATGAAGTCTATAAAAGTTTAAATGATGTAAATTCAGGTGATGAAATTGATTTGGGGGTAATTGCTCTTCCCTCACATTACGTGAAAAATGCAATATTAGAGTGTGTTGATCACGGATTAAAATCGGCAATTATTATAACTGCTGGTTTTGGAGAAATGGGGAAAGAGGGGAAGCTCCTCGAGGGCGAAATAATGGAAATAGCAGAAAAAGGTAATTTAAAATTAGTAGGGCCAAATACAATGGGTATTTGGAGCGAAGAAAAATCATTAAATATAAATATTACTTTTTTAACTCCTACACCAGGTGAAATTGCATTTATTTCTCAAAGTGGCTCATCTAGTATTGCAGTAACAACCATTTTACAATCCATGGGTGTAGGTTTACGTTATTTAGTAAGTACAGGGAATGAAGCATCTTTAACTTTTGAAGATTACTTAGAATTTTTTATTCAAGATAATGGCGTAAAGGAAATTATTGGAATACTAGAAGGATTGAGAAAGCCGAAAAAATTTCTTTCCATCTGTAAAAAAAACGCCGGTAAAAAACCAATAATTTTACTTAAAGTTGGTACAACAAAAGTAGGTACAAAAGCAGCCTCATCCCATACTGGTTCAATTACAGGATCAACGGATATTTATAATTCATTATTTAAACAAGCAGGGATAATTAGTGCAAATAGTATAGAACAATTAGTTGATTTAACACGTGCGTTTTATTATTATGGAGACATTTTACCAAAAAATAATAACGTGGGGATTATTATGGGAGGTGGTGGCATGGGCATTCTAATGGCAGATTTAGCATTTCAAGCTGGACTTAATGTGGCAGATTTATCTGAAGATTCAATAAATAAAATTAATGAAATCTTGCCATCATACTGGAATAAGATGAATCCCGTGGATACTGTTGGTATTCAAGACTTATCGGCCTATACACAAGTTGAAAAAATCTTACTTGAGTCAAAAAACTTTGATGCTGTTATTATGAATGTTCTTGAAATAAAATCAATACTTGAACAATCTGATCCAAAGCATGAGGAGGGCAAGGAAAATAAGAAAATGATGCTGGGAATTATGAATTCAATGGAAAAATCATTAGCAAGACAACAAATTAACGCGATGAAAAATTCGAATAAACCAGTGATATTTATTTCACATCTTTATCCATTTGCAAAGCTTTTTAGGATATTTGAGAAAAAAAGAACATTAATAGTAAGAAGACCAGATGATGCTGCTTTTATTTTAAAAAATCTTTATGATTATTATAACTTTAAAAATAAAAAATGAAATTTTAATTACTAATAAAAATAAATTGAATAAAAATTAAAAATCTTAAATTTATAAGAGGTGGAAGGATTGGATTTGGAATTAGATGATTTTAAACCAAAATTTCAGGATCAAGAACAACGTTATAATGATTACTATTGTACGATGCATTTCATCCATAACGGAAAAGAAAATTTTGCTAAATTCGCTTTTGTTGATGGTACATTAATGGGGGATGAAAAAGCACAATATCAACATACCGATTCCCCATTAATTCTTAAAAATGAAGATGATATTCAAATTATTGAACCAGAGAGTAGCATTTTAATAGACAAGCTCCAAGCACCTAATTCTTTGAATTGGGACGAAAAGGACAATATAGTAACTTTAAAGATGGATCAATTAACTTTCTCCTGTAGTGAAAAAGAGATAAAAATTACATCCAATAATGAGACTCTTGGTGGAGATATAACCTTTACTCCACGTGGACGCGTTTTTCGATGGGGTTATAAGAAAGGGGAATTAGTAAAATTAACAAATGGAACCGAAATTAATGGTATTGAACAATTATGTGATTTTCGAGGAAAACTGAGGATTAAAGGAGAAGAAATAGAAGTCGAAGGTAGGGGAATTTTTGAACATGTTTGGTTTAACAAGCTAAGCTTTTTAAAAATCCGAATGGTAGATTGGCTTTATATGAACTTTGATCAGATGACTTCATTCATCTGCCACGTAGAATCAATCTCGGAAGATGGAACTCCTTATCATTTTGAAACAGGAACCATTCATTTACTCCAACAAAATGATTTCTTAATTACTAAAAAAATTGAATTTGAACCTAAGAATTGGGTGTTTTTAAAAGAACTCTGGGCATTTATACCAAAGATTCAAAAAGTTCGTGTCAAAACAGATAAAGGAACGTTGAAATTAAAGATAGAACTTTCGCTATATCCCAAGCTTTCAAAAACGCTCAATAGAAGGATAGAATTTTTAACGCTACATAACTTGACCGGCTGGAGAGTTTTATTTTATGATGTAATTTTGAAGATCTCGGGAAAATTTACATATAAGGATGGAAAAGTGATAAAATTGACCAATGGGACGGGTGTAAACGAACAAATTAGAGTATCACCCCTCTAAAATTCTAAGGAATGAAATATAGAAGCATAACTTGGATTATTGATTCTCGATGGAGTATGTGAAATTGAAATTTTTATTCTTTCCTTTGACATTTTTATTTTTTTAAAAGAAAGATTTTTTAAGAAAAATTCAAAGATAAGGCCTTCACATCTCCCGTAATTTTTTCTTAAATACTCTCTCTCGACTTCGTTAATAAAATATTAAACAGTTCACTTATTTCGGATTTCTAACATTAAGAAAAGTAATTTTATTTTTTTTTCTATTATTGTCTATTCTTTATGAAATAATCATGTTTATGTTTATTATATGGAGCTCTGCCAATTTTAGGGCTTTTAAATTTCAGATGGTATAATGAAAATTTAATTCAAATTTAAAAAATAATTTAATTTATAAATAAAAATTAAATTACATTTTAAGATTTTTATGTGTTTTTTTCGCATTATTTAAATTCAAATTCAATACATCAGCTAATTCTCCTAACTTCGAGGCAGTAGCAGCAATCTCCTCCATTGAAGCTAGCTGCTCTTCTGTAGATCTGCTAATCTCCTCCAATGCAGTTGTATTCTCTTCTGATTTATGGACTGATTCTTCAATATCGCTATTTACTTTTAATATTAACCCAACAGTATCATTTATTCGATTTATTATTCTAAATATTTCTTCATTACTAGTAACAACAGCACTCTTTGATTCTTCTGCCAATTTTCTAACTTCCTCTGCCACAACTGCAAACCCTCGTCCATGCTCACCAGCTCGACCAGCTTCAATACTTGCATTTAATGCTAGTAAATTAGTTTGTTCTGAAAGATTTGTAATTAAATTCATTATTTTTCTAATAATATCCGATGAAGATTGAACCTCTCCCGCTAAATTTTTAATTTTTTCGGAAGTATTATTGATATCAATGAGAGTCTCTAATTGTTTTTTAGAATTTTCAGTAATATGTTGAGTCGTTTCTGAAATTTCTTGAGCAGAAGCATTAATTTCACTTGCACTTGAGGCTAATTCTGTAGAAACATTTGCTATATTTATCGAGGCTTTTGATGAAGCATCAATAATTGTTACTATTGTTGTATCTTTTCTTCTTATCGATATTACCGTAAAATATATTGAATAAAGAAAAATGCTAACACCAAAAGCGTATGTTAATATCATCAATAATATGTTATCGGGGAACATTTTAAAATTTAAAATCGACATTTCCAGAAAAATCATAATTGTTACTCCAAAACATATTAATATTTTGAATTCTACAGAACGTATATACAATTTTAAAACAAATTTTATGCCAATTAATATTGCTATCATTAAAATAGGAAGATATATCATTGATGTTATTCCCGAAATTAAAATGTCTTCAGATATTTCTTATTCCTCCTGAAATTTTTAATTTTAAATGATGTTAATAATAATTTTTTATCCCATAAAAAATTTTGTAAATTCTAAATAAAGGTATTAGAGGTATCTAAATATTGAAATTTTTTATTATTTTATAATCATATTTTAAAATAATAATAAGGATATTAAAAAAATCGGGTTGATTGCGCTTTTGGTATCAAAACTCGAAATATACTTGCTTATTTTTTAAAATTTAAAGCCCATTTTTTTAAGAATAATTTTTTTACCTGTTTCATTTTGAACAATAAAATCATTTAATGTATGTAAAAATTCTAACGCTTCTTGCCTTTTTAAGTGTCCAGAATCCATGTAAATTTTGCCATCGGAATTTAAAATATTTTTAAATTCATCAAAAAGTGCTTCTTTATCTTTTATGAAGTGATATGTATCAAAGAAGATAATTGCATCTACCGATCCTTCTTGGATACCTGTATGATATCCACTCATTAAAATTGGTCTAATATTACTGAGATTGTACTGTTTTGACTTTCGTTTAATCTGTTTAATAGCCAAAGGTTGGATATCAGCAGCAAAAACAATTCCTGTATTTCCAACAATCTCCGCAAGTGGGATTGTATAACTTCCTGATCCACATCCATAATCAAGTACAATTGATCCTTTCGTGATAGGAATGTTATTTTCTAAAAATTTTTTAGGTTTGTTAAAAAAATCTCTAATTCTAAATAAAAATGACATCATTTTAAAATGAAAATCAGACATTTTTTCATTTTGGTTCATGAAATCTCTTCCTCTTGTTTATAAAGAAATAGATTTTTTTTATCATCAATATAAAGAATTTTGTAACCTAATTTCAAAATATTTAATAATTCACTTCGAGTTTTGTCCCTTTTTTCTTCATAATCCTTGATCATTTTTTTTCTCCTCAAAAAAAAAAAGAAATTACTCGATATTTATTGAAATATCGGGTTTTTTCTTAAACAAGTATACAATTAGTTCTCCATTTTCTACTTTGGCTGTAGTTTTTTCGGGATCTACATCATCAGGAATCGGTAAATATCGACTTTTTGGTTTTTTATCCTCCTTTTGAAATACAATAACAAGTCTTTTATTGCTAACTTTCAGTTTAATTTGATCCTTTGTATATTTACGTAGAGGAATTCTTATAACATATTTATCATCTTCATCTTTCACAAATGGCATCCAATGTTTCCAAACATGAAATGAAGCATGAGGACCACGATGGTATCTATGTATTCGGGGAGGGCCGCAATAAAAACCTTTAAAGAATTTTAATTCGTTCATATTTTCCATAAAATCTTGCATTTGATCTTTGAAATTTTCAAGATTTTCCTTCCATTCTTCACCGAATTCTTCCCACCAATTTTCATCAACCATTTTATCACCTACTCTATATCAATATCATGGAAGACCTCTTTATATTGGTCATCCTCTTTTAATTCGTTTATTTTTTCATCGATTCTTTTTAATTCGTTTATTAAATGCAACCTATATTTTTCCAATTGTTCAATCATAGTCTCAGGTTCGATGAATTTGTTCCAGAAATTGAATTTCATAAAGGGCATTGATGGAGGTTTAAATCTAAATTTTGTAGCAAAAGGAAAAGGTCCGTGATGTGGTTTATGAAATCCTTTCAATTTACGTGCCCCTCTGTCAGTCAGTTCATAATAAGTTGTACTTGCGTCGGATTTTTCTTCATTTTCTTTAATCAAACCCTTAACTTTTAATCTCTTTAAAGAAGGATATACAGTTCCCGTTTTTGCTTGCCAAAAATATCCAAACTCAGTATTAAGTTCGTTAATTATTTCTTTACCGTTCTTTTCTCCATCCTTTAATGTTTCCAAGATTAAATAATCAATTCTGGACATTTTTTACACCTTTTATTTCTACGTAGTTTGCTCTACGTAGATATTGATCTACGTAGTATTTAAATTTTTTCCTACGTAGACTTTTTAAAAATAAAAGTTAAATTATTTATTTCTTAATTTTCGGAAAGAAACGTCCTGTTTTAGATGCATAATCACCATAAATTTCACCAAATTTTACTCGTAATATCTTTTCTTCCTCTTTAGCTTGGTGGGGAAGTGCTATAAATCCAATCAAACCAAAAAATATAGTCCAAGCTCCCGTTGTTAAAAAAATGAATAGATTTTCAAATACACCTGCAATGTATGCTGGATGACGAACATATTTATATGGACCACTAGTTGCGAGTACATAATTTATTTCTTTCATTTGGCTAGTACAGGCAGTGTAATTGACATTATAAATAAAAGTTAATGTTACCCAAACGCCAAGAACCCACAATCCGATAAGACCTATCCAATTTACCCATATTGGAAGATTGATAATGAATAAATAAATCCAAAAACCAGATATATAACGAAAAGTCAAGTCAATTAATATGATATAAGAATAAAGTATCCCAAATCCGACTGCTAACTGTGACAATCTCCTTCCGACTATTTGTTTATTATTTTTTGGAGCATTTCCCGTTATTATAATAGATCCCTTAGGTAAATTATTCCCACGAATTCGTTTAATGATTGGAGGGAGAATAAATTTAAGTGTCCATATGCTAAAAACAGTAAATAGAAATGTAAAAATATCTAACATAATAAAATCACCCATAAAGATTGAAAAAGCGTAATATAAATATATTTTCTATTAGTTAAAATTTTTATTAACATTCAACTTTTGAATTAGGTGTTCCTTATTCTTCATCTTTTGAATTAGGTGTTCCTTATTTTTCATCTTTTGAATTAGGTGTTCCTTATTCTGTAAAGTAAACGCAAAATAAAAATAAAATCTTTTCCTACTTTTAACTAAAATAAAGAAAGAATTCAAAAATCTAGTCATAATTTTTTAAGAAAAAATCCTTTTTAAGTAAAAATATGCATTTTTTTTTTTAATTGAATAGTTTATATATTTTTGTATGGTCCTATAAAAATTAACTTTTTGTATGAATATAATATTGATATTAAATAGAAAACTAAACAATAAAAAATTGGATATTATTAAGGTAATTGAAAAAATAGGGATAATAAACTAGTAGAATGCCATTGAAATAAAATTTCAAAGAATATTATAAGACTAAATGTTAATAATAGAAATCTATTATTGACCAAGTTCCATATTTTTGATTTATCCCATAACTGTTCATTCCATTCAGCGTGTCTTGGTTTTAGAAGTTTAAAATAGATTAACATCCCCACACCTATAGCAACCATTACTGTTATGAGAAAAGGTATTAAGAGTATATAATTTATATATGTAATATGAACTCCAAAAACTACGTCTGGACCTATTAAAGCAATGAAGAAAGGTATTAGTGCTCCAAATGTAGAAATAAGAACGCCAATTCCAAGAGATACAAGATAATTTTTTGTTGGATTTTTAAATGAATCTGAAAGAAAGATTCCTGAAGATATAAACAGTAAGATTGTTGGGAATAGATTCCTATAATCAATAATTTGAACTGAAAAAGCAATTTGTGTAATTGCAAATAATCCATTTATTCCCATTATGATACAACTTGAACCAAAGATAAAGTTCCAAACCTTTGCTATTTGTTGAGAAAATAGTTGATCATCCTCAAAATATTTGAAACGATCTACGAACTTGATCATCATAAATATAAACACTCCAATAAGAAAGTAATGTAAATTTGCGACTCCCAAGCTCATAATGTCACCTCTTACTCTCCAAATAGATTTGATCAAAAATTAAACCATCTGACCGAATGGCTTGTAAGTGTAGATAATCTCCGTTAATGTCAATTATGAGATAATGATAACAAAGTAACTTTATTTGACTCCATGTTCGTGAACCATACCAAGGCATAAAAAAATCTAAAGCACCACCTCCACCACCATTTACGAAATAATATATTTCATCGACATAACTTCGTTCATATTGATGATCATGACCTGTAAAGACAATATCAACGTGATATTCTTTAAATATTTGAACATAATCCTCAATTATATGTTGATTACAGCCATGTCCTCCACTACTATAAGGAGGAACGTGAAAATACACGAATATCCAGTCAATATATGGACTGCTATTAGCTCTTGTTAGAGTGTTTATTAACCAAGCTCGTTCTGCAAGCGTGATCCTATGCTCATTAACTGAAATATTTAATGCTATAAAACATGCATTGCTATAATTAAAAGAATAATAAACTTCTTCATGAGGAAAATTATAGAGTTCTTTGAAGTGTTTTCCATAATCTGGATTTGTACCTTCTATTTGTTCATGATTTCCTATTGATATCATATAGGGTTTATATGAAATCAGATTTCTAACTTCATAGAAAAATCTATCCCAATTATGCATCTCTGAAGACGATACAGTATCGCCTGTATTTATCACAAAATCTGGATTATGTGTTATTACTCTATCTACGATGCGTTGATGTTCACTTGTCCCAAAGGTGCCTACTTGATTATCTCCATAAACAGCAAATTTGAATGCTCCAGGATTGGTTTGGTTGAAACCCGTCTTGAATGAATAAAATTTATTCATGTAACGAGTTGTGATTTGTGAAGAATTTATTTTATAATAGTATAAGGTGTTTGGTTCTAAATTTGTTAAATTATGCGCGTGAAGTGCAATATTTGTAGTAGTTCTAATATTAAGATTGTTCATATTAGTTCCCCAATATAGCGTTGTCGAAACGTTCTGGGGCGTCTCATAAGATATAACGATGTTTGTTGATGCATCACTACCAAAACTTAAATATGGACCATTTTCATGTGGCATCTGAATCCAAGGTCCTATATAATTAAATAGAAGCGGTAAAGTAAACATAAAAACGACGATTCCAATGAAAATTCCTGCTCGAATGAAATCTTTCTTAGCCTTTTGTTTGTTTATTTTCAAATTAAACCAATCTTCAAGATTAATTTTATTAATATAATTTTGAATTGAAATCGTTGATTAAATACCATTTGTTTCAATTTTTTAAATAATATTTGTTTTAAAATGGAACGTTTTTAATAAAGAACTTTAAAAATTAAATTTCATATTAACATTCGTGAATGATATTTCAGTTACAAAGGAGTTCTTAGTACCACAAGTGTTAAGTGGCATTAGAATAGTACTTGCAATAATGATATTGTTGCTAATTTTTACTAATCTATTTATTATTGCATTTATTCTTTTGTTAATTGCAGGTTTTAGTGATATTATTGATGGTATTGTTGCAAGAAAGCTTAACGTTGCATCAAATTTTGGAGCATATTTTGATGCATGTACTGATTTTTCCTTGATTATAATTGTGTTTATAGGATTTGTTATCATCCAAGTTTATCCATTTTGGATCTTAATTTTAATTTGTTTTATGTTTTTCCAATTCTTAATAACTTCGAGGCAAAAAAAACCTGTTTATGATCCTGTGGGAAAACATCTAGGAACTATTCATTTTATTATAATTGGAATTACTTTAATTTTTATGATTATTTTTTCTCATTGGGTTCCATATCTAGTAATGCTTATCATTCTCGTTATATTCGATACAATATCCTTAGTTACTCGGTTTAGATCTCTTTATAAATCATAAAAAAAAGTGAGGAATTTATAAATTTAAAATTCTTAAAGCATTATTCCGTAAAATTAAGTCCTTATCTGCATCATCTATATTAGGAAGCCCAAATGGTTTCAAGACGAGAGAAGTCTTCATCTTTTTTACTTCCTTTGCCCATGCTGCAATTGGTGCTTTTATTTGATACCATGGCCAGTCGCTACCAAATAATAGTTTATCTGATCCGAAGGCTTCTTTTATCATAATAACTGACTGGCTTTTAAACATACCAGGCATGCTATTTCCGACCATTTGATCTGAAGCATTAAATGCTGAGATATCTGCCATGAGGTGATCTCTATGACGAATTCCCACTCTAACTAGATCCATATCCATCTGTGTGAAGGGACAGAAAACAAACAACTGTTTTTCATATTTTATGAAGATTTCATCTATTTGCATGAAGCCTTTTATTAACCTGAGAGGCCGTGGTACCAATCCTATATCATGGAAGACTATTGGAACCTTGAATTCTCCTGCTTTAGCAATCATTTTATCAAGAATTGGATCTTCTAGTGAAAAACCTGTTGTTGGCGAAATGAGGAGGCCCTTAAATCCGCAATCATTTATCATATGCTCCATGATTTCTAATGCTTTTTCTCCATGGCGAGGATCTGGTCCAACTAATGAACAGAAAATATCCTTATATTCATCGCATTTATTGACAATATATTCTAAATATTTTTCATAAGATATGGTAAATTTTAATTTCGTAAAGGAATAATCAACTGGAAAAATAACAGCTTTATCAATCTTATATTTTTCTATTTCTTTTTCCTTTTCTTGTTCAATATCAATTAAATATTTTTCTGGTGTATAATCTATGTTTGGAAATTCATCAATATTCGCCATGTATGCAAAACTCTTCAAAAATTCCTCGAAACCAGGTGAAACGTGTTCTTTTTTCCATATTTGAATGTGAAAATCTATAATATCTACTGTCGACCACTCCTAGTATTTAATTATTCTAATATTTCAATGAAATTACTCGTTTAAAATTAATGGAATCTGTGAGAAGCGTGATATATCTCACTTGCAAAACATTAATTTTAAATCAAAAACATTATTTTTCTTACATCATTTCATCTTAGAGAGTGATCGATCTGAGTGACCTTGATTTTATCATTGTTGGTGGCGGTATTTCAGGCTTGACAATTGCCGCTTTGCTAGCAAACAAAGGAAAAAAAGTTTTGGTTCTTGAAAAAGAAAAAAGAGTTGGTGGGCGTTCAAAACTTTGGAAAAAGAATGGATTTGAGGTTGATTATGGCATTCATCTTAGTAGAGGTGCTGCTTCTAGTGTTTTTAAAAAACTTGGTTTGAAACTTAGAAGGAAAAAGCATGATTTGAGTGGAGGTTTTATCATAGTTGATAAAAAAACACCTTATAATATATTGAAACATGCTAGATTTCTTATAAAAAATAAAGTGATCAAATTTTCTGAATTAAATAAAAGCATTCGATTTTTAATTGCTATCATGTTAAAAAAATATACCAAATTTTTTGGACTTTCTGTTGGAAAATGGTTAAATAAGGTCAATGCAACAAAAAATATGAAGAATCTGTTTCAATTAGTCACATCCATTCTATTAATTTGTCCATATCTAGATCGGATTTCATTAGGAGAACTTGTTCACGTGATAAAAACGATGAATATACGGGGGCTTGCACGAGGGACTTTCAAGGAAATCCTTAGTGGGTTAATAATTACTATTAAAAAGAACAAAGGTGAAATTAATTGTCTTGCAAAGGTGGATAAAATTCTAATTGATGAAATTCAAAAAAAAGTAATTGGTGTTTCTGTTAATAACAAGAATCTTAATGCTAATTATATTATTATTGCTACAACTCCTGAACAAATTACGAAATTAATTGATGATAAATTTATTAATGCTTCATTTCTGAACAAAATTACTAACATTAAACCTACTGCAGGAATTTCCATAGATTATGGATTAAAAAAGATAATTACAAATAATATGGGATTTTTTAGTCGAATGCCGCCTATTATGGGTTTCTTTGAAAACGAGATAGGCGTACCACAAGGTAAACAATTGCTTTCTTATTATCTGATCCTAAATTCTGAGGCGTTTGAAGACAAGAATCTTATCAAGCAAAAAACAGATTTGATGGAAAGATTCGTTAAAAAATTGTATCCTAACTTAGAAGAAAATATAGAATGGCGGCGTGTACTCAATTTACGAAGAATTGATGGAGTGGAATTAAACATTCACCAAACTATCAATAAACGTATTAATAATATATTTCCAAATGTAAAAAATCTATTTTTAGTAGGAGATTATACGAACGCTCCCGGCACAGGGGGTGATATTGGATTTAATTCGGCCTTAAAATGCTATAAAAAATTAAACAAATTTAAATTTCTTTAATAATATTTTTTAATTAATAAAAATCTTTAATTTAAGAGAGTGATTTTAGAATGGAATTTGAAAGTAGAAAAGTACAGCCTCATCGTGTGATTTATCCTCGACAAGTTATTTTGGTCACCTCAATTAGTAATGAAGGGAAAGCAAATATTATTACACTTGCTTGGTCGTCGTTCATTTCAATAAAACCTCCAATCATGGCAATTTGTATCGCTAATAAAGGGAGGTATTCGAAAAAATTGATTGAAGAAACTTATGAATTTATCATTAATGTACCAACTGCTGAAATTGCTAAAGAAGTATATTTTTGTGGTAGTAATTCAGGGAAATTAATTAATAAATTTATTGAAACAGGCTTAACACCAGTACCTGCAAAAAAAGTGAAACCGCCTATTATAGGAGAATGTGTCGGTTTTATGGAGTGCAGGGTAATTAAGAGCGTAATGATAGGTGATCATACTGTTTATTTCGGAGAGATATTAGATGATTATGTAAAAGCAGAATTTACTACAAAAGATGGATATGACTTAAAGAAGGTAAAATTACTATATCATCTTGGTGGGAATAAATTCACAACCAATGCTGAAGAAAAAATTATTATTAAAATATAAAAAAGAAAAAAAAGAAAAAATCCCTAGGATTTAAGCCTTAAAACACCGCCAATTGTTCCAAGAATGCTTGCAATCAAGAATATTGTAAAAGTTGAAGCAAATGCGATGATGGGGATATCCACTCCAGTTTCTATTATCAAAGGCATATTTAATACTGTAATAATTGTGGTGTAGATTAAAATGGTTGCATTTATACCAAT
Source organism: Promethearchaeota archaeon (assembly GCA_011365055.1). The sequence goes on from RDOG01000010.1 coordinate 80,937, forward strand.
GTTTAATCCTGCAAATATTTTGTTATATCCTTCCTTAAAACTTATTATCGCAATCACGAGCCCAATGATTCCTAATGTGAGGTAGATATAAAAGAAAGGTAATGCGCTATTAATTACGGCGTCAACTCCAGGATCAGGAATGAGATCTCCAAGTATCAACCCAATTAATAAACCAAAACAAGCCATAACAATGATTATAATGGCGCCAATTAATGATAAAATGGATCCTACTTTACTTACATTCATAAAATTAACTCCTTTTCTTAAATTTTTATTTATGAGTAAGAATCACCAATAAATTTTAATAAATAAAAATTATCAAACCATTTAAAATTATTGAATCTCTTAAGGGAAAACTAAATTTTCTCATAATTTAAAACTTCGACCTTATTTTTATTTTATAGTAATTTGAATAGAAGAAGATAAGTTTATTATTCTTATTTATTGAAAATAATCTAATATATTCTAAATGAAAAATTATTTTAAATAAATTATAACGATTTTAATAAGAAAATAAGGAATGTTTAATTATTTATTAATTCTTAAAATATTATTATTCAAAAACAAAGAGAAAAAAATTTAGAATTTATGTGTAACTTTTTCATTCACTATTTCTTCTGCCTCAAGTTCTCGGATTATTCCGTTGATAGCTTCAATGGCTTGAGGGATGATTTTCATATAAGGAGTTACTCCACTTCCACTGAAATTGCCTGGATTAGTAACTACTGTTGGTAAACCAGGTGCGAAGACTGCTTGTCTAGTTCTGACCAAACCATCACGGTATTGGTTTAACCATTCGATTTTTTCGGGGATGGTTTTTTTACTTTCTAATATTTTTTCTACTTGGGTTGTATCAAATCCTGGAACTCGTTTTAAATCTTTTCCACCTTTCAACCATCCAAGATTTTTTCTTTTTCTCATGCATTTGCTATGATATTGATTGAAAGAATCAACTAATGCATCTTCTAAACGTGAATTTAAAGCATCTTCCAATTCTATGTCATTTTCTTCACAAATTTCAGTAAATAACTTTAAATATTTTTTATTTAATTTTATTTTTATTATTTCTTCTTCTTTTTCCTTATCTACTACAACTTTTTCTGAAATTACCATTTTTTTTCATCACCTTTATTTTTATTTCCATATTTTTTATCCTGATCTTATATACACATTAAAAAAATAAAAAAATCTTGAAAAGGTAGCGTGTCAATAAAATTATTACTTTTGTTGTCAAAAGTAGATCCAAGACAATTAGTGATCTATTGTTTTTCGACAATTTCATTAGTCATATTTTGACAAATGTAGAAGTCATAGTTTTTATATTAACAAATATTGTTATTAGATCTTGAATGACAAAAAAATTTATCAAGAATTTAAAATCAATTTATAACAATTATTTTGATAGTTTTAATCTATTCATATAATCATTTAACATATAAGCATTCTAATATGAAGCATCTTGAATTGGAGTTTAAGATATGGATTTATTGGAGATATATAACATTTTATCTCACCCAATTAGAAAACAAATTTTACTAATTTTAGAACATGAAGGTTACATTCAATACACTGATTTATTAGATCAATTAAAACTCGAAACTACTGGACAATTAAATTTTCATTTAAAGAAACTTGGTCCTTTAATTCGAAAAGATAAAAAATCTTATTCATTAACTGCGGAAGGGAAACGCATCATTAAAATTATGAATATAAATGACATGTTATTATCTGGTGAAGATATTGAGCTCCTTGATTTATCTGCGCAAAAAAATAATGAATTGAATCGTGTTGGTGTGATAATATGTAATTGTAATACTGAAATTTCGAGCACCATTGATATTCAAGCGCTTGAAAATTACATTCAAAGAATCAGAAACGTGGTTTCAGTCAAAATTTTAGATAACTTTTGTCAACAAAAATATTTAAAAAACATTGAAGATTGGGTTAAAGAAAATTTTATCAGTAAGATCGTTATTGGAGCATGTTCACCAAGATCTCATCAACATGTTTTTGAACGCATTTTTGATGGTATTATTGACAAGCAAAACATAGAATATGCTAACATTCGTGAGCAATGTGCATGGGTTCATTCCAAAAGAAAATTACGAGCACTCAAAAAAGCACAATTATTAATTGAAGCTGCTGTAGAAAGAGTCATTTTGCAACAAAAAATTAGCCAAAAAAAAGTAGAAATTGTCAAAAAAGTTGCTATTTTAGGTGGCGGGATTGCAGGGATGACTCTCTCCTTAAATTTGTCAAGAGCTGGAATAAAAGTATATTTAATAGAAAAATCTCCAACCCTTGGTGGAAAAGTGGCTCGTTGGGATAGAATTTATGGTATGGGGGATTGTTCTATCTGTTTTTTATCGGAACTAATTGCTGAAGTTGTCAAAGAAGAAAACATAGAAATTTTTACCAATACTGAAATTGAAAAAGTTACGGGTGAAGTTGGAAATTTTAAAATTGATTTAATTAAAAAACCTCGTTATGTGGATGTGAATCGTTGTACAGGGTGCAAACAGTGTGAAAAGATCTGTCCTCACGTTAAAAATGATGAATACGAATTTGGGTTAAAAAAAAGAACATTGATTCATATTCCATTTGTTCATTCTTATCCATATGCTGCCGTAATTGACGAAGAAGATGCTAAGACTGTTTGTAAAGGATGTTTTATGTGTGAAGCGACTTGTATTAACAAGGCAATTGACTTGGATCAGAAAGAAGAACGACTTCAAATTAATGTCGGCGTTAAGGTCATTGCAATTGGTGCTGATCTTAATGATGATCTAAGTGAATATGGGTATGAACCAAATAAAGATATTATAACTTCTGCTGAATTTGAACGAATTTTATCAAGCGATGGTCCAACTGGTGGAAACATCGTGAAACTAAGTGATGGTACAGTGCCGCGCTCCATTTCGATCCTTCAATGTATTAAACCTGATGAAACCATGCCAGATTTTTACAATACGCTTGTTATGAAGTATAAATCGAGTATTAAGCTCCGAGTTCCAAGTTGTAAAGTTAACATCTTTTATCCTATACATAGATTAGACGAAAATAAACCATTATTGAATCCAATGGATGATAAAAATCATTATATTCTCGGCTCAATTAAAGTAATTAAAGATGATAAAAAGAAATATGTCCTAGCTGATGGTTTAAGATACGAATCTGACATCATCGTGTTAAACACTAATTTCGTTCCCAACAAGGATTTAATAGATCTAAGACAATCTCTTGATTTTACGTTGAATCCAAATGGTTTTATGTCCGAAGATACCTTAGCTTCGGGGATCTTTGGATTAGGTACCATTATGGGACCACTGGATTATCACACGACTGTCTCGCAGGCTAATCAAATTACTGTTCAAATTATATCAATGCTTTCCAAGGAATATCTAGTTACAGAGGCTACTGGTGTTGAAATTGACGAATTAAAGTGCGGTTTTTGTGGTCTTTGCACGATTTCATGTCCATTTGCTGCCATAACCATAGAAAATGATAAAATCTCTTTAGATAGATTTAAGTGTAAAGGATGCGGTACGTGCGTGAGTGTTTGTCCTACGAATGCCATTCAGATGAACATCGATACGACTGATAAAATATCTAAGACGATTGAAATATTATCAAAATCAAAATCAGAGATAAAGATCATTGCGTTTTGTTGCCAATCATGTGGATATGCAGCTGCAGATGACGCTGGATTGAAAAAAATTACGTACGATCCAAATATTTTCATAGTGCGAGTTCCATGCACAGGTCGTATTGATGCAAATTTCCTGATCAAATCTTTTGAAATGGGATTTGATGGTGTAATGGTAATTGGATGCAAAAAAGATGCTTGCAAATATATAGATGGCGTTGAGAAAGCCCGCAAAAAAATAGAACTAGTCAAGGAAATATTAGGTGAAGATGTAGAACATAAGTTAATGTTTGAAACCTTAAATGTGGTTGAAGGTCAAAATTTTGCTGATTTAGTCAACAAATTTAAGTTAAATCTCTATAAAATAACTAAAGGAATTAATACAAAGAAAAAGTTAGAGGGGGAATTGATAACTGAAGCCTAAAATAACAATCATTACATTATCTTCTTGTAGTGGTTGTATTGGTTTGATGTTTACGTTAGATATGTTCAAGCAATTCATGCAAATGGCTGATATAACGTTTTTTCCATTTCTTAGTGATACTGAAGAAATTGAAGATGCTGATATTGCAATTATTGAAGGATCCGTGTTAGAAGAAGATGAAGATCATCAAGTCAAAACCTTAAAAGAAATAAGAAAAAGATCTAAACGAGTGTATGCATTAGGAACATGTGCAGTTTTTGGTGGGATAGTAAATTTAAATAAAGATAAACAAGGAATCCCGGTTTCTAAATATATTGAAATCGATGGATCAATTCCTGGTTGTCCTCCTCCACCTAAGCTATTGGGAAATGCATTAATGAACATTTTAGAAAATAAAGAAATTGTACTATCGAAAAAAAACTTGTGTAATAAATGTCCATTACGTTCCAGTCTTGATTATAACTTCCAGAATGAGATCAATACATTAATTCCAATAAAGGATATGACAAAATCAGATACTCCAACTTGCTTTTTAAAAGATGGAATCTTGTGTTTGGGACCAATAACTAGAGAAGGATGCGAAAGTCAGTGCATTAAACAAGGAGTTCCTTGTGAGGGATGTCTCGGTCCTATTAAAGCAGATTTTACATCCAATATTATTAACTTCTTAAGTTTGATTAATTTTTCAAAGGATTTACAGGATTATACTGGTATATTCTTTAGATTTTCAAGACCCAAAATAAGGAGGATTACCAAATGAAAAAAACAATTAATCTTTGTACACGAGTCGAGGGTCATGGAGAGTTGCATTTTCTTATGAAGAAAGAAGAATTGCAAAATGTAAATTTTGAAGTAACAGGAATACGAGGATTTGAAAATATTTTATTAAATAAAAAATTAGAAGATGTACCTAGGATTTCCGGAAGAATTTGTGGACTATGTCACGTTTCGCAATCTGTAGCTAGTTTAAAAGCTATAGAAGACATATATGAAATAGAAGTTTCAGATCAAGTTAAAAATTTGCGCCGACTTATGATGATCGGCGATCATATTAAATCACACATTACGCATTTTTTCTTCCAGATTTTTCCAGATCTATTTTTTATAGTAAAAGGTCGCAAGGCTCCATTAAATCCCAATGAGTTAATCAAATTCAACCCTGAATTGACAGAATACATTTTTGATTTATTAAAGAATGCTGTTTCGATTATTAATATGTTGGGTGGTCGCTCTGTTCATCCTATTTCACTTGCTATTGGTGGCTCTTATTATACTCCTCAGAAAAAAGAACTTGATTTTGTGAGACGAACGTATCAAAAATCATTTAACGATATAGAATTCGTGATAAATCTTTTTTTAGAATTATTTCTAAAAAATTCTCCTGCAGAACACTTTGCTTTAGGAAAAGCAAATTTTATGAGCATGGAAAATAAAGGAGAATTTGATATTTATGAAGGAAATTTAAAGATAATGGAAGAAGATGGCATGATTCATGACATACCACTGGATAAAACTAATGAAATGTTGATTCGGCATGAAGCTCCTGGTATTTATCTTGATTATCATGGTGAAAAAAATTTATTAGCAGGACAACTCGCTAGATATAATATCATTTCAGAAAGCTTTAAAGCTAATGAGATAAAGGAATTTTTAGGTGATTTTACAAAAACTTGGAAATCAAGCGTTATTTTTTCTGATTTTCTACAAATATTGGAGTTATATATGCTTATAAGCCAAGCTTTAAATATTTTAGATAATGATAATTTGGCACGTAAAATGGATTATCCATTAATTCCTCCAGCTCCTAAAAAGAAAGTTGGATTTGGATTGGTCGAAGCTCCTAGGGGGACGTTGATTCATAGATTTGAAATAGATGATCGTATATTGACAAAAGATGTAATGTTAAAAATTCCAACCGAAGTAAATATTCCATCTCTTAATGAGATATTAACAAGGAATTGTAAAAATTTCTATGAAAAGGTTCAAAATTTGGATGCAACCAAACAGATAGGTCAAATGATCTTGAGAAGTTTCGATCCGTGCATATCATGCGCAACGCATTAAGGTACGTGTTGATAGTGAACGAAAAAAAAACCGAATTAAAATTAAATGATGAAGAATTAATAACTCGAATAAAACAAATCACAAAAATGAAAAATTTAGATGAAAAATATATTGAAAATCTTAAAAATACTGGTATACATCCTTGTTATTCTGAGACTGCACACTTCAAGGTTGCAAGAATTCACCTTCCTGTTGCTCCAAAATGCAATATTCAATGCAGATATTGTAAAAGAGATCTCAATAAAATTGAAAACCGTCCCGGTGTTGCATTTGGAATTCAAACTCCTGAAGAAGCACTTCACTTCTTAAAAAAAAGCATGGAAAAAATCCCTAATCTTAAAATAATTGGAATCGCGGGTCCTGGCGAACCTTTAGCTAATCCAGAAACCTTTGAAACCTTCAGATTAATCAATGTAACATATCCTGAGCTTGGAAAATGTATTGCTACAAATGGTCTGTTATTATCAAAATATGTAGATGAACTTGTTAATTTAGATGTAATTAATGTGACGGTTACAGTAAATGCAATTGATCCGGAAGTAGCGGCAAAAATTTATCCATTCATAATGTATGAGGGAAAAAGATATGAAAATGAAGAAGCAGGCAAAATCATTGTGGAAAATCAATTAAAAGGAATTGAAATGGCTGTTAATAAAGGTTTAATGATTAGAATAAATACTGTTCTTATTCCATCTATTAATTTCAATCAAATTGAAAAAATAGCAAAGGAGACTGCGGCTCGAGGTGCAGTTTTACATAATATTATGCCATTAATACCTATTTACGAGTTTAAAGGGGAAAGACCACCAACTCGAGAAGAAATGCACGAAGCAAGAATAAAATCTCAGAATTATTTACCACAATTCAAATTATGCAAACAATGTAGGGCAGATGCTGTAGGTATACCAGGCTTTGAAAAAATAGGAACTTGCAACAGCGAAGATTGCTCTCATATTCGATTTCATGGGTGAATTTAAAAAAAAAAAAAAAATAGAATTTTTAAATAGATCATTTCCTAATAGATTTTTGGAGCGGTTTTGATTGTGGTCAATAGATGATTTTAAAATAGGGACAGGCCCTTCTAGCGTGCAAATAAAACAAGAAATTAAACCTGTTTATTATCTCTGTAAACAAAAAATTGATCAATATATTGCAAAAACGCGAATGGAAGCATTTCGTTTAAAAAGAGCAAAAACTGATTCCCAATCCAATGAAAAAGAAGATAAAATTGATTTGGAAATCTCATATACTCCATGTTTCATTTTAGAAGGGACTCACGAAATCAAACATTTACGAAAAAATGTTCTTCAAATTCCATTTCAAGATGATATAATCGCTATAAATATCGATGAGACAATTATTTATAAAAAAGATTTAAAACAATCAAAAGATAAATCCTATGAGATTAATATAACAGAATTAGTTACTCATAAAAATTCTAATAGATTGATTCTAGATGCGCAAGCTAAGTCAATTAAAGAAAAAGATATACCCGATTATGATTTATTAGATAAAAATACGGTTGAAGAAATTTTAGATAAACAACAAATCCAAGCAGATATTAGTGAAGATTTGTTGATTGAAAATTTTAAAACCTCTATTTTAAAACCTTCTCAAAATAATATAAAAACACTTGAAGAAAATCTCAATATAAATTTGAAAATTATATTACGAGCCAAATTTATTGGTAAAATTAGAGTAAATGACAAATTAAAAATGATGACTATTGATTCAGTAACTGGCGAATCAAAAATTGAATAAAAAAAAGAAAATTAATTTTTTATTGTTTTAATTTCTGAGGGACGGGCACTTTTTTTTTAAATAGCAATCCCTTCGCAATTTCAAAAGCTCGATTATAGTTGAATGTCTTTTTACCTGTTGTTTTAGCAGCTTCTTTGAGAATCATGCTCTCAGTGGTATATTTCACCCGACCGACCGCTAATGCACCTGTGCCATGAATTCCTGGTGAGATTTCTTTATTATCGTGCGTGGGTTTTAATCCTTCAATTCCAAAGGGTGGAACTGCATTAATGTCCAGAACTAATTTATTCTGAGGAAGCTTTTTTAATAATTCATTCGAAACAATCTGAATTCCAGCGGCAGCTACAGCCCAGATAATATCAGCTTCCTTTAAAATAATTTCTTTCTTATCATCTGTATTTGCAAACTCTCCTTTAACAGGAGTTGCACCTTCTCCTGCTTCTTCTTGTAATTGTGCGGCCAAATTCTTCACAAATTCCTCGCTCGCTCCATCCCAAGTTTCAACTAGGGTTGTTTTACAATTTAATTTTGCTGCTATTATGGTGGCAATTCTACCTACTGGACCCGTTCCTAATACTGCTACTTTTTTATCTTTTAAATCATCAATACCCTGATTGGAAGCCATTTCCATTGTTTTTGCTACGAGTGCGGCTGCAGTTGAATGCGAACCTCTTGGATCAATTATTACGGGGGCTTCAAATGGGGGAAATAAGGATTTTTGTACTTTTTTTGCAATTACTTCTGCTTCTTTTACGTTTGATCCTCCAATGAAAAATGTAGTTGGTGAATTAGGTGCTCTAGAAAATATCGCATCTTGAATTAATTTAGTAACATTATCTTGAGTTACGTTTGAGTATGGAATGACTGCATCAAAACCCGCATCATAACCCATGTTTATATCGAAAGGTGATGCATAGTTATCAGTATCAAGCATGTATAATATTTTCTCTTGAACAGGCTTCTTTTTTACCTTTACGGGCATAATGTCAAGAATGGAAGATTCTATCGATTCTTTGAGTGATCCTCTCTCTTCAAAATTAGGAACTTTTTTAATATTGATTAGTTCTATATCAATACCTAGTTCTCCTGCGAGCTTTCCAATTCCTTCAAAATGTTCTTTATTACATATAAATAAGATTTTTTGATTTTTCTCTTCCAACTGTCTGGCTAATTTTAAAATTCCCATTACCATCCAAGCTTCTCGAACTTCAAGCTTGATTTGTCTTTCTGATTCTTTATATTCTTCTTCTAGATAAGAGCTCCATCCGAATAATTCATCTATGTATTGATCTTTCGTCTTTACGTTTTTTTTCAAATAATTTTCCATTTCTTTTTTGATGTCTTTTAGCAAATTCCTTTTAGGCTCAATAGTTGAGGCGATATAATCCAGAGCATTAGGTGAAATATCAACCATTTTATATTGAACCTCATATTTTTTGAACAATTGGGTTAATGGATTGTCATACAAGAACTCCTCAAGAGTTCTATTTCCTTTTTCTTCTACAGCAAAGTTCGGAGGCTTCTCCTGAAGAAACTGCTCAACCACTTTAAGATATGGCTTAGAAATAAACCTTACATTCGAAAAATGATCCAAAGCGTTGCCATCTTCCGGGAAAAGCGACCATTCTACTGGAAATTCACTTTCAAGTAGTATTAATTTTAATTTCTTATTCTTTAATGGTTCAAGTTCAAGTGTTTCTAGCATTATTTAACCTCCTTAATTCATTATCTGAATGGGTGAAAGTATTTGTTTTGTAATATCAATAATTTCAACGGGGATATCCAAGTCGTCAAATATTTTTTTCAATCCAGGAATAAACTTCTTAGGTGTAAAATGCATTAAAACTTGATTTTCCTCATTGAAATTTTTGACGATATCTAATATTTTTTTAACAACCCATTGATTTCTTAAATGATAATTCAATTTTTTTTCTAATTCTTTAATTTCATCTTTAAGATAAGCTATCCAAGATTCTAAATTTTGACCTTTAAAAGAATTTTTGTCCGTATCCATTAATTCTTCTTCTAATTCCATAATTTGGTCTTTTCTTCTATCAATTTCCTCTTGCAAATATCCTTTTGCAAATAAAGGCATTCCCACTTCATATAACAAGGGAAGATTGCCTTCTAATGGTTTCATCAAAGAAATTGCATTTAATTCCGTTAAATCTTTATCAACAGTTGCAAAGGTAACTTTTGCTTGCTCTAAAACAGACTTTAGATTATTAAGTTCAATTTCACTGAACTTTTCATTTGGTTTTGGAATTAAATACATACATATCTTTTTATTTTTTTCAATTTCAAAATCTAATACTTCCGTTTAACACAACCTCCTTTATTTTCAACAATTGTGTGTTTTAAAATTTTAAGTTCTATCATATTTTTCTATAAAATATAATCTCATCTAAAAATATAACAAAATTGAGAAGACAATTTTTTATCGATTAAACTATTTTTTTAGATATATTTTTTTTTAATCTATTTTTTTCTAGATACATTGAAAAAAAAGAGAAGATGAATTATATCCAATTAAACTATTTTTTTAGATTTTTTTTTAAAAAATCTAATCTTGTAGGGAAATTAAAAAAAAAAAGAGAAAAAAAATATTATCAAATTGACTACTATAATAGACAAAATTTTTTTTTATCTAATCTTGCTATGATTAATTGAAGAAAAAATTGTTAGTAGAAATAATGAATAGTATTTAATATATTATTAAAATAATTTGAAATTTAAGTGAAAATCTTAAAGGTGAATGGTCTAATGGATATTTATTCAATTTTGGCACATCCATTGAGAAGAAAAATCCTACTTTTATTGGAAAAAGAAGGTTATATTCCGTTTTCTGATATTTTAGAACGCATCGGTACTGAATCTACAGGTCATTTAAACTTTCATCTTAAAAAATTAGAGGGATTAATAAAAAAAGATAAAAAATCTTATTGTTTAACAAATGAAGGGAAAAAAATTATAAAATTGATGAATTTAAGCCAAGTTTTACTCTCGGGGGAAGATATTGATTTTTTTTCAACTCAAAAAAGTGAAATTAGTCGTGTTGGAGTTATTATTTGTGATTGTAATACAGAAATTTCTAGCACTATAGATATTGAGGCACTTGAAAGATATTCAAAAAAAATTGGTAATGTTGTATCTGTTAAAATATTTGATAATGTGTGTCAAGAAAAGAATCTAAAGGGAATCATAAATCTAGTGAAGGATAATTTTATCAATAAAATTGTGATTGCTGCATGCTCACCAAGAACCCATCAATTTATTTTTGAAAGAATATTTGAAGAGATAATTGATAGATCGAATATTGAAATAGCAAATATAAGGGAACAGTGTTGTTGGGTTCATAAAAAAGATCCTAAACTTGCGTTAAAAAAAGCTAAAATTTTAATTGAAACTGCTGTAGAACGAGTTATTTTACAAAAAGAAGTGCAAGTTAAAAAAGTGAAAGTAGAAAAAAGCATAGCTATATTAGGAGGAGGAATTGCAGGAATGACTTTAGCTCTGAATATGGCTCATGCGGGAATTAAGACGTATTTGATCGAGAAATCTCCAACTATCGGAGGCAAAGTTGCTCGTTGGGATAGAATATCTGGAATGGGGGATTGTTCTGTTTGTTTTTTATCTGATATGATTGGTGAGCTTGTTAAAGAAAAAAATTTAACAATTTATACTAACACTGAAATTAAAAGAGTATCTGGGGAAGTCGGCAATTTTACAATCACATTAAAACGTAAACCTCGTTACGTTGATATTAGTAAGTGTACTGGTTGTAAAAGCTGTACTGAGATTTGTAAAATCGAAAAAAAAGATCAATTTGAATTTGGATTAGAAAATAGAAAGTTAATTTATTTACCTTATAGTAATTCATATCCTTATGCTGCCGTGATTGACGAAGAAGATATTGACAAATGCATAGATTGTCGAATTTGTGAACGTGCTTGTATAAATAAAGCTATAAATCTTGAAGAAAAACCTGAGGAATTACAAATTAAAGTTGGTATCAAGGTCATTGCAATTGGTGCAGACCTTAATGATGATTTAAGTGAATATGGATATAATCCCGATAATGATATTGTTACTGCTGCTGAATTCGAACGAATTTTATCCAGTGATGGTCCAACTGGTGGAAACATCGTTAAACTGAGTGATGATACAGTCCCGCGCTCAATTTCGATCATTCAATGTATTAAACCGGATGAAACCATGCCAGATTTTTACAATACTCTTGTTATGAAATATAAGTCGTGTATTAAACTTCGAGTTCCTTCATGTGAAGTTAATGTTTTTTTTCCCGTATATATACTAGATGAAAATAAACCATTATTAAATCCTATGGATGAAGATAATCATTACATTCTAGGCTCAATTAAAGTTATTGAAGAAGATAGTAAGAAATATGTAATGGCTGACGGCTTAAAATATGAGTCTGACATGATCTTATTAAATACTAATTTCGTCCCTAACAAGGATTTAATAGATCTACGAAAATCTCTTGATTTTACGTTGAATCCAAATGGTTTCATGTCCGAAGATACCTTAGCTTCGGGGATCTTTGGATTAGGTACCATAATGGGACCGCTCGATTATCATACGACTGTCTCGCAGGCCAATCAAATTGCAATTCAAATTATTTCCATCCTCTCCAAGGAGTATTTAGTTACAGAGACTACTGGTGTTGAAATTGATGAATTAAAGTGCGGTTTATGCGGTCTTTGCAGGATTTCATGTCCTTTTGCTGCCATAACCATAGAAAATGATAAAATCTCTTTAGATAGATTCAAGTGTAAGGGATGCGGTACGTGCGTGAGTGTTTGTCCCACGAATGCCATCCAGATGAATCTCGATACAACTGATAAAATTTCTAAGACGATTGAAATTTTATCTAAATCGAAATCAGAAATAAAGATCATTGCGTTTTGTTGCCAATCATGTGGATATGCTGCCGCAGATGATGCTGGGCTTAAAAAAATTTACTATAATCCAAATATTTTCATAGTAAGAGTTCCATGCACGGGTCGTATTGATGCAAATTTCCTGATCAAATCTTTCGAAATGGGATTTGATGGTGTCATGGTAATTGGGTGCAAGAAAGATGCTTGTAAGTATATAGATGGCGTTGAGAAAGCCCGCAAGAAGATAGAACTGGTTAAGGAAGTACTAGGTGAAGAGATAGAGGATAGATTGATGTTTGAAACCTTAAATGCTGTTGAAGGATCAATATTTGCAAAAATAATCAATAGTTTTTATGAAAAATTATCCAAAAAAATTAAATCTAACAATTAAAAAAATATATTTTTTTAATTAATCAAATCTTTAATTTGATTTTATCGTGAGTTTTATAAATACACTTTAAATTCATATTTTAACTTAAAAATCTGGTGAATCAACTTTGGAAATCGAGAACTTAGGTGAATGGAGACGAACACACTATTCATATCAATTGAAAGATTTAAAAGAAGGAACCGAAGTTATAACTTTCGGGTGGGTTAATAATAAAAGAAAATTAGGTCAATTACGATTTATCGTATTACGGGATATGTTTGGAGTAATGCAAGTTACGATTGTTAAAGAAGAACAATCTGAAATATTTACTTTATTTGGGCAAATGCCAAAGCAAAGTGCTATTGGAGTTAAAGGAGTAATTAAGTTGACTGACAAGGCTCCTGGTGGTGCAGAAATTATTCCATCAAAAATTAAATTGTTAAATAAATCCATTCAACCTCTTCCTTTGGATCCTACTGGAAAAGTAAATGCTGAGCTTGATACTAGACTTAACTTCAGGGTTATGGATTTAAGAAGACCACAAATTAATTCAATCTTTAAAATTAATCATGAGATTCTCAAATCCTTACGAGAATTTTTTTGCAAGGAAAATTTCATCGAAATAAACACGCCAAAAATTATTTCTGCGGCATCGGAAGGTGGAACTGAATTATTTCCAATAGTTTATTTTGGAAGAGAAGCATTCTTGGCTCAAAGTCCTCAGCTATATAAAGAACAATTATGTTCTGTTTTTGAAAAAGTCTTTGAAATTGGACCTGTATTTAGAGCCGAACCTCACAGAACTACAAGGCATTTATGTGAACTAATGATGATTGATCTTGAAATGGCCTTTTCAGATGCTCGAGATGTAATGTCAACTTTAGATCGAATGATTTACCACGTTTTTAACGAAGTTGTTTCCAATCGTAAAGAAGAACTTGAAGTACTTGAGCGGGCTGATTTTAAAGTTCCTAAAATACCATTTCCGCGATTTACCTATACTCAATGCATTGAAGAACTTCAAAACCAAGATTTTAAAATTCAATGGGGAGAAGATTTGGGTACAGAAGCATGTAAAAAATTGGCAGAATCTCATCAAGGTCCATATTTTATTATTGATTGGCCCTCTGAAGATATAGAAGGAAAACTCACTAAACCATTTTATATCCATCCAAAACCAGAAAATCCTAAATTATCGGATGCGTTTGACTTGATGTGGGATTGGTTAGAATTAAGTTCTGGTGGTACACGTGTACACGAAAAAGATTTATTAATAGAACGCCTGAAAAAGCAAGATTTACATCCTGAAAATTTTGATTTTCATTTAAAAGCATTTGATTATGGTATGCCTCCACACGCGGGTGCAGGATTGGGTTTATCCCGGATTCTTATGATTATTACTGGTGTTGAAAACGTAAGGGAATGTGTTATTTATCCTCGAGATATAGATCGTTTAACCCCATAATAGGAAAATAAAAACTTTATTTTAAGGATAAATTCAATCGAAATCATTTTACCACTTATTACAAAGTGATTACCATCTTTTTATTTTATTTTCACATTCCGGGCAATATTTGGGAATAAAAAGAATTTGATTTTTATATCTTGAATTATTTGGATAAAAGGTTCCAATTGAAGTCTTAGTAATACAATACTTTTCTGCTTTAAAATGATTATAAAAATCAAATATTTACATTTCATTCTTTGTAGTCTTTATCTTTTTTCAAATCTGAAATAATATTATCCATTTTTGTTTTTTGCTCTACTTCTGTTCCACAATGGATGCAAAACTGGGCATCCATAAGAAGTTGTTGCCCACATAGAGTGCATAAATTTGTACCTTTTTTCTCAAGCATCCAATTTCGGTATCTTCTTCTCCTTAGATATATGAACCCCATAACAGCTCCAATAGATACAACACCTATCACGATTATTAGGATTAAAAACGTCCAATCAAATTGAGGAATAAATACTAATTGCATGTAAGTGTATGAATCTGTATCCCAACCAAGGTCAGAATCCCTAATGAGTACTAACAAGACGTAATTGCCTGAAGCCAAATTATAAGATTCTCCTAAAATTGAGGTAATTCCATTCGTAGGTATATAAATACTCCCTAAAAATTCATTAATTGACGGAACATACGGAATTTTATTTGCCTGAACTACTTGATATATTGCATATCCGTGCCCAGGTATGAGAAATAAAGAGCAAATTAATGCAAATGCATTCATATCCGCCAAGTTATCTTCTATATCTGTTCCTTTAACTTCGATAGAAGCGGTCATTCCAAAACTTATCGATCCAATTGAAGTTGGTCCAACCGCATTTCCATTCATTAATGCTGTTGTTATAGTTGGGTATTGATTTGAAAGGAAATAATAAGCTATAGGTGTTTTATAATTAATATAACCATGCGAATCATTAACTAGAATGAAAACATTATATTTTCCGCTAGGAAAATTATTTTGTGGCGTAAATTCCAGGGTAAAATTTACTTCCGTGGCATTTAAATTAGATACATTTTGCATGAAATATTGACTTGATGAAATATTTTTACTTGTTCCCGTTAAAGATGTGATAATACAAGAAATATTGACTCCATCTTCGGAAAGATTAACTATATCTTGTAAAGATACATTAATTTGAACGCTTCCTGTCCCTCTGACTATGGATGATTCTTCATCTAAAGTTGATTGTCCATTTATTAATAATTGTGCAATTTCAGTTGTATGATTTACCACTTTAAAAGCTGATATTCCATTTCCGATATTTATAGAATCCACAAAAACACTTGCATTTATAATATGGGTTCCATTTTTAGATAGATTTAGCGTGAAATTATATGCTCCGTCGCCAATTTCATATAAATTTGATGAATTTGTTTCAAAAACAATTTCCGATGTATCATTGTTATAAACTGTAATATTTAAATCCGTATCCAAGTTTAATCCTGTAATTCCAGTTAACGTAGTTTTATTAGTTATGAATATTACAATTTCTGTCGAGTTGTAATTTTGTAAATCTATAATAGAATTATTAACAAGTACCTGGCAACTCACGTTATTTTGGTCAGAATGGGAAGAATTTTCCATCAACCAAGAGATACTTTGATTGATAAATTTTTTGGTGCTTAAATCCTGAAAATAATCATTATATAAATGAAGCTCTGCACCTGATACTAAAATTTTGCCGCCTTTTGAATTATTTGATATTGCCATTACAGTTGAACCATCATATCTCATTAAAGATGTTGCTAAGTTTGAAATATTGAGACCTGAACCTGTTGTCCAATTTATGTAAGTTACTCCATTTGTTATCGGATGCGCTGAAATATCGGTAATTTCTATTTTTAAATAACCTTTTAACAATCCTTCATCGATTGATTCTGATATTTCACTTCTATTGAATAATATTGATGTATTTAATTGTGTCAAAAGATCATTTAACGAATCCAATTCAAAATATGGATAATAACTTCCAAGCACGTAAATTCTTCCTCCTTCCTCATAAAATTGTTGAATTGCATCTATCTCAACATCTAATAATGGAATTTCTGTGTCCGGTAGCATTAAAATATCATAATTTTTTAATTTGGGATACGAAATTAATTCTTTTACAAAATCTAAATCATAATTCAAATTCTTAACTAAAAATGATGAAAATAAATTATAATTAGAATATTTTGTATCCGCTCGATCATAATTATGAAAATAATCAAAATAAATTCGACCTACTGGACGGGTAATATTGAAATTAATGGGAATTGATCTATTTATATCTCCAGTTGAGTTGATTTTTAAATCTAGGGTACCATTATAAAAGCCTAACTTAGCATTTATAGGAATATAAATGTTCAAATTAATAAAATTATATTCTGTTTCATTATTAATATAACAAAAAGTTGAATTAATTATAGTTTCATCATTACTTGTATTTGAAAGCATTATAAAATCGCTTACGTTCCCTGATACTGTTAACGACAAATTATCTTGAATGGAATGAAGGACCATCAAGGAGAAAGTTTCCTCATCCCCTGGGAATTTAATTAAATCGAAAGGAGCTTGTGGAATTGAACTTGGATAAATTGCAGTCAAATTAAACTCTCCGGTACTATTATACTTTTCTAATAATAGAAAAGCTCTCGTTATATTGATAATTCCAGCACCTTTTTCATTTTGTGAATATGTTCCATTTGGATCATTTGCAGTATCCATTAATGCCATTTTAATTATTGTTGGTGATAAGGCGGGAAATGCCTCCAATAATAATGCAATTGCGCCTGATGCTACAGGTGTTGCCATGCTTGTACCGCTAAGAGGATAGTATTTATATATACTTCCCACAGTTCCACCGGTTAAAAGAGAAAGACCCTCAATGAAACTATTGGATGCTAAAATTGAATAGACCTGTTGTCCTGGAGTTAGTATGTCTGGGTCCATATAATTGAAAATCGTGGGACCTCTGCTTGAAAAATTAGTAATTTGTTTATTTGAATCAATTGCACCTACTGAAATTACCGAACGCGCATTACCCGGAGATCTCATTGTTGAATAAAACCAACCTTCATTACCTGCGGCAACAACAATAATGGCACCCTGCTTGGTTACATTATCTGCAGCTAAACTCACGATATAATCAGGCGAAATCTCTTCTTGATCTCCAAATCCTAAACTAACTGAAAGTATCTGTGCACCATTCTCGATACTCCACTCCATCGCAGCAATAACGCTCGAAGTAGTTCCTGCGCCCCCCATATCCACGCATTTTGCTTCAAGGAGATTTGCATCTGGTGCAATTCCTGTCATATTATACCCTGCAGGTGAAGATAAACCCGAACCCGCAGCAATACCTGCCACATGGGTACCATGACCATTATCATCTCCAAAGGATTCATCATTTAAGAGTCCATAAGTTGTGTTAGCAAATGATACACGTTTAATTACCCTACCTTGAAAATCAGGATGATCTGCTTGAATTCCTGAATCTAAGATAGAAATATTAACTTCTGCTCCTGTATATGGAATATTTCTTGAATCAATAATACTTGCAACTTCATTTAAATCAATATCAGCAGCTGATTGAAGAACATCATTATCTATTTCAGGTAATTGATATTTTATATCAGGATAAGCTTGATAAATTTTAAAAAAGGAATTCATTTTACTATTATCAAGATTCACTTTTACTAAAGCACCTGGAATGATATTATATCGGTGTAAAATCTCAACTTCTGTTCCATATAAATTTTCAATATTCGATAATTCTTGATTCATTTCATCGTGACTTTCAAAAAGTAAAATCACCCGTTCATCAAAATTATTTGCATATCTATGGTCTAAATCAATTAAGGGTAAGATTTCTGATGAATACTCAGCATTTTTTATAGGAATTAGTGGTAATATTAGACCAATTAATATTAAGCTAACTAATGATAAAGAAAATAATTTGATTTGCCCGATTTTCTTCATTAAAATCACTATAGTAAAATTAATCAATAGAATATTGAAGTTAACGTATATGAAATTTTAGATTATAGCATATTTTAATTAAAAATTTGGTGCTATTAATTTATTTAGAGTGAAATTCTAAAAAGCATTATTTTAATAAAAATTTAATTAAATACTCCTTTAAATTAATAATATGCAAATTTGCAATGTTTTTAAATAGTCACATTTTACGTTAATACTAATATAATCATTTTTTAAACTCCAATTGATTAGTTTTATAACCCATAATGAAAAAGTTTATCTTTCCTTATCAAAATATCTCAGACCGTTTATCCACTAAAACTTATAAGAAAGCGTTTAATATCAAAATTCAATAAATAGATGGAGATTTTGGGTCAAAAACCTTTTTATATTTGGAGATAGAGTTAATTCTAATTTGAAAATTTGTTTTTATGATGATTTACAACCATAAAATAAGGTTTTATGCGAAAAAACATGTTCAACATGTTGGTTAAAAAATTAAAATAAATTAAAATAGGTGATAAATAAATTTGAGTTATAATCATATAAGAAATACTACTTCTATCTGTCCAGAATGTAAACAACAAATTAATGCTGAAATATACGAAGATACTAGCGATTCACAAATTTATATGAAAAAAACTTGTTCCCATCATGGTGATTTTAAGGATGTTATTGCTTCTAACAAGCATTATTATTTATGGCGAACGGATTATCACCACGATTCACGTGAGGTTGTAGCAGATCCCGAAGTTGAATATGATTGTGGACCTTTTTCTCCCATGGGTGGAAAGCAAGGTTTGAAAGGTTGTCCTTATGACTGCGGAATTTGCGAAAATCACAAATCAGCAACCTGTATTTGTCTTATCGACATTACAAATCGTTGTAATCTAAAATGTCCAATTTGTTTTGCAAACGCTCAAGTAACAGGTTATGTTGTAGAACCAACAATAGAAGAATTACGCGCAATTATGGAACATTTTAGAGCAACAAAACCTTTGCCTCCAGTTGCTATTCAACTTTCTGGTGGGGAACCAACAGTAAGGAGAGATTTACCAGAAATTCTTGAAATGTCAAGAGAGTTAGGATTCGAACATAGAATGGTGACAACCAATGGTCTGCGATTTACGAATATAGATTATCTTCAGGAAATAATTGATGCTGGAATGAATGCCATGTATTGGCAATTTGATTCAGCAACCGATCCCAGTGTATATTTAGAAACAAGAGGTGTAGATCTACTCGATAAAAAAATGAAAATTGTTGAAAACTGTCGGGAACTAGGATTCAAGGATGTCGTACTTGTTCCTACGATTGCTAGAGGGATCAATGATCATCAAGTTGGTCCAATCCTCCAATTTGCAGCTGAAAATCAGGATGTTGTCTCTTGCGTCGTTTATCAACCAGTTTCTTTATGCGGAAGAATTACACAACAAGAAGTATTAAAACTTCGCTATAATGCAACTGACTTATTTGATGAAATCAATAGATACATGCAACAAAAATGGGGCAACAATTTTGGGGAACGATACTATCCAATTCCTACTTTAACGAATTTCGTTAAATTAATTACATGGTTTGATAATGTCCCTGCCTTTGAATTGAGTTCTCATGAAGATTGTGGATTTGCAACTATTGGAATTGTTGATACGGATAAAGATCCAAAAAACAATAAACTTCACATTATTGATGAATACTTTAGAATTCCTAATATTGTAAAAAATGCTGATAGACTTTGGAACTTCGTGAAAGAAAATGATCTTGAGAATCCTGGTCTAATTCAGAAAACTTTAAGCAATATATCTCCACAACTTGGTGAAACTGTTGGGAAAGCACTATCTCAAGCTGGGCACTGGTTATTACGAAAAACTATGAAATATAGTTTCATCGGATCTTTAATTCCATCTGTAAAAATTGATGATCCAAAGAATTTAATAGAAACTTTAATAAAATTTTCTCGAATACTTTTACAACCAAGTTGGAATTCTGCAGCAAACTTTCTCAGACAAAATTCACTTTTAGTTTCATGTATGCATTTTCAAGATGCGTATAATATGCAAACTGACCGAGTAAGCCGTTGTCTGGTTCATTATGGCTATTACGATAGAGATCTTAAGAAAGTATTTCGTGTTCCATTCTGCACAATGAATACTATCCATCGACCAGAGATCGAGAAGAAGAATTCCGAACGACAGAAGATTCTTGCAGAAGTTAGTATGGATTATTAATTTTTTTATATTCTTTTTTTTTATAAAATTAAGAAGGTCCTAAACTTATTGCGTTTAATTTCGTAATTTTTGATTTATATGCTTTAAAAGCATAATCTGATGTTGTTTTAGAACTTACTTGAACGATTGATGAAATAACGTTATTTAAAACCAAGCTTGCTTCATCAAAAAGATCAACAAATTTAAGATTTGAAAAATCCGTTAAAATTCTTGCTGAACCCAAAACTTTTAAGTTTAAAACAATTGAATTATCCTTTATTATTATTTCTGCGTGTTCCATTGCTAAAATCAAAGGATCAATTCCTATATTTGTCGAATTAATTATCGTAATTTTCGCATAATTTGATGCCTTAATCTTATTAAATGTTGAATTTTCTAAAGTAACCCTTGCATAATCAATTGCTATTAATTCAAATTCATTTTCTAGATCTTCAATGTTTAACTCAGTTGATCCGTTTGTTTCAACAGAATAAATAGTTCTATTTAAAATAATATTATTTATTAATGTAGTTTTATTGAAATATATGCCTGAACCTGTAATACCACTCAAATTCCATGTCAATTTTCCGGAAGTACAATAAATACCCTCGTTTAAATTGGATATAGAACAGTTTTCAATGTGTATCGTGCTAGATCCAAGGCAAATGGCGTTTGAAATTGAGCAATTTATTAGAGTAATATTGTTAATAGACAAATCAACTAATCGTCCAAGTGGTTGTAAAGTATTAATCGATGAATTAAATGCATAAGTATCACCCGAAGAAGCAACAAGTAAGTTTATCCCTGAAGAATTCAGTAATACATTTACTGAAGATTGATTGAAAGAATTTATTGTTAAATAATTTAAAGCATTAGCTGCGGTTTTTTTAACCGTTAAAAAACTTGAATCGTACAATTCATGTAATAAAAAACCAGTTGACAAGGTGACGTTACTGAAAGTAACATTTGCTTGATTATACAATGTCAATTGACATAAAGTGTTATTGATTTCGACATTTGCAGAATTATTTACAGTTACAGCTCCCAATTGACACGATGTAACTGTTGAGTTAATTATCTCGGTTGTATTAATGAAATTTGATCCAGATATGGTTCCATTATCAATTGAAATATCGCCATATACAATGATACTTTTTGATAGTAAATCAATTTTGGATTGATTAAGGATGAGTCGACCTAAGTCAAATGTTGAAATAGAAGAAATATTTGATTGAATACAATTTAATGACGAAATTCCACCAATTTTTGCATCTGAGATGACTGAATTCAAAACAATACCAGAAATTTCTCGCTTACCAAACATTGAAATATAAGTGTATGTGGTAGGGCTTGAGCTTCCAAGCAATAACTTTACTATCGTGGAATTATCAATTTCTAGATTTCCTCCCTGAACCAACTCTATTTCATTAACGATTGAATTATTTTTGATTGAAAGATAAACATTCTGAGATGAATATGACTTCATGGTCTGATTTAAAGCTTGGAATCTGTCAAGAACGTATGATACAGACGAATTATTAATGTTTGCTCGTGAATGTTCGAATATATAAATAGATTTGATGTTAGAATTTTGAATATTTAAAATACTATTACCCAGACAAACAATGGTTAAATCTTTATTTGAAATATTATTTAGTGTAAGCTTAACATTTCCATATAAACAAACATATCCAAGTTTTGTTTCAATTGAGGTCGAATTATTTATAACCGTTGAATTTATTACATTATAACCATTTAGACTTCCCGCCGATGGTTTCAAAGAGTTGTGAATTACCAAATCCCCACTTGTAAACGCAACAGAATATGTAATATTATTAAAATTAGAGTTTTCTATATAACTATTTGATGATATTCCTATGATATTGTTTGATTTTTGAGGTGTTAACATAAAATTTAGCATATTACCAAAAGTTAAAGTACAAATTAATCCAAATACGCATAATAAAGAAGCAAGAATGTGTCTGTTTTCATTTCCCAATTAATATACTCCCGTTTAATATATTTAATATTATATTCATATCAGACATTTTACAATCTAGTTTATATAATTTTTCAAAAGGGTATTTTAAAATTATTCATTTAAGAATACCTTCTGTTAACCTTTTAAATGACTCATTTACTGAAGTTCCATCTAATGCGGAGGTTTCAAGATATTCTATAGCATTTATTTGTTTTTTAATTTCTAAAGCTTTTTTAATATCAACCATTCTTTTATCCGTTAAGTCTAATTTATTCCCTATTAAAATTAAAGGGATATTTTGTTTTACTGTTTGTCTAAAGTTTTTTACATACTCAATAACCATCAATAACGTTGATGGTCGAGTCAAATCAAATACAATTATTGCTCCTTTAGCTCCACTATAATATGTTTCTCTTACTAAATCCCATTTAGCTTGTCCTCCAACATCCCATATAGATAGCCTAACATTATTTTCCCCTAAGGGACCAAGCTTGATAGCCTTCATCATAATATTAACGCCAAGCGTTGGAATGTAATTTTCTTCATATTGATCTGTTATAAATCTGCTTACAAGCGTAGTTTTACCGACGCCAGGGCTACCAATTAAGATAATCTTAAAATTAAAAATTTGTTGTTTTGACATAACAATCTCGTAAAATAAGATATTATTACTATTAAAATCGTATTCTAGGTTACTTTTGGACATAATCAAAAATAAATTTTCTGCACTTTACTTAAAAAATTCATATCTCGAAATCTCACTATTATTTATTTCTGAGTTTTGAAATTGAATAATGAAAAAATAAAAAAGAATAATAAAATAGATTATGATCCTATTATTTCAATAGCTTTTGACATGCAAAAGTGTTCACAAACATCACAAGCCATTCTCGGGGGAACAACTCGACGACAAATATCCAAATTACAGATTTTCACTTTACCATCTACTACACGGAAAATGATTTTCTCATCATCATCATCGTCAGGAGCTTGCCCTCTTGCTATTTCGGGATCATTACTTACTTCCACAGGGCACGATATCACGCAATTTCCACATCCTGTGCATAAATCTTCGTTTATTGTTATTCCTGATTTATGTATTTTTCCCATTGGATCAAAAATTTTGTGCAATTTCTCTTTGTTTCCTTTAAATTTCGGATCTTTCAATGGGGGACAATCGTCAACTTTTTTAGCTTGCCTCAATAACGCAACTGCAAATGCCATGCAAGTTGCTTCTCCACATTCCTTGCAATTTGTTTTAGGTAAAAGATTATAAATTTCAAATGCATTGATTTTTGCTTTTCCCATGTTAAAACATCTCAAGAAAATATATTAAAATTTAATCCATTTACTATCATCCAAGTATAAAAGCATAAGATTATAATAAAAAGAATAAGGTTTCCATTCAAAAAGTAACTTTAATTTTTAATATTTTAAAAATTAATTAAGAAATGATGATAATTTAGCATTTTAAAAAACATTTATTATTTAAAATCATTTAATATTTTGAATAAAGTATTTAGAAATTTAAATCAAGTTGAGATTTCATGGAAGACAAAACTCCACAAGGAGAATTGAACATAAATAATGTTCCGATAAAATATTTGTTGATGAATAAATCCCATACTTTAGAAATAAGTATAAAAAACAAAACCCCAAATTCGGAAGAATTTACGGATTTTTATTTAAAGTATAGGGCGAATGGGTGTAAATTATTAAACATTCCTGAAAGTTTAGATAATAATGTTCGCTTTTCTATGAGTCCTAATCAAATTTTCAATTTTCAAATTGAAATCATACCGACAATTGAAGGTCCATTACAGATAGAAATTCAATTTGTAGGAATAAAGAAAGAAATAATAGAAAAACCCGTTGAATATGAGATTGAAGTAGAAGAAGAAGTATTAGAGGAAATTAAAGATGAAAACTCCATTTTCCTAAATGAACAGGCTGCTAAAATTACTAAAACGTGTAATAATTGTTCCAACTTCCAAAAAATTTCCAAATTCTGCACACATTTAAATGAATTTAAAACCAATGAAAATACATGTGAATCATTCACTAATTTACGTGATAATCAAATTCCTCCTCAAATAAAAACGAATAAACAATTTATAAAAAGAATTGAAAAGAAAATTCAAAAACAAATAAAAATTGAACATGAAATAATTGAATATGAAATTAATGTGGATTCAAAAATGGTTTATATGGAATCTATTAATGCTGGCGATTCAGAAAATCTTGAGACCATATTAAATCAAGGTGATATTGCAACTCATATTGAAGATGTTAATCTCAATGTTGTAGTTTTTCATTTTCCCAAAGTTGGACTTCTTAAAAATCCCAATTTATTACGCGAAATTAATACATATATGGATTTGAGTTTAGGAAAATCTTTTCTTTATGTCAGTTTTCCTATTCAAAACTTTTCTACAAAGGAACAAGGAATAATTAATGAAGCTATAAATAAGTTCTTACCAAAATTATCGACTAACAAACCAATCATAATATTCAATTTGGAATTTCTTCCTAAGCTTGGAATACCTACAATAATTTTAGGGCAAGATGATTCAATTAAATATGTAAATGAAATATATACTGTTTTGAATTCTCAGTTAAAACCTAATTATGTAATTAAATTAGATTCAAATATTATTTGTGGTGGAAGTATTCTTGAAAAGTTAAAGGAATTATGTTATCCCTATAGTGCAGAAGTAATCAATCTAGCTGTTTCAGGAGAATTTCAAGAATCAGTTGAGAATTTCGCTAATTTTATGAATGTTTTTAATTAGAGGAATTAAAAATGGTAAAAGAGAAAGAAAAGAAATTAGAATGGGAATTTGATGAAAAAAATTTAATCAAACTTCCATTCACTCACGGTATGGAATGTGAAATCGCAATCTTAGATGGGGAAGGAAACCTTCCCTCCGGAGATTCAATGTTATTTTTGTTCAAAAAAATTATTGAAGAATCATTAGTAATGCTTCAGAATCTAGTTCAATCAGATACTTGTCCAAAATTAATCAAAAATAAATTGGTTGATCTTCCCTATCAAGATTATAATGAAGAGAAAGGAGATGTAATTAAACAAAAATATAAATTACCTAATAAAGATGTTGTAGATATTGAAATATTTGGTCGTGATGGGAATGTTGCAGCCATCACTTATATTTTAGAATGCGTCACGCCTCCTGCAGAATATTTAGATGAATTAATTTGGTGGCTTAAAGCCTTAATTTCTGTTGGTAATGAAGTATGTGTAAGAAACAACTTATTTTTATGCTCAACAGGTTTACCTCCTTTAATTCCACAATATTTACGAGGATTAACATATTCTGATCATCATCATATGGGCAACTTCAAGAATGACGCTGAGAAAAAGCGAATTTACAATATGTTTAGAGCATTTATTCCTCACATAATCGCAATGACTGCAAATAGCCCTTTTATTAATGGTGCTCCCACAGATGAGGTTAAAACAATAGGTAAAGATACAAAATTAAGATATGCTGCCCCAGGTTGTGTACGTTCAATACGATTACAAAATAACACTTCTATGTTGTCTCAAAATGATCCAAAAGTATACATTCCTCATTTATATGCTGATTCTAGTTACAGTGCAGATTATTTTTGTAAAGTTATACAAAAAGCTTCATTAGAAGATGCTAAATTTCAAGATATTTTTCCCTATTCTGATTGGAAAACGATTGAATTTAGGGTCTGTGATGCTCCTATAACAATCAATAAACGAATTGGTATGGTTCTTCTACTTCAAGCTCTTGCTCTAAAGGCTAGAGATATGGAAATTCCAGATGTAGGCTCAAAATCCATAGTAACGAATCGAGCCTCAGCTATTCATAGGGGAATTTTTGGGAGTTTTCGAACTGATGAGATACCTGATTTGTCTTCAAATAAAGAATTTAAAGAAACTTATATTGGAGATAAAGAGAGTATAAAATATTTGTATTTGGGTGTTCAAAATCTTCTAAAATTCTGTATGGAACCATGGAAAAAGATGGGAATCGTCGATAAAAAAGCTTATAAGGAATTCGGAAAAACAGATTATTTGGGTCCTTATTTAACTCCGTTATTTATTAGCGTATTTGGAGATTTGAAGCTTGCAGATATTCCATTTCAAGAAGCTGAATTTCAACTTCTTCTATATTCCGCAATTAAAGAAAAAACACCCTATCCTGGTCCTCAATTATTGAGTAGGTTAATTAAATATTCCTTTCAAGGAACTAATAATCCTTTTTTTTCTGTCATTACAGGTGAATTTAATCCAAAAGATCATAAGTGGTTTAAAGTTTAAGGTTACAATTATGATTGTTATTGAAGTATTAAACGAAAAAACCAATGAAATAAGTAAAACAAACGTTTTACTAGTAGATGCTCATAGCCATTTAGGTTCGGACGAAGATGGAGTAAAAAACATGAACCCACTGGCTCCTGGAGGAACATTCGACTTTTACGCACGTCTAACAACTAAAATGAAAGAAAAAATGGGTGGCGAATATGCTTTTGAGATGGATAAAAATGGTACCAAATTAATTTATAATTTTAGAATTTCTCCACTACCCACTATCTTTGAATTATATCGAAAAACTTCTGAACTTAATAAATCTTTTAAGAATACTGATTTATTTACTAAATCTCAAAATAGTTGGATTATTGACCAAGGTGTGGTATTTCCTTTTCAAGATACTTTTAGGTTTAATAAACCAGATGCTGCGTACCGTGCTTCAAACATTAACATTTCTAGAAATACAACCACATTCCCCCTCTCCTGTCGACTCATTGGGTATGGTAGATGTGATCCTCAAGAAAAAATTAAAGCTATTAACGAAGTTAAGTTTGCAATAGAGCAATTAGGCTTACGAGGATTAAAATTACATCCAAGAAGTGAACAATGGCTGGATAATATTAAAGAATCTTATGTAATGGACGTTTTATTGGAATGTGTTAAATATTCAATTCCTGTTGTATTTGATACAAGAGGAAAAAAATCAATCTTGGATATAAAAGAATTAATTGAACTAACTAGAAATATATTGATTAAAAAAGATCCAAAATTAATTCATCACCTGAAAATTCAAATTGCTCATGCTCCTGCAGGAAATATTGGTGATGACGAAGTTTACGAAGCCATCGCAGATCCTAATTCCATTTGTGATATTTCAATGTTACATGGGGGTGCATGTATTAAATTTTACCTTGGTTTTAAAAAATGGTACGATGAAACACATAAGAATGGAAAACGCTGGAGTGAACATATTGCATTTGGTTCTGATTATCCCTATTTTTTTGAAAAACACGGTTCAGATAATATTTTTGCTCTGATGTCCGAGCAATTTTTTGAAAATGGAGGTAATATTGAAGATTTCCAAAATATTATGGGATTAAATATATTAAAATGGATGCCTGAATATGCCTTTCCTCCTAAACAAGAAACATCAACGAAAAGTATGGGTATATATCTCTATACCAATAATAATGAGAACATAAATGAGATTGAAGGAGAAATTCTTGCAGCTTTATCTGAATTTCAAGTTATTAATATTAATAAAATTCTTTTTATGTGGGATAAAAAATGGGGTCATTTAAATAATGAATTTTTATTGGAAGTAAGTCCCCTGAATAATCCAACAGAAAAGATATTGATGGCTTCAATAAATATAACTAATGGTATAAAATATCTAAAGATATTTCAAAAAGACGATATTTTCAGACCATTTGGTGGTTATAAATTGTATAACGCAAATGATAAATTGTTTCTATTAAAAAATCAAGTATTTGATTCCACTAATAATCCTGCTCAAGCTTTTAACGTGTTAAAAGAAGCCTTTTAAAAAATATGATTAGATTTTTTGAGTAAAAATCAAAACAGGAAAAAACCACTGAAATCAATATTAAAAAAGAATTGTGTAGTTCCAAGAAAGATAAATTTAAATGCAAAATAAAAAAACAAACTACTACAAACGATTAATAAGATTCGATATATTTTATCGTTAATTAATTTTTTTCCGTAATGAACCGAAAAGGAAATGATATCGTACCATAGAAAATCGCTTGATACATGTCCGAGAAAATATATGAGTGCTCCCAATACACCAAAAAGGAATACATTCAAACTTATTATATTACTTAATCCCGCTGTGCCCCACCAAATCAAGAAAAAAGGATTCGAAACACTCAAAATGATCCCTTGAATTATGGGGTGCTTTAATTTTGTTGTATCAAATTCAGATACCTCAAGTTGTTTTTCTAACGAATATTCATTAATATTTTTAATATTTACATAACCTAGGTAAAATAATATTACTCCTCCTATTGTACAAAAAATGAAATATACTGTTGGGATTGATAATACTGTTGCTAAGTTATAAAATATTGCAATGATGACAATTATTTCTAATATTGAATGACCTAAAATAAATAAAAATCCTGTAAATTTTCCATATTTTGGAGTTGTTTCTATAACTGCTACTAAAACAGGTCCTGGGGATAATGCACCACTAAAACCAAAGATAAAAGCAGCGATAAATATTTGAAATAACATCTTGAATAAACAAATAAATAAAAACATAAATAGTTTCTTTTTATTTATTAAAAAGAGAATATCAATTATGATATGGTTGTATTAGATTGGTAGTTGGGATATTAAGATCGACCGATAAAAATATTAAAGAAAATCTGACTAAATTATTAGACTTGCTTAATTATTACCCAAAAAAGAAAAAAGCTTTTATTAAACCAAATATCGTTGACGCTTTATCACCTAGGTCTGCAGTAATAGTTGATCCAAAAGTTGTTAAATCTTTATATGAGTGTCTAAAAGAACGTGGTATCAAGGAAATTGTCATAGGAGAGGGTACAGGATTTTTTACAAAACCTGAGCATTTTGCTAAAGTCATCAAAGCGACTAAATATGATAAAATAGAAAAAGAATTCGGAATCAAGGTATTAAATTTGGAACAAGAAGAAAGAATTAAAGTGCCTTGGAAATATGGTGAATTAAAACTACCTAAAATTATTTTCGATGAAGAATTCGAATATATAAACTTACCGAAGATGAAAACCCATACTTTAACCACCGTTACATTGGCATTAAAAAACCAAAAAGGATTACTTGACTTAGGATCGAAGAGAAAATTTCATAAAGAAAATCTTCACGATATGATCCTTGAGCTAGGAAAGTTAGTAAAACCCGATCTGGTAATTTTAGACGCTATAACAGCATTAGAGGGTTCTGGTCCAACTGAAAATCCTCAAACACTTGTAAAAAAAATGAATCTTATACTAGGTGCAGTGGGTGAAAATGCTAATTTTGAGATGGATAATGTTGCTGCAAAAATAATGGGTTTTAATCCTCAAAAAATAAAACATATAGTACCTGTTAACTATCAATTAGTAGGATTACCAATTGATGAAGTCAAATCAGAATTTATAAAACCGAAAAAGATGGTTGAATACGGTAATTTAATCCATCATATGAATGAGAAAACTTGCACGCTTTGCCAAATTGCTTTAAGCCAAACTTTAAGAAAAATAAATTTCAAAGAAGAACTTAGATTAAAATTTGAAAAAATTCGAGATAAATATCCTCGAATAGATGTTATTCAAGGCGGGGGCTGGGAATCATTACCTGAAGGATGCGTTAAAGAATTTTGTTTAGGTAATTGTACTAAAGAATTTGCTGATCGATACGGTTTAATTTTTTGTAAAGGTTGTCCCCCTCATTATAATGAAATAATTAATTTTATGCTTGAAGAGGAAAACTGAGTTGCTTCATCGATTATATATTATTATGGAAAATGGTACTGCCGTATTTGAGAAAATTTGGTTTCAGATTAAAAATACTGAAACTCAACTTCTTTCAGGTTTTCTAACTGCATTAACATCATTTGCAATCGAATCTTTAGGTAGTGGAGGATTGCAATCATTACAATTAGCTAATAACGAACGTCTTGCATTTTACACTCACGAACATAATTTTTTAACAGTGATAATTGCAGATGATCGAGATAATCAAGCGTTATTAAATAAAATAATGGTGGAAATTGCAAATTCTTTTTATTTTAAATATAAAGAATACTTCAATAAAGCAAATTTATTAAGTAAAACAAAAGATTTTGAAAATGTAGTTGAAAATATAATAAAAAATAAGGTTTCAAACCGAAATATAAAGAAATTAATTTACGGAACTATTTTAAGTTTTATCATTTTGGCATCTACCTTTGTCTTAACTCTTTTTGGAATTCTAAATTGGAGTGATTACTTTCAACTTGCTGAAACATTAGATCTTTATTCATTAGGTGAACATTTTGCTGTTCTATCAATGTATATCACAACTTTATTTTTTATTCCTTCAATAATAACAGGATATATTTCAGGAAATAGAAAATGGGGTGTAATATCAGCATCCTCTCTTATGATCATTTCTTTTATTCTCATTTTATTATTGCCATATTTAAGACCTTTTTATTTAACTGTTAGACATTTCGATATTACTCCTTGGATAATTTCATTTTCACCGTTAATTTTCGGTATCACAGTAATAATGGGATATATTGGTGCATGGATAAAGGAACGTACAAAACTATATCAATTAGATCCAGACCGAATTATAATAAATCAAAGAAAAAGAGATAAAAAATAATGAATAAAGAAGAATTTTTAGAAAATTTAAAGAAAAAAGATCAAATTCGCATACTATTTATCTGTTCAGGAAATATTATGAGAAGTGCTTATGCAGAAATGATTTTTGAAAAAATGTTGTTTGATAAATTTGGAAAAACCAAAATAATTTCAGAATCTGGAGCTGTAGAATACGTTAATGATTCAATTGCCTATCAAACCAAGAAAATATTAATGGAACAAGGTGTTTCTAAGAATCGAATAAATCAATTTCATCCAAGACATATCAATTATTATCCTGAAGCATTTCAAAATGCTGACTTAATTTTGGTTATGACTCGGAACCACCTTTACGAGCTACAAGATGAAATATATAAGGATAAAACATTCTTGCTTACAGATTTTGCTTTTGGAGAACAAATAGACATCGCTGATCCTTTTTTTGATGGTAATATTAACCAAAGTTTCGCCGAAGTAAAGGAAGGGCTTGAGGAAATCATTCGAATATTTAAAAAAAGAGGAATTTTGTCGTAAACGCATTATTTTTAAGGTATTTTAACTTTAATTATTTTCAAAGAATAAATAGAGGAATGATATATTGGTTAAAACACTTGAAAAATGTATTAAATTTGAAGATGTTATTAAAAAATTCAAATTTCCTTTGACCGGAAGTCAAGAATTTGAATTTCAAGAATGGAAAAAATTAGCTATAAAAATGATTGAGCAATATAATCAAAATTCTAACCAATTTATAAATTATTTAGAAAAAAATCCACCAATGTTGAGTGAAGCATTTTCTATTCTTAACTCATGTGAAAAACTTTAAAAATGTATGTATTCCGAAAAAGATTCAAACACGATGTCTATTGCATCTTTAAAATAATCAAGACAACCATCAAATCTTGGTAATAGACATCCAATATGCTGCTTTTCAAATTTTTCCAAGAACTCTTTTAGTAGTCTTTTTGCCTCTTTTGATTCTTTATTAATCAATGCTACTCCGATTAAATTCCAACCAATTCTTTCTGGATCCTCAGGTGCTAAATTTACTTTACCATATTCAAAAATTAGTTCTTTGTCTGTCACGTCGATAGAATCAAGTTTCGTACCTTTTGTTATCTCCTTGATAAGATGGCTAATTGCATTGAGAGCACTCGTAATCATTGAAGAATCACCAACTGGAATGGCTTCTAAATTATATGAAAATAAAGCTCGTCCATCAGGGTACATGACAAATATGTTATATATTCTCAATCTTTCTAGGTCGTCTTCAACGGCTTCTTCAATAATAGTCTTAATTTTTCGCTTTTTCTTACAAGATAAATGCTTGATAATCATTCCTATTAAATGATTTTTATTTTTATTTGCTGTATCTAACCCTAATCCATTGCAAATATCTCGCAACTCAAATACTTCCCATAAGATATTTGCCATTTCATCTAATCCAATGGTTGATTCATATAGCAATTTATCTGCAAGACTTTCTTTTGATTCATCCACTTTATAGGAAAGATTTGAAAGATCCACGAGATAAAATAATTTATCTTTTCTAGTAAAACTTGAAAATAATAGGTCATCAAACGTTTCAAATTCTAACTTGGAACTATTTTTTATTGTTGTTTTTTGAATTTGTGTGGTTTCAATGTATTCAGAATTTTTAATTTCCGTTTTTTTATCAATTTTTTTTGCTTTTTTTCCTTTAGACACTAATTGAACCTTCTTATTTTCATACTTAAAATATTATAATCCCATGCTCTTGTAAATTTCTCGTTGTAATAAAAATTTTAATATTTGAACGGTTCCGGCTGATATTTGTGAAATTTTTGAATCCCTCATGTACTGTTCAACTGGAAAATCTTTTGTATATCCAATTCCTCCACATATTTGTACTGCATCAAGGACTATTTCCATATTAAAATTAGCTGCTAATATTTTAGCTGCCGATACTTCTTTAGTAGCGTTTAATCCTGCATCTAACATCCTTGCAGCCCGTAAGATCATCAATCTCATTGCCTCAATTTTAGCATACATATCGCTAATCTTGAAATTTATGCCTTCAAAATCTCTCAATCGCTTGCCAAATTGTTTTCTAAGATTTGCATATTTTGTTGCCACTTCAAATGCTGATCTAGCAATGCCAATATATTGAGATGCTGCAAAACAACGCTCCCCGTCCAACCCCGTCATCATAATTTGGACACCTTTATTTTCCATTTCGGGTCCTCCGACCAATTCATCAGCATTGGCTTCATAATTTTCAAATTTTAAGTGGGAATTAATACTACCATAACGACCACACAAATCATAATCTCTAATTCGTTTGAAACCTGGCCTCGAAGTATCTATAATAAAAGCACTAATTCCTTGATGTTTTTTTGGAGCATTAGGATTTGTTAAAGCATATAATAACAGATAATTTGCACGACTACCGTTGGTAATAAAACGTTTTTCTCCATTAATAATATATTTATCTCCTTTTTTAATAGCTACAGTATTCATACCTCCTACTGCATCAGAACCTGCCGTAGGCTCAGTTATTGCGATTCCACCTAGTTTCTCTCCATTCATAATGGGTGTAAGAAACTTTTTTTGCTGGTTACTTGTTCCATAATGAATTATAGGTGCTGCATATAAATTTGCAGAAGCACCATATGTTACAACAACTGCTGAATTAATTGCTGCAAGCTCTTCGCCAAAAATTGTACGATATACAAATCCCTTACCTTGCCCTCCTAATTCTTTCGGAAAAGCCAATTTTAATAATCCTTTCTTCCCTAATCTCCGATAAGCTTCAAGACATAATTCAAATGCTTTATTAAGATTTCCAGCTTTTTCAATTTGAGGTGCTAAAGGTAATATCTCTTCTCTTGCAAATTGTCTTATTTCTTTTCTAAATTTATTTTCTTCATCAGTATAAGAGAATGAAGTTCCTTCAAAAAATGATTCACCAAATTCCAATTTTAAATCTTCAAACTTCACGATTTCATCCGACAATTCAACCACACTTTAAAAAATTGATTTTTTAATTCTTACTATTCATTTTATTTAAATAATTGTTTCGTAAAAAAAATAAAAAATAGAGTAATTCAATTTATTTAATTGAAATTGAATCGATTAAAAATATGAAGGACAAGTAAAAAAGAAAAAAATAAGAATAAAAAGGAAAATTTTTTAAATTTTTTTCATTAGATCATTTAATATTTTCTTCTTCCGCCGCCGCCGCCGCCGCCTCGTCTATCTCGAGGATTTCTTCTTCTATAACCTCCACCATAATCTCTATCTCCGCCGCCGGATGGACCTCTATATCCGCCTCCGCCGCCTCCTCTTTGAAAACTTCTTCGTGGAGCTTGATATACTTTTTCAGAAAGATTATTTTCTGTATTTATTTCGGAAATTTCTTCTTCTGAATCTTCTAATTCACCATATTTACCTAAATTTAAACGAAGCGACCCCCTAAAAATTGATGTATAACTGTTTTTAATCATATAAGATTTTCCAATTTCAACACGATCAATTGTATCATCCCAGAGAGTTAATAAGATTGAGCCGGTTTCATCTCCTACTAGTGCTTCTGTTACTTTATGATTAGCACCATCATTTTTTGATGCAACTTCTCTAATTTCGTTTAAACTTTCACATTTTACTTTTAAATTCATTCTCCGCATCCTAGGACCTAAATCCGATACGACTGAGAATTCTAATGGTTTATCTAATTGTTCTTCATCCATTTTTACTACATCTCATGTAAAATATATATTTTTTAAATTTTGTTTAGCTCTTTTTTCATTTTTATGTGATTACTCACTCTCTTAGACTAAAATTCAAAAATAAATTAAATATTCTATATTTATCTCATTGAAATTTTGATCTAATTGATATTTACATCAAATTTTTATTTTTAAATTTTACTTAAAAATAAAGTATTCCAAAGTTGCTTTACAACGATTAGAAGTATAATATAACAAAATTATGGAATTTATAAACTATATTTTTGGTTTTTCTTTCTGAAAATTGCTAGTAGTACTTTAATATCTTTTTTTATACACAGTTTTTAATTTTATTTTCAAATTTTTATTTTAATTGAGTTTTCTATCTTTAAATACATATATTTTTTAAATTTTCAATAATATAATTTATCATTCAAAAAAATCAAAAGTGGAGTGTGAAGATTTGAAAGTTTTAGCTCTTAATTCGAGCCCTCGGCCTAATGGAAATACATCTCAACTAATTGAAATTGTATTCAATGCCATTAAAGAAGATTTACAAACAGTTGAAACTGAATCAATTCAATTAAATGATAAAATAATAAATTCTTGTAAAGGTTGTTTTATATGTAGTAAGCAGAAAGATGGAAAATGCATTCAAAATGACGATCTCAATCCAATCATTGAAAAAATGAGAAATGCAGATTGCATATTATTCGGCTCTCCTGTTTATTGGGGTGCGATTACTGGAAAAATGAAATGCTTGCTTGAAAGAACTGGAATGGTTGCCATGTTCAATAAACATTTTTTAAAACGAAAAATCGGAGCTCCAATTATTGCAGTCAGGAGACAAGGAGCACTTCCATCATTTTCAACAATAACATATTTTATCCATGGAATGCAAATGCTAATGACTGGTGCAAGTTATTGGAATTTGGGGATCGGATTAGCACCTGGTGATGTGCAAAAAGATTCAGAGGGGATGGAAAATATGAAAAATCTTGGAAAAAACATTGCTTGGCTCTTAGAAAAAATAAAATAAAATTTTAAATCTTACTCTTTTTCTTTATAATTTATGGAAGTCCTTAACTCAATTTTAAACCGGAGAAGCGTAAGAAAATTTAAGCAAGATCCAATAAAGAAAGATGATTTGATAAAGATTATTGAAGCAGCTCGTTGGGCGCCTAGTGCAACAAATAGGCAAGTTTGCAGGTTTGTTGTAATTGATAATGAGGAATTATTAAAAAAAATCGCTTCAGAAACCAAAATAGTATTTTTCAAGCAAAGACATGCGGCTCAGTGTCCCGCTATGATTGTCGTCTGTTGTAAAGGTGACTCTTGGATTGAAGAAATTGGAGCCGCAATCCAAAACATGTTGCTCACAGCTAATTCTTTAGAAATTGGATCTTGTTGGATTGGAGCTTTTAGTAGATCATTAGTTCGTGAATTATTAAAAATACCCCAAAATTATAAAATCTATGCATTAATTTTACTTGGGTATCCTGATGAAACTCCCGACGTGCCTCCTCGATTAAGCTTAGGTGAGATTTGCTATTTAAATGAATGGAAAAAACCAATTGTTAAACCAGATAAAACCCTTCTTCCTTTATCTGGGGTAGGAAGTCTCGTTCTCAGAAGATTATCAAATAGAGGTGAACGAGATTTAAAATCTTCGCCATTAAAAATTGAAAAAGAAAAGTGAATTTTGGAACTCCCATAATTTCATCAAAAATTGATAATACCACTTTAATTGCATCTTTTAGATTTTTTTTTTTTTGCTAGAATAACATTTAATATAATAATTAGCTCTAAAAATATCTGAAGATATTTTAAATCTTTTTTTTTATGAATTCCTTCAAAAAAGATCATTACATTTTTATTTATCCTTTCAATTCTACCTTCCAGATTAAATTCAAGATATATTTTGAGGTAAAAATATGGGTACGGATTGGGATTATTATTTTGCTATTCCTCTAAAAAAATTAGATGAATTAAAAAGAAAGGCTCTTGAAACGTGGTTTGATATTCATAATGTAATACAAGATAAGTTATTATTGCCAAATGCGGTGTGCCTTAGTTTCTGGCATGTGGAGGAAGGTGAAATTGCACCCGTGGATGATATGAATAAGCATTATTTAATGAAAGATACTTTTAATCAGATATTAGCTCTAAAAAAAGATTTAGAATTACAAAATGAACCCTTATTCTATGTTGGAATTGAAGGGGAATTAGATCCACAAATAATTGTAACGTTAGGTTTGCTTTATCCATTAAAAAAAGGGATTAAAAAACAAATCCTCCTAAATGCAATCGAAAGTATTCCTATATCGAAGAAACAATTGCCAACTAGTCCCCTAAAAGGAGAGCAAGTTGGGTTAGAAATAAATTTAACTCCCCTAATGCTAATTGGAACGATTGGGCTTTATTGGGGTCATTTGGAACCTCTTTATGAACATGTGGAAATTAAAGAAGGGAATTATATAGGTGCTTTCTATGTTACATCAACAGGAATCCTTGCGGAGGATTTTGTACAAAAGCTGGACGAGATTTGGGCGCTAATAGAAGAAGTGATAGGTAAAATTGGGGAAAACTGGTCAAAACGGAAGATCATACCAGTACGATGGCTTTCGTCCAAATTTAATGGAATGCTTCCCTATCACGGTCCATTATTACTGAATATTCGAAAAAATGTCAACGGCTTACGGCAACTTGACTTGGAAAAAGAACTTCCCCTTTATGAGGGTGACCGTTCAACAATAAATGAAATTGAACAAAGTCTTGGAATAATTCTCCAACGCCAGACGACTCCTCCACACAAGAATTGGAACTATGGGTACATGATAGAGGGAGATCGAGTAATAGGGTTAGGATTGAATCATTGTGGGCTTACTGAATTACCTAAGGCAATACAGCATCTTAGCGCGTTAGAAATCTTGGATTTATCTTGGAATGAAATTGCAGAAATACCAACTTGGATTAGTAAGCTTAGATCATTAAAAACAATCTATTTAGTAAAAAATAGATTAAAATCACTTCCCAAAGATTTCAACCTTCTAGTTAACTTGGAAACTCTTTGGCTTCAATCAAATCAAATTAAAAAAATTCCTTCTTCTATTCTTCAATTACCTTCATTAAAAACACTATCTTTATCAAATAATTTATTAATCTCATTACCTGAAACTCTTCAAGGTTTAGTATCCTTGGAAACTTTAGATTTATGGAAAAATAGAATTCAGAAAATTCCCCCAATTCTTGGAAATTTAAAAAAACTAAGAATCTTGAAGTTAAATGATAATCCCATAAATATTCTCCCAGATTCACTCGAGAATCTTAGTAACTTAGAAGAGCTTGATATTTTCGGATGTCATATTAAACAAAATCCCCTCTGGATAAGCAAACTACCTAAATTAAAGAAATTTAGGCGTTAACGGATCGAAGTATAATTCTTATAAACCAAAATTTCTTTGTAAAATGTAATTAGATTATTCAATTTTAAGTGCTCTTCTTCATATTCAGGATAGTCATCATTTCCATGACTTCTTCTATACCATTTAGATCCCAATAACACATCAATAGATTCTGGATCGTAGTGAAATGTTTTTCAACTTCATCTTTAGATAATTTTATTTTTCCTTGTATGATGTTTTTCCAATCATTTTGAGTCATTGCCATCAAAAATAATGCTAAGCTTGGCAATAGCTCCTTCGATAAATCACGTAATATTCGGTTATGTTGATCACAGATCCCTTTCATCAAACCTGGTCCACTAGAACCTATGACAATCCGGCTCGGTGCAATAAGATTTTGCAAATATTCTAATTTGATGCGAGCCATCACGATACGTAGAGAAATAATATCGCCTGTTGTGACTGCTTGATTCCAGATTTCCCTATTGGGAATTTCTTTTAAAAGACCTTCTTTAATGATCATGTTAGTTTCAAAATACTTGAGATATTTATCCTTATTTGTATTAATAATTCCTGTTAATTCTCCAAATTCACGATTATAAGATTCTTGATTACCTTGGATGATGGAAACCTTATCAAGCATTTCGAACCAATTATAAGGTTTGTTTTTCAAAAAATCTGGTTCAAGCATTATAAGATCGTCCGCTTTATTGCGTGCGGTTTGGCGTTTCTGCTCATCACCTTCAAACCGAGAGAACCAAAGCCAACAATAAGCAGCTTCATTTTTTCTCCCGAGTGCATCATATCCCTTTGCAAGATCATGCCAAAATATTCCTGATGAAGGATAATTAATTATGGCTTTTTCAAAAAATTCAACAGATTCTTGAATTTTATCCTGTTTAAATAAAACTTCCCCAATATTATATAGAATGGACGATTCTTGAGGACTTATTTGTAACGCTTTTTTATATGCTTGTTCTGCTCCTTCCAGATCGTTCGCATAATATTTTAAGATACCAAAGCGATTCCATAGATCTTCATTCTCAGGATCGAGATCCAGCGCTTTTCTAAATAAAATGTTTGCTTTCACAAAGTCTTTCTCTTCAATGCAAGCAGTCCCTAATAGTTTTAATGCATTGATGTTTTTTGGATTTTTCTTAAGGATATATTCAAGCACTTTAATAGCTTTAGTATAGTTCTTTAGTTTGAGCAATAAAGAAGCATAATTATAAGCACAGTCGATATTATCAGGGTTCAATTTTCGAGCATGTTCATAAGCGTTTTCAGCATATTTAAAATTATTTAAAGCCGAATAGCAATAAGCTAAGTTCTCCCAAGATTCAAAATCTTCAGAATTAATTTTAACTGCTTTTTCAAAGGAAGGGATGGCAAGAATTAAATTATCCATTTCGAGATATGCCATGCCTATCCCCTTTTCCGCCCAGAACTGATATTTTTCTCCCTTTTCCCAGCCTTCTCGAAAATATTCCAAAGCATCTCGAGGAGATTCTTCGTCTAATATATCCAAGCCTTTTTCAAACCATTTTTCGTATTTATCCTTTTTATCTGTCATAAAAATACTTCCTAACTTGCTTGATCTATATTTAATCAAAAATTTATTTATCAAGGAAAGATTAAGAAATTGGTAAAAAAAAATAATCATGAGTAAATATAATTTATTTTACTAAGATCTTTTCTTTTCCATTCATATAAATCCTTAACGCTTTTGGAATATTAATCGAACCATCTTCATTCTGGTGATTTTCAAGTAAACAGCATATAGTCCGCTCCGTGGCAATTGCTGTTGAATTAAGCGTGTGAATAATGAATCGTTCTTTACCCGCAGTTCCATATTTTATATTTAACTTACGTGCTTGATAATCTGTGCAATTACTACAAGAAACTAATTCTCTATATGTCCCTTGGGCTGGAAACCAACCTTCCAAATCGTACTTTTTTGCTGCATTGTCATTCATTTCCCCACTAGCGATATTTACGATTCGATATGGGAGTTCCAATTGTTGATAGATTTCCTCTGAAGCTTTTATCATTTCATCATGCATTTTCCATGAATCATCAGGGTGACAATAAACATACTGTTCGACCTTATCGAATTGATGAATTCTAAAAATACCTTTTGTATCCTTTCCATGAGCACCTGCTTCTCTCCTAAAGCATGCTGAATACGCTGTATATTTTAAAGGAAGCTCCTTTTCATCAATTAATTTATTCATATGAAGTGCAGCAAGAGTCTGTTCTGATGTTGCTATAAGATATAGGTCTTTACCTTCGATTTTATACAACTGTTCTTCAAAGTCCGCTAACTCTGCAGCTTTTTCCATAACTTCATGCTTAATAAAATATGGTGTCCAATACGGCACATAACCCTTTGAGATTAAATGATTCAGTGCAAAACTAATTAGAGCTAAATTAAGCAAAACTAAATCATTTTTTAAATAATATGCTCTAGAACCTGCAATAACAGATGCTGTTTCTAGATCTACTCCATCAATGATTTCAACTAAATCTATATGACTTTTCGGCGTAAAACCAAAATCAACTATTTTACCCCAATTCCGTTCAACTTTATTTAACTCCTCCGTCTTTCCTATAGGCACTGATTTATGTAAAAGATTTCCAATTATATATCTATATTTTTCTCTTTTTTCGTGTAATTCCTTTACCAGGGCTTCTTTTTTGGGTATCTCTATATTTTTTATCTCGTTAATTTTTTTTATTTCATCTTCGAATTCTTTTTTTTGTTTTTTCAATTCGTTTATATGTTTGGCAGTAACATTTATTTGATGTCTCAATTCTTCTAATGCTTTTTTCTCTTTTCTCCAATTATTATCATATTCAATAACTTTATATATATTAGATGGATCCTTGAATCTATTCTTTTCTGATTGTATTATTATATCTGGATTTTCTCTAAATACCTTAATATCTATCATACTGACTTTTTCCCAAATTTTTTAATAGATAGTATAAATTCGTTTATTAATTTGAAGTGAAAATATGACTAAATATTTTTTTGGTGAATTTTAATATGCCTGATTATAGATATGCAGACATCCCTGATGATATCCGAACCAAGCCTTATCTGCCTTTAAGTGAAAATTTATATCGAGCATATAGGGCATTAGGTTGGGAACAGTATTATGAATATGGCATCCAGAAGCTAAATGAAGAGAGTTTTGTCTATGATATGTTAAAGATAAGAATGGAAGAGTCAATAATGTCAGCTCAAGATTTGATTAAAGGTGGTATGCAAAATCCCGAAAGATATATTTCATACTTGACATTTCCTCCCGCATTAATTACTAGAGTCGATTTACAGCAAGGTGCAATGAAATTAATCCTAGGTGATTCTGTAGATACTACCTTTGTAGTAGTTAATGATGCAACGTCAGAATCTATGTTATTTCTTAACGCGCACCTTGAAGACGGGATACCAGTTGATTGGTGGCTTTCGGACATGCACGATGAAATCATAGAACGCAGACATAGAAAATTAGGTGTAAAATTGAAAGAAATCCCTAATAAAACCAAAAATTTATCCGATGCTGGTCTCCGAAGTTTAGATATTCTCTATGATATTAGAAACGAAAGAGCTCCTCAATTTTCATCTTCTACTTATCATACTGCAATTGCATATCTCTCGTTTGCTCTTGATGTTTTAGTACAAATGACGAATTATGAACGGCAATACGATTTTTGGAATGCTGTAAATGCAAAAAATTTGGGATTAGATGATTTTATCGCTGGCTTTTTACCATGGCCCAACATGCTAAAAATGTTCTTTATGATGAAACGCAGGGACTTTATTTTAAGAATGCTTGGACTGATTGTTCAGCACAAACAATTTTTAACTGGCATCGAGCCTGAACCGCTCGAATTCGTGAAAACCGAGTTACCAGAAATATTTAAAACCGTAATCCAAGAACAATGGGAACGTGGATTGCCGTTACCAGAACAAACACTTAGTTCCGAATTACCGAACGTAAAAGATCCGACGACTTACGAGAAAGAAGATTTCTATAGGCGTTACAAAGGTGACAATCGAATAACTTTGGATGGTTTAGGAATTGATCTTGACAAAGCATTAGAAGGCCTTTTATTAGATGTTGATCATTTAACTGACCTTAATACTAAAATAACAGAAGATAATATCTTATCATTTGGTTTGGGTAGAGAAACAAAATATATAAAATAATTTTTTTTATTTGTAAGGTGTTTTTGTTTTAATATAATCTTTCGGAATCTTAGACTTCCTAATTTCATTATCTAATTTTTTACGATCTTCAATTAAGCGATTCTTTTCATTTTCTATTTTTTTTCTTTCACTTTTAATATTTTCTTTTTCAGATTGAATTATGTCTCTTTCTCGTCGAGCATCTCTCATATCATTATCCAAACGTTTCTTTTCATTTTTTAAATTATCAAGTTCTTTCTTTAAATCATTCACTTTATCTTGCATTAAATTTTTTTCTCGCTCCAATTTATTGACATTTTTTTTGAGTTCATTTACTTTTATTTCCTCTTTTTCTCTGTTTTTCCTAAGATTTCGCTCTTCTTCTTCTATATCGTTTTTTAAATTTCTAAGCTCTTTTGTTCTTTTTTCAAATTCTCGTAACTTTTTATTCAAATCACTCTGTTTTTGGTCTAAATCGCTATTAGCTTTTTCTATTTCTCGTTTTTCATTTGAAAGTCTAGTACTTTCATCAAAATTTTCTTTTTTTAATTTATCTCGCTCCCGTTCTAAAAGATTTTTTTCATCCTCTAATTTATGCTTTTTAAATTCCAAATCATTTACTTTACTTTCAAGATCGTGATTTTTTTTCTCTAACTGATCTGCTAAATTCTTTAATTCTTTCTTTCTGATCTCTTCTTTTTCGGTATCTTTTCGTAATTCCCGTTTTTGATTATCGATTTCATCAATATGTTTTCGCATATCTTTCTTTTGTTTTTCAATTTCTCTCGCTTTTTTATCTAATTCAACATCTTTATCCGAAATTTTTGTCTTTATTTCATTAATCTGTACCTTTTCTTTGGATAAACGATTTTTTTCTTCAAAAATTTGTTTTTGAATTTCTACTAATTCATTCATTAATGATTGTCTTTTCTCAACAAGATTTTTTACTTCATTCTCTCGTTCTCTTCTTTTATTTTCCAATTCTTCTATTGCTTGTTCAAAATTTTTTAATTTATCAACATATTTTTTCCATTTTTTTCGTTCATTCTCAAGCTTTAACCTTTCTTCTTTTATTTTTTCTAATAATTCCTTGCTTGGAGGAATCTTGGTTTCAGGAGTTTTGCTATCTATTTGATACTTTCGTGGTCCATTTTCGCTCATTTAATTCACGCATATAGTTTTTTTATTGAAAAAAATATTAGCAATATATATTAACATGCGAATTTTTTATATTTACCTAAAATCAAAATATTTATACTCAAATCTTATTAAAAATAAAAGGTGAAAATTTTGCAAGACGAATTTGATGAAAATTTAGATGACCTTGAAGAAAAAGCACCAGAACCAGAGATCGCTTCCAAAACTCCAAAAGAAGGAGGTGGAGGTGCAAAAATTAATTTATATTTCACATCTACTATCGGTCCTGGAGAAAAAAAGGAGAAGTTATTAGTAGATACCGCTAATTCAGTTGGAGCTATTAAACAAACCGTGGGAAATATTTTTGGTCTAAATCCATCAGACTTTCATCTTTCTCATGGTGGCGTTACACTCGATGAAGCAAGTCCATTAAGCAATTATAATGTTACTAATGGCGAAACTATCCTTTTAATTCCCGCAAGTCAAGCTGGTTAAATGCTTTTTTTTTAATACTTTCACTTTTTTTTATAATTACCTAATCAATTTACGGTGTAAAAATTTGAATGAATCCGATTTTTTTTCTGAAAA
Source organism: Promethearchaeota archaeon (assembly GCA_011365055.1). The sequence continues at coordinate 125,433 of RDOG01000010.1, forward strand.
ATTAACTGCAGAAGAAAGAAGTTTATATGATCGACAATTTCGATTCGAGGGTTGGGATCAAAAAATAATAAAAAATTCAAGAGTATTGATTGCAGGCGTTGGTGGGCTTGGTTGCGAAATTGCTAAAAATCTGGCAATGGTTGGGATTGGTCATATTGATCTCGTTGATTTAGATATCATCGAACACTCAAATCTAAATCGTCAAATATTATTTATTGATAGTGAAGTTGGAACTCCAAAAGCCATTGCTGCAGCAAAGAAATTAAGGCAAGTAAATCCAAATATCATTGTCAATGGGTATTATACTTCCCTAGAACGATTACATCCTGAGATTTATAAAGATGCAGATGTCATCGTTGGCGGATTAGATTCAATGAATGCGCGTTTTAATTTGAATGCTCAATGCGTGAGATTTAGAAAACCTTTTGTGGATGGGGGTACAAGAGGATATCATGGTCATGTTTACACTATTCTCCCTTTTGAAAATGGTTGTTGGAGTTGTGATCCAATTCCTGCTACAGAGACTGATGAAATGGCAGCTTGTACCGTGGTAGGGAAACCAAGAAAAAGAGTTCATTGTGTATTCAAGGGGGTATTATTCTTCCAAGAAAAATTTGATAAAGAACCTAATCCCAAAAACCTTCAACATATTAATTTCATTCTTAATTATGCAAATGATCTCGTTCAAAAATTTGATTTTTTGCCATTATTCACTCAAAGCGAAGTAGTTAAACTAGTAGATCGACATGATCCTGCATTAATTACTATTAATTCCGTGATCGCATCGATTCAATCCCATGAAACTATTAAAATTTTATTTTGGCAAAAAGGGAATAAAAGCTTGGGTCCTCCAAATGATAAATATATTGTATTTAATGGAATGAGTATGAAATTTTATCACATTGAAAAAAAGAGAAATAAGGAATGTTGGCAATGTGGAGATGATGTTCGGAGAGTTGAGGTAAAAATCAGTCAAAATTCACCTTGTATCGAAATTATTAGCTCCCTAAAAAGAATGGGTTATGTTCTTGATGAATACATGGAACCAATCTTAACAATTATGGACTTTGATATGGTTAAAGAAGTCGATCTCAATACAAGTCCCATTCAAAATGGTTTAAGAAATTTTGAATTCATAACTGCAGCGGGTTTTGAAACGGGTGAAGTTTTTGTAACTTTACTTATAAATTAAGAATTTTTATATGTAATGATTGATAAAAAATATTGAAAAAGAAGGTGCATTTATGAGTTTAAGAAGCAATCGCATTTCTCAGGATTATGCTGCCTTGAAAAAAATGCTTAATCAAGGCATTTTAGTACAATTAGAACCTTTTGATAAAAAAAACAAAAGTATTGATCACTTAAAAGTCACTATAAAGGGTCCAAAGGGGACTTCATATGAAGGTGGACTTTTTTTACTAGAAATAAAATATCCTCCTGATTATCCTCGTCAACCACCCTTCATGCGTATTCACACCGGTTTATGGCATCCTAATTTTTGGCCCAAACCTACTGAATATCCCGGACAAAGAAATATTTGTCTGGCTTTAATTGACCCTAGTCTCGTGGGTAAGAAAGGTGGCTGGTCTCCAAGTAAAACAATAGTAACTGTCATTCAAGCAATAACTGCCATGCTTAATACGAAAGGATATTACGTTAATCCAAAAGATGTCTTTAATAAGAAAGCAGCCATGGAAATGATAAATGATCCGAAATCCTTTGATAAAAAAGTGAAATTTTTAGTTAAAAAGTATGCAAATAAGAAATGGTAAGAAATGGTAGTGACCCAATGAACGAAGATGAAGACATAGAGTCTTTTAAGAATATGAAAGATAAAATTAAAGAAGAATTGAAAAAAGAAATTCTTGAAGAAATCTACAATGAACTAAAAGCAGAGGAGCTTCAAGAAGAACCGATACCAGAATTAATACCTGAACACAAAGAAATAGCGGTTCCTGCTGAACCTATAGAAATAAAAGAAAAAATTTCCATAACTATAAAAGCGGTGCTAAAAATCGCAAGCCATGCATTGAAATATGCAAATAAGAACATACCTAAAAGTGATTGGGTTGAAGTAATCGGATTATTAGCAGGGAAGACAAAAGGCTCTAATTTAATAATTGATGATGCATATCCAATGGGGCATGGAACTGCAATTTATGCAGAAATAAAAGATTATCGTAACTTTACTCGTGCATTTAATGATATTAGAAGTAAAAATTTATTTATTTGCGGATGGTATCATTCTCATCCATCATATGGACTGTTTATGAGTAATGAGGACTTCGGAACTCAGGTTAGATATCAAAAATTGTGGGATCGATCAATTGCATTAGTTATTGATCCATATAAAATAGATGGAAAAACGTTAGGATTTGACATATTTCGAGCAAATTTATCAACGAAAAAGTGGTTTTCTCTTCCATTTATTGTTGAAGGATTGATAGAACCAGCAGCATTGCCTCATTTATTAGAATTTATTAACCCTATTATTGATGGAAAAGCTGTCTATTTAGAATATGACGAAGATTGATAGCTGGCGGTTTATAAATCTTGCCTCAAAAACGCTGGTATGTTATCATTTTCTCTATATTTTCACTTGTAGGATTAATTTATTTTGTAGGTATTGATAGATCACTAAATATATTAATATCTTGGATTCTCATAGGTTTTTGGTTTTGCTATACCATAAAATTTTTCGATAGAGTGAAAAATTTCCGCGAATTTAACTCACCACATAACACATCATTTTTCATTTTTGGTTCAATAAGTATGGGTATTTTCTATAGTTTTTGGGGTAATTTTAATAGTTTACTTGGATGGAACATACTTCAAAACCCTTACGTTTTTTTGAGTTTTTGGCATCTAATTTTCGCATTTCCCTATCTATTTTACGGAACAATATTATTAATCTTCTGTTTTTCAAGATATTTTTTTGTATATATTGGGGAAAAATCAGTAAGTTCTCGAAAATATGGAGGATTTGTTACTGTATTCATCATATTAGTTGAAATTATCTACTCAATTTCATTTTATTTCCTGATTGACTTCTCAAATTTGCCACTTACACCTATTCAATGGTACCCTGATTTACTAGTTTTTATTTTATCTATTATATCCTCAATAATACTTATATATGGCATATTCAGTAAAAGTTCTTACATGCCAGTGGTTCCAACTGAGCCTATAAGGCGTCCAACTCCCACACCTCGTAGCATTCCGCCTAGACCTACACCTCAACCACCAATTGCATCTCAACCAAGAGCAAGGCAAAGACCTCGCCCTAATCGTACTGTACCAACAACTAGATCCCAACCACCACCAAGACCCAAGCCTCCCCCACCAACAAGAATTACTCCTAAACCATCCCCTCAAGCAGTAAAACCAAAATTAGACATAAAAATTGATAAAATACGCCCTAAAGCAGGAAGGCTTTCAGAAGAAGATTTCAAATGCATATTTTGCTTTAACTTACCTCGTATTCCTGAAGATGCAAATAGAGGGATAATTCTATGTCCCGTTTGTAGACATCCCGCTCACGCTGATGAATTTAGGGATTGGACAAAAAACTCTAATTTGTGTTCACGTTGTGATGCTGAAATTCCTGAACGATATAGAAAAAATCCGAATGTTATCCCCGTTAAAATATATTTAAAGGTTTATCATAAATTAAGGAAAAACATAAAGAGAAATTGATAGAAATTTAACGAATTTTTTAATTGAGGGAAACTAAAAAAAATAGATGAAATTATTTGATTTAATTTACACGATTCTATGAGTATTTTTACAAATAATAAAGGAAAAAAATATATTTAAACTTCATTTATTTATATATATCACAACTTGTTTGAACATAATGATATTTAATAAGTATGAAATAATCGTAGGAGTTCTTCTATATCAAATATAGATTTGAAATTTTGATTTCTATTGATAACGAAGATTAAGAAAAATCTGAATTGGGGCGAATATTTTAATTCTATTAATTAATTGATAAACATTTGATGGAGATTTCGAATGAATGAGATTCTTTTATCAAGTTTAATTTGTTTATTCATAATTGGAATAATTGCACTCGGAATTTTTATCAATTTTTATTTTGAGAAGAAGAGAAAATTATTTATTTTTTACATTCCAGGTTGGATAATTTATTCTTTAGGATATCTCACCCCTATTTTTTCAGAATTAACTCTTGATATCACGATCTCTCAAATTCTTTTAGTAATTCATGGAATATTTATAGAAATAGGAATTTTTTTAATAGGAATTGGTGCCATTTCATATTTTACTAACGTTTCGTTAAAATTTGTAATGATTTTATGTGTTTTTTACATATGTTTACCTTTAGTTCTTTATTTAACTTTTGGAGTAGGTATGGCTTTAAATTTCTCGTTCATTGCTTTTAGTTTGTCAGTAGTTAGCGCTTTAATTGCTCCAATATCTAAATGGGGCATGTTTAAAAGAATGATTAAAAAAAATATGATATTATATTTCATCGATATCGCTGTTCTTATTTTTTATATTCCAGTTATGATTCTTATCTTTTTAAATGGCTATAATTTTGGATTATTCGATTCCAATGACTCCTTTTTAATAATACTTAACTATTTAACTGTAATTACAGGTACGATCTTAACAACCTTCTATTTTGTGCAATTAGAATTTTCAATTTCTAACCAAGAAAAATTTAATTTAAAAGACAAATTCTCTCATAATATGGGAAATATATTACAAACTATTATTTTTTCAATAGAATTATTAAAAACTGAAGAAAAATTGGAAGATAAAGAACGATTAGAATTAATAAAGACGATAGAGAAAAAAGTTGACGAAGTTTGTAAATTATTAGAAGAAATTAGGGAAATAAAATGAATTTTTATAAATCCGATTTCTATCATTATTAAAATTTATGTGAAATGATCTTTATCACATCTGAACATTTTTCTTTCACGAATTTTTCTCCTATATCTGCAACTCTTCTTGCCAATTCGGAAATTTTCCATTTTTCATGATTTATTACGTATGTGGAAAATGTGTCTTGCAAAGGTTCTTTCCATTTCAAGGGAATATTTTTTTCCCCTAATTGTACTCCAAGAATTGCTCCTATATTTCCACAATTACAATCTGTATCATAACCCATCATCCCAGCAACACAAATTGACTTCCCAAGGGGATCTTCTTTATCTTTAGCTCCATATAAAAGTGATAAAATAATTATACCAATATTCGGAAGAACATGTACTTCTGATTCCTGACTTTTTAATATTTTTACTCTTTCAGTATCTTTATTAGATGCTTTCTTGATTAATACTTCCTTTAAATTTGCCCAATATTCATCAATAAGAGCACTTCTGGCTTTTCTAAAATCATTCGGATATTGTTTATGAATTTTTATTGCTTCTTTAACAGTTTTCGTGTAGGTGCTTTCATTTTCTTTAGGTAAATTAATGAGTGCCTGATTAATGTTTTTATTAATATCTTTCTCAAAGAACGCATTTGAAATTAATACAGCAATAAATATTTCACCTTCAATGCCAATTCCTGCATGGGAGATTGAGCCGTCCATTTGTGCATACTTTTTCGCCATTTGAGGGCAACCCGGTGTGATTTGACCCCAAATATCTGCCCTCATTTGGGCACCAATAAAATCAAAATAGGGATTATTAAAGGATCCTGATTCCGGTGGAAAAATATCCGATTTTAAATTATTTAGTGCAGATTTCTCTGCTGTAAAAACCGCTCTCTCATATTTAAGAAGGTCTAACCATCCCAAAGCAATATCTTTAGCGGTAAGATCTAAACCCTTCTCTTCTAATGTAATGAGAGCAATAATTTCATACATTTCATCATCGTTAACTTGATTTAAATTGATTTTTTTTGGATAATAGGTGATTTGACCATATCTACGCTCGATTATCTTTACTGGTTTTAATTCTAAGGGTGCACCAACAAAATCACCTGCAACCCGTCCTATCCAAGATCCGAAGACTTTATTGTAATATTCTTGGGTCGTTAGTTCTTTCACAGTCCTTCATCATTCTAAATTTATCAAAGAAAATAAATCAAGTTATTAATTTATTATATAATTCTTTTATGATCAAGATTGCTATTTTTAAGTTTATTAAACCTCTATTTATGTTTTTATCTTCTCTATATTGAATATTAGTCGTATCTTTTCTAAATTTCTTCATGTACTTCATTACTTTTAAATTAAAGCTAAAAAATAGAACAATATCTAGTTCCTTATTCTTTAATGTTTTTAAAATCTGTTCTTTTGCTCCTAATTCTATCCAACCCTTTGATTTTTTTTCGATAATAAATTAAAATAATTCCTCTTAATATTATTTTCATAAAATATATCTAAGAACAGATATAATTGGAAAGAATTATTACTATGTCTCACTTATTCAATTCTTAAAATTTTTTTAGAAATATATCATATATTTATCATTTTAATGAGGTTTACCCTTTGATTACTAAATCAATTGTTGAAGAATTTAAGAAAATAGTAGGTGATAAAAACGCCTCAGATGATCCTTCGATAAGATATCCACATACTCGCGATCAATCTGTCAAAACTCGAGGTCCCGATTATGTAGTGATACCTGAAAACAAGGAAGAAATCATAGCAATCTTGAAGGTTTGTAATGATAATAACATTCCTGTCTTACCGAAGGGTACAGGTGCTAATTTAGCTGGTGCAGCAGTCCCTGAACGTGGAGGTGTCATTTTAGATCTAAAACGTATGAATCGGATTCTTGAAATAGATCCTTTGAATATGACAGCTACCGTAGAACCAGGAGTCACCTTTGGTCAATTACAAATTGAAGCATGGAAAGTAGGACTTTTCACACCCGAACCAAGTGGTCCCCACACGGTTAGAGTTATTAGTAATTTTTTTGGAACTCGAGGAATTAGCACGTATAGTGCAAAATATGGTATAGGAGATAGACACGTATTAGGATACGAATGGGTTTTGCCTAATGGTGAAATATTAAAACTCGGTTGCTTTGCGCATCCTGCAGGTGAAGAAAGTAGTAATTGGGAACATGCTCCAGGTCCAGACTTGTCAGGACTTTTTATGGAAGCATTTGGAAATTTGGGAGTTTGTTTAAAAGCAAAAGTAAAATTATATCCAAAAATGGAAGATTTTCCTGGCGGTGCGAAGGATAATTATGTTTTTTTATTAGGACCATTAGATTCATGCTTCAAAGCTATTCGATCTTTAGTTAAATATGGTGTATATAGCAATACGTGGATTATGCGATGGCCTTATATTGCCATGTTATTTGGCCGTACTAAAGAAGAATCTCAAGGTATGATGCAACGACCTGCATTTGGGGCAATGGCCACCATAGTATTGGAAGGTTCCGAAAAAAGAAACGCGTTTAATCTAAAAAGATTGAAACGATTGATGAAAGAAAATTTTAAAGATATTCAAGTGGCAACGATGGATTCAACATATGGTCCTATGATTACTGTTATGGATTCAAGCAAGCATTCAAAGGTAGCTCCTATTAAAGATGATCCACGTAGAATGATCGATTTTATGTTTTTATCTGCTCGAGCATTTCGTGTACATGGAGCATTTGGTGGAAATACACCGTGGTTGAGCATGGATGATGCTCATAACATATTTTTATATACTGAAGAAGCAGCTAAGAAATTTGCGGCACGTCCATGGGAAATTGCATGCTATTCTCAACCAGTGGACGATATGCACTTTGGAATGCAGGAAATGGATTTATATTATGATCAATTTAATGAAGAAGATTTTACCATGGCAATTTCTGCATTTCAAGGAGCAATGGTTACGTCATTTTTAAAGAAAAGAGATAGTCTTTTTTATTATTTATATATGGAACATAATTTTATGGAATCATGCGGTCCTATACTTTTCCCTGGTTATATGAAATTATTAAAAATGTGGAAAACCTTTGTTGATCCTAATAATATTATGAATAGAAAAAAATGTATTGACCCGTACATGGAGGAGGATGAATAATGGTTTATACTCGTGCTGCAAAAGAATTTCTAGAAGGTATAGTTGGGACTGAAAATGTAATTACTGACATTTCTGAATTATTGATTTACGGGAACCCTGATTGTATAGTTAAAGTTTCAAGTATTGAACAAATTCAACAAGTTTTAGAAGTTGCCAATGAACAAGATATTGGAATAATTCCTAAGTCTTCGAGAATTAATCTAACGCAAGGAACTACAACCGAACAAGGTGGTATAATACTTGATATGTCAAATATGAATAAAATAATAAATATTGTTGGAGGATCCGATAGATATGCAACTATTGAACCTGGGGTGACGTTTTATCAATTGCAAGAAGCATTAAAAAAAGAAGGATTAAGATGCATGGTACCGCTAGGAGTACCAAGTTCTGCTTCGATAATTTCTACATACCTTGAACGTTATCCATTATTATCTGGTCCTATGGTCATTCTTTCTGAGGGATGGCAAGTAATCTTTGATATGCTCGTGATTTTAGCTGATGGTTCAACTTTACATACTGGTTCAGGTGAAGTAATACCAGATAAATTATCTATTGCTCATTTTGGACCTGCTGGACCTGATTGGTCAAGAGTTTTTACTGGTGCACAAGGAACCATGGGAATTGTTGCTGAAATGTCTATCAAATTAAAACATAATCCTCCTCTGCAAAAAATTCTCTTGAAATCCGTTGCTAATTATGAAGAATTAGTGGATTTATTTATGAATATTAAACGAATAGAAATTGGAAAAGAGTGTCTGGCAATTAGTAGCTTGAATCTGGCAGCCATGCTTGCTGAAAATTTAGAAGATCTATTAGATTTAAATGAAAAACTTCCTCCTTGGACACTAGTTTTAAATTTGACTGGTTGGGAAGAAGAAGAGATTTTAGTATTTGAAGAAGAATTAGATGAATTGGGTATTAAATTCAATACTGGGGTATATCCAGTCATCACTGAAATGAGTAATATTGAAGAGATACTAAAACAAGAATTATTAATACCCGATAAATTGATGAATTATCGAAAATATAAGATTAATTGTACCTTGATCTCTTATTATGCAAATCTTGACGTAATAAATGATATTATTGATTCTGTTATTGCCATTGCACGTGATTACGGGTATCCTGAAGAAGACTTATTCGGATATACAATGCCAATAGAACAAGCTAGACTAATTTACAGTGAATTTACTTTATATCACGATGATTCAGAATTAGATCTTAAACGAACGAATGATGAATTATTATTAAAAATAAGTGAGGAGATCTTGAATTTCGGAGGAATTATTGATAGACCAAATGGCTCCTTGGCAAGTATTATTTATTCTAGGATTCCCCAATATCATGAATATCTTGAAATGGTAAAAAATATGCTGGATCCAAACAATATTTTAAATCCAGGAAAATTAGATTTGTGAGGTATGAGTAAAAATGGTGAAAGAATTAGCTGAATTTCATGAAATGGTCTATCATTGTACAAAATGTTATAATTGCATGTTTATTAATCCATATTTTCTCCAAAATGAAGATAGATATTACGGATGTCCTTCTGGATTGTTCTATAAATATGATGCGTATCATTCAGGAGGTCGCATGGAAATCGCCAGAGGGATAATTGAAGAAGAATTAACTCCTAGTGAGAAGTTAGCAGAAGTATTTTATGCTTGTACACTCTGCGGTCTTTGTGAATCTAATTGTGAATTTACCATTGAATTAAAACCAACAGAAGTTTTTGAGGCGATGCGGAGAAGGCTGGTTAAAGATGGTTTAACTTGCCCTGAACATGATATTTTCAATAAAAGTATTCAAGAAAATCACAATCCGTATAAAGAAAAACATAACAATCGTGTACAATGGTTGAAAAAGATCGGGATAGAAGTAAAACCTGAAGCGGAAATCTTGTATTTTGTAGGTTGTACTTCATCTTATAGAACTAAAAGTATTGCTGAAGCAACTGCAAAAATTTTCAAAAAACTTGGTTTGGATTTTACGGTATCCCAGGATGAATGGTGTTGTGGATCACCATCTTTAAGGACTGGTCAATACGAACAAGCTATCGATCTTATGAAACACAATATCGAATTGATTAAAACTACTAAAGCGAAAAAAGTAGTATTTTCTTGCGCTGGTTGCTTTAGGGCATTTAAAGAAGATTATAAAAAAGAATTAGGCGAAATTGGAGTAGAATTATTGCATGTTTCCCAATTATTGGATGATCTCATACAAAAAGGAAAATTGAAAATTAAGAAAAAAGAAGCAATCGTAACTTATCATGATCCATGCCATTTAGGGCGTCATGTGAAGGTTTATGATGAACCAAGAAATGTCATTAATGCCATACCTGGAACGCAGTTAGATGAAATGGATCGTATAACTATGAATGCTTGGTGTTGTGGAGCTGGTGGAGGTGTAAAATCTGCTTATAAAGACTTTGCATTGAAAACCTCTGAAGAAAGAATCAGGGAAGCTGAATTAACAGAAGCTGATATTTTGCTATCATGCTGTCCCTTTTGTAAAGTAAATCTAGAAGATGGTATTAAAAAAGCAAAATCCGAGATGGAGATGATGGATATCACGGAATTTTTGGAACCATTAATTGAAGGTGATTGAAATGGATGAAAGATTTTTATTATTTGGATTGGAATCATTTAACGCGTTATTAAATCAGGTTCTCCCTGCATCGCTTAATTGGGAGACAAGTCTAGTAAAAATAACAGGATCGGGATTTGACGAAAATAAATTAACTAATCTCTTAAGTCAAGTTGTTAAAATATTGGCAGATCCTTTAGAAACATTGGAGGATGATCTAAAATATCATATGATAAAGCAGCTTGAAGATGCTATTAATAAAAAAATAGTCATCAAATCTGATATTCTTGGAGAATTCAAATTAGAATTTATAAAGGAAGATCCCAAAATTAAAATATCTAAACTCACTTCGGATGATATCAGTAAGCTTCCTATCGTATCAATCAATAAAGAAGTAATTTTATCTATATTAGAACAAAAATCCAGCATGCTTGAAATGATTTTAAAGAAAAAAATGAGTCTTTCAAATACTTCGGAATTATCACAAGGTTTTACTCGGATATTACTTTCAATACCATCCTTATATCTAACTCGAAAAGAATTACTTTCAACAATCAAGCAGGGATTTCTATCTTTATTATCCCAATTTAATTAATTTTTTGGAAATGCTTGAATGAAAAAACCGATTAAGGTTTTCGGTGTTGCTTTAGATCCAAACGATAATACTTCAAAATTATTAATTAAAAATGCATATGTTCAAGCTATTAAAGAAAAACGAATAAAAGGACCAGATTTTTTAGATCCATTTGAATACTTTTTAAATAAAAGTAAGATTCTCCAAGATGAACGATATATCAATATTGGAAAGCTTCCTATTGAAAGTTGGATAACTCCTAAACCAATCCCTGAAGATTTAGATTTAATTAATCCAGTTGATTATAAAATTTTCCTAGAAAGTGGTGGTTGTTTAGATTATCGAAAAGATTTGGAGGATTTTTTGGAAAAAAATATTCAAGATGAAATACCTCTTATGATTGGTGCAGATCATTCGTCTACCGGTGCCCTCATTTCATTTATTGCTAAAAAATATGGAAAAGATAAGGTAAGTATTATCATACTTGATGGTCATTTTGATGGAATTCGATCTAGGATACGAATTGGATTGGCTAAATATGCGACTGAAACCAATATAGAAACTTCAAACGTCTTATTAAATCCCGAAGATATCGAAAAATTACAAGAAATTCAAGATTATTATAATTGTGGGACCTTCATGCGATATATATTAACCGAAAATGCTGTAGATGCTCGTAATGTATTTATTATTGGTAATAATGACTATCCTAATCCCACAATGAGAAAAATTGAAGATGAAAAAGTTCAAGAATTCGTGAATGAATTTAATTTTTTTGAGACACTAGGTGTGAAATTTCTTCCTAGGTTCAATGATTTTAATTTATTTAAGGAAGAATTGCAAATATTATTGAATAAAATAACGACAAAAAAAGTGTTGATATCAACAGATGTTGATGTTGCCGCTGGAAAAGCAGTACTAGCTGCTCGATTTATTGATACTTTTGGATTTTCATTTGATCAAATGATAGAAATTTATAAATTGATCTCAGAACACTTAACGAAAAATGAAATTGAACTCATTGGAGTTGATTTCACTGAGATAGAAATTCAATTTCTTGGTAAGGTATTAAAAGATGGAACGAAAGATTTCACTCTAGAAATTTTTGACGAATTCTTAAAATTATTCTTTTCTTAAACGGAATTATCTAACTTAAGTTGGAAATGTTTTTATTAAAATATAACTTAAACATTTAATTTATTATTTAGATCCAAGTTAGAACGTCTCTTTCTTTGCCTATTTTTTTATACTCGATTAAAAAACTGATTTAGAAATGTAATTTTTTTAAATTTATACTTTATTGGAGGAAATTGTAGGTTTTTTAAGGAATAATTTTTTTGATTTACATATAAGTTGATTTTCTTAAATAATTAACAATTTTGATGTGATTATTAATGAAACGTGTAATTATTGTAGGTGGGGTAGCCGGAGGCGCAAGCGCAGCTACTCGTTTGCGTAGAATGAAAGAAGACATTGAAATCATAATGTTGGATAAAGGATCATATGTCTCTTTTGCAAATTGCGGCCTTCCCTATTATATTGGTAATATCATAAAAGAACGTGAATCATTAGAATTAGTAACTCCTCAAGAATTTAAAGATCGATTTAATATTGACGTTCGAGTGAATAATGAAGTAATTTCGATTAATCGTGAAAAAAAGTCTGTATTTATTAAAGATCTTGAAAAAAATTCTGGATATGAATTATCTTATGATTATTTAATATTATCTCCTGGCGCGGAGCCTATTAAACCACCATTTCCTGGGATTAACGAAGTTCCTTTATTCACCTTAAGGACTATTCCTGATGCTGTTGCAATCAGACAATATGTTGAAGAAAATATGGTTAAACACGCTGTAATTATCGGTGGTGGATTCATTGGATTGGAAATTGCAGAAAATTTACGAGAAAAAGGAATAAAAGTAAAGATCGTTGAAATGCTTGATCAAGTCATGGCACCTTTAGATAAAGAAATGGCACAATTTGTTCATCACGAATTAATTCTGAATGGAGTATGCCTTGTTCTTGATGATGCTGTTGATTCATTTGGCCGTAATGATAAAAAAATCCCCCACGTAAAAACAAAATCAGGACGAGTTATCGAAACTGATATGGTCATTTTAGCGATAGGTGTGAGACCTGAATCGAAATTAGCTAAAGATGCAAATTTGAAATTGGGTCCTAAAGGTCATATTGTGGTAAACAAATACATGCAAACATCAGATCCTTCAATATACGCAGTAGGTGATGCAATTCAAGTAACAAATTTTCAAAGTAATCAAATGACAGCTCTCGCTCTAGCAGGACCTGCAAACAAACAAGGGAGAATAGCAGCAGACAATATCGCTGGGCATAAATCAGAATTCAAAGGCGTTCTTGGAACATCTGTTGTTAAAATATTTGATATGACTGTAGCAACCGTTGGATTAAATGAAAAATCGCTGAAAAATATTGATATTACGTATGATAAAATATATCTACACCCAAATAATCACGCGGGATATTATCCAGGTGCGATACCTACCGCGTTTAAATTAATCTACGAAGTACCTTCTGGTAAAGTGTTGGGTGTACAAGCGATTGGTGGCAATGGGAGTGAAAAAAGAATTGATGTAGTCTCAACAGTTATAAAATTTGGAGGAACTGTTTTTGATTTAGAAGAATTAGAATTAAGTTATGCTCCTCCCTTCAATTCAGCAAAAGATCCCGTAAATATGGCCGGATTTATAGCTGCAAATTCACTAAGAGGTGATCATTTGATATGGCAATGGGACCAAGTTGATGAAATAATGGATAAAGGACTTTTACTTGACGTAAGAACGGTTGATGAATATAAATTAGGTACGATTGGAGATGCAATTAATATTCCAGATAAGCAATTACGGGATAGAATGAATGAGATTCCAAAGGATAAACCAATTTATGCTTTTTGTCAAGCAGGTTATAGGGGATATCTTGCCCAAAGAACTTTAGTTCAAAATGGATTCAAAAATGTATACAATCTAACAGGTGGTTACAAAATCTATGAATTGGCTAATACAACCTTAGAAGAATTAATCAGTGCTTGTGGCAGCCCTCAAGAGATAATGGAGGAAATGGTTAAGGAAAAATCAATCGAAAATGCAGAATTTATGGAAATTAATTGTAGTGGTCTCTCTTGCCCTGGTCCATTAAATGCCATGATTAAAGCATTGGAAGTATTGCCAGAGAATAAAAAATTACGTGTAATTGCTACTGATATTGGATTTAAATCAAGTGTAGAAGCTTATGCAAAATTAACAGATGGAATAGAATTATTATCGCTTGAAAAAGATAAAGGAAGCTTAATAGCAACAATAGAAAAACGCAAAGTTGCTGGCGAAGATATTCAAAAACCTGTTATGATTGAAAAACGGCCAAGGAAACAAATGAGAAAATATGGTCCCTCTCCGTTATCAGAAATAGTTCCAGAAGAACTTTACGAACGATTAGATTCAATTGACGCGCCGGATGTGCTGATTGATGTGCGTACACCAGAAGAGTATTATGGCTTGATGGGGCATGTTAAAGGAAGCAAATTAATCCCCTTAGATCAATTAATGAATAAAATAAATAATCTTAATGAATATAAGGATAAAGAAGTCGTAACAATATGTCATAGTGGAGCTAGATCAAACATGGCAGCAAGACTATTAGTTCAAAATGGTTTTACAGACGTGAGAAATCTGACTGGAGGAATGCTAATGTGGCGAAAAAAAGGTTTACCAATAACTTCTGAATAATTTTTTATATAATTAATTATCTTTCTAATATTTTAACATTAAATAAGGAAAAATAAGTAAAATCAATCTTATTATGTATTTCAATAACATACAAATATTCATAAACTTGCAGAAAAAGTAGATGAGGTCGTTTCCTCAACCAATAATTATTGAAATTTAGTTTTTATTTTATTATTAGATATTAGGACTTTACAACTAAGTGGTATAATTCTTCAAAGATTTCATCAACATTAAGACCATTTTTTGCCGAAGTTTCGTAATAAGGAACTTTTATTACATCAGCAACTTTTTTACCAATTTCTCTCGGAACAACTCTGTGTAAATCATGCTTATTTCCAACAAGAATTAGCTTGACTTGACTATTCTCAGATAAATTAATGCATTCTTTATACCACATTTCAATATTTTTTAAAGAATCTTTATTAGTCAAATCAAAAACTAAAATACATCCATCTGCACCTGCATAGAAACGATGACGCATGATTTTAAACCTTTCTTGCCCTGCTATGTCGTAAACCATAAATTGCACGTTATCATAACCAATAATTTTTTCAATTTTTGATATCTGGAAACCGACAGTCATTTTATAATCTTCTTCAAATTTTTTGGTGGAGAATTTTTTTATAAGTGTTGTTTTTCCAACTGCTGGGTCCCCTGCTATAACTATTTTCAATTTAGTCATGGGTTCTGTCATTATTATTCCTCAAAGATGTCCATTTTATAGATTAAAATGAATGGTGAAATTTAAATGTGTTTTTCATTTTTTTATTTTTCTTCTCGATAATAATTAAAAATATATTAATTGGAAATTAGAGGATAAAATACAAGTAATTAGCCTTATTTTTATAACAAATAATTGATATTATTGATTTTTTTTTAAAATTGAATCTTATTCAATTTAGCTCATCAATTTTATTTTGATTAAGATGTTAAATGTTAAAAAATTTCTTATTTATTGGAGAAGGAAAAAATATTTTAAAAGGATTCTTGATAAAAAAGGTCTCAATATTTGCACTTATTGTGATCAAGAAGTGCTGCTTGATGCCCAATTTTGTATGAATCACGGTAAAGAAGTAAATAAAACTACAAAAATGGATAATATTATATCTTGATTGAAGGAACATATGGAAAATAAAGAAGAAAAAAAAGAAATATTCATTATTTCTTTATAAGACAACCATTATCTTCTAATTTTTGTATCGCTTTTGCACCTTTTTTATCTTGCTCTATATCAATGGGATTACCAGTTAAAATTAATTTTTCTAATTTAAGCTTAGCAATTGATGGGGGAATCGTGGATAATTGGTTATTGCTTAAATCTAATTCTGTAAGCAATATTAATTTATTAATTGTATCGGGCAATTCTAAAAGTTTATTGTTAAAAATTTCAATTTTCTTAATTGATGATAGTTGTCCAATAGATTTTGGCAGTTCGGTAATATCATTATCTGATAGAATTAATTCTTCTAGATTTTTTAGCTTTCCTATAGCTTCAGGTAATTCCTTTATCGAATTTTTTTTCAAGTTTAATACTTTTAAATTACTTAATTGACCAATGCATTCAGGAATCTCCTTTATTTTGTTTTTACATAAATCCAATTTAATAATTGACTTCAACTGACATATGAAGTCAGAAAAGGCTGTTAAATTGGCGTTCAATTTTAACTCCGTTATTTTCTTGTCTTCAGCTCTATAATCTTGATGATGATAATGATAAATAGTATTTTGGAAAGAAAGGATTTTACCTGAATCTATTGTAAATGAAGCAATACATTCAGCTTGTTCAAAATTTAAATGCTTATAATATTCTAAATACTCTTTATTATTCGATAGATCACATTTCGAATTATCTAAATTAAGATCTTGAAACGTTTCTGGAAGAAACCTTAGTTCGTTTTGTTTAAGGTACAATTCCTTTAATGATTTTAAATCACCTATATTTTTTGGTAAAATATTTATTTCGTTATTATTTGCATGTATCTTTTCCAATAATTTTAATGAACAGATTGAATCAGGTAGCGTCTTTAATTTATTGTAAAATAGATTAATTTGTTTTAAAGACTTCAATTTCCCGATCGAATTGGGTAGTTTTGTTAATTCATTGCCATATAAATCTAAAGAAACTAAAGCATTTAATTGTCCAATACTTTCCGGTAATTCTTTTAACTTATTATTTTCTAAATGTAAATTCGTTAATGATTTGAAATCACCAATGGAATCATATAATTTTTCTATTTGATTTTCAGCTAAATTCAATAACCAAAGATTCTTTAAAGCTCGTTTTTCTTTTGGAAATTCCGTAAATTTATTATTTTTTATTATTAATTGTTCTAAATTTTTTAATTCAAATATAGATTCGGGTAGGTCTATCAAACCATTATTGCTTAAATCTAATTCATATAAATTTTTTAATTGTCTAATTGAACATTCTTCTAATTGGCTTCCACTCTTAAGCATACCATTTTTTAACGTGAGCTTACTTACTGATTTATCCTTTACGTCAAAATACGCATTTTCTTCCCCAATATAGCCCACATGGATAACTTTCTTAATTTTTTTTCCAATTGACTCGCTTAAAAGAGTTAAAGTATTTGCTTCATTTTTTGAAACTTCGTTATAGAAATCAACTTCTTGCGGTCGCTGTGTGTTTTCCCATGCATCTTTCACTTTTTTTCTTTGTTCTTCTATAGTTTTCCATTTTTCTGGATGTTGAGATTGTAAATGCAATTCGTAATGGCTATCACTGCATATTTTTTTATTACATACTTCGCAATTTTTAAATTGGCTCTTTTCTTTAAAAGACCCGCAATGAGCACATTGATAGCAATGGATTTCTTCAAAATGCTTATTCATGCATGTATCTGAGCAAAATCCCTCATCACAACTTTTACATTTAATAGCAATATATTGATAAACCGATTTCCCACATTTTTTACAATATATTGAATGCTTCTCTTTTTCATGTTTTTCTTTACAACTACTTGAACAGAAATATGAATTTGAGCAGTAAACACAGCTAAATATACTCTTTCTATCCTCAGAAATTCGTTTTCCACAAATAGTACAGGGAACAGTGTGATATTGTTCGAGATGTTTATTCCAACATTCTTTTTTTTCTGGTAAACAGAAATGTCCCTTATGAGTTTTACAAGTAATATATTTCCCTGTGATCCGAGAACCACAAATTTCACAATGGTCATAATGACTTTTATCTTTGTGCTTTTCTATACAAGTTTCAGAACAAAAGGGATCGCTATAATCTCCACAAAGTCCACATTTATAACCTTCGCCAAAGATGGGCATTCCACAAATCGCACAGTTTGCCATTCTTCTCATTTCCTCTTAATGAATAAATTCTTTTTAATGATGATTTCGATGAAGTATTGTAGATTGGTTCTCTTATAAATAAATATTTATTGAGCTTCAATCATAAGCAAAGTAATAATATAAATTAAATAAATAACTGTATTGAAGAATTCAGAATATATTTTTAATTTTGGAATAAACCATATGGTAAATTCCGGTTGAATATCTTCTTTCACAATGTATTCTACGTCTTTAAACTTCGCCAAATATTCTTTTTGCACGTAATTCACAATCTTTTAAATGGTAACATTAAATACGCTTGTAACCACGCTTTTATATGTTTGTTGTCCCATCGACTCTATTTATTTTATTCAATTTTAGTTCATTAATAGTATTTTGATTAAGATGCTAAACTAAAAAAACCATAAAAAACGTATTTTATTAATCATTAATTTTACTCTATTTTCATAACGATCGCCTTGAAGTCATAAAACTAGAGTGTATTTTAGTAAAAAAGTAATAAACAAAAAAGTAATTACGAATTAATTTATAGCAAAATTAAAGTTTATTTGATAAATTCATTTATAAATAACGAAACTTTGCTCTTCAACTTTTAAATCCCTTGCTACAATTGCACATTTTGTCATTAATAGAAAATATATTTTTTTAAGTGGTCTATAGTTACTAAATCCTTCATAATTTCCTTGTCCTTTTGCAATCACTATATCATGATCATCAATCCATTTTCTTACTTCATCAGACTTTCTT
>RDOG01000010.1:144537-148081 GCA_011365055.1 Promethearchaeota archaeon
CCTTCATAATTTCCTTGTCCTTTTGCAATCACTATATCATGATCATCAATCCATTTTCTTACTTCATCAGACTTTCTCGAAGTCGAATTTAAATTTAATAAATTTCCTAGAGTCTTGAATTTGATATTAGATAAATTATTAAAAGAAATTTGATTAACATCCTCCATTGTAGCATCATTAATTATAGGCTCCGCTTTAACTACAAATGTAATTTTAAGATTAGGATATTTATCCAATATTAATGATAATAATAATTTATCGAAAACAATTTCGCCACTATTATCTGCGAAATATAACATACTTTTTGATTGTTGTAATTTATTTATTAGTTCTTCAGAATAATCATAAGCAAATTTTGTATTCATTACTTTTTCAATTGTATTATGAACGTCAAAATTCTCAATTGCACCAAAATCCATGATATTGCCTGCAACCGCTAATTTCAAAGCGTGTTGAATTGGATTTGGTGAGTCTAAGCATTCCTCCTCTAATTTTTTATATATTCTGAGAATGCTTTCATTTGATTTCTGTTTTAGATCCTTGTAAGGATCTTCGATACCAGAGAGATCTTTTACTATTTTATAGACTTTATTTGCAAGCTCAGGCGGGGTTTTAGTCCAATCTTCTTCTAATAACATCTTCATTACGCTTTTTAATACTCTTTGTTTAAGATTTATGTCTTCTGTATCTTTCAAAGCTCTTAAGGCTTGTTTCTGAAAACATATAACGCATTCAATATTCATTTTCATTTTAAATCAAGTTCCTTTAGAGAAGATGAGTATAGATATTGTTGGTGAAGTAATCGGAATGTTCGAGCAATTCTAGTAAAATTAGGTAAGACGATTATCCCCTCTTTCTGGAAAATCTTAGCCGCTAATCCTTGCTCATCTGCTAAAATAAAAATAGGTTTTTGGTATTTTTTAATAAGTCTTCCAAATCTTTTTGCCTGCTGTTGCATAAAAACTTGGAATATCTCTTTATTTTCATTTGAAAAGCTTAAATCCATATAATCCGCTTGTTCCATAACACCAAATCCAAATAGAACTATTAATCCATTGAAATTTTCCCCTTCTAACAATATCTCTGCAGCTTTATCCATTGCTTGTGGATTATAAGAATCTGTAACATCAACAGGGTTATTATGGCTCCAATATTTCACTTTTAAAATTTTATTAAGCATTTCCAACTGATTTTGAGTCAGGCTTGGAATGATTAATCCCTCTTTTTCCAAATTATCTGTCATTATTACTCCCATAGAACCTCCTGGTGTCCAAATAGCAAGTCTTTTTCCCTTTGGAAGCGGTGCTATTGATAATGCATTAACAAAATCAATCAATTCCTCCACACTATTAGCTTTTACTACTCGAAGCTGATGAAAGAAACCCTCAGCAATTTTTGAAGTAAATTGACCTGCTATTGCACCAACATGAGATATTGCCGCTTGAGCACCCGATTTTGTTTCACCGGATTTAAAAATAACGAGCGGCTTTTTAATCACTTTCAATGTCTCATGAAATGATCTTGGATTTTTGATTCCTTCAGAATAGGCGCCCATTATTTTTGTTGATTGGTCATTTTCGTAATACTTAAGAAAATCTTGGAGTTTTAAATCTGATTCGTCTCCAATCCCAATATATTTATTAATACCAAGATTTTGTTTAGCTGCAGCAACAGATAGGATTATTCCTGCTGTACCTCCTCGAGTAACTAATGAAAAATTCCCAGGAGGAAGAATTATACGAGGTCCTAATGTAGCATTAAGCGAACAATCCTGACTATATACCCCATTACAATTTGGTCCTACAATTCTTAAATCTGATTTTTTCACAATTTTATCTATTTTTTGTTGAATTTGAACACCAACTTCATCATAAAGCTTTGATTCATTGAAACCTGCAGTTATAATGATTATTCCTTTTAAATTTGCATCAATGCATTCTTCTATTACAGAAGGAACTACAGCTGCTGGAACTATAACCAATCCTAAATCTATTTGGTCTGGAACTTTCGATATTGATGAATATACTTTTAATCCTTTGATTATATCTTGTTGAGGTTTGATATCAACTAAATATATGGAACCCGTGTAACCTTCTGCAAGCATGTTACTTAAAATAATATTAGATACTGTTAATGGACTTATTTTTCCTGCTCCAAATAAAGCAATTGATTTAGGATGAAAAAATAAATCTATTTCCTCAAATTTCTTCTTAGCTTCTGTATTCAATTCCTCATGCATTTAGGTGTTCTCCAAAAATCGTTTTGTGAAATCTATTTTTAATTCATTTAAATTATTTATATCATCCATCCACCCATTATTTGCATCAGATTTTACGTCAAATTCCTGAAAATAAGGCTTTATATCCAAAACTGGTGTACCTGAAAAAACATCAATTCCCGAAATGTGTAAAACATGTCCTTTTATTTTCTTTAATCTAACGATACTAAGCTCAATGCCGTTTGGTCTTCTTGGACTTCTAGTGGCAAAAACTCCAACTTCGTATGAAATCCAAGGAGGTGTAACTTTTAATAAAAAATTGTTTCCCATTTTATGCAAATAAAAAAGGATATAAATATGGCTAAATTTTTGAAGTTGATCTATTCCTTTAGTATATTTTTCTTTTAAATCTATATAAAATTCGCCTTTTGCATTTTCAATTGGTTGAAACGGAGCAATACTTTCATAAGGAGTATAGATGGTCCCTATAGCTTCAAAATTAATTCTCATAAAAATTAATCCATAAATATCTTTAAAATAATTCTTCATTCAAAGTGTAACTTTAATTTTAATTAGTAGGACAATGCAATCACCAATTAATAAAAATTGGAAAGGGGTCATCGTGGAAAATAATCCACTCAAAAACATAAATTCTACAATTGATTAATTTTTTCGCCGTTATTTATTGTTGACATGAAATATTTTTAATTAAGGGACTCTGACGAAATTATAATTTTTTATAGGGATTTCTTCACAACTATCTTGAAAGGAATTGAATTTGAACAAGAAATTTATCATAAATTAAAAACATACATTACTGATGATAAAATATTAGTTTCGACAAGAATTTTCACGGGTAAAAGTCCCTGGGGCGTGGAAATTGACATCTTATTTTTAGATCAAATAATTGGTAAGGTAAAGAGATTTCATAAAGACGAATTATGGGCTATTGAAATAAAAAACCACGAAGAAAAAATTGATATTGAGCATATTAAAAAGTTTTATGATGATATAAGCGGAATTACGAAAAATCTATATTTCATAAGCAAAAATGGATTCACTTATGAAGCATATAGGTTAATGAGAGATCTAAATATGAGAAATGGTACTGGAAGTTACCTT
Source organism: Promethearchaeota archaeon (assembly GCA_011365055.1). The sequence continues at coordinate 147,878 of RDOG01000010.1, forward strand.
CCTTTTAGTGATTTATTTTAAATTTTTACGAATTTTATAATATTATTTTTTGAATTCATAAAATTTATCACACAAAAAAGTATGAATTTTTAATCTGGTAAGATTGATATTCCATATAAGGTTTTAAGGTGAGATCTCTTTTCTATCTTTCACCTTCTCGGCGCAAAAAAAAGTGCGAGTGCATAACGCAAGAGTCTAATCAAG
>RDOG01000011.1 GCA_011365055.1 Promethearchaeota archaeon
TTTTGTATCTATTTTAATTTTCAATTAATCACCATTTATTAATTATTTCTGGAGTTTCTTGTCTGGGAATTAACTTAATAGCACTTTTATTACAATGAGAATTACATATACCACACCCAAAACAAATGTTTTTATCTATTTGAATTGTTTTATCATCTAATTTCCATTTAATTGCACCGAATTGACAATATTGTAAACAATTTGGAACTTTTTGATCTTCACAACCATCGCATTTTTTGAAATCAACCTCTGCAACTTCATGCCCCTTCATCATTGCCTTTTTTATTCCAAAATTAAACCTTATTTTAGCGGCATTACAACAATTTAAATCACAATTACATATTACTATAGGATATGGAAGTTTTGCATAAAGAACTTGGTGAACCAATCCTTTTTGATCAGCATCTTTGATTTTTTGTCTTGCTTCATCTATTGTAAGCACTTCTATTTTTTCAGACGGTTTTAATTTTTCAAAGAGTTCTTTAACTGGACCAAAATTGATGCAAATAGATTCGCTAATCCCTCTAATATTCCTCCTACACATACATTCTAATGCACACAAATTATCTGCTAACTCAGTAATTTTAAAAGCATCACTTAAAGCAACCACTTGACTAGAATGGCTATTAGTTGCCATTGAATTAGCAAGATACTTTATACCCCTTCCAATTATTGGAATCTTGGTTAAGGATGCCATCTTTGTAGTATAATCGAGAAATTGGTCTATCCCCCAGCCAGTAAGATCATAAAGTAATTTCATTCTTTTCTTATCTTCCAAAAATCTGTCCGAATAATTATCTGGATTTAAATACCAGCGGAATTTTCCGCCATGAGAAGCGCAGTATTCACACAAATTAATCCCCACTTCCCATAATAAAACGATTCTTTAAAATATTTTTATTGAGATAATCAAGTATAAAATATTTTATTAGAGAAGGCTTAAGAGTGGTAGAAGAACCAGAATCAAAAGAAATTATTCCGAGGGATTATCAAATCAATGCTAGAGATCAGATAGTCAGCATGCTAGAAGATGGGGAAAAAAGAGTATTTTTGGTTTTAATGCCAACAGGAATGGGTAAAACATTAATAAGTGCAATAACAGTTGATATTTTAATTGAAAAAGAAATTCTTAAAAAAGAGGACAAAATATTATTTCTTGTTCAAGATAGAAAATTAAAATATCAATTATATGAAATGGCAAAATCTTATGGCCTTGCACAACATGGTCATTTATTTCTATTGGATGAAGGAAACAAATTACCCGCTCAAATGAGTAGACAACATGCAGAACTTTCGAGATTTATATTCGCAACACCCATATTATTAATGAATGCAGTTGTGGGAAAGACACAGAAAATTAAGAGAGAAACCCTTGATAACATCAAGTTAGTAATCATTGATGAGATATTAGACGTGTTTGCACAGAGTTACGGTAAGAAACGCCCTCGTGGTGAAACGATAGAATATATCGAAAAGAAATATGGAAATGGAAGAACTTTCAAACAGATTGTTCAAGACTTAATAAATGAATTTAAAACTACTCAACAAGATGATGATGAGTTCCAAATAGATGAGGCAAAGGTAGAAAATTACTTGATAAAAGAATTTTCTGCTAAAGAATACAGATTAAATATGAAGTTTGAACCAATACTAAATCTATTAGGATTACTAAACCCAAATTCAGAAAAAATTATTATAGGCTTGACGGCTTCACTTTCCCAAGACTCTAAAATTGACTTGTTAAAAAGAAATCTGGGCTCCGAAGAAATCGTTACCGAAATCCATCCCGTTGGAGAAGAATTTGAAGATTATAAACCAGCATATGATTTGAAACAAATTCGAGTTTATGATGATTGGATTTCAGAAATAGATAATATCATTCAAGACATTAAACAAGCAATGCTCTTGAAGTTACATAAAGTATATAATAAATTATTTGGAAGAAAAAGGATCCCTTATGATAGGATATTGCTTTTCATTGGAGATTTATTGGGTAAAAAATCACTACAACAACGATTAATTGATAATCTAAAATTAGAAACCAAAAAAAAAATGACTAAACAAGAAGAATCTGATTTAATTAAACCTATTTTATCAAATGCTAGTGCCTATTTACTCATGACGGTTGCCCGACAGAGATTATTAGAAAATACACTTCAATCATTCTTTAAATTTATAGAACGCATTAATAATCAAACGTTATTATCAAATGAACAGTTTCAAAAAATAAAAGAAAAAATTTCTGAAAAAATGAAAGAAGTCAAAGAAACCGAAGATTATATTGGAGAAAAGGAAAAACGGTTATTATTTTGGACAAATAAATTAGTTAATGAAGATAAAAATATTTTAGTTTTATGCAGATTTGTTGATATGACAAAGCATTTAGCAAGATTAATGGATGAGAAAGGAATACCAAGTACTTTTGTTCATGGAAAAATGGATGGTGCAGCTCAACATAACCAAATTCAACTGTTTAAAAGAGGAGATGTTAAGATCTTATTCGCAAGTGAACGATTGATTGAAAAAGGAACAGATTTACCAGAAGCAGATGTTGCTATTTATTATGGAACAACAGTATCTTTAGAACGCTATGAACAAAGTCTTGGAAGAATAAGGAGTAATGTTCAAAATGTCAAAACATCATATACATTAAGTTATAATTTGACAGTTGAAAATGAAAAGTCTTTAAAAAGAGATACATTATTCTTAGAATTAATGGGTAAAAAATTAAGTAATGTAATAAAAGAATGAGTCTTATTGTACTTTTTCAATATATGCTTTTATTTCTTCATTATTTAATACTTTAAACTTTTTATCTGCAGTTTTTACTATTGCCATGTCAACAGTCATAGGATCTAAGCTATTTTGGGTAACTTCTTTTAAGCATTTTAATCCAAGTATAATAGAAGCATCTAAGGTTAAATCAGGTTTGTATTCTTTTTCTAATTTTTCTCGAACAGTTTGAGCTCCAGAACCTATCGCTTGAGCTTGATAACCAGTAAATGCTCCAGATGGTGCAGTCATGTATAATCGAGGACCGCTATCAACGCCCGCAATTAAGAATGCCACTCCAAATGGTCTCACACCTGCATTATGAGTATACGTTTGTTTCAAATCACATATTTTTCTAACTAACGCTTTAACATCCATTGGTTCATCATATGTAAGCCTGCTAATTTGAGCTTGTACTCTTCCGTGATCAACTAATACACTTGCGTCAGCAGTCAGACCTGCAATGGTTGCTCCAATATGTTCATCAATTATAAATATTTTTTCAGCAGTTTCTGGTAATTGAAGCTTAGATACACGCTTCTCAGCAAGAAGAACAACACCCTCTGGACATTTGATCCCAATAGCTGTAGTTCCTTGTTTAATGGCTTCATTTGCATATTCAACTTGAAATAAACGACCATCTGGACTGAAGATAGTAATTGCTTGGTCATATCCTGACATCTCGGGTCCGCCAAACACTTTAAAACACCTTAAATTATTTCTTATATTTCAATTTTTTTAATTTTATGTTTAAATATAATTGTATTTCTGTCGATTTGTCTTGTAATTGTTTAATATAAATGTATTTTTGTAAATAATATTAGTCACTATGAGAACTTTTTCAATTTAAATATTATTAAATTCTTAGACCTTAAAGATTTGACGAGTTTTTTGTCGGATAGCAAATATTTTTGAGTGAATTATCTTCGACATTAATGAATTTAGTATATAAAGAAGTTGAAATATATATTACATGAAGAAAAATGAGATTATTATCGAATTTCGTTAAAGAGTTCAAAACGAACTTTGAACAAATAACAGAAGACTTCGAAGACTATGAAGATCAGAATTCGGACTTAATAATGTTCTTGTCAATGTTAATGCTTTTAAACGATATATTTATTAAATTTCAAGAAATTTACGATTACTAATTCATCCCTTCTTTTTCTTTTTTTTTTCTAACAAAACATGATTAATATTTGGTTATTATTTATTTTTTTAAAAAGAGAAAAAGTCAATATTATCAAGATAAAGATACGTTGTAATATATAGAAATAAAATTCATGGTGATGAGGTAAATCATTTTCAGGAAATTATAAAAAAAATAAAAAAATTGAATTTGATGTTATAAATCATATATTGTAATTTTATCGGATAGGATTCGCTCACGAGCAACTATAAGAAAATCATCTTTCTCAATGACAAATTCAAATTCTGGATTAAAATATTTTTTATCTTCTCGTTTTACCCCAATAAGTATTAAATTTTCTTCTTCCTTAAGAGAATAATATAAATCCTTGAATTTTTTACCGATCATTGACTTTGTTGCATCAATTTCAACAATAACCTTTGCATCACGAGAAATTTTTCCACGGTTTAGGATCCATGTAACTATATAAACGACAAGCATTGTCCAGACTCCCGCTCCGTAAATCGCAATTACCATGCCAAAAAATTTTCCAGCCATGGTTATAGGAACCACATCACCATATCCAATGGTGGTTATTGTCGCAATTGTCCACCATAATGCTTCAGTAAGCCCAAAGGTATTTCCGATTGCTACTTGATAAGGTTGTTCGATAAAATAAATTCCTAAAGTTGCAAATAAACCAACAAAAATGGTTAAAGTTATTGCTTTAGCTAAAAAACTCTCTCGGAATGTCTTTTTTATCTTATAAAAAACAGTTGATACTACGGATGCTGTCATTTTTCTAAAATCACCAAAAATTCAATTAATTAATTCAATTTAATTCAATACAATTACAATTCAAATTAAAAAATAAATTTCCAATATAGAGATAATATAACGATAACAAGAAAAATAGTTTCCATTATATTTTTATTTAAAAAAAGTAAATCAATACCAAACTTAAGCCAAATTTTATGGACTGAATACTAATTTAAAAAAATATTTATTATCGTGAACTAGGGACATTTTCAATTTATTAAATGGAAATAAAGTGAATTAAAATGAGTGAGTATTTGAAATCTCCTAATTTGAGTAAGCCAGAGAAAGTGGTTACTGCGATTGGTGGAGATGGGATCGGACCACAAATAGTGAAAGCAACAGTAAAGCTTCTTGAGGGCATGAATATTCCTGGACTCAAGATAAAGCTCATGCCAGGAGGTGAAAGTGCAATTGAGACTCATGGAGTTCCTTTTCCTCAAGAGACAAAGGAATCTATTGATAATTGCGATGCTATACTATTTGGAGCAACTGAAGAGAGAGCATTACAAATAATTGCATATTTACGATGGGGTCTTGATAATTTTGCGAATATAAGACCTATAAAATATTATAAAGGCATGTTTACAGCCATGAAAGAAGAACATGTTCAAAAAGTTGATTATGTATTTGTTCGTGAGGGTACAGAAGGAATGTATGCTGCTGCAGGTAAGGAAGGAAGCGTGAAAAAACTTTTTAATAAAGGGATAGTCAATAAAACGGATTATGAAAAATGGGGACCAAAAGCTAAATATGCGATGCGTATCGTTTCACCCGCTGCTACTGAAAGGATTGCCCGTGTAGCATGTGAAATTTGTATGAAGCGTAAAAAATTAGGAAAGGGAAAAGGACTTCTAGAAATTGTTTGTAAGCCAAATGTATTGCGCGTGCAAGATAACATGTGGATAGATATCATTAAAGAAGTTGCCAGTAAATATCCAGAAATAACCGTTGAGCGATATATAGTTGACGACTTTGCAAGAAGGTTAATCAGATATCCTGATTATCATGATACAATAATCATTCCCAACATGATGGGAGATATCTTATCAGATGAAGCAGCTGAAATCGTCGGAGGTTTAGGTGTTGCTGGATCCGGAGTATACGGACCAAAAGCAGGATATTTTGAACCAACTCATGGTTCTGCACCAGCAGTTCTTGCAAGAAAGAATTATAAAGGAGAACCTGTTGCAAATCCCACAGCACAAATTATTGCAGCTCGAATGATGCTTGAATATTTAGGTTGGGAGAAAGAATCTATGAAATTAGAAAAAGCCATAGAAAACTATTTCTTATTAGGTCTTGATCTGGAAAAAAATTGGGCAAAATTGCCGCGTGATGGAGTAACGAGTAAATACCAAAAAGAAGGGAAGTTTGCTTCTGTCGATGAAGTAGCTATGAATATTCTAGAAGAATACAAAAAGTTATAACTTTTTTTTCTTTTTTTTATTATACAAGACTTTTTGTGATAATGCATGCGTTTCAAGAAAAAAGCATATAAAGCGAAACCAGATAAATTTTCGGTCCATATTGGAAATATTTCAGAGATAGAAAAAATAGGGAACATCTTAAACATTAAATGCCATAATGCGATTATAAAAATAATTGTTTTAAAAAATGATTTACTAAAAATAAGAATTACAAATAAAAGTGAATTCAGTAGACTTGATCTTTTACCAAAAATTAATGAAGTTTCAGAAGATGTTCAAATTATTTTTCGAGAAGAAAAAGATTACTTCATCTTCAACACGAATTGCATCGCAGTATTATTAATGAAGAGTCCTTTCAAGATCTTATTTTATGATCTTAAAAATCAATTAATCATAATGGATGATTTCTCATATGGAATTTGTTGGGATGAAAAACAAATAGGAACATATAAGAAATTACATAAAGAAGAGAGTATCTTTGGTTTAGGAGAACATTCAGGAAATTTAGATAGAGTAGGTCAGGAATTTGTTAATTACAATTTCCCGCGTTATAAAGAACCCTTTTATTGTTCAATCCCTTTTTTTATTGGATTATATAATAAAAATGCTTATGGGATATATGTTCAAAACTCTTCTAGAACATTCTTTAATTTTGGGAAGACATTTAGAGACAAAACTTTTTTTGGGACAGATGGACACGAACTCAATTATTATTTTATTTTTGGCCCAAAAATAGCAAAAATATTACGAATTTATACGGATTTAACAGGTCGAGGAGAATTACCTCCTAATTGGACTTTTGGGTACCATCAATCAAAATTTAGTTATAAAAGTGATTCAGAAGTACGAAAAATAGCAGAACGATTAAGAATCCGACGTATTCCATGTGATTCAATATTTTTAGATCTTCATTACATGGATAAAAAGAAAAATTTTACATGGAATAGAAAAAAATTTCCAAATCCAATAAGATTAATTCGCAATATAAAGAAAATGGGATTTCATATTACAGCTATAATAGATCCTTGGCTTAAAAAAGATAAAAATTACGAACTATACGCGGAAGCTTTGGAAAATAATTTCTTCTGCAAACAAGAAAATGAAAAAATCTATTCCACATTCACTCTTTTTACGAGAAGAGTTTCAATTCCAGATTTTTTTCGAGAAGATGTAAGAGAGTGGTGGGCAACTCAACATTCAAAATTATTTGATATTGGAATTGAGGGAATTTGGAATGATAAAAATGAACCTGAATTGATGAGCATGGCAGATAGAAGAGTCGTTCATGGAGAAGAAAACATACCACATGAATTAATTCATAACCCTTTTCCTTTATATGAGTTAGAAGCAACGAAATTAGCATTTGAAAAATATTTACCTAATCAAAGATCATTCATTTTAACAAGATCAGGTTTCCCAAGCATTCAATGCTATGGTGCCATTTGGACAGGAGATATTAGGTCGGGGTTTGAAGAGATGGCAGAAAGTGTTCCAATGTTAGCGAATATGAGCATTTCAGGAATTCCATTTTGTGGTGCAGATGTTGGAGGCTTTTGGTCTTTTAAAAAAGTGCTCTTTAAAAAATCAGAACTTTTTGTTAGGTGGATTCAATTAGGTGTTTTTTATCCATTTTTCAGAAATCATAATGCAATGCTAATGAGAAGCCAAGAACCATGGTGTTTTGGAAAAACAAATGAAAAAATCATAACCAAATACATAAAATTAAGATATAGATTATTCCCCTACATTTATAATGCATATAATGAATGGCTTAAAAACGGTAAACCTATTCTTCGACCGTTAGTATATGATTATCAAAATGATCCTAATTGCAGTAAAATTAATCATCAATTTCTATTTGGAAATGATTTATTAATTGCACCTGTAGTAATGGAAAAGGTTCGCGATTGGGCAGTTTATTTGCCGCGAGGAGTTTGGATTGATTATTGGACAAAAGAAGAATTTATTGGAGGAAAAGTTATTTCAATCGAGACCCCTTTGGAAATGATTCCAATATTCGTAAAAAAGGGAGCTATAATACCAACTCAGGCTGATATGATGTATATAGGAGAAAACAAAATAGATCCATTAATTCTTGATATTTATCCAAATAAAAGATCAGTAATAAATTATTATGAAGATGATGGAATCACCTATAATTATAAAAACGGTGTATTTTGCTCTAAGATAATAGAATGTGATGTAAAAAATGATCAAATTATCATTAACATTCACCCAAGGGAGGGTGATTATGAGCCAGGAGATAGACATATTATTTTAAAAATAAATAAAGTAAATAATAAACCCAGAGAAATTAAAATAAATGATAGAATCATTCAAGAAATTGATAACGTAATAAAAATAAGAGAAGTGTCTTCTTTTGATAAATGGGGTTTATCTAAAAAGAAAAATCTTTATATTAGATTTATCAACAAAAATGAATTAAATAAAATACTGATTTTATTTTAAATGTGAGAAATTTCTAAAATGCTTATGATACTTCCATTTTATTATTCATAAAACTCTGTATGTTCCTTGAAAACATAAATAAATAAATTTAAATGTGCAAAAATTGATAATTACTTAAAAATTAAATATTTATGGGAGACGGGTTTTTGAGCTCAGAAGAACCTAAAAATAAATTGACACCAGCATCAGATGAGGAATTAGTAAAACAATTTAGAGAATTATATGCTGTGGAGAGAGATTTAGTTCCCATTTCTGAACAAGAAGATTTAGCATCCATCTCAATCGAACTAGAAGCAATTCAAAAAATGTTGTTGCACGTTTATGAATTTGGAAATTTTGAAGATCCAATTAAAAAATGGAAGGAAGTCTATGGACTTTTAATTGGCAAAATTGATGAAAATGGGAAATTATACATTTTAAATGCAGCGCCGATTACACATGGTACTTCTCGGGGGGTAGAATTTAAGAAAAACGATTATATTTATGCTGCAAATATCAACGATATGTTAATAAATGATGGAAAAGGAGAGTTTTTTGTTGGTTGGTATCATAGCCATCCTGCAATAGGATTATTTCTTTCCAAGGTTGATCTAATTAATCAATTGGGATATCAAATGGTAAATCAAGTTGCAGTAGCAATTGTATTTGATCACTGTCTATTAATTGAAAATAAAGTTCCTTTTCAAATATATAGGCTAGATACAATAGATTTTGATCTTCCAGAAGATTTGAATTATCATGTTGTAGATTACGAAATTGTTGGGCTAGATAAAAATGAAGAAATTGCGTATATGAAAGAAATTCATGATGAAATTGGTCAAGAATTGAGAAATGCAAATTATAAATCCGCTGAAAAATTATTCAGAAAAGAAATAGAAGAACTCTTCAAACAATTCTCTAAAATAGCAAAAAAAGAAAAAATTGAATATGAAAAGACAGATTATAAAGAATTAAAAAAAGGAAAAATAGCAAAATTCAGTGAAAAAGAAAAGAACAAAAAAAAACAAAAAAAAAACGTAAAGTAAAAAGAACACCAGAAAAGAAAGAAGAAGAAAAAATAGGAACTCCAATTAAAACGAAACAAGGTAAAAAAAAGAAAATAACAAAAGCAAAAAAGGTTAAGAAGAAAAAAGTTAAAAAAAGTGAACAACGCAAAATAGAAAAGAAAGTTGATAAAGAAATCAAAGAAGAGAAAAGACGTCTAGAAAATGAGAAAAAAGAGAGAGAAAAAGAGAAGTTAAAAGAAGAAAAACAATTAGAGAAAGAAAAGAAACAAGAAGAAAAAATAATGAAACAGATTGAAGCCAAAATTGAGAAAGAATTTATTGGTAAGGCTAAACCTAGAAAAAAATAGTAATCTATTACTACCCTATATCAATCTTGAATGAAGTAATCCATGAGAATTTCATCATAAAAAACATTTTTAAGGAAAAATTGATTTTTTCTAATTCCGATTTGCCTAAATCCTATTGAGTTATATAAATGTAATGCGTTTTCATTATTATGAAAAACTGAGAGGTTTATTTTTTTAAAATCTCTTTTTTTTGCTTCATTAATTGCATGATTCATTATTTCCCTACCAATGCCAATATTTCTATATTTCTTGCTAATGATGATACCCAATTCACCAACATGTTCTGCAGCTTCCCAAGTCAAATGTTCTATCACGCATTGCCCTATTACTTTCCCTCTGTTTTTATTTTTCGTGATATCACTAGCTACAATAACAACATTATTTTCCGTCTCATGTGTAATAAACCAACTATTCTTTTCATACTCGCTGATAACTTCTCTTTTTATCGGAATATATTTGAATTCTCGTACTACTTCGTTAAAATTGTCCCAGATATCTTCAAGGTCTTCCTTTATTGCATTTCTAAGTTTTATTATCACTTTTTGTTTATTTATAGTTAATTCTTTAATAAGTTCAACCATTGAATAGAGAACTCCTGTTTACTAAAAAAAAATTGATTAAAGAATTTCTTCATCATATCTTAATTCAAACTTTTTTAAGGGAACATCCAAATATTCTTCATTTGGAAAGTATCGTCTGACGGTTATTGGTAAAATTCGGAGGGATAATTCATAAGTTGCAATTCCAATTGGTTCTTTTACATATTTTGGGATTTCAACAAATATTGGAGCAGACATAGAAATTTGTAAAGCACGAGCTCCAATTATCCTTGCTTTTTCATATTTAGTTAAATAAGGTGGATCTATGATTTTTACTTTAGGTTTTTCTTTTTGGATTTCAACCAAATATTCTTCAACGATTCCGATCTCATAATCATCTTTTGGTTTCTTTTTTACTTCTATATGCTCTTCCTCTAGATCGAAATCTTCAAATATTTCTTCAACGATTGGTTCTTTTCTCTTAACTTTTCTTTTTCGCTTCTTCTTCTTCTCTTCCGTTGCATTTTCCTCTTCTATTTTCTTAGGTTTAGCAATTGTTTTGGTTTTTTTGGTTTTTTTTGATTTTTTGGATTTAGGCAATTTATTTAGCACCAAATCAGAACGTATGTTGATAATACACTTACGAGAATAAGTAAAATGAATAACATTCAAAATTTAACTACACTTAAAAGTTTTTTTATATTGAATTAAATTTTAATTAAAGGAAGAAAGAAAAAATAAATTTTAATTAACGTTGGTTTTAAGATGGATGAATCTGTACGAGAAAAACTTAAAAAAATAATTATATTTTCAAAAGATGTTACAGATTTAAAGGGAATTTTGGATTTACCCATTAATAAAATTAAGGGACTAACTAAAAATTTAGCCTCAGTGTTAAAAGAGAGGTTAAACGTTGTTAAAATAAGTGATTTGGTAAATTTGGAATTAAATAGAAAAGATTTGCGATTTTTGGAGTCTTCTGGAATAAATCAAAAAGATCTTATGAATTGGATGCTAATTGCGAAGATGATTGACGATGCAACTATCGACGATTATTTAGGACCAAGAAAAATTTCTTTGGTTGGCTTAAATAATGCAGGAAAAAGTGCCTTGCTTCAAATACTGAAAGAAAAGGTGAATTTAAATTTATTTGGAAAAATTTTACCAACAAAAGGAGTATATAGAGATTCAATAATCAAGGGAGATTTGGAATACGTTATTTGGGACATGGGAGGACAAGATATCTATAGACAAGAATATCTAAAAAATGTTGGAAAATACTTCATCGGAAACGAACTTATCGTTTTCGTAATTGACGTGCAAGATAAGAATAATTATAATTCTGCAATTGTCTATTTAAAAGATATAATAAATGCACTTGAATATTTAGAAGAGAATCCTAATATTTTAGTACTTATAAATAAAGTAGATCCAGATATAAAAAATAATAAGGACATATTAGAAGATATTAAATTTCTTAAAAAGAAAATAAAAGAGGTTTTCAGAGATAAGACCTTTAATCATGAAATAAATACATTTAGCATTTATGAAAAATTAACAAAGGATATAAATGTTACGAAAGAAATTAAAGATAATGTAATTGTTAATGTTAATAAAGAATTTGAAAAAAAAGAAGACGAAAATATAAGTGCAGCACTTGAAAAAGTTTTAAATTTCATGATAAATTTATCAGCATCCATAGAAGAACGGTTATCAGCAATTGAAAATCGAATAGACAACATGGCTGAATGGATTGAATATTTTCAACAAACACCAACAATGAATGCACCTCAAATATATAAAGATAAAGCAGATAAAATAGTTGCGAAAACGCTTTCAGTTAAAGAGGCCGTAGCAAACGAGTTGAAATCGATATTAAAAATGAGGAAAATTGAATAAATTTTAGGATTTTATTTTAAACATCTCATCATGTCCTGGAATGATAATATCTGCAATATTTTTTATTTTTTCCATTGATTTTAAACATTGATTGGGATCTACATTAACAAATGGAGGAACCCAATTTAAAAAATTATTTTGGATGGGAATAGCATCTCCCGTTATTACATACGCAATTTCTCCTAATTGGAAAATCACGCTTGTGCTGCCTAACGTGTGTCCAGGAGTATCAATTAATAAAACGTTTTTAGTCAGTTGAAATGGTTTGTTTGGTATAATTGTTAAAGGAATTAAATTAGAGTGCTTTCTAGATTGTATTTCAATCTTATTAATATACATCTTGCTATTTTCAAATAAATGATTATTAGATATGTGATCTAAATGATGATGAGTACAAAATACAATATCAATTTCTGCGGGTGTTAAATTGTACTTTTTTAAACCATCAAATATTTCATTTTTGGCTTTTTTAACAGAAGTATCTACGATAATAGTTTTATTTTCCGTTTGTATCAGCGTTACAGAAGATTCTGCTTTCACAATGAAATTATTTTTGTTTCTTATTAAAATACCAGGTTTTATTACATCTATTTGCATGAAATGGCCTTATTATTCGTGTTAAATTTCAATATTTAATAAAATGATTGTTGATATATATTGGTAAATCTTTTGTATTTTTATGAATTATCAAATTTTTTTAATAATTATATCAAAAAAAATTTATATTGTTGAAAAAATAACAATTTCCCATATAATGATTCATTAATGTATCATAAGGTGATTATTTGATAGAAGAGGTAAATGAGATGCCAAATATAGAACAGCTAAAAAATATTCTCAACGAGATAAGAGAAGGCATCATTAATATTGATATTGAGCCAGACATCGAAACATTAGTTTTAAAAGCAATAGAACTAGATGTAGAACTTGTTGTCTTAGTAAAAACAATAAGCGATGCACTTGAAAAAGTTGGAGAACTTTACGAGAGCATGGAATATTTTTTAAGTGAATTATTAGTGGCTGGAGATAGAGCTAAACGAGGAATAGATGTTTTAAAACCATTAATCGTGAAAGAAAAAGATAAATTCTTAGGGACGATAGTTTTTGGGAGTGTAAAAGGAGATATTCATGACATAGGGAAAACGATCATTTCTGCTTTCTTGATTGGCGCAGGATTTATCGTTCACGATTTAGGAGTCGAGGTAACTGCAAAAAAATATGTTGAAGCAATAAAAATACATAATCCTGAGATTGTAGCAATGAGTACTCTTTTAACTTCCTGTATGGAGGAAATGAGAAATACGATAGAAGAAATTAAAGGAGCAGGATTAAGAGATAAAGTTAAGATTATAATTGGCGGAAGACCCGTAGATAGCGAATTTGCAAAAGATATCGGTGCTGATGCATTTGCATTTTACCCAGTGGATGCAATTGATGCATGTAAAAAGTTAATTGAAGAATTAAAAAATTAATTCTTATTTTTATTGATCAATAATATCCCCATTTTCATAAAACTTTCTTTAACATTTTCACCAGTCAATGCACTTGTTTCCAAGAATGGACAATTAAATTTTTCTGCCATTTTAAAACCTTCTTCTTCAGAAACTGTTCTTTCAGCTTTTAAATCAATTTTATTCCCAATTAAAACGTATGGAATTTGTTTTCCGACATTTTTTTCAATCGTCTTAAACCATTCTGGGACATCTTCATATGTAATTTTTCTAGTTATATCATAAACAACGAATGCAGCAGATGCGGCATTGTAAAATTTTTTATGTATCGGTAAATTTCTGGTGAAAAATTGACCTGCAATATCCCATATACTTAAAGTTAGTAATATATCTGATTTTATATCCGCTGAAGAAAAATTAAGTTGAATAGTTGATACATTTACACCCAAAGTAGGTATGTAATTTTTTTCTAATTTTTGATCGGAAATGTTTCTCAATAGCGTTGTTTTTCCCACAGCATTAGATCCACATACTACTATCTTCGATTTTATTACTCGTTTATCAAGATTTGTTTCTTCGGTATTACCTATTTCCATAAAAAAATCCCTCTTTTTTTAACTTAATTAATCAATTTCAATGAAATTTTACCAATCAGCTTAAATGCATTAGTGATATTTTCACCCGTTTTAGCTGAGGTTTCTATATATTCCATATCTAGAGAATCTGCTAGTTCCTTTCCTTTTTCTGATGAGATAATTCTCTGATCAACTAAATCAATTTTATTTGCCACTAAAACACAAGGTATTGATTCTTTAATATGATCTAAAATATTCTGGTACCATCCTTGTACTTCATCGTATGTTACTTGTCTAGTAACGTCAAAGATTATTAATGCACCTGCAGCGGCATTATAAAAATTCTTCCAAACACCTTTAAAAGCCAATTGTCCTGCAATATCCCATATACTAAAATTAATTACTTTCCCATTTTCTATTTCAAGTTTTTTATTCATTAAATTTACGCCAATGGTCGCTTTATAATCAGTTAGAAATTTTTCATCAACGAATCTATTCAACATTGCTGTTTTTCCCACAGCATATGAACCAATTAAAACAACTTTCCTTTTATAAACTAATGCCATATTTATTCCTTCTTAAAATTTAAAACTTGATTAATTTTCTCTAAATTCACCTTATAACTTGAAATTGATTTAAATTTCAATTTATCTTTCTCAAACTTTTTATTACAATTGATACAATAGAAAATTTCTTTACCTTTCTTAAAAAAAGTCCCCTTTTCTAAGCATTTATAAAAAATTCCTTTATTTTTTATTCCAAAATCATGAGTGATAATAGTATTACAATTTGGGCATATTAATTGATTTTTTGTTGTGTCATAAAAATTCTTATAAAAATCGACATAACCACAATAATCGTGTTGTATAGTAGCATTCTTTTCAATTTTCGTTGAAAAACAATCAGGACACTGAATTTTAAATATTATTTTTATAGAATCACATTCAGGACAAGTAAAAACATTATTAAGTATTTCAGATATTAGAAACTTCTGTTTAATTAAAAAATCTAGGAAAATTTCAGATTCATTTGGACTGATATCTAATAGTTTAATTAACTTTGGATAGTATAAACCTAATTTAGGGTCAAATTCAGATTCAATTATTCTTATCTCTTCTTCTATTACATTGAAAAAAAAGTTCTGAATTTTTTTATTATTTAAAATGAATTCTTTTTTCAAATTATCTTCTAATAATAACAAATCCTCAAAACTATTCTTTAAAAATTCATCAATATTAGAATTATTTGATAAATATTTGTTAAAAGAATGAATTAAAAAGAATTTATATTTTTCAGGTTCATCATTTTCATCTAATACTATTACGATTAAAGAATTATCTTTTTCACCTCCAAAATAGCCAGCTACTCGTATCTCGTTAGTTTGAAAAACTGAAAATCTTGGTACGGATATATCTCCCATTGTTTGAGATGTATATAATTGTAAAGCGATATCATTATTAAGGTTTAAATTCTTAGGGTGCATTGACCTTAAAGTAGCACCATAATGATCATCCCATTCAATTAAAGCAATTCCTAATGGTATTTTAATCAATCTCCTTTTTTTCTTAATTTTAGCTAATATGATTTTAAAATATGATTAATTATTTCATTTTTTATGAAAATTGTTGAAGTTTTAATAATATCTCTAGCATAATCTCCATAAATTTTATTTCTCAATTCATTTAATAATAAATCCTTCGATATTTCCAATAAATTTGAAAAATTCTCAGCGATTTCATTCAAAAAATTTTCAAAATTTTGGTTTTTTCCAACCATTTCTTTTGAATAAAGTTCATAAATTGATCTTATAATTGAATATATTGATTTTTCAATAATTTCTTTTTGATTTTCATCAATTTGTCTTTTTGTAACTTTAATTGTTGTAATTAATCGCTCTATATTACCTATAGGAGAGAATATTCTCTGCATTGGTTTCATTGTATCTGTAACTTTTTCTAGGTTTAAATCACCTAGTTGATATTTTGATTTTATTACATCCAAAAAATCTTCCTTTTTTCTATTTCTCTCAAATTCTTCTTCCATTCTCATTAGTTTCTCTTTATATGGAGAAAGATTAAGTAAATTAAAACTCTCAAAGAACCCATAGGACTCTTCAATTTCTAAGAAATAAGGAAAAAGGTTTAAATCTGTAGGAATTTCAAGCAATAAGCCATGAATCAGGCAGAAGACTTCCTTTGTGGATAAAGTAGACATTTTTTTAATATATTTATAAATTGGAATAATCAAATCAAAAATAATATCCAAATATAGAGCTTCATATGAAGTATAATTCCCTCTATTTGTAATTTTTTCTAATAAATTATTATAAATTTTGGGACCGATCAAAATTAATGCGCCATAATTAGTTAAATTCCTAAATTTTCCCCCAACTAATTCTATTTCTTTTTCTAATGATGATTGAGTACGATTACCTCCAAATCCAATCAATATATTTGTAAATTCATTAATTTTATTCGTATTTAATTTATTTTTATTCAATGCATCCAATTTATTAAATTTATCAATAATTTTTTTTTCTAAATTATCCAAAAGGTGTTTATACCCCCTTAAATTGAATATATTTTCTAATAGCAACTCACTCAAATTTTTTCACCATATATGGATAATTTTGATTAAAAAATTCTTCAAACATCATAGAAATTTGATTACTATCATTCACTTTTGTTTTTAAGAGCAGATTATTGAATTTATTTTTTAATAAATTGACATTATTGTTGAAATTAGGAGTTTTTGAATTTAAACCTGAAAATAAAATTGAATCTAATATGATTTTATTATCTTTTCGATAATTATTATATAATCCTTGAAAAAATACGTATGTATCACTATTAAACCCAGATTTAAAGACACAAAAATCAATTAATGGCATTAAATTCGCATAATTTCTCTTTGTAAGTTCCCCAAGATTAATCATTCCTTCATATATTGACTTGCTCAAACTTGAAAGATATTGAAAAAATAATTCATCAAATTTAATTTGCTCATCCAAATGATTTTCACTTTTCTCAAAAATTATTGAGATTAATTCTTGATTCTCATTGATATCATTAAGATTGGTAAATTCTTCTCTCTTAAAATTAAGCCATTTAGGAGTTATAGAAAAATTAAAGAAATTATCGATCATATTTTGGCTTGAAGTATTAATTTTATAATCAATATAATAAGGAAAATAGTTGATTCCGTTGTTTTTATTTAAAAAATTCCGAATTCCAAAATTATTATCTTCTATAATCAAGAATTTCTTATAAATTTTCATAAAATCTTCTAAAACCATCCCCATTTCATTTGAAATTTTAATAATAATGTCTAAAGGTACCACTTTTGAAGAGATGATTATAAAAGTCAAAGGATAATTCTCGTTTGTTATAAATAGAATTGTTTGAGGAATTATTTGTTCTTTATTATTTGTTGCTATTTCTAATACTTTGAATCTCGAACTAATTAATGGAAAACCTAAATCTTGGAATCCTTGAGTAATAAGTGAAGTAAGGTCTCCAACCATTTCTAAATATGATTCCTTTTCTTCCAAGTAACCATGCATAGATTTAGGTATGTACGTCCAAATATAGGACAATCCATCATCTTCAAGTACTGTTGCCATGCCTATTAGATTCTCAATATTAAAGCTCATTTTCAACCATCAAAAAAATTCGATGAATTTATTGTTCAATTCTTCTCATCTTTAAAATTGATTTTAATTCGTTATTAATTGCTTGTCTGATAGAAAGTGTTTTTCCAATTATTTTATCTTCTTCATCTTCTTCCTTGAATGTTTGAGGTGATTTTATAGGTAAAGCTTGTTTAATATATTCGATCCATTCGACAGCATATTGCATGGTATTTTCAATATTGGATAATCTTTCCTCAATTGATGCAGATAAATTTACCATTAAATTAAGAGTATTTTCGATAGTTGTCCCTAATTTAATATCTTGAATACTTTCGCTAACTTTATGTTCTGATGTTATAGTAGATTTTATCTCTTTAGCTACTTGGGGATCTTTGCTTAAAGTTTGAAAAATACTTGAAGTTGATAATTCATATGTAAATTGTTTTTCTTTGAAAACTTCATGAATTTTCTTTTTCAGAAATTTAATATTTTCAAGTATCTCTTCTTTATCTTTAATATCTGGATCAACTTTATGAATTAAAATGGATATATTTGGATTTTCTTGTAAAAATTCTAGAGAGCTTATTATATCCTTCAAATAAAGTATTGCTGAATTAAAATTTGATTTATCTTGAACATCAATTACAAATATCATTAATTCTATATTGAGGAAAAATTTTTCTGCATCTTTTAAATATTTTTGACGGTAATTAGTTTGCCCGCCCATATCCCAAATAATGTATTCATGATTTTCGCTACTTATCGAAACTCTATCAACACCTTTTGTTGGTAATATCTTGCCGAACGTGTTAATATCAAAATCCTTTTTAAATAATTGCATTAATGCAGTTTTTCCCGCGTTATGTAAACCCACTAGAACTATTTTTTTTGGTCCGAAATAATTTTCTAATTCTGAACTTTTAATTACTTTTGAAAGAATAATCCAATTTATTATATTCAATCGTTTAATACCTTGACTTTCTAAAACTCTAATATCATTATTGTCTAATTCCAATGTTGATAAATCTTCGATTTTAGAAATTTTATGGGTTTTTTTTAATATTTCAGCTAAATTCTTAGTCATACCTTTAATTCGAGTAATTGGTAGATTTTCAATTTCGCTTAAATTTTCAATATTCTTTGAAAATAGTATAAATTTTTTTAATTTTTCTTTAATTATATTTTCCATTTACTATCACCTTTATTTTTTAACCTATTATTTTATTAAAAATCCATTGAAATCCTTCATATATACCTTCACCAGTTATTGCACTTGTTTGATATAATTCCCAATCTCTGTTCTCAATTAATTCTAAATCTAATTCATTGATAATATCTTTGTTTAATCTTTCTTGATTCAAATCTTTTTTATTTCCTAATATTAAAAGTGGAATTCCTTGGGATTCATTGTAATTAAGAATCCTCCAAAGTTCTTCTTTTGCCTCGATAACACGATCAGGATCACTTATATCAACTACAAAGATTAGAATGTCTGGTTCTTTCAAATAATTCTTCCAAGCTCGCCTAAAAGCAATTTGACCTCCAAGATCCCAAGCTATTAAATTAACATTTTCTAATACAAACTTTAATAAATTTAGATTTAAGGTACGCTTAGTTTGAACGAATTTTTTTTGTCTTAGACGTTCCAATAGCGAAGTTTTACCTGCACGATCAAGTCCAAATACAAATAATTTCAGTGACTTTTTCTTCATGCTTATAATAGATTTTGGTAATACTTTCATTAATTCATCCATTAGATTTCTAATCTCGTGATATTTGCTCTTAATTTCATCAATATCACCTTGAGACTTAGTTTTCATATAAAATCCTTTGTAAATATCTTTATTGCTTAATAATTCTATGACGAATTCAGAAAGGGGAATACGAAAAATTTGTTCATCAATTTCATCATGATTGAAAACTACGGAGATCATCGCCATTTCTCGTTTACCACGTGCCCATTCTGAAGGAACTTCGAAATAAAAATTTGCAGTTTTATAATTCTCAAAAGAATGGATGAAAAATCCCTTCTTATCGATAAAATCTAAGAGTTTCGCAACTTCTTTATATTTTTCAGTTTCCTCTTCTTCAGGAACAAAAAACATTTGGGAAGGACCTTTTATTGGATGAAAATAAGTTAGTATTATGGGCAATTTTTATGTCACCTTAATTTTAAATAAACATGGTTTCTAACCATGGTAATAGAGCTTCAGAGAACCTCTTAGTTTCAATTACTTTATGTTCATCACCATGAATCATTCCCAAAAAGTATGGCTGGTTTTTAATTGATATTTTTAGGACTATGAGGAATTTATTTTCAGGTAACAAGCGTACTGCTATTTTATCTGATTCTAATTTATCTCCAACAGCATATTTTGGAATATTTTCACAAAAATCTGATGCAAACATTGTCAAATTATAGATTTCTTCTTCAGGTTTATCATCATGAATATTGGCGATCTCAAAACCATTTTTATCAATTAATACAGCATTTTGTATTCCTAATTTCACAACATACTCAGAAACAATTCCATTAATGACACTTTCGTGACTTGATATCATTTTAAATCCATCAGAAAATGCTTTATAAATTGAAGATTCATCATAAATGCTTGTTTTATATGTTTGATATCCAAATTTTGGATATTTTTTAAACAAGTTTTTTAAGTCCACATTCAACAAAGATGTATCAACTGTTACCTCAGGGTCAATTTTATGCAAGAAGATAATTATTTTAGGATATTCTTTTAAATAATTCATTAACGATAATATTTTTTCAAAATATTCTAATGCTTCAGAATGTCTATCTTTATCTTGTGCATCAATAACATAATACATTAGATCGGTTTGCACAAAGAAATAGTCAGGTTTCTCTAAATATTGGTTCCTATAATCTTTTTGACCACCCATATCCCAAAAAGAGAATTCCAAGTCATGAAAATTAATAGTATCTCTATTCACACCTTTTGTTGGTTTTAAATTTATCAAAGCGCTTGCTAGTTTCTGAAGGGATCCTTGTGGTTTATTTTTTATTATCTCAAATGTTGCTGATTTTCCTGCATTATCTAATCCTATCATTAAAATTTTTTTTCCCTGAATAGCATCAATTTTTGCAGCTCTTGCTGCAATTCGAGCAGCTGCAATCCACCGTTCAAGTTTTATACGTTCTATTCCAATATCCTTCTTTAAAACTTTTAAATCCACATTTGTCAAATCTAAAATTGTTTTAACATCTAATTTGTCATCAAGCCTTATTGCATCTTCCTTTTCAACTTCACGTAAAGTCCATACGGGTAAGCTTAAAAGCTCTTCGAGAGATCTTGGATCTTTAGGAACGTCCAAAACTGACGATAATTTATTTAAAATGTATTCTTTCGTATTTGACATGTTTATTCCTCCTTTAACAATATTTGTGTTATTTTATCATAAATATTTTTAATGTCATAATTTTGTTTTTCTTTTATTCTCAAAGAAAGTTCTTCAAAAATAAGCTTGATTTTTAAAGAATCAAAATATGTAATATTTGATGCTAACGTTACGATCATATAGCGCCTGATTCCACCCCTTACTTCTTCATCAGGAATAGCATCAAAATAAATATAGCCAAATCTACTAATATTTTCAATTTCGAGTAATATTCCTCTAGCACTAGAATTAGCAGTATATCCATAAATTGAATTTGCAGCCATAAATAATTGTGTGCCAATCTCATTAAGAGATAAAGATAATTCAAAGTTTTTAGGATATTTCACTCTCAAATCAGGACCTATAACTTCATCCCAAAACGAAATAAAAATTCCAATGGATTCTATTTCATTAGTTTCTAATGAGGGAATATAATCATCTATTTTTAATCTTTCAATAAGTGTTTCTTTAAATCTTCTAATTTTTTTATTACGGAAGATCTTTCCTCTAATTGTCGCTATCAAATCTTCTTCTTTAAATGGCTTAGTTATATAATCATCGACCCCTAACATTTTTCCAAATCTAATATCCTCGGGATCTGCTCGAGCGGTTAAAAAAACGAATGGAATTTGACTCCAAGTAAGATCTCTTGAAATGTTTTTAAAAAAATCAAATCCATCCATCTCGGGCATCATTATATCACTTAAAATAAGATCAGGAAGAACTTCCATTTTCGAAAGATTATTAATAGCTTCTTTTCCATTTCTTGCAGTATTTGTGTTAAAACCATTAAAATCTAAAGTAACCTTTAAGTTAAGTAAAATACCAGGATTATCTTCAACTATTAAAATTAAGGGTTTGACTTTCATTTCTTAATCTCCTTTAAAAGATTTTCCCTTTCTTCTATTTTATTAGGTAAATTATTTAATCTAGGCAAAAAAATAGTAAATTTGGAGCCTTTTCCAAATTCACTTTCTGCAAATATTTCGCCAACGTGAAGTTGGACTATTTCCTTTGCGATAGGTAGCCCTAGCCCAGTACCAGGTATATCAGCAACTTCACGACTTCTGAAGAAGCGTTCAAAAATATATTGAAGTTCATCTTCAGGAATCCCGTTTCCATTATCAATAAATTGAATTAAAACTCCATCTCTATTTTTTGAATTATATTCCCCAAAATAATGATCTTGAGCTCTTACATGCAAAATACATTCACTTGGGATGTATTTAATAGCATTATCTACAATTATTCTAAAAACTTGAGCAATTTTTTTACTATCACCGTTTAATATTATGTCTTCAGCAATATCATATGTTATAAAAACTTTCTTTTCATCACGTTTCGGTTCAAGTTGCGCTGCTACTTCAGCACATATGTCAAAAATATTATATTCTTTCCAATCAAGTTTAAATTTCTTTTCTTCAATTCGAGATATAGTTAAAAGATCTTCAACCATATTTAATAACAAATCAGCATTCAGATTCATTGTTTGCATAATTTCATTTTTTAGATCTTTAGAAATTTGTTCACCATATCTAATGATATTGTCAATAGATTGAACAATAACGGAAATTGGAGTTCGCAATTCATGAGAAATAGTCGAAACAAATTTCCGTCTCAAATTTTCAAATTCAACAAATGAGGAAACGTTTCTAAATTCAAATATTGCCCCATAAGATTCCT
The DNA here is from genome assembly GCA_011365055.1 of Promethearchaeota archaeon. The sequence goes on from RDOG01000011.1 coordinate 23,154, forward strand.
CGCCAGGTAGTTTAAGTTCCGCAAAACTAACTTGTAAGTGTAATCCCTTTATGGGTTCAATAGTTCGAAATTCACTATCCCTAAGAGATAAAATTCTACTAATTTCGTTAAAAAAATCAATTTTTATATGATCAAAAACATTAAATTTTGAGGGCATTTCAACTTTTACAATCTCATAATATATATCTTTAAACGTTTTATTAGCTAAAACCAAAGATCCAGTTGAATCAAGAACTAAAATACTATCAGGAATTGTTTCAATTATTGATTCGATTCTATCTTTTTCTTCATTATCACGAATTCTTTTTTCTACAAGCCGTTTTTCAGTAACATCAAAAACAGTAATCAAAGTTGCTTCCCGAGACTCAATTTCTATCGTTCTTAAATAAGATTCAATCCATTTAATCTCGTCATCCTTAGTAATTACCCGAAAAGCATTGAATAATAGGTCTTTCTGATCTTTAATTGAGAAGTTGGAGGAGACTTTTAATGCATTTTCCCGATCATCTGGATGAATTACATCGAAAAATTCTTTTAATGTCCAAAATAACATTTCTTCAGAGGAATATCCAAAAATGTTTGATAAAGTCTCATTAATATATTTAAAACTTCCATCTTGTATTATAGCAATTCCAAGCATTGTTTGTTCTGCAATTGATCGGAATCTTTCTTCAGATTCCTTAAGTTTTTGTAATGCTACCCTTTTTTGTGTAATGTTAAAAAAAGAGACTAAAATTGCAGATTTGCCTTCATAATGAATACTTTTTGCATGAAGTTCAAGCCAAATTATTTTATTCGATTTAGTTCTAATTCGAAATGGTTCAGGAGTGCTTTCCGTGATTTTTCCACGATAAAAATCTAAAAGTATTTCTGATGATTGAATTCTATCATCTTCATAAACTACATTTATAAATTCTCTTGGTGACCAAGATAAAATGTCATTTATGGAGTATTCAGTAATAATTTCTAAAGCTTTATTTGCATACTTGATAAAATCATCTTGAATAAGTGCAATTCCCAATGAAGTTTGTTCAGCAATAGAGCGAAACTTCTCTTCAGATTCATGTAAATGAATTTCTGCCTTTTTTCTATCAGTAATATCAAGAATGGTAATTAAATCTGCAGGTTTCCCTCTATAATTCATAGTAGTTGCATAAACTTCAAGCCAAATTATTTCATTACTTTTTTTAATTGCACGGCAGAAATATTTATTTAAAATATCTTTTTTCCCTTTTTGCCTTTCTGAAGCATATGTTCTAACCATCTTTCTATCGTCAGGGTGAAAAGTTTTATAAATTTCGCCTTCTCCCCAATTCAAAACTTCATCAATTGAATAATTTATGATATCAGCATATTTTTGATTCATATATTTTACAATATCATCTTGTAAAATAGCTATTCCTACTAATGCTTGTTCGGAAATTGTTCTAAATTGTTCTTCGGATTCTAAAATTCGCTGCTCTGCTAGTTTTCGATCGGTTATATCACGAATAAATACAGCTACTTTATCTTCCTTGAATGGTAAGAAACGACCTTCAAAATATTGAGGATGAGAATTAGATGGAAGAGAATATTCCAAAATCTGAATAGTTTTAAATTTGAAGGTTTTTAAAATAGCTTCTTGAATTTGAATAGAAATATCATATGGTAACATTTCAATTACTTTTCTATGCAGAAATTGGTCAGCAGAAACAAATAAATCATCAATGTCTTTCGCTTGAAAATCTAAAATTTCAAAATCTTTATTTACAAGAAAGAATAGATCTGGAATAGCTTCAAAAATACTTCTAAATTTTTCTTCCGATTCTTCAAGTTGTTTTTGAGTTTTTTTTAGGGTAGAAATATCAACTACAATTGAAAGGCTTTCAATTACGTTTCCCTTTTTATCTTTTAGAGAACTTACCGATAACAAACTAGGTATTTCTCGACCATCTTTTGTAAGATAGATTAATTCTTCGTTTTCAAATGATAATCCTTGACGATAAGTTTTAAAAAGTTCAATGCCTTTTAATTTTGAGTCATCAGCATATAAATCAATTACTTTCATTTTACGTAATTCTTGCTCTGAATAGCCTAGTAATTTTATTACAGCTTTATTTATATTTATAATAGAACCATTGGGAGAAATAGATATATAAGGGATAGGAGCGTTAGTAAATAAATTTTGATATTTTCCTTCAGATTCCATCAAATATTCTTCTGTTTTTTTCTGCTTTTCTTCTAATTCAATAAGATATAGAGCATAGCTAATATTATTGGCTATTTCTTTAAATAAAGCTAATTCCTCGTCGTTATTGACCCATTTTTCTGGAAAAAAAACGGTAAAAATACCAAATTCATTATTTAAATAATTTAGTTTTAAACTTAAAATAGTAAATTTTTTCTTTTTATTTAAAAAAACACAAGAAGGATCGCAAAAATCATCTATTTCGTTTATTAAATGTATATTTTCATCTTTTAAAACCTTTAAAGCACATTTTGGAATTATTCTCTTATTTATAGCATCTTCAAATTTATCACATCTTATGAAAATACCTGCGTCTGCATATAATTCTATTTTATTTTCATCATTAATTAATATTATATAAGAACCTAAATATCCTAGAGATTCATTAATACTTTTACACGCTTCTATGATCAGATTCTTTTTATCTTTTTTTCTTTTTATTATTTGATTTATTTGTTTAATTGCTTGAAGTATTTTATTTAAACGAATAATCTTGTTTTCTGCATCCAACTGATTTAAAATTAGTTTAAATCGTTCTATTGAGTAATATATTGATCGAATTAATAATTGTGAACTAATTTCATCTATAATGAGATAATCTTGGGCCCCTTTCTGTAATCCTTCAATTCCTTGTTCAACATCATCACCCTCCATTAAAATAATAATTGGAATATTTTGAGTTTTTTCCAAAATTTTTTCTAGAGTTCTCAAACCGTAACTATCGGATAGATTCGGATCTAATAAAATTATATCAATATCTTTATTATCATCAATAATCAATAAGCCATCTTTCAATTGACTTGCTTCATATAAAATAAAATTATTTTCATTACCTTCATTTAACATTTCTTTTATTAATCCCACATAATTTGTATTATCCTCGATAAGTAATATTTTAAAAATGGACTTCTTTAATAATGAGGATTTGATCAATTTTCTTAACCTTTTTTACTTATTAATAAGGTAATTTAATAATCCAATTAATCCAAATTTATTATTTCTTAATTCTTCTGCAACACTCAAACATATTTTATAAACTTCCAAATCATTTTCAGAGATTAAGTGTCTTTCTAAGTAAATAGAATTTAAAATTTTATTTTGAAATAATAGATTTTCTTCAACACGTCCTATTTTTTTAATGTCGATAGTAATATTTTTCAACTCCAATGAATTGAATGTGAATCTTGAAATGTGAAAAGTAAGAGAAAAAAAATTATTCTTCCCTTATATTCATCATATATCTACTACAAATCAATCTCTTAAATAAGTAAGTTTAGTAGGTTTAAGTTAATTCCGTTTTAGATAAAATTGATTTGATTAGTTAATTAAAATTAAGGAAAATTAAAATATACAATGAAAAAATCAGTTTTTTGATTTAACAAATGGAAAAATAAATATTTTATATATTTTTAATTGGAAGTAAAATTTTTGATAGCGTTCCTTTACCAACTTGACTGGTAATAGATATTGAACCACCATGTTTTTCAATTATTCCTTTACAAAGAGAAAGACCAAGACCAGTTCCTTTCTTTTTCGTGGAAAAAAACGGTTCAAAAATTTTTAATAAATTTTCTTGACTTATCCCAATACCATTATCTTTAATTAGAATATGTAAATCGTTCTGAATTCGATTTATTTCAATATCAATCGTACGTTTTCCTTTAATTTCTTCTAATGCATCTAAACTATTCTTTAAAATATTTTGAAAGGCTTGAAATAATAGAGCTTGATCACCTATTATTTCGAATTGTTCATCAATCTTCATTTGAATATTAACACCAATTAAAAATATTTGACGAGCAATCGCTGGTGATTCTAAAATAGATGTTAAAAGATTATAAATGTTCAACTTCTCATTTGAAATAACAATTCGCCTTGAGAATTGAAGAAGATCCTTTACTATTTGCGCGCATTTCTGAGTTTCATTTTTTATATCTGTTAATTCTTGGTCAATAGTCTTTGTATCAAAGATTTTCTGTTCATTTAGTTTCATTAAATAGTGAATTGTAAGATCAATATTTGCTAATGGAGTATTTAATTCATGTGCAATACCTGCTGCAAGCTGCCCAATTGCAGCAAATTTACGTTTTTCTAATAATTCTTCTTGAACTTTTTCTAATGCATTTTCAGCTAATTTTTTATCTGTTATATCTTGTAACCAGAATCTAATTCGAACACGTTTATTTGCTTCAAATACATTTAAACGACTTCCAGAAACCCATCTTATTTTATTATCTTTTGAAATAATTCTAAATTCTATATCTTTTTCCGATTTTTCAGACATGAGTGAATTGACATCATCGGGATGTATTATCAAGTTTGGAAAATCTTTATTTTTCATTTCTTGAATCTCATATCCAGTTAATTCAATAATTTTCTTATTAACAAAATTAAGGCGGGGAAATGGTTCAAGATTTAGTTCAAAGATACCTATGGGGGCAGTTTCCAAAAGGTTTCTCATATTTGATTCACTTTCTATAAGTGCCTGTTCAATTTTCTTTTGTTCAGTTATGTCATTCATCATAAACAAAAGATATTCTTTATTTTGAATGATAAATATCGATGCGGATAATCTTATAATCCGATTCTTTCCATTTTTCAATCTAATTGAGCCTATTAAGTCTTGAATATAACGATTTTTCTTTACTTGATTTATCAATTCTATCCGATTTATATCACCATAATAAATTTTTAAATCATCAATTTTACTTCCAATCACTTCATATCTTTCATAACCAAAAGATTTTAAAAGGGCATCATTTACTTCAATAAACTTTCCATTATCAAGTGATATCATTCCCATCATTAATGGGGAATTATTAAAAGCCGCAGAAAATTTTTCTTCTGATTCTCTTAATTTCATTTCATTTAATTTCTCTTCTGTTGCATCAAGATAGGTAATTAGAGAGGTATTTTTCCCTTGTAATATAATTGGATTTGCAAAAACTTGAAACCATTTCAAGTTACCATTTTTAGTAATAAATCGAATATTATAATTATTAGGAACGTCTTCTTTACCTTCAAGACGATTTTTTAATAATTCAATTGCCCAACCTCGATCTTCTTCGTGTATGTATTGATAAAATTCATTTGTAAAATGATTTCTTAAATTTTCTCTTGGTATTTCAACAATTTCTGAAAAACGTTTATTTAAATAGATTATTTGAAAATCCTGTATCATTACAATACCCAAAAGAGAATTTTCAGCTAGTGACCTGAACATTAACTCGGAATCTTTTAACTTTTGTTCAATAATTTTTCTTTCTGTTATATCCATAGAAAGTCCAATGATACCAATTACCTCATTATTTTCATCAAAATAAGGAATCTTACTTGTGATTACCCATCGATCACCAGTTTTTGTTTTCCATATCTCTTCAATATTTAATTTAGACATTTTTGATCTAATTACTTCCAAATCATCATTCCAATATTTTAAAGCATCCTCTTCAGGGTATAGTTGTAACATGTTCAAGTTTTGCATTTCTTCTTTTTTCATTAGGTGTGCATTAGCCACAAACTTATTAACCCATATGAAATTATTTTTTGTATCCTTATAAAATACTAAAGCAGGAAGATGATCAAGAATTAATTGTAACTCATTACTTAAATGTCGATACTTCAGCTCTGAATCTAATAGAGCTTGCGTTGCTTTTTTTTGTTCTGATATATCTATTACTAATGCAAGTGTACCGATATATTCACCATTTTGATTGAATAAGGGTGAAGCACTTAATTGAGTATAGAATAAAGATCCATTTTTTCTCAAAAACTGGAACTCATGTTTCTCCTTCTTACCTTCTTTCCTTCCATTTAATTTTTCTATAGCTACTTGTTTCCATTCTTCATTCATAAAATAAAAAAGATGTTTTCCAATCATCTCGTTTTTTGAGTATCCAAACATGTCTGCCATTGCATTATTAACAAAAGAAGTATTGCCTTCTTGATCGAGAGCCCAAATACCCTCCATAGAATTTTCTACGAGAAGTCTATATTTTTCTTCAGATTGTTTCAAATTTTCTTGTAATTGGTAAATTTCCGTTATATCACTTATTATCCCTACCGATTCTAGTAACATTCCAGCTTTATGATTCCAAATTAAACGACAAGTAGCTAAATATACTTTTTTTATTAACCTATTTACTTCAAAAGTAAATTTAAAATCATTTTGTTTTTGATTAAAAGCTTCTGAAAAATCTTTGATGATTTGTTTTTTCTGGTTTTTTGAATTAACTAATGGTAACAAATCAAAAAAATCTGTTATGAACATACCCTTAATTTCTTCTGACGGAATTCCAAAAATATTTTGGACATTTCCACTTATAAACGTAATTTTTCCAAATTCATTCGTTCTATAAATGATATTTGCAGAATTTTCTATTAAAAGTCGATAATCTTCTTCAGATTTTCTTAATTTCTCTTCAGTTAATTTTCGATCAGTTATATCCAATAAAGTCCCATATACAACATTTTCTTTCAAAGAAACATCAAAGAATTTCTGAATATTTTCTAAGATCCAATGAATTTTGCCATTTTTATCTATAATTCTATATTCGCGTTGCAATTTATTTTCTGAATTTTGACTGAATTCATCAACAGATGCTTTTACTTTCAATAAATCATCAGGATGAATTAATTCTGAGAAATTTATTTTATTTGATAAAAAGTCATTTTCAGTATATCCTATCAATTCTTCAATAGCTCCGTGAATAAATTCAGCACTAAAATCCTTTTTTCCTTTAAATACAATTCCACTAAAGTTTTCTATAAAATTACGATATTTTTTTTCGGATTTTATTAAATCCAATTCAATTTCTTTCTCATAAGTAATATCAAAAACAACACCATCAACTCCTAAATATTCACCATTATAGAAAATAGAGCTTTTATGATCAGAAATCCAACGGATTATACCTGATTTATCAATAATTCTATAAAATTGTTTAATATTTGTTGGTTTTTCATTTAAAATTGAGGCTTCTTCAATAATTCTTTGCTTATCATCAGGATGAATGAGATCCAACCAATTTATAAATTTATTATTAAATTCTTCAGGGTAATATCCGCAAATTTGTTCTGAATTGCTTAGAATTTCAGTGTTCCAATCTGGTTTTCCACGATAAACCATTCCAGGAATATTTTGAGTCAAAGATTTAAAATTATTTTTTGATTTTTCTATTTCCAGTTCCATTTTTTTTCGATTCGTGATATCTCTTGATATAATTAAAATTTTCGATTTTCCATCAGTATCGAGAAATGAGTTGGCATTACCTTCCATCCAAATATAATTTCCACTCTTATTTTTAATTCTAATGGTCTTTAATCCGTTAATTTTTAAAAAAGCATTATTTAATGCAGACTTAATGTGATCTAGATCTTCAGGATGCAAGAAATCCTTAATATGCTTTCCCGTGACTTCCTCCCGCTTGTATCCTGTGATCAAAAAACAAGCATTTTGATTAATAAATTCGATCTGTAAATTTTCATTATATATCAAAATTAAATCGTTTGCATTTTCAATTATAAATTCATATTTTTGTTTGGAATTGAGAATGGATTCTACCATTTTATTAGCACGTTCCGGATATTTTTTAAAAAATAAAATAATATTAGGATATAAAACATAACTACGAATTTTCTAATATGAATATTATAAGTTAAATTTGTTATTAATTTTTAATACTCTTCACTTCTAATTTTCATGATTTTAACATTTGAATGAGGATCAGAAAAACCCATCTGTTCTAATAGTTTAATTAACTTAGAGATAAATTTACCTCTTGAGGATAAAGAATAAAGATTCTCTTCTTTAATAATTACTTCATCTTTTACTAATTTTTTTATGTGAAATGCTACTAATGATGATTTTTCGACGTTTAACTTTTTAAATATTTTATTAAAATTCAATTTTTTATCTTCTTCTAATATAGCAATTATTGATTTTCTGATGGGATGAGAAATAACATCCAAAATCTCGTAAAAGATCGGATTAATCAGTATTGAGCGAGTATCCTCCAATAATGGTTGGATAGAGCCTTTTAACAAATCCTCTTGGTCTTGTATTAATAATACGAAAGATATTTCAAGTAATAATACATTAGATTGTAAATAAGTAAAAAATTTTTTTACGGTTGGCCATTCATGGGATTCTAATAACTTTTCAATCCCCTTAAAAATTATAGTTCCTCTTTTATGTTCAGAAGAAAATTTGTTTATTATTGCTTTTAAAGAAATTAATTTAGTGGGAATAATAGAATTAATTCCATCTTCATATGTAAGTTTATATGAGATAACATTCTTAAGATCCATTTGTTTAATGAATTTTTGAGGGTCATCATCAGTAATAAGGAGGATTGGAGATGCAAATTTATGAATATTTTCCTTATTTACTATTAAATTCTGTTTATATTCATCAAAAAAGGAAGAAGAAGAAGAAATCTCGGAACGCAATTCTAATTCTAGCTCTAATTGTGACAATTTTTTCTGTAATTCATCGGGATTAAATGGTTTCAATATATAATCATAAGCACCAAGCTTCATTGCATTCACTGCAGTATCAATGGTGCCATATCCCGTAATAACCATAATTATAGAGTGAAGATGTCTTTCTTTTACGATTTTAATTAAATCAAGTCCCGATGATTCGGGCATTTTTAAGTCTGTAAGAATTAAATCATAATACTTATCATCAATTTTTTTTAGAGCATCTTCAACTGATGTTGAAGTGGTTATAGAATGATTTTCTAATGCTAAAAATTTATTCATTTTATCTAAAAATGTTACGTCATCATCAACGATGAGCACTTTCAAGAATAATTTCCCCCGATATGGGATTACTTACCTTTAAAATATTTAATTTAAAACCAAAGTATATAAAATTTGACTAAATTTGAATTGACTTGGAAAAGATTTTTTTAATAATTAATTTATCTTTATAACAATGGTCTTTTATAAAATCGAATTCGCTCTCGGTGTTGGACTTACAACTTTTGGAATCATAGATTTGGTATTGGTAACAATAGCAGGTCAAATCTTAAGTTTATCAACAATTATTCCACTGATTTTCCTATTAGGAGGCACTTATTTATTCTATCTCACGTTTAAAGAAGTAAAACTCGAAAAAATAAAAGTAAATGATTTATCAGCGAATGAATTAAAACAAATTAAATCAGCATTATCTCAAAAAGGAAAAATATTAAATGAAGATGCAGATAGTTTTTATAAAGCTAAAATGAAACGAGCAGAAATTAAATCTATCACGTGTCCAGTATGTAAAAGTAATTTAAATGTAAAATTAGAAGAAAATATTTTCATATGTCAACATTGTGATACAAAATTTATAATAAATTGGATTTAAAAATTACTATTTTTCCACAAGTTTTTCAACTAGTACCCTAAAAGCTTCCTCTACATTATCCCCTTCTTTTGCAGATGCTTTAATATGAGCAAGAAAATTAAATTTTTCTTTTAATTCTTCATCTTTAGCAAAAATCTTGTCGCCTAGATCAATTTTATTTCCAATTACAATTGTTTTAAATGTTTTTTTCAAGATTTTTAGTTCATCGAGCCATCTAGTTAATAAATTCTTGTAGCTCTCTTCGTTTGTAACATCATATACAGCAAGAACCCCATGTGCACCTCTATAATATACAGGTCTCATAATTTCCCATTTTTGTTGCCCAGCAATATCCCAAATTGTCAATTTTACATCTTTATCTTTATATTTTATATCTTTTACATAAAGATTTGAGCCAATTGTTGCTTTATAATCCGTTAAAAATTCATTAAAGACATATCGTTTAATAAGGGAAGTTTTGCCAACTTCTCCGTCCCCGATTAATATTACTTTAAAATTATAATATCCAAAATGATCTTTTTTTAATCCTTGTTCATTCATACGAAATCTTCTCGTTTTATTTTTTTCAATATTTTCCTTATATGAACGTTTAGATATTCTTCATATTATATATCTAAAAATATTTTTTTTTAATATGTAAAAAATATTGGCATTCCTAATTTTAAAAAATTATCAAGCAATCATCATTTTCTTTAATAAGTTCAACTTTTCTATCTTTAAAATCTAGAGAATTTAAAATCCCTCGGATGATACCTTTTGTTATTTGACAATCCTTTTCAGTACAGTTTTCGATCGGACATTTTAATTTATAAAATAACTTTCCATCTTTTATTAATGTTTGTATTAAAGAACTGTTTTTAGGAGAATTTTTAGAATCTGATTTGGTTAAAGTCGAATTTATCCACAATTTATATAATTTTTCAGTTAATAAATCACCAAAAACTTCAGAAATTTCGCTTATTTCAGAAATTTGTTCTAAAGAAAGATTTTCACTTCCTAATTTTTGAAAAACTGCTTGTTTCATATCCTTAAGAAATAAATTAGTAAAAATTTGATCAATCACTTCCTCAGGTAATGAAAGAAATAAAATCCGATTAATAGCTTTGCAAGCTGAATTATCAAAAACTGATGTTAAAAAAAATTCCACCGTTTCGCCAAATACGTTTGTAATATCAAAAATTATTTTGGAAATTTGTTCACTATTTTCATAAATTTTATCGGGATCGCATTTATGAATAAATACATAAATATTTGGCTTGTTCTTATTATCTAATACGCCTAAAATTTCTAAAAAATAATTAATTGCGGGTTTTAAATCTTCTGGTACAAGCATATCAATGACAAATATGATAACTTTCGTGTAATCAAAATAATCTGGATTTTGAAGATAAGCTTTCCTAAAACTTTCTTGCCCTCCAAAATCCCAGATACTTATTCCTTTTGAAATATGCTCTAAATTAACTTGATTTTGTGAAATCATTATAGTAGGTAAAATATTTTTAAGTTCTTCTATAGATTTATGTTCAAAGCATCTTTTATAAATTGAAGTCTTTCCAGCTCGTGAAAGTCCTATTAACGCAATTTTTGGCGTGTTAGTCAAGAATTTCCCCTCCATATTTTTTTAAAGATAACTTAAGCATCTCATCTCTAAGTAAAGTTTTTAAATTTTCCTTAATATTTACCCTTTTAATCTTATTTTCATTGATGATCTTATTAACAAAAGAAGTGAAAGTTCTAAATTCATCTATTTTTCCGGAAAATTCTCTAATATCAAATCTTATGTTAAATTCATCAGATATTTTATCTAATATTTTTTGTAAGAAGACGCTCTCTACATTTTTTTTTGCTACAATTACTATATAATGTGATGGAAAAAATTTAAACAAAATTCGTTGATTTTGTAAAATTATTTCTTTCAATTGATCTTTGAGCGCTTCTTCAGTCAATCCAGTAAATGCAGTCAATAATCCAGAAATTAAATGAGCTCTATCGGTAATAGCAACATTTTCATCACCCCATGATTCATTAAATAACATTGATCCTGAGCGATGAATGACGTAAATGCTATTAATCATGTTTATAATTTCCTCTACAAATCAATTTAATAACGTTTTATAATAATAAATTGTCATATATATTAAATTAAGTAAATTACTTTTTAGCAAAATTATGAATAGAATGAAATTTCTTAATTTTTTAAGATGTTACATGTAATAATAACATCTTAACTGGTTATTTAGAGATTTTTTCCATTATTTCTTTGTCAGTATGATTGGAACAAACATAATTAATAATCCATCCAACAAGTCTTTTAGCGTCTGTAACTTTTCCACAAATAAAACAAGATCCCTTATTTGAAAAAATAGGTAATTCTTCTAAATCTGAATCAAGTTTAAGATCTCTTGTTTCTTTTTCAAACGAATACATATAATATCAACCTTTAAAATTTTAATTGATTTTTTTTTATTTTTTATTTTTTAAGTAAATATTAAGTTTTTTTTTAGTTAAGTGGATTCAAATATCTGAATTTCAATAAGAACCAAATTGCATTTCTTATATAATTTAGTGATATAATTTTAATTATCTCTTCTATTAGAATTTAGGGAATAATTTGGGATTTAAAATAAATTTAATGAATATTAGCTTATAAATTTAAAATTAAGAAACATAATTTTAATATATTGCTTGGATTTCAACCAAATCAAATTTTTATTAATTTTTTTTGTAATTAATTTATGCCACAATTTGGACCATAATTTAAAATGAATAAATACTTTTTTGATGAAAAATTTTGCAGTTTTTTAATATTCATATTAAAAGAAAAAGAATTTACCATTTTTGATTAAAAAAGAAGAATTAAAATATTAAAGAAATATATTAAATTAAAAAAAAATTAAACTTTTTTAATTATTTTCAATATAACTTTCATATTGTCTTTTTAATTTACCTCTCTGAGTTTTACCAGCAGGACTTACTGGAAATTCATCGACAAATTCGATAAATTTTGGAGCTTTATATCTTGCAAGATTCTCCTTAACATATTCTATCAATTCTTCTTTTAATGCGTCATTAGCTTCTTCTTTATATTTTGTTTTCAGTTTAATTAAACCCAAAGCAGATTGTCCCCATTGTGGATCAGGAATGCCAATTACAACAGCTTCAAATACTTTTGGATGTTTCATTAAAGTATCTTCAATTTCAGGTGGGTGTAATTTTTCTCCACCTGTATTAATAGTTTCCTTAATACGCCCTATTAATGTTACAGTCGTTCCATCTTCATTAACTTTATATAAATCGCCAGAATAAACCCAGCCATCAATAATTGTTTCTTTAGTTTTCTGTTGTTCACCCAAATATTCTTTCATAGTAGGTCCTGCTTTAAATAGTCCTTCTCCGAATTCTCCAGGTTTTGTATCCTCACCAGTATCGACGTTTACAATTCTCATTTTATCAGGAGGAAGGCGATCAAATTCATTTGATGAGACTTTATCACCAGGTATGTAGACCTTTGGTAGTAATTGAAGACTCTCAGTTGCTGCAACTGTATCCAGAAATCCGACATCTGGAAATGCATCCCATAACATTCTTTTTGTTTGTGCTGAAAATATTGCTGCTCCAGAGACAAATCCAACAACATTATCATTTATATATTTCCATTTTTCTTCAAGTTCTGGTGAATCTAATAGAGATCTAGCGGTCTTGTCTCCAATAGTCATCATAAATTTAACATTATGCTTCTTACATAATTCGAAGATCTCTGTCGGATTGTAGGTCCTGCTCTCAGTTAATATTAAAGTAGAGCCGGAAAAAATGGCAAGATGACTTAACCATCCATATATATGAAATAAAGGGGGTGGCCACAACATAACATTATTCAAGATAGCTTTATCTGCAAGCCCTCCTTTTGGGTAATTTTTCTCTGCACCTTCTTGAAGTTGGTTATTAATTTCCTTTACTCTTTTATCAGTCTGTAAAAGACTAAGAATTGGAAACCTACCTAAAGACCATGGTAATGGAAGCATTTTTAAACATTTAGAACTCAACTTCTTTGGCATTTGTTTAAGGCGGCGAAACATATTCTGCATCCATTGCATAAACCCCCCTGTATCTATTAAAGCGTTTACTGCTTTATGTGTCCAAACAGCACCTTTTGGAGTCCCAGTTGTGCCACCTGTGTAAATTAAGAAAGCTTTATCATCTTCTGTAAGATCAGTATCTAAGACTTCCTTTCCAAGAAATTTTTTAAGTTCAATATTATAATCAAGATAACCATCGTGCAGCGATTCATCCAACATAATGAAATGTTTTACAGATTCACATTCATCTCGTATACCATTAACAGACTCTAGAAATTCCTTGCTATGCATAAATATTTTTGGTGAAGCATCCTTAATTATATATAGAATCTCACTTGGTTGATATCTATAATTAATTCCCACTACAGCTGCACCAATTCTATAACAAGCATTATAGATCTCAAGATATTCAGGGCAATTATAAAGTAATACCGAAATATGATCACCTTTTTCAATGCCTAAGCTTTTAAAAAGATGTGCTAAGGCATTGACTCTATCATCAAATTCCTTGTATGTAAGCATTTTATTACCTTGAATGATTGCTTTATGGTTAGGATGTTTCAAGGCCACTTGATGGATATATAAACCAATATTATCTATTTTCGCATCGTTCATAACGTATCATCTCATTTTATCATTTTTAATTACAATCCTCTCGCAAATAGTATTATTTTATATAATGTTATTAAATTGAAATTTCTTAGCTTTTATCACGATGTAAAACATCGATAATTATTATCTAGAATTAGACAGATTCATACTGCTTTTAAATTTTAATCTTATTTTTTTTTGAAAAAAATTAATTTTAAGAAATAAAGAATTTTCAATTGTCCATTAAATTTCCACTAATTTTTCTCCATTAAATATCATTTTTTAAAAGATTTCAGGTCTATTGATAATCATTTACAAAATTAATTGAATTTTAATAATTATTTATCTATTTAAGCACTTTTGAATTTTAATTATATACTCGGATTTTATGTAAGTTCAAGTGTAAAGTTGAAAGTTGCCCCTTTATTGAGTCCTTCGGATTCTGCCCATATTACTCCACCATAAGTATCAATAATATTTTTACAAATTGCTAAACCTATACCAAGCCCATCAACATTCATTTTTTCTGTTGTTTTTAACTTGCCATATCGCCTGAAAATTTTAGATAAATCATCTTTTTTTATACCAATACCTTGATCTTTAATGGAAAATGACCATAAATTATTTTCAATTAATGACTCAATTAATATTTTTCCACCAAAGTTTGAAAATTTAATTGCATTTATTAAAAGATTGTTGATTACTTTTTGAATCTGTTTTTTATCAAGTATTAATTCCCGATCTGGTTTAAAATGTGATTCAATATTCAATTGTTTTTGCGTAATTAAAGAATCTAGCTCTTGTTTAATAGTATTGACCAATTCCGATGCAGTAAATCGATCCTTTGAAAATTGGATTCTACCTGCTTTTAATCTAGAATATTCTAATAATTCATTGACTAATGATTCAAGGCGGGTTTCATTTTTCAATATGGTTTTTAAATCATCTATTTGATCTGTTTCAAAATTTTTAGATTTTGCCAATAATAATTCCGTAAATCCTTTTATAGCTACTAATGGAGTTCTAAATTCATGGGAAACATCTGCAAAAAAATCGTCTTTTAATTTGTCAAGCTCCAGTAGCTCCTTATTTTGCTTTGTAATTTGTCTTATTAATCGTTCTTTTTCTAGCTCAACCTTTCTTTTCTCTGATACATCCAAACATGAAATTAATAGTGCATCTTTTGACTGATATTTGATGAAATTTGCATAAAATTCAAGCCACATTAATTTTCCCGAGGGATGTTTTATCCTTATGGTGTACCCTTTTATTTCTTCAATTCTTCCTTCGGCAAGCCTTTTTTCAATTTCTTGGGCCATTAAAGCTATAAACGGCTTATTGGGTTGATCTCTAATGGGATTTACTTGTTCCATTATTTCAGGAGCCGTTAAATTTAAAAATTGCCCAACAGGAATTCCAAGAATCTGAACCATTGCATCATTAATATATTTAAATCTGCCATCTTGGAGAATTAGAATACCAACAAGAGACTGTTCAGCTAATACTCTAAATTTCTCTTCTGATTCTCTAAGATATTCTTCTGTTTGTTTTTTACCTGTAATTTCTATAAATGTGAGTAAAATTAAAGTTTTTTCTTTGACTTTTAAGTCTTTTACATAAATATCCAGCCATTTTTTATGATTTGAGAATGTTTTTATTTTAATCTCTTTATTAGTTTGGTGAGTTAATTCACCAGATAATCTTGCTCTAAAATTCCCATCAATCTCGTCTCTCATATCGACATCTACTAAATTAAATAGATCTAAAACATTTCTATTAGTATATCTAATACTATCAATCTCAAGTATCAAAGCTGCTGCTTCATTAATATAAGTTATCAAGTTATCCTGTATTATTATGATACCCATAAGAGCTTGTTCAGTTAAAGTTCTATATTTTTCTTCAGATTCTTGGAGTTTTTCTTCAGCATCTATTCTTTCACTAATATCAATTAACGTGCTTTGCATTCCAATAATCTTACCTCTAAAATCTGTAAGAGGTCGAGAATTATTTAATACCGTAATAATCCGACCATCTTTTCTCTTTAATTGATGTACATAATTTTCAATTCGCTCTCCTGAAAGAAGGAGATTATCGATAGGATTGAGAACCAATGGATCTGCATCAAGATCAGGAAGGTTGATTCCTAATAATTCATCTCTTGAACAACCTAACAGATCTAATCCCGCTTGATTTGAATTAATAAATTTTTTCTCAGCATCAAAAACATAAATTGCCACTACAGATTCATTAAAAATGCCTTTATATTTTTCTTCGGATACCCTTATTTCTTCTTTTGCTAATTCACGTTCAGTCATATCTACCATTGTAATTAAATTAGCAGTTTGACCTTCATATTTAATTAATTTAATAAAATTTTCAACCCATTTTACTTCTCCCGTTTTCGTGACAATCCTTGTTCGATGTTGAGTAATATCACCTGCCTCTGCTTTTTGTTTTTTTCTCATTTGGTCAAGAATAAATTCTAAATCTTCTGGATGTATTACTTTTGTAAATTCTTCATTTCCCCAATTTAATATCTCATTAACAGAATAACCAATTAATTTTGATAATGTCTCATTCGCATATTTTAGCACGCCATCTTGAATTATTCCAATACCCATTAGAGCTTGGTCTGAAATGGTTCTGAATTTTTCTTCAGATTCTCGAATTTTTCGTTCTGACGTAATTTTTTCTGTTTGATCAATATAGGTTACCAATGAAGTTATTTTCCCTCCCAAAGTTATGCTATTTGCATACACTTCAAGAGTTTTTAATTTCCCACTTCTGGTAATGATCCTTATGAAGTAATTAGTATCAACATTCTTTTCTCCATCCATTCGACGTCTCAAAATATCAATAGACCATTTACGATCATCAGGATGTATCATTTGAAAAAATTCATTAACTGGATTTGTCAATAAATCACCAATTGGGATCTCAAACATCCATGAGAAGGTTTTATTAGCATAAATGAGATGATTTTCTTGAATCATTACGATACCAAGCATGGAGTGTTCAGCTAATAATCTAAATTTTTCTTCAGATTCATGAAGTTTTTGTTCGGCCTCTTTTTTTTCTGTTATATCAATCACAGTAGAAAGAATCGCTTGTCCACCTTCATAATTAATAGGTTTTGAAAAATTTTCTAACCAAATAATTTTTCCAGATTTGTTAATAATTTGAAAAGTGTAATGAATTAGGACATTATATTCACCTTGTTTTATCTTAAGAACTTGTTCTCTTATTTTATCCTTATCGGATGGGTGAATAACATTTAAAAATTTATTTAAATCCCAACCTGTAATTTCTTCCACACTATATTCAACAAATTCTGCAATACTTTGATTGACATACTTAATTATTCCATCTTGAATGATAGATATACCTATTAAAGATTGTTCCGTAAATGATCTAAACTTTTCTTCAGATTCTATTAAGTCCTGTTCCGCTTTAACTTTTTTTGTAATATCTATTATTGTTATAAAATCGGCAGGTTTTCCTCTAAATATTATAGATTTAGAGAAAAGATCGCCCCATTTTATAATACCTTCTCCATCAATTATTCTTACAGAATATCTGATAATTGCATCCTTGTCCCCTTTTAGTTTCTTTTGGAGTTGTTTAACAACAAATTCTCGATCATTTGGATGAATAAAATTTAGAAATTCCATATATTTTATATTTAATAATTTTTGAATTGGAACTTTGACTAATTCTGATGCTGCATCATTAGAATATTTAATCAATTGATCTTGAATAATTGTGATTGCCATTAATGATTGTTCAGTTAATACTCTAAACATTTCTTCAGATTCTCTTACTTTTTCCTCTGATTCCATCCGCTCTGTTACATCATCATATACTGAGACTATTTCTCCTGTCGATAATTTGTAAATATAACTTTCTCGCCATTGATTTTTTTTATCATTAGAGTAAGGAGTAGGAGGAAGATAATGAGGATTTCCTGTCTTCCATACCTTTTTATAAATATTTAAGAGATCTATTTCTTTAGCTCCTTTGAAAATTTCTTTAATAGATTTGTTTATAACATCTTCTTTTCTTACACCTTCAATAATTTCACCCGAACGATTTATATCTTTAAAAATAAAATCTTTACCATCATTAGAAACATCAATAATTGCTACTCCACTGCTCATATTTTCAAATAAATTTCTGAACTTTTCTTCGGATTCTAATAATTGTTTTTCTGCTTTTTTCCTTTTCGTTACGTCAGTTGCTACAATTAATATAGCATTTTTATTAAGATAAGAAATTGTTCTTGCATAAACTTCAATCCATTTCATTTTTCCTGATTTTGTAAAAACACGAAATGACATGTAATCAGGGGTTTCTTGATCACCTAATTCTTTTTTCTCTGCAATTTTAAGAGCTTCTTCTTGTTCATCGATATGAATAGTCTTAAAAAATTCTGTGATTGGTATGCCAATTAATTCATTTACAGGATATTCATTAATTTTACTGATTCCTTCATTAGCATATTTAATAATACCATCTTGAAAAATAAAAATTCCAATTAAAGATTCTTCGGTTATAGTTCTAAATTTCTCTTCAGATTCCAACAATTTTTTTTCAGATGCTTTTCGATCTGTATTATCAATAATAGTTCCTTCAATTAATTTATCATCTGAAATGATAGTTCCAGTCACTAGACAATCCCTTATTTTACCAGCTTTTGTTTTTAATTGAATTTCATAATCAGTTATGAAACCTCTTTTATATAATTCATCAATCATTTGTTCTCTTTTCTTAGAATCGGTCCATAAGTCAACGGGCGATAAGTTTTTTAATTCTTCTTTCGTATACCCCAACATTTCTGAAAGTTTATTATTTACATTAAGAAATACGGTTCCATCAATGCTTGATTGATAAATTCCCAATTTTATATTTTCAAATAATCTCCGATAAGAGAATTCCGATGCTTTTAATTTCTCTTCAAGTAGTCTTTTTTCAGAAACATCTCTCAAAGTTGCTATATATCCAACCTGCTTCCCTTCTTCATCATAATATAAATTTGCAACAGTAGATAACCATATTAGATCACCTGAAGAATTTCGGACTCTAAACTCTAGATCTTTGTCTAAAAAGAGCTTTTTTTGTTTCAATGATTCATAATATAAATTAACCACATGCTCTTTATCTTCCTCATAAATAAGATCAAACAAATTTTTTATTTCGTACTCCTTAACACCCAAAATTTTAGCTAATTGAGGAGAAAAATATAGAAAACTTCCATCAAATCTTAATATAACTGTAGCATCTTTTGAATTTTCAAGAATATACTGGTACATGTTTTCACTTAATACCAAACCAATCCCCACTAATTATAGATTAATACAATACAAATATGTAATATGTAGATAATGTTCAAAGATATAAAAATTCTTGAATAATGTTGGTTTATGAATGACTTTGAAATCAGATATAAGAACATTAATAATGAATTTCTTAAATTGCAAAACAATTTAAGAAATTGGTGTTTTAAACAAGATTATTTAGCTAATTATAACGACATGCTTGAAGGGTTCAATCAATTAAAAAAGGTTCTTTGTAGAAAGATTCAATAATTATTAAGAATTAATGTTTCTTTAATCTCACCTCGTTTCGAAGCAATACTATTTATTGCTCTTTTAGCACGGATGGTAACGATCCTATAATTCTTATATAAATTTAAAATAAATTTTTCATGCGAGTTACTAAGCATAACCTTGCAACCTTGGCTATCTAATTCTTGAAATATTTGGAAAAGTTTCTCTTGTGATTCCTTTCCAAAATTTTTTTTCGTATAACTTGTAAAATAAGCAGTATTTGATATGGGATGATAAGGAGGATCAAGATAAACAAAATCACCCTTTTTTGCAAATTCCAAACATGTTTCAAAAGATCCCTTATAAATTTCAACCCCTTGTAGGGTTTGATGTACAGCATTGAGATTTTTTTCGTCGCAAAAATTTGGATTTTTATATTTCCCAAATGGTACGTTGAATTGACCCTTACTATTTACTCTATACAATCCATTATAACAACACCTATTTAAAAAAATGGTTCGGGATGCGCGTTCGACATCAGATAATCTTTTATATGCCTTTAGATCCCTATCCAAGCCTCTGATTTCATAAAAATAGCTTTTTTTATTTACATGTTTTTTTAAGGATTCGATTAATTCTGTAACGTTTTTTTTAATCACGTTATAACAATTTATTAATTCTTCGTTGTCATCAATAATAATTGCTTGTCTTGGAAGTAAATAAAATAGGATCGCCCCACCTCCCACAAAAGGTTCAATATATCGATTAAATTTATTTGGAAAAAAATCATCAAATTGTTTGATAAGCTGACGTTTCCCTCCAGCCCATTTTAAAAAAGGTCGAGGAACGTCTACAATATTCTTAGACTCTTTATTAAGGGATCTTAATTCTTGGAGCGATATAATCAAATCAATACTTCACAAAATTTGTTAAATTATTTTCATAATAATTTAAATTGAATCCCATATAAATAAATTAATTGTAATTATTCAAGTATAAAAAAGGAGAGCAAAACAGAAATTAATATTCTAATCGTTTAAAGAGTTCTTCAAGTATCTTTTCTGTAGGTTCATAAACATTACTCTTTAATTCAGCGATTTGTTGTGCAATCTCATCGAGTTTTTCTTCAGATGCAATGTTTTCTCTAATATATTTTTCAAGGTTATAATAAAGTAATTCAATTATCTTAGTTTTAATCTGATCTTTCTTTTTTTGGTCTAATAATCCGGATAATTCCATGTGTTGTTTATGATTCCAGATTTCATTAACTAATTCATCTATTCCTTCTCCAGTCACACCGTTTGTGGGTACTACAGGTGGTCTCCATCCAGTTCCATGATCACTAGCATCATCTAACATAATTTCTAATTGGGCAAGAATATCGTCACCACCTAGATCATACTTATTTACAACCAAGATATCCGCAATTTCTATAATTCCGGCTTTTTGAACTTGGATAGAATCACCATATCCTGGAACTGAGACTACAATAATCGTATATGCAAATTTAAAAACATCGATTTCGGATTGCCCTGCACCCACAGTTTCAATGATGATGAGATCTTTACCATACGCCTCAAAAAGTCTGCAAATATCAAAAACAGCTCTTGATAAACCCCCAACCATACCACGTGAAGCAAGACTTCTTATAAATATATCGGGATGAAGTATGACATTCTTCATTCTAATTCGATCACCTAATAAAGCTCCTCCACTAAATGGAGAAGTTGGATCTACCGAAACTACACCAATAGATTTGCCCTGATCAACAATATTTTTTGCAATCATATTAATTAGGGTGCTTTTACCAGCTCCAGGAGGACCTGTAATCCCAACAATGTAGGATTTTTTACCAGCAGAATTTAACTTGGTAAACACTTCCTTAGTTAAATCGGGATAATTTTCCACTATAGAAATTAAGCGTGATAAAGCCTGTTTATCTTTCTTTTTAAATCTTTCAACCAATTGGTCAATGTCATACTCTCGTTTCATCATTAACACCAAATGATTTTAACCTTTTACGAAGATTCTCCAATTTTATTTCTGTCGGTTGAGAAGAAAAATCGTAACTACAAATAAAAGCTATCAATAGTTTTTTAAGAACTTTTCTTATTAGATAATTTCAAAATAAAATATGCTATTTTTAATAATTTATTTGAATATCGTACAACTTTAATAACATTTTTAAACTTAAACTATTCATTTCCATTCAGAAAACTTTTCATTCATGCTAAGGAATTCGGAAATCGCAATGGTTCTCAGTTATAATTACTTTTCCAGGTTTTTTAAGTAAATGAATTGCTTTATCTAAATTTTCTAATATCAATTTTTGAGCAACTTTAGGATTTCTTGGATGTATTTTTAAATAAATAATTTTGCATTTTTTTTGAATATCTTTACCTAATTTTAAAAAATCGGAGTCAAAAATTATAATAATTGCTTTTTCCTCAATTGATAATTTCGTAACTTCACCATTTGTTATTCCTGATTGATTTAAATCTTTTATAGTTTTTGTATTATGCCCAATTTTTTCAAGAATAAATTTAAATGAGTAGGGCACATTTTCATCAAGGAGAAAATTCAAATTTTCAATAGTTCCTCAGATAACATTTTATTTAAATCCACATCTATAAGATTCTGTTTTGTATCTCTAGCAATTTCTAGTAATTTTAATAATATTGATTTGTTTAAAGTGGGATATTCTTCTAAAATCTCGTTCAATGAATATTTTAATCCGATTAATTCGAATATTAAACTTACAGGTATGCGAGTACCTTTTATGACTAATTTTCCACCTAAAATCTCAGGATTACTCTCTATTATATCACTCATCGTTTATCTATTTTTATAATTTAATTTGAAATATATACAATTATTGAAAAAGAAATTACACGATAACTAAAAAAAATTAAAAAAAAAGGAAATTTTGGATATATTAAAAACTATCTTTTCTCGGGAAGATTATTTTTAACACATTCGACAATATCTGGAATCAAGGAACCAGGACCGTATACTTCTTTTGCACCTAATTCCCTTAATTTAGAGAAATCCTCTTTAGCAATAGCACCGCCTACCAAAAGTAAGAAATTTTGCTTTGCGTTTTGTTTTTCTAATAGATCCACTACTCGTTGCGTATATTCCAAATGAGCTCCCGAATGTATCGATAATCCGATCATATCAACATCTTCTTGTATTGCCGTTTCGACGATTTCTTGTGTTGTTTGAAATCCGCCAAAAATAACTTCCATTCCAGCATCTCTTAAACCTCTAGAGACGGTTACAATGCCTCGGTAGTGCCCATCTGCACCAGGTTTTGACATTAATACTCTTATTGGTCTATCCATCTTTTTTTCACGTCCTTATTTGTTAAATCTGAATTGGAGGATCCCATTCACCCCAGATTTCTCGGTAAATATCACATACTTCACCTACCGTAGCGCCTGCTTGTGTGAAGTCCATCACAACTGGTAGAACGTTCTCATTTTTTTCGCAAGTTTTTCTTAACTTATCTGCAAATTCGCCATATTTACTTTTATCACGTTCAGCTCTTGTTTTTTGAACACGTTGTTGTTCTATTAGAACGGCTTTTGGATTTGTTCGGAAAACAAAGGTTGAATCTTTTTCATCTGGAATGACATACCTATTTACACCAATCATTTTTTCGGTTCCATCTTCAATTGCGTGTTGTCTTTTTCTAAATGCATCTCTCATTTCTTTATACAGCCAACCTGATTCTAAGGCTTTGACAATTCCACCAGCTTCAGCCATTCGATCCAAGTATTTCCAAACTCGTTCTTCAATCTCGTCAGTTAACCATTCAATATAATATGAACCTGCAAGTGGATCAATAGTATGACCTACTTTAGTCTCATCTTGAACTAATTGTTGAGTTCTTAAAGCAACCATAACAGCTTCTTCACTAGGAAGACATATTGCTTCATCATATGAATTCGTATGCATCGATTGGCAGCCACCTAATACGGCAGATAAAGCTTGATATGCAGTTCTAACAATATTTATCTTTGGTTGTTGTTGAGTTAGTGAACTACCTGCCGTTTGTATATGAAACCTGAATTGATGAGTCTTTGGATCTGTTGATCCATATTTATCTTTCATTATTTTATACCAGATCCTTCTAGCTGCTCGATATTTTGCTATTTCTTCTAGGAAATCTCTACTGGCAGATAAATGAAATGCTAAGCGATCAACAAAATCACTAACTTTCCATCCCCTACGAACCAATTCATCAATGTGTGCGATGGCATTAGCAAATCCAAAACCAAGTTCTTGAATTGCATCTATTCCACCCTCTCTGTAATTATAAGTAGTGAAATTAATAGGATGCCATTTAGGAACTTTCTTCATTGCCGTCGTGAATTCAATCAGATCACATGCTAATTTAAGCAAATGTGGAGGTGAAACGTTCTTATAAGGCACATATCCGACTGTCATGGTTAATATGTCATTTTGACAAGTTCCCATTAGTGCACTAATATCTAAACCTCTTGCTCGTGCCATATTATAATACATTGCACAAATAGGAGCGGATGAAAAAGGTTCAACTACTAAGGCAACACTAATTTTATCTATCGGAAGACCTTCGGTTAATTTAAACATGGAATCCATGCAATAAAGAGGCACTCCAGCAGTTCCAACCTCTGGATCAGCTCTTGGATCATCAGGATCCAAACCATTAAACGTTAGCGCATCAACGGCAGCACTAAATCCAGTTTGACCTTGATCATATAACATTGCCCACCTTTTATTGGTATCTTCAGGTGTGCCATGCCCAGAAAAAAGTCTTATCGTCCAAAAACGTCCACGATACATGTTCGGATATACACCCCGGGCATAAGGTGGCATTCCTGGAAATCCTACTTTTTCGAGATAATCGTGATCCTTGATATCTAAGGGTGTATAAAGGCTTTTTATGGGAATACCTGAGTCAGTCTCCCAAACTTCTTTCCTTTCTTTGATTTTAGATGCTTTATCATCCCACTTTTTCCTTTCATCTTCAATCTTTTTAAGATACTCTTTATCATATAACACGTAAATCACCATGTGTATGGTTTATTCAATAAAAATTAAAATCAATAATCTAATTCTACGAATAGCTTTTAATTTTTTAAAGTTTTCAAAAATAACTTATATTAAACAATTTATGCAAGTAAAGAAATTAATAATAGTGTTTAAGAAAAAAAGAAAATAAAAAAATGGAAAATTGAGAGATTTAAACTTTTATCCTTCTCTTTCGATAACTACTGCGGTACCCATTCCAAAGCCAACGCAAAGAGATGCAATACCATATGTTTGCTTCTTTCTTTCCATTTCATATAACATGGTTGTTGGTAGACGACATCCTGATGCACCCGTAGGATGACCTAAAGCAATTGCACCACCTAATGGATTGACTCTTCCACCTTCTGCGAATTCACCTGCAGCTGAAAAATCACATTGGCTCTTATCGTGACCCAATTCATCAGCAAGTATTTTACCGCATGAAATGGTAACAGATGAAAATGCTTCGTTTACTTCCATATGATCCATATCTTTTAAGGTCACTTTAGCTCGTTTTAAAGCTTTATCCATAGCGTATGCGGGTCCTGTTAACATGTGATAGATATCAGAGCCAACTATACCATAAGAGAGAATTTTTGCTCGAACTTTTAAACCCAATTCTTCAGCTTTTTCTCTACTTGCTAGTAACATTAAAGAAGAACCATCGTTTGTTGGACAACTATTTCCAGCAGTCATAAATTTACAGCCAGGAACTGTTTTTAATTCGCCCATTTTGGCAACACCTGCTTCAAGACCCATATCAGCAATATTAGTTCTAATTACTTCATCGAAATCATATACAAATTTGCCTTTTTCCTTGGTTTTTGTATTTATGGTGACAATTTCATCTTTAAACAGCCCGCCTCTCATTGCTTTAGTTGCTTTTAATTGACTAAGATATCCAATTTCATCTAATTCCTTTCTTGTCAAATTCCAGGTTTGTGCTATTCGATCAGCAGATATTAATTGAGACGAGAAAGTAGGGTGATTTTGCATAACGCCATCAGCTGGTAAAGCTAATTTTCTTTCAAAATATTCTGTTTCTTTCTTAGTTTTTCTATATAGACCAGGGTGTTCTTTATCCTCCTTATATTTTGGAATTTTAACGACTGGAACTGCAATTTCTGCGTCAATTCCAATTGGATATTTACTCTGTTGTTCTACACCACCAGCAACATATAAATCACCATAACCAGCAGCAATCCCTGCTGAAGCGATCATCATTGCGGTTTGTCCTGAAGCACAGTGCCTATTTAAGTGCATCCCAGGAACTGTAACAGGAAATAAAGGTTCTTTTTTATCATCTACTATTTTTTGAGCGCCTAATGATACGATTCTACCTATATCTAGGGCTGCACCACCCAAAGGGCTACAGCAGCCAACGATAACGTCCTCAAATTCAGCAGCATGCTCATATAAAATAGGATTACGTTTGAATAATCCTTCAGCTAACTGAATTGGAATTTCTGCGGTTACAAGTTCACTTAAACTGCCGCCTCGTTTTCCCATTGGGGAACGAACAGCGTCAATAATACAAACATCTCGACTTTTATCATTTCCCACAATAATCAACTCGATATTATTTATAACTTTTTTAAATATCAATTATTAGACAATTAGTTAATTTTTGAATTGAATTTAATAATGCAACCAAAAGTCTCGTTATAAATTTTTTTCTAATGTTTGGACTTAGTCAATTATTTATCCATCCTTTCATCTTAAAATCCAATTCTCAATTCATACAGATTTATTACTGATTTCATTCAATTAGAAAAAGTCTAATTAATGATATTTGGTTAGATACAAACTGAAACCGATAAAATATCTTTTAATTTTATTATCAAAATGAAATTTTTTAACATGAACACAAAAAAGTTATTAATATTTATAAGAGAATAGAACATTAATGCACATTATTTCTATCGTAGGAAAACATAATATAGGAAAAACCTATCTTTTAGAGCAAATCATATCGAATTTAATCAAAAAGTATCAAATTGCAGTTATTAAACATACCATACATGAGATAAAAAAAGATGAAGTAGAAACCGATACTTTTAGATTGAGAAAAGCGGGTTCAAACCTTACAGCTATTTCAAGTGATAATGATTTAATAATTTTTTTTAAGGGAACGAATTTAAATTCAAAACAATTACTTTCAATATTCCATATTTTGGATCCAGACATTGATATCTTATTTTTAGAAGGTTATAAAAAAGAACCCTATCCAAAAATAATAATTATTGATGATTTAATGTATCTTGATCAATTTAATCCTGACGAAATCTTACTAGTCATCTCAAAGAAACCTGAATTGATAAATAATGAAATCATTGATTTTAATGATTTAGATATTATAATTAAAAAAATTGAAAGTTTTATAAAAGCAAGAAAATAAAATTTGAACTAAAATGGAAGATCTTGATTTTTTTTTATTAGCAGGCGGGCAATCAGAAAGATTTAAGAGACACGATACAACGATAGATAAAGCTTTAATTAAACATCCTAAATGGGGAGATATCCCTCTCATAGTTCATTTAATAAAGTCTTTAAATGATAAAATTCCAAATTTGAATATAATCGTTAATGATGAGAAAAGGAAGTTAAAATATCAAGATATTTTAGACAAATTTGAAATATTTAATGTAGAATTTTTAATTGATAGTTCAGAGTTATCAATAAAAGGACCTTTAAATTCGTTAATGACGGCTTTTAATAATTCGAAATCAGAGTTTAGCTTCTTTTTTCCTTGTGACATGCCATATATAGACTCTAGATTAATACAACGTTTATATGATAATCGAGAAATGGGAGATATCATTTCTTATATTTACCCCAGTGGAAAAATTGAACCTTTATTCTCACTCTATAATAATTACCAGATGCGTAAAATAATCAATCATGTGGATTTATTTAAAAAGGATAGACCATCTGCATTATTTAGAGGCACAAATCAATTATATTTTGTTTCTATTAAGGAAATAATTAATATAGACCCAGATTTAAGATCGTTTATTAATATTAACGAACCAAATTCTTTGGAAATTAGTTCCATATTTATCCCTAATAGTATTAAAGAATTCAATTCATTTCAAATTATTAATAAAAAATTTGTTAAAACCGAATTCTCAAAAATGATTAATGTTTTTGAGAGTCAAATTAGAATGTTTGACGAAGTTGGAATGAATCATTTATTTACGGAAACAGATTTTTCCTATTATTGGATTGCATCATATTATGATCATGTTGCTACCAAGCATTTCAAGAAAAATCCGCTAAAACAAAAGAAATTTTTAGAATTGGCGAGAGATCTTTATTTAAATGAGAAGGACTATTTTGATGAATTCGGTTTGAAATTCTTAAGTCGTCATGTACAGCTTGATATTGAAAGATGTGAATTATTATTAAAAAGCATTCAAGATTATAGTCAATAATTTTAGGAGATTAACTTTTTTGACAGTGCCGGAGCAACGAATGAGGAACATATCTTTTGCAGAATTAGGGAAAAAAAATCCAGCTTTTATAAGAAGCAAATTATTTAACGGGATAATTGAAAAACTTCTCAATTTCATAAAGTATGTTGATAAATATGCTGTAAGAATAGCGATGTTTATTTTTAAGCTGGGAAAGCCTGAAACTTCATGTGTTAAACTGAAAGAAACCCTCATATCAACTGATGATGGAGCACTAATGGCAACAGACATTTTCGTGCCAAAAGAAACCTTTGAAACAAGAGGGAAAGCACCCACCATATTAGTACGCTTGCCCTATTGGAAGCTTGCGTTTGGAATTTTTGGTTATGTTTTGGCAAGATTAGGATATGTTACCATATTACAAGATATTAGAGGATCAGCAAGCTCAATTGATCATGGAACAAATTCCTTTTTTTTAAGTGAAACTGCTGATGGAATTGCGACATTAAATTGGATAAAGAAACGATTTTGGTATAATGGAAAGATGGGCATGTGGGGACCTAGTTATCTTGGCATGACTCAACTTACACTATCCTTAGATAATAATGGATCAATAAATTGTTTAGTTCCATCTATTATTTCATATTCAAGCATGTTCCATCATGATGGAGGTTTGACTACTTGGGGAATTCAATCTTCCGTATATTGCGTATTAATTGCTATAACTCGATCAAAACGCTTAGTTTTAGACAATTCGGAAATGGATTTCGAAAAATACGTAGAGAAATTAGTTAGAAGTCCTATTATAAGCATGTATAATGAACCTCTAAATTCAAATAGATACTTACTTGATATTAAAGGCCTTAAAGAATTAGATATTAAAGAAAAAATTAAAAAAATCAATCAAAAATTTAATTTAAATTTAAATATTAGTAAAAAGGATGATGGATCGTTCCAAAAATTAATAAAATTCATTTTTTATGATAGAAAATTGAGAATAAATCATGAATATCTTCCAACGGTTCCTGAATATGATTTTTCAAAGCTTAAAACACCCATTTTAATGGTCGGTGGGTGGTACGACATGTTTTCTGATTATATTTTACATGATTTTAATGTTATTATGAAGAATGCACCAGAAGAAACAAAGAGGAATTTTAAATTAATAATGGGTCCATGGGCACATGCTAATGTAGGACATCCAGATCATTTACAAGATGTTGCAGGTTTACCAGGTTTTATTAAAGAGATAATCCCAATATGGTGGTATGATTACTGGTTAAAAAATGAAGAATCAGATATGATTAGAAGCCCACCATTAAAGATTTACGTAATGGGGAAGAATGTTTGGAGATATTTAAATGAATGGCCACCTAAAGAATCGGAATTCGTAAAGTATTATCTTCATTCGAAAGGAAACGCTAACTCTAGGTTTGGAGATGGGTTATTATCTCAAATTGAACCAAAAAATGAGCCAAGTGATAAATATGATTTCAATCCAATGAATCCAGTTATCACGAATGGAGGTAATAATTTAGACATGACACTTGGAGCCAAAGATCAAAGAAAAACTGAGAAACGAACTGATATTTTAGTTTATACGAGCGAACCACTTAAAAAAAGCATCGAGGTTACAGGTAAAATTCAATTAATCTTTTATGCTACATCTTCTGCTAAAGATACAGATTTTATGGCAAAATTAGTTGATGTATATCCGAATGAAAAGAAAGCAATTAATATTTTAGATAATGGAATTCGGGCAAGATATAGAAATTATGATTTAGAAAATCCTAGCTTTATTGAACCGAATAAGATTTATGAATATACCATAAACCTTGGTTCCACATCTATTTATTTCAAAAAAAATCACAGAATAAGATTAGAAATTAGCTCAAGTAATTTTCCAAAATATGATATAAATTCAAATTTAGCGGGTGAAAAAAATAAAAAAGGTTACAAAATTGCACGTCAAGAAATCTTTCACGATTTTGAACACCCCTCCTATCTTATACTTCCTATTTATCCATCAAAAACTAATTAAACTTATTTAAATAATTGATGTAGGAGATTATGGTTTCTAAAAAACAACAAGATAAATTAGAAATTGAAAATCAGACAGTTCATTTTAAATCAGCTGAAAATATGGAAGAACTTGACGATGAATCAATAGATGTAATCATTACATCACCACCTTATAACCGTGGAAAAACGTATTCTTCTGACTTGAATGAAGAATATAATGATAACTTGGAAGAATCTAAATACTTAGACTTTTTAACTAGAGTTTGGAAAGAATGTTATAGAGTTGCTAAAAATACAGCAATATTTTTTCTGAATATTGGAGACTCTTCCTCAGATCAAGGAAAGTCTGAAATGGTAGCTCTTTCAGCAGAAAATGCATCTTGGATTAGAATTCAAGATATTGTATGGATCAAAAGTTTTTTAGGAAAGGGTCATTACACGCCATCTGGGGGAAATAAGCGCCTTAATAACTTGTGGGAACATGTTTATGTTTTTGTTAAAAATAAGAAGGACTATATATTAGACCCAACTGCTATAGGCATCCCATATGCAGATAAATCAAACATTGGAAGATATTCAGACACTGATTTAAGGGATGCAGGTAATGTTTGGCTTATTAATTACGAAAAAACAACAGGCGCAACTATTAAAAAAGGTCACGATGCACCTTTTCCAATAGGATTGCCCTATAAATGCATAAAATTAGTACCAAATGCTAAGAGGATTTTAGATCCTTTTGGAGGAACTTGCACTACACTCGCAGCCAGTCTTCATTTAGGACTTTTTGGGATTGCATATGAGAAATATCCACGAATTAAAGTAATTAAAGAACGAATACTAGAAGGAAAACTTTTCAAAGAACAAGATTTTAACTTATTACCTCATTTAGAATTATCTATAAAATTATTGACAGAGATTTTGTCCAATTCATCTTTCTCACTCTCCAAATCAACAAATAAGAAGGAATTATCGAATTTACAAATTGTATTTGATGTGCTTCAAAAATTGAATATCGATAATGATTTCACAAAGAAATTAGAGAATAAATTTTGTAAGGATCAAGAAAATCGAAATTATTTAGAAGAAAAACAAAATAAATTAAAACAAAAAACTTTATTCAAGTAGATTTTCAATAAGGAATTTAAAAAAAAAAAATTTTTTATTTTATATATTTGTAAGGTTTATAAACTAAAAAATAATAAATAACTCACATAATAATGTGGAGGAGTAAATATGAGTGATGATGGAGAAAAAATTGCAGGTTTCTTGACATTAAAAAGAGAAATTATCGATGAAACAATTCAAGATGAAAAATGCACGAATACAGCACTAACAATATTTATTATTACAATAATTTTAGCCTCAATAGTAAATATAGCAACTTGGTATTCTAGATGGACATCTAATAATCAATTAACTTTACTATTTGGCATGGCTACACCAATACCGACAATTTTCGATATTATTTTAGAAGGAGTTGGACAGATTCTTTTTCCTTTAGTAGGATGGTATTTTGTGTTTTATTTTGGAAATAAAATTGGTGGAATAGCTCAATCAAAAGAGCATCTTATGAGAGCATTTGGTTATTCAGATATCTTATTAATTATATCAAATTTAGCGGGATTCTTAAATCTTATCGCTGCACTATCACTATTAAGTGGATTAATTCAAGTTGTATTCAGTTTTTGGTTTATCATTGTAATAATTTATGCGACAACCATTGTTTTTCAAAAAGGTGCACTTACAGCAATAGCAGCTTTTCTAATTGGCGGTTTTTTTGCTGTAATAGTTGTTTTATTGCCTATTTCAATACTATCTTTTATATTCTAATAATCAAAAATTTTTATTTTTTCTTTTTTACTAAATATTTCATATATTAATTTCAAAGGAATGATATGAATTGGAATTTAACATTCTAAAAGAAATTATTCTAAAAAGAAGAAGCATCAGAAAATTTAAAGTCCAAGAAATTGATGAAGAATCCTTAATAGATATCCTTGAAATATCAACATGGGCACCCAGTGCAGGTAATTTACAAAGTTGGGACATGGTTTTAATAAAAGATCAACCAATAAAAAAAGCTCTAGCTGTAGCTGCATTGGGTCAAAACTTTATTGCAGAAGCTTCTCATGTTATTATAGTTTGTGCTAATTTACCTAGAACTGCACGAATTTATGGGCAGCGAGGGGCAACATTATATGCATATCAGGATACTGCAGCATTTATTCAGAATTTATTGTTACTCATACACTCGAAAGGATGGGGAGCTGTTTGGATAGGTGCTTTTAAAGAGTCAGAAGTAGCAGATATTATTAAAGTTGAGGAAGGAATAAGACCCATTGCAATAATTCCTGTTGGAATTCCTGATCAAGAACCCGCAAGTCCAAGGAGAATCCCACTTTCAAAAATTCTTCATATAAATTCATTCGGAAATCTTTTTAAAAAGAAAGTGTAATACATAATACAATTTATTATGATGAGAGATTTTATCATAAACAACGAAGATTTATTAATATATTTAATCTAAATAAAAAAATAATAAAAAAAATCAAGGTTGGGTTTTAATGCAAGAAATTGGATTGTGGGATTTAATAGGATTGGCTATAGTTTTATTTGTAGCAGTTGAGGTTTTTATATTATCTATAATTTTGTTTAAAAGAAACAAGGAAACCAAGCAAATTATTAATTTATATTTTGGTTTAATGTTTTTATTCTTATTTTTCGCTGTGGTATTCTTAGTTACAGAACAAGTGAGTTATAGGATATTAAATCAAATATTTTTAGGAAATATAACTGCATGGTTAGCATTATTAACTAGTGGTACCGCAGGAATTTTTATTTCATTAATAACTTTCGATTTGACATTCTCAGAGAAAAAAAGATTATTAATGATTCCAATTTTATTATTGGTTTTTAGTTATTTAGTTTTAACTTTCATAGCTATATTCTATTTAGGGCCACCATTTTCTTTCGAGCAAGGAGGAGAATTATTTTATGCTTTTCCAATACAAATTACGTTATATTTTTTAATTAGCCCCGTATTATTCATTGCACCTATTGTATTCTTCTATTATAGTATTGTGAATCGAGAAAATAAACCTCAATCAATTAGAAGTTTTTGGATGGGGTTAGCTATTCTTGTCTTTGGCGTTGCATATTTAATTGAAATTGGTCCTATTGCAATTATTTTAACAGTTCCAATGAGATTAGGATACATATTTTCTGCAACCGTTCTTTACATATGTTTTTCAATGCCAAATTGGTTTAAGAAAGCAATTAAATGGGAAGAATAATTAAAATTAAGAAATATCCATATCACTGAATCAAGTTGAAATTATAAGCACGTATAAATCCAATTTCAAACAATCTTTCTTTCCTTTCCTTTCCAAAACTGTTCTCTTAATTTTCTTTTGAGAATTTTTCCTTGTGGACTCATTGGTAGACTTTTACGAAATATGATCTCCTTAGGGGCTTTATACCTAGCAATCTTTTCCTTACAATGTTGAATTAACTCTTCATCTGTTACTTGAAATCCCTTCTTTAATACTACACAAGCCACGACTTTCTCTTGCCACACTTCGTCAGGAGCTCCAACAACGGCACAAATTGAAACAGCTGGATGAGAATATAGCGCGTTTTCTACTTCAGCTGGGAAAATATTTTCACCACCTGAGACAATCATATCCTTTAACCTATCCACGACATATAGATATCCGTCTTTATCTATTTTCCCCATATCACCAGTGTAATACCATCCATCAGAGTCAATAACAGCCTTTGTCTTCTCTTCCAAATTCCAATAACCTTGCATGACTCCGCCACCTCGTGCTGCAATCTCTCCTACTTCACCGATAGGGAGTTCCTTCCGATCTAGGTCAACAATTTTAATTTCTACACCATACACAGGTTTTCCTGCAGATCTTAAAAGATAGTTTGTTTTTTTATCTCTAATTAATTCATGGTCTTCTGAAGTTAATGTTGTTACTGGGACAGCTGTTTCTGTCATCCCAAAGACTTGTTGAAATTCAACACCTTTAAATATATCAAGAGCTTTTTGTAAGGTCGTTGGATCAATTGCTGCTGCACCGTACATTATCATTTCTAAGCTACTAATGTTATATTTTGGATCATGTTTATCAATTACGCGAATTAACATGGTTGGCACTAGCTGTAGTATGGTTACTTTCTCCTTTTCAATTTCCTTGTAGGTTTGAATAGGATCAAAGTTTTTGTGTGTAATAAGAGTTATTTGACCATTAACTGCAAGAAGAACAAGATACATGGCAGCTGCATGAAATATTGGTAAATCGGTCATTATTATCGCCTTTCTTTCTTGCATTCTCTCAAATTGTTTAGCTTTTTTCTCTTCAGAATAGTTTAAACTCTCCTGCATCATTCGAACCAAGCTAGATGTCATTGTTGAAGTGATATTTTTGTGTGAAAGCATTACACCCTTAGGAAATCCCGTCGTCCCTCCTGTATACATTATGTATAATGTATCTGTATCTCGAATTTTTATTTTGTTTCCATCTAAATCAAACGGTCCTTCTTTTGAATATTCTCTTATTGTCATTTCAAATTCGTCTGGTGAGATATAATGATTTATAGATTTACATTTATCTTTAAAATAATCAATGTAATCTGCATATTCTTCTCCATAAATCAAAATTTTTGGAGTACAGTCATTAAGAACATAAGTCAATTCATCCTTGGACATTTTATAATTTAAAGGGACAGCTATCGCCCCCATTCTAGGGATGCCAAAATAAGATAGAACAATTGTCGAACCGTTTCTTAATAATAACGCGACTCTATCTCCTTTTTTGACTTTTAATTTTATTAGTCCGTTAGCTAAAGAATTACAATAGCCAAACATTTCTTTATAAGTATATCTCACTTTTTCTGTAATTAATCCTATTTTCTCCGGCTCTCTTTTTGCCGCAGATTTGATATAATCCCCTATTTTCAATTTCAACACCTTATTTATTAAATTCTAAATTTTAAATAAATTAAAATTAAGTATTTAATAACCTTAGCATCAATTTTGTATTTTTCGGGTATTAAATTTAGGAAAAAAAAATTAAAAAGTCAGATTTATATTTTGAGATCTAAAACTCGTGAAATTCCCAACATGTTTTAATTAATTGTCTTAAATACGCACATATATAACTAATTTAAGAAGTTAAATATAAATAATTTTAGTTCTAATATTTAACAACTCAATATGATTTGAATTAACATCATTTATTTTCGAGAGTATCGTAATTGTCAGATTTCCCACTTGAATCTCTAAAAAATGGAGAGCAGATTAGTAATTTTTATAAAATTATTGTAATTGGAGACGGATTTGTAGGAAAGACGGGTATAACAGTTAGGTTCTGTGAAGATCAGTTTAAAGAAGAATATAAAATGACAATTGGCGTAAATTTTGGCTCAAAAAAAATACAATTTGAAGGAAAAAAATATGCAATTCAGCTTTGGGACATAGCAGGGCAACAAAGATTTAAAATTTTCAGAACTTCTTATTATACGGGAGCAACTTGTGCTATTTTAGTTTATGATGTTACAAATAGATTGACCTTTCTTGATTTAGAAAATTGGATTTGTGAATACCAGAAAATAATTGGACCAAAACCAGGCATTATAGTGGGAAATAAACTAGATTTACCTTATTCTGGAAAAATTGATCCGCGTACAAACGAAAAATATAGAAAAGAAGTAAGTTATAATGAATTACAAGAATTTGCATTTAGATTTAATGCAAACTTTATGGAAACATCGGCGAAAACAAACCATAATATCATGGAATTATTTGAAACTGCAATCCCAATGATAAATGATGATATTAAAATGAAATATTATGAAATAGAATCATTTCAATCCGTTGAATCTGGTTTCCATAATTTAAAAAGTATTCTTGATGAACATAATAAGGGTAAAATCTATGATGCATTGATTAAATTAAAACAATCTATTTTTGAAGAAAATCCTTATTCAATTGTTCTTGGGAATCTAAGTGAATGGATAGAATATATTGCTAAATCAAATTATAATGAAAAAATCAAACTAAACCTGAATCAATCCATATCAGCATGGAAATATTATTATCCACAGAGTTTAGATGAGGGAATTCCCGTAAGTTCAAATGTAAATACTTAGAAAAAAAAATTATGTTTTAATGAAATTCTGAATGAGTTTCATTCCATGTGGTTTAGTCATTATCGATTCTGGATGAAATTGTACGCCTTCTATGTTATATTTAATGTGCCTTACTCCCATAATTGTTCCATCTTCAGCTGTCGAAGAGACTATTAACGATTTAGGTATAACCTTTGCAGCTAGACTATGGTATCTAGTAGCAGGAAACGGATTGATTATATCCTTATAGATAGATTGCTCATCATGATTAATCATCGAAACCATACCATGAACGGGACCAACACTTGCTCTTTCTACTTTTCCCCCAAAAGCTTCAACTATTGCTTGTAATCCAAGACAAACTCCTAATATGGGAATATATTCCCTGCCAAATTCTTTAATGATAGGAATGACATTTCCAGTATCAGTTGCGGGATGTCCAGGTCCAGGACTAATGACAATTTTATCAGGATTAATATCCCGTACTTCATCTAAAGAAATCGAGTTTTTTACAACAATAGTTTTACAATTATTTTGCAAAAAATAATCCACTATTATATAAACGAATGAATCAAAATTGTTTATAAAAAGAACTTTGTTCATTTTAATTCCTCCGCCATTTTTATAGCTGATAATGTCGATCTCATTTTATTTCGAGTTTCAATCCACTCCAATTTAGGTTGAGAATCTTTTACAATACCACCCCCAGCTTGAACGGTTAATTTGGAATCATTCATAAAAATAGTTCTTATTGCAATAGCAAAATCAGCATCTCCATTTAAACTGAAATACCCAACTACACCTCCATATGGACCACGAGAATCGTTTTCGATTTCATTAATAATTTCCATTGCTCTTAATTTTGGAGCACCAGTTAAGGTACCGGCAGGAAACATTGAGCGTAAAATATCAACACTAGAGATATTTCTTTTTTTACTTTCTAAATGGGTAACCATATGCATTAGATGCGTATATTTTTTTATTGCTTGGAAATCTAACGCATTTACGGTTCCTCTTTCTGAAACTTTTGCTAAATCGTTTCGCGCTAAATCTACTAACATTAAATGTTCTGCTTTTTCCTTTGGATCGTTTATAAGTTCGTTTTTCATTGCCTCATCTTCTTCCTTTGTTAAACCTCGCTTTCTCGTGCCAGCAATGGGAACCGTTCGTATCATCTCGTTATCAATGCTTACTAATGCTTCAGGAGAACTACCTAGCAATCGAATATTATCAAAATTAATATAATACATATATGGACTTGGATTAAGTTGCCTAAGAGCACCATAAATCTCTATGTCTTTCGCAGGTGTCGTTAATTCAATCTTTCGAGAGATTACAGCTTGGATGATATCACCTGCGTATATATATTCACGAGTTTTATCAATCATTTCTGAATATTTTTCAAATGAAACTGTTGATTTATATTCATCCAATGTTTCTAAAGGAATATCAGGATATTTTTTTAAAGGACCAGCTTTATATTTTTCGATGCTTTTTTTTAACTCCATAGGAGTTTCATATCC
This sequence comes from Promethearchaeota archaeon, assembly GCA_011365055.1. The sequence continues at coordinate 61,108 of RDOG01000011.1, forward strand.
ATTTTCTCCTTCTATCGTATTAGTTATGACATAGAGTTGTCTTGTTTTGTGATTATAGATTAAAACTCTAGTTTGCATCCCCATTAAAATATCGGGATATGGAGATCTAGAGGTAAATTTAACCCAAGGAGCAACAGTATCATATCCTATGTATCCCAAATAGCCACCATAAAAGACATTTCTGGGGAATATCTCTCGGAAACTTTTTTTTGTAAATACTACATATTTTTGAAGCGCATCAAGAGCCTCCATGTTATATTTCACTTGATCATCCAATAAATCATTTGCATTTGAGGAAATGTTAATTTCTCGTGAATTTATTTCATCAAGAATCTTATGTCCGCGTTCAGTGGTTATATCTCTGACTTTAGCTTTATCTTTTCGTATCTCAACAATGAAATCAGGTTCAAGACAAATGAAACTATATAGTGTTTCACGAGTGTTTTCTTGGACAGATTCTAATAGAAAACTGTTTTTTGCGTCAAGATCTTCCGTAAGATGCGAAAATAAATTAAAAATGTCGTAATTTTGCCCTAATAATTCTAAATGTAAATTAAAATTCAATTCAAATCCCTCTCTTTATCGTGTTTTTTTTCATACTTCGAACAAAATTTCCTAACAATTCTAACATTTTACCAATATCTTTGATATTTTCTTCAATGATGTTTATTACTGCAGAACCAACGATAACTCCATCTGCTCCGGCATTTATTAATTCTTGAACATGAGAAGGCGTGCTGATTCCGAAACCAGGTAGAACCGGGAGATTTGATATGGCAGTGAATTTTAAAAGATGCTCGATAGTTAATTTATTGATCTCTTTTCTTGTCCCAGTTGTTCCAAAAAGAGTAACAAAATATAAAAAGCCTCCTGCTTTTTCTAAAATTCTGGAAATTCTTTTTTCTGAAGTATTTGGAGCAATTAGAAATATGATATGAACATCATTTTTTTTACTTTCCTGTAAAGCAAACTCTGCTTCTTCAATCGGTAAATCGGGAATGACAATCCCTTGAACTTGATGCTTTTTACACATTTTAAAAAATTCTTCTAAAGGATATTGAAGAACAATATTATAATACGTCAGAAAAATTAAAGGTATTTTTGAAAATTCACGGATTTTTTTTACAAGTTCAAATGCTTTATCAGTATTCATACCAGCATTCAAAGATCTTTGATAACTTTTTTGGATGGTTGGACCATCAGCCATTGGATCACTAAAAGGAATACCTAATTCAATAATGTCAGCTCCATTTTCAATTAAAGTTGTAATTATTTTTATAGTTATTTCTTCATTTGGATCACCTAAAGTTACGAATGGCATGAATGCACTCTCGTTTTTTGATTTTAATGTAATAAATAAATCATCAAGTGTGTTCATATTTTAATATCCCCTAAATTTTTGTTTATTATATCAAGATCTTTTCCTCCAGCACCGGAGAGATTGAGAACTACTATATCATCTCTATTAAATGCTTTTTTTGCTATTTTTATTAGATATCCAAGCGCGTGACTTGGTTCTAAAGCAGGAATTATCCCTTCAGTCTTGCATAACATTTTAAATGCATCAAGAGCTTCTTGATCAGTAGCTGAGCCTGTTTTTAGTCTTTTAATTTCTTTTAAAAGTGCATGCTCAGGTCCTACACCCGGATAATCTAATCCTGCACTAACGCTATAACTAGTTTTGATCTGCCCATAACGATCTTGTTGAAGATGTGTATGTGCACCATGAAACACACCTTTCGAATCTTTTCCCAAGCTTATAGCATTATCAGCAGTGTTAATGCCCTTACCTGCGGCTTCCACAGCATGTAGTTCAACATTTTCATCTTCAATAAATTCGTAAAATGCTCCAATTGCATTACTTCCACCTCCTACACAAGCGATAATTGCATTGGGTAATCGATTTTCTTTTTGTAAGATTTGTTCTCTTATCTCAATTCCTATGATCTTTTGAAATTCTCTTACAATCAAAGGATATGGATGTGGACCAACAACCGAACCGATTAAATAATAAGTTGAAGACAAATTAGTGATCCAATCTCTTAAAGCTTCATTTATAGCATCTTTTAAGGTCTTACTTCCAGAATCTACAGGTCTAATGTTAGCACCTAAAAGTTTCATTCTAAATACATTAAATTTTTGTCGTTCTACATCTTCTCTACCCATATGGACTTCTGTTTTAATTCCCATTAAAGCTCCAGCTATTGCAGTTGCAAATCCATGTTGTCCAGCACCAGTTTCAGCAATTAATCTAGTTTTTTTCATGTATTTACATAATAACGCTTGACCCAAAGTGTTGTTAATTTTATGAGCTCCACCGTGAAGTAAATCTTCTCGCTTCAAATATACTTTACATCCTAATTTTTCACTCAAATTCTTGGCTAGGTACAAAGGAGTAGGTCGACCTGCATAATCCTTTAACAGATCTCTTAGCTCTTTTTGAAAAGCAGGGGTATCTTTGATTGAAAAAAAAGCTTTTTCAAGTTCTTCTAAAGCTGGCATTAGGATCTCAGGAACAAATTTTCCACCAAATTTTCCAAATTTTCCAAAATTATCAGGATATTTATTTTTATAACTATTCATTTTTATAACTCACCTCTCTTGCATTTTTTATAAAATTGACAATCAATCCTTCGTCCTTAATACCAGGAGATGATTCTACACCACTTGAAACATCAACTGCATAAGGTCGTACTTGTTGAATTGCATTAATTATATTGTCGGGATTTAGACCTCCAGATAGAATTAAGGGAATTTCAATTACTTCTTTGACTTCTTTAGCAATTTCTAAGTTGTTTAAAATTCCAGATCCACCAATAGTTATTTCTGAATATGTATCAATTAGAAGGGCATCACAATATTTTGCCAAAATCTTACTTGATATGATTGGATCGTTATTGATAACTTTAGAATTGCCATCTTGATCAATAGGCAAACTAATAATCAACTTAATTTTGGTTTTTTTTCTAATTTCTTTAAAAAATGATTCAGACTCTAAAGCATGGAGTTGAATGACATCAGGATTTAAAATTCGTTCTAGTGTAATAATACCAGAAATAGAGTTTGGGATTGTAACACAAACAAAATCAATAAAAGGAGGTAATATCCTTTTTATAGCTAAAGCTCTTTTGACGCTAAGATTTCTCGGAGACTTGGGAACATTGATCACGGTGCCAATTGCATCCACACCTTCTTCTATTAATAAATTAACGTGTTCTTCTTCTCTAATTCCACAAATTTTAATTTTAACCAATTGGTTCACCTTTCAATTCTATAATTTTTAAAGTGATATCAGGTGCTTGCATAATAGAAGTTCCAATCAAAATAGCATCAGCACCAGCATCAACAATAAATTGTACATCTTTTCGAGATTTTATTCCACTTTCACTTATTATAACTGAATTTGGGAATTCTTGTCTAATATTTGGGATTAATTTTTTAGTTGTTTCTATATTAATTGAGAAATCAGTCAGATTACGGTTATTAATTCCAATTATTTTACAATCCAATCCTTTAATTTTATTAATATCATCTTTATCATGTACTTCTATTAGCGTTTCAAGATTTAGTTTTCGTGATAAATCGATAAAATTAGAAATCTGATTTTTATTTAATATAGAAGCAATGATTAGGACCATATTTGCACCTAAATCTGCTGCAAAATATAATTGGCTTTCATGTAAGAAAAAATCTTTCATTAAAATAGGTTTTTGCGACTTTTCTCGAACTATAATGAGATAATCTGGAGATCCTTTAAAATAATTGGGTTCAGTTAATACACTAAAACCAATAACGCCACCTGATTCCATGGCGTTTACAATCTTTTCAATGGAGGATTTTTCTTTTATATCACCCATCGAAGGAGATGCAAATTTAACCTCTGAAATAATTGATACATTCGATCGATTTTTTATCGAATTATAAAATTTACCAGATTCACGAGGTATTTTTTTTGCAACTTTATAATTGTCAATAATATTTTTAATGCTTTTTTTTCGATTTTCTATAATTTCATCTAAAAAACTCAATACTTTTCCTCCAATTCCTTGAATTTCTCCAAATTTCCCCCAGATACTTTTATTAATTTTACTAATTTCTCAATCGGTTTTTTACTTTCAATTGTATCTTGTGCAATGGTCATTCCTTCTTTAAAATTGCTAGCTTTTTCAGTAACATATAGCCCAGCTGCAACATTCATTCGTACTATATCTGCTTTTGGAGATTGATTCCCTCGAAGAATTTCTAATGTAATTTTTAAATTAGTCTCTAAATCGCCACCTTTAATATCAGTAATTGATGCTTTAAGAACATCAAAATTATCGACATTTAATTCATAATTTTTGATTTCGCCATTATTCAGCTCAGAAACAATCGTTTTACCAATATTAGATACTTCATCGAGCCCAGGTAAACCATGAAATGTGAGTGCACGTTCCACTTTCAAGAGCTTTAATGTTTGAGCCATCTTTTCTGTCAAATCAGGAGAAAAAATACCTAATATTTGAGAATGAGCACTTGCAGGATTGGTTAAAGGACCTAATATATTAAAAACAGTTCGTATACCAAGCTCCTTTCTAGGCCCAATAGCATGTTTCATGGCAGGATGAAATACAGGAGCAAACATGAATCCTATTCCAGCATCTTCAATACATTTTTGAACAACTTCAGGAGAAGCTGCTATATTTACACCTAAACCCTCAAGTAAATCAGCACTCCCACATAAACTTGAGACAGATCTATTGCCATGCTTAGCAATATAGATATTTGCACTGGCTAAAATTAATGCAGCAATCGTGCTGATATTAAAAGTGTTATATTCATCACCACCAGTTCCACAAGTATCGAGTAGAATTGCATTTTTAGGAATTTTCGGAGATATTTGATTGCCATACTTCCTCATTATTCTAGCAAGAGCTGCAATCTCCTTGAAACTCTCGCCTTTAGATCTTAATGCAACTAGGAATGCACCAATCTGAGCGGGAGATGCATTTCCGCTCATAATTAATTCCATTGCATTTTCAGCGGATTTTTCATCCAAATCTTTTTTTATGATTAATTTTTCCAATATTTTCTTCATTTCTACAGTCATTAATACCACCTCAAGGATAATTATTAATAAAAAAATAAAAAATTAGAAATTAATAAAAAGGCCGTTGAAAAGCAGACGTCTAGCTCTGCCAGCTCTGCCAAGGCCAATGCCAACAACGGGAAAATAACTTAAGGATGTTTAAAATATTCCTTGATGCACTTAGGATTTTAAAAAACGCTCGGAACACCCTTGCTAGATGTTCTCCATCGAAGCTTGTTACTTCCAGTCCAAGGCATCGCATCCAAAATAGGTTATAGCAATGTAAGGTGTTAAATATATAAATGTTTCTTTATAGTATCCAAATTAATTTATCATCTTTGGCTTTATTAATTTAAACAAATTATAATTGGAATAAGGGCATTACTTCTTTTAACTCATTGACACATTTCATAATATATATAATGGAAAGATTCTCAATTTGTTTTATTAAACTGTTAGAGTATCCAACTTCATTCTTAAATTTAAACCATTCTTGTGTCGCAGTAAATTCGGGATTCATTGAGAGGAAAATATCTTCGCAATAGTTAAAAAATCGAGCTAATGAATTCCTAACTTCAAGATCATTTATAATTTTTTGAAAATCCATTCCTGTCTCGGTTAAATTGAAGTGTTTTTTTCGTTTATCATTTCCATCTTTCATGAAGTATACTAATTTATTACGAATCAACTGTTTCATATGTTTTGAAAACGTGTGCCCACTTTCTAGATTTAATTGTTTTTGAATTTCTTTAGCACTGATTCCAGGATTGTCCTTAATTAAATTTAACATCCTTTTTGACTTATCAGATAAGTGCTTTACAATTACTTGTTTATCAATATCATTTAACATGATACCCGACCCTCATTCTATTTATTACACTTGTATCTATTTAAAGTTACTTTTGATGATATATGCATTCACTGCATCCATTTATCGCATTCATTAATTTCCTACATTAATTTTCTGGAATCACTTAGATTCAAATAATAAGATTTATACTTATGAAAATAAAGCAAAAATTAATTATGGATAATGAAATTCTTGCGAAGGGATAATATTTATTTTATTTTTATTGTTTTATTATTATGTACACCTTTTTTTGCGTTAGGAGGCATACTCTTCCAAAGAATAGTGATTACACCTAATGATCTATTCTTTACAGTATCAATCGGACCTACACCTAAGATTGAGGAATCAACTTGGACCATGCCAGTTAATGGTTATGTGGATTATAATCTAACTTTCAATTACACAAACTTCACCACGTTATCTTCGATTGAAATTTTAGCGACTTTACAATGTGTTGAAGGACCATCTGGAACTGCTCTTTGGAAAGGAGTTCTTGTTAAGGATCTTTTAGCAATGGTGCATCCCAAAACAGGAGCTGTAGATGTAGTTTTTCATGCAGCTGATGGATATTCATCTTCTTTAACTGTTGCAGAAATTAATTTAGATAATATTATATTAGCTTATGAAATGAATGGGGTGTCTTTACCAGCTGAACAAGGCTTCCCTTTACGAGTTGTTGCCCCAAACCATGCAGGATATAAGTGGGTTAAATGGATTGTACATATAGAAATTGTTGATTATGATTACAAGGGATATTGGGAAGATAGAGGATGGAGTGATGATGCACGAAACTCACCCATTAATGATTGGATCATTCATGCATTTTTATTCTCCTTCTCCTTTGTGCTTGGAGGGATAGCAATAGTTTCTGGTTTAAAATTATCCCCAAAATACCCATATTTTAAGAATTTTCCCAAATTCATAACAAAAAAGTTCCATCTCGGAATCTCTTTATCATATTCTGTATTAAGCATAATAAGTTACTTTTATTGGATTGTCATAACTCTCTTTTTACGAGGAAATCTGTTTTACACGGTGCATGGTTATTTTGCAATAATCACGATAGCATTATTAATACCAGGATTAATTTCTGGATTAAGAGTACTGAAAAAATATGATGAAGGTAGAAGGAAGGTGCACCTATATATTAATGCGATTTCTTTTCTATGCATCTTATTTACTATAATAATAGGATTCACTTTACCCTTTTCAAACAATTTTAGGATATTTTAATAAAAAATAGCTAATTTTTTCTTTTTGAAATATTTAAAGATAGTAGCATGATAAATTTATTCTGTGTTGAAGGTTTTAGGGAATTACTTTTTCGAATTAGATTCTTCTTACTGAATATCATAAGTTTAAAAGATCTCATTAAATTTTTCAGATTATTCAATAGTTATCTTATAATAACAAACATATTTCTCAGGAGGAATTATATGGACGTTAAAATGGACATCTTTACCAAAATTTTCTTGCAGCATGGCTTCAAAAAAGCCTGCCCCTAAATGATAAAAAAAACCAGTATTCAAAAAATCGAATGGAGAAAATTCAATTTTTAAACTTATTCCTATTCCCTCATTATCCTCGATAAAATCACCTTTTTTTGCTTTTATCAAATTTTCATATCCTCTTTTTAATCCAATGTGAGTAATCATATTTAAAATTGTTAATCCAACGTCTGCCATTCTGTCTAATGCCTCTCTTTTATTCAGTTTTATATTTTTATTGTTTATAATTGTAAGCTCAGGAAGTTTGACGAACTTTCTCATGTTTTTACCAATTTCTTTCATCTTGACTTCTGGATCTTTTAGGGAAGGTGAAATAACTTCATCAAACGATTTTAAGAAATATGAGAGCCCATCCATAAATAAATCTTCATATTTATCTAATTCAATCATATAATTTTTCATAAAACAAATCTTAGATCTACCTATTTTTTGAATAATTATTTTATTTTCTTTTTTTAAATCTTCTACGTAATTTTTGATAGTAATTCTATTCATTTTTAATTCTTCAGCTATTTGAGAGATGTTAATTCCATATATATTTTCTTTAATTTTATTTAATATCAGCTCTTTCCTTGATAATTGCTCTATATTTTTATATGTAGAAGTTTTATCAGACATTTTTAATCAATTTCTCTAAGTTTGATTATTTTTTTCTTGAATATAATAAATTAATATCACCTAAAAAATATAACCAAATATTTTTATAAGACTATACAATGTTGTGTAGTGCTATACTATATTGAAAACAATATTACATATAATAAATTGTTGATGAAAAAGTATTAAAAAAATAGGAGGTCAGCAAATGGAGGAATTCAAAAAATTATATGAAGAAATAAAAAAAATTCCTAAAGAAAATGTTGAAAATGAATTAATACCAAAACTGTTAACAATGCTGGATAAAGCTAAAGAAATCGGATTTGTTAATATTGTTAAAGAAATTCCAGATGTTATGGATAACATGCGCACGATTATTGCTGAGTTCGAACCAGAGGAAGCAATTGAGATCATCAAAAAATACATGCCTGTAGTTTATGATTCGGTTATTGATTTTGTTGAACAAAATGAAGAACTTCAGGAGGAATTAGAAGATATTGAGGATACTAGTTTAGCTTTAATGGTTGATGATGCCGATTTTACAATAACTCTCATCATTAAAGATGCTAAGATAAGTTATCAAATGGATATCCCCGAAAATGTTGACCTTACTTTGAAATTGAATAAATCAACAATGAAAAATTTTATGACTAATGATATGGATCCAATGCAAGCTTACATGTCAGGAGAAATCAAAGCAGAAGGAAACATTACTAAAGCAATGGGCTTACGCCCCATCTTAGATTTCATTAGTGAAGAACTAGGTATTGAAATTTTGGGTTTATAAAAAAAAACATGTTTTTTTATCACTTTATGAAGATTTGAATGAGGTTGATTTATTGGAACAAAAAATAAAAGAATATGATAAAGGAAGGGTAAAACGACTTGTAGATGACATTAAATTAGGTCGTAATGGAAAAACTTTTACATACGGTGAAATCACTGATGATTTAGTGACCAAAAGATTTTTCCCCTTATCAAGACACTTATGGAGGGTTTATAAGGAAATAGGATATACGTTCATTGACGATTTTTTACCTGACCTCTCAGATGCGTTGATTTATGATGTGGCAAAACTTAGGCTGGATGATGCAATACAATCAGCTAAAAATATAGTGGATGGAAATAATAAATACCCTGAAAAAACTCTAACTTGGTCCGTTATTCCTCCAGTTCTTGCACTTAGAGGTGACCTAGCTCAAGGGACCATGAAACTCATTTATGGGGATTCGTGTGACGTTTCTTTTATTGGAATATTTGATACACAAAATGAAATTCTTGGTATCTTTAATGGACACGTAGAAGATGGAGTGCCGGTTGATTGGTGGGTCGTGGGACCTGATGATGGACTCCTAGACCGAAGACATCGGAAATTAGGTATAAAATTAAAAGACTTGCCCAAAAAATCCAAAAATATACAAGAGATGGGTCTCCGGTTGATAGAGACATTGAAAGATGTCAGGAATGAGCGCACTCCCGAATGGGCGACTAGTAAATATGTCGTAGGAATGTTGTATGCTTCGGGAGTTGTTTCTTGTCTTTTTGAACCATCAACGTGGGAAGTTTTTGGGCAATTATGGAATGGTATTAATGCTAAACGCATATTTGGTATGAATGATTCATGGTTTGCCTTTACACCAATGCCACAATTATTAAACATGTTCACGTTACTTGATCGTCCAGAGTTCGTGTCGAAAATGAGCGGGCTGTCGATTGATCATAAAATGGCGATTCAATTGTTTGAAGAACAAGCTCAGAATTATGCGATGGAATTGGAACCAGAAATTTATTTTGAATATTTTGAGTCTTATATAAACGAAGGTGCATTTTGGCCGAAACAAACTTTAGGTTATACTGCTCCAGATTTTAAAAATAAAAAAACATATAAAAGCGAAGAAGCACTTTGTGATTGGAAATATCCTAAGGGCGAGAGAATTACACCCGAAAGTTTAGGAATGACCATACAAGAGTTCACTAAAGGAATATATTTTGACATTAGTCACGAGACAGAACCAGGTTCGGTCGACCCTACAGAAAAAATCATTTCTAAAGGATGGGGCATGGATACTACAATAGTTTGATAGTTTATTCTATTTTTTTGAAAAGTAATTTTTTTTAATTTAAAAAATCGGATATATATAGTTAATAACTGAGCTATCGGATTCTTCATAATAAAACTAATAACTTTTTTTCTTTTTTATAATTCAAATGATATTGAAAAAGAGTTTTTAAAGAAATTGATAAAAATTGGTTAAATAAAGCAATTATTCTTTTAAAAAACATCAATATTCTAAAATTTTAAAAAAAAAAAAAATAAAAATAGGGATTATTTCTCTAAAACAATATATTTTTATAATAATCGTCTGATACAATCAATATGTACTTCGTTTAACTCGAAAAAAAAGAAGGTATTCATAAATTGAAACATTTTAAACTAATGACGTTAGGTCTAATTGTTTTTTTAATATTAACTCCTTTTTTAAGCTTCATAAAACTACCAGTAGCTAACTTGGTACTCAATGAAGACGTTAATCTCACAACTAGTGGAGATAATTACGTTGAAATTACTTTGGAGTCAGGTTTTTCGGGATATCCAGGCTACGGTAATAGCACGCATCCTTATATCATTGAAAATTTAATCATTAATGGGAATAAATCTAAAGAATGCATTAGAATTGAAAACACGGATGTACATTTTATCATTCGAAATTGTAAAGTATATAATGGAACTATCGGAATTTGCTTACGGAACGTCCAAAACGCGCAATTAATTAACAACACGGCTTGTAACAATTATGGAACCGCATCACAATATTCAGGCACAGGATTTTATCTATACAACGTTGATAATAGCTTACTTATGAACAACACGGTTTTTAATAATACTGCTGGAAGCACCCAGAATACGGGAAACGGGATTTTCCTAAACTATTATAGTCAAAATGTAACGATATTCAATAATACGGTTTTTAACAACACGGGGGGAGGCAGTACCCGTACGGGATCAGGCATCATACTTTATCAATCATCAAGTTGTAATCTTACGGAAAATAAGGCATATAACAACTCTGGAGGTACTGGTGGAACGTATTCGGGAATTGGAATTAACCTTTACTCGAGCTCTTCCAATACGCTGAAGAATAATACGATATTCAACAATACTGGAAAATGGACTTATGGAGGTCAGGGCATTTGCTTAGTCGGTAGTTGCAGTAATAATAATCTGACCTATAACCACATTTACAATAACACAGATACTAATACTTATAGCGGAAATGGTATTTATTTGGAAGAATTTTGTAATCTTAATAGATTAATAAATAACACCATTCATAATAATACGGGTGGTGCAGGAGGAGGAAATGGGATATATTTGATAAGTAACTGTGCCAATAACATCTTGATCAATAACACGGCATACAATAACCTTGGAGGTGCTTACGGAGGAAATGGATTTGGGATATTTAATCCTAGTAGTGCATCAACTAATACTAACACTTTCATAAATAACACTGCTTATAACAACACCGGGCCTAGTGGATATTCAGGAAACGGATTTTTCATTCGAAATTCAGATGGAAATATCTTGACTGGCAATAATGCCTATAACAATACGGGAAGCGGTGCTTACTCGGCTATTGGTTTTTACTTGGAAAATGCCGATTTTAATACCTTAACTAATAATACAGCTCATCATAATCTCGGAGGTACTACTGGTTATCCCGATTATTCCGGAAATGGTATCCAATTAACTTCATCTAATAATAACACGTTGACTAGTAATACAATTTATAATAATTCAGAAGGTAGATATGATTCGGGGAATGGCATCTTGCTTTATGGAAGCAACGGTAACAAGATAATCAAAAACGATATCTATAATAATTCAGGTTCTACGACGGAATATGGACGTGGTATCAAGATGTGGTTATCGAATGATACCATAATCGAAAAAAATAACATCTCAGATCACAATCAATATGGTATAGACATCCGGACGACAAGTACTGGAAATAAAATTTATTTAAACCAATTAATTGATAATAATGGAGGCACTCATCAAGGATATGATAATTCAGTAGGTAATGAATGGCACCTCGGTTATCATGGAAATTACTGGAGTGATTATACAACTAGTTATCCGTTAGGAGTAGCCATCTTTAACCTTTATTATGACATTCCTTATACTTTATGGGGAGGATCGAATGTAGATCCTTATCCTTTAGTCAACCCTGATCAAGAATTATATCAATATCAAATCTCCATTAATGGCGATGCGGAACTTGCCCTGGCGAATACCAAGGTAGGAGCGGACGGTTCTGAAGGAAATCCCTACGTGATCGAGAATCATACCATTGATGGGAATGGCAAAAATTGCATGAGTATACATGACACAAACGCCCATTTTATCCTGCGAAATTGCATGTTCTTTAACGGTTCCAACGGCATTTACTTGTATAATGTAAATAATGCCACGATCAGTAATAACACCATTTTCAATAACACCGCTAGCACGAGTCTGAAAGGAAATGGAATATGCGTACAGGGAATTTCACGGTTTAATTTATACATCAACAATACCATTTATAACAATAGGGGAAGCGGAAATTATGCAGAAAGTGGAAATGGAATTCTCATACAAAGTACTCGGAATACGGTGTTTAATAACACCATTCATGATAACATTGGAGCAACTGGTTCCTTGTCAGGTAATGGTATTTTGATAATAGACAATAGTTATAATATAATTGATAATAATACCATTTATAACCAGGTGGGAAACGCTTATGCTTCTGGGAATGGCATACTACTCTGGGATGGAGTTTCCCATTCTTTCGTGAGCAATAATACCGTGTATAACAATAGTGCTAGTAATGGTGAAAGTTCAGGAAATGGTATTTTCATTTATAGCGAAGGAGACCAAAATAATACACTTGATCATAATACCATCTATAATAATGCTGGAGGAATGGGAGATTATTCAGGAAACGGCATTTATATTACTAAAAATTCCGAAGATAAGATCACTGATAATTTAATTTATAACAATACTGGCGGAAGTGGTAGGTTTACAGGTGGAGGAATTTGCTTAGTAGACTGTGATACTAGTAAGATCGATAATAACGAGGTTTACAACTGTTCTGGTATAAATGGAATGTTTTCTGCAAATGGAATTTTCCTGAATGAATCATGTGATTATAACAACATAACTAACAACAAGATCTTTAACCTTTCGGGCGGGTCTCAGACTTTTTCGGCAAATGGGATCGTAATTCAATATAGCGGCATGCATAACACGCTTGAAAATAACTCAGTTTATGGTATTGATGGAGGTTTGGGTGATCTCTCAGGAAATGGAATTGCAATATTATCAAAATGCAATTTCACGTGGATAGAAAATAATACGGTTTATGATCTTACGGGAAACGGACAAGGTACGGCAAATGGCATAGGTTTATACTATGACAATTATTATTGCACGTTGAAAGATAATACCATACATGACACGCAGGCAACAACTGCAAGTGGAAGTGCAAATGCAATATACTTGTATGGATCAGATAATAATGATATCATAAACAATACTGCATTTTTGAATGATGGAGGAAGTCAAGATATATCAGGAAATGGAATTCTTTTAAGTACAGGTTCACAATTCAACAATATAACGAAAAACACGCTTTATAACAATACAGGAGGAGATCCTTCAGGTGGTAGAGGAATCACATTAATCATTAATTCCCATAATAACACGATTGACGACAACGATATCTCCTATAATTCTAGAGGAGGATTATACATCCATACTTCAGAAAGCAATAACATTACTAATAATGAGTTGATTAGCGATGGGGATGGCAGTAGAACAGGAATGGAACTTTATTATTGTGATTATGTGAGAATAGTGAATAATGTAATTGTTTTATACGGAGATGGAATTAATTTCGATGATTGTGATCATTCTCTCGTCTTGAATAACACGATAAACAATAATACGCTATCACCTTTCTGTGGTATTTTCGCACAGGATCTGGATTTTGTAAATTTCATCAACAACACTCTCAATTATAACTATCACGCAATCACCATTGATAATTCTCATAATTGTACTTTTATAAACAATACAATGAACAACAATCTGTATTATGGATTACTTCTATCAATGTCAAATAATAACACTATTACTAACAATACCTTTGAAAATAACGCTCAATATGGAATTTTTTTGGATATGTCATATAATAATACAATTATGTGGAATATCTTGAATGGAAACTGTTATCCAGGCATAATAGAAGTTGATTTATCTGAGAATAATACCATTGAAGACAATGAAGAACATCCAGCCGCACCAGCAGCAAATTCATTATCTAGTTCGTCAAATGGTTCTGTGATATTATCTTGGACAATGGTTAGTTGGGCGGATAGATACTTGATTTATCGAGATACTTCACCAATTACAGGACTCTTATTGCCTTCGATCAGCGGAATGCTCATTTTCAATGGTTCTATATTATCTTACATTGACAACTTGACTTCTAGCGGAACCTATTATTATGCAATAATTGCAGGAAATGATACAACTAGTGCTAATGCATTACTCCTATCTGATTCTATTGTAGTGACCGTTCAAAGTGCAAATCCGATACCAAGCACATCAACAGGGTCAGTGACATTGGCGTGGAATGCCGTTGATTGGGCTGATAGATACTTGGTTTATCGAGATACTTCGCCAATCACGGGTGCAGCTGCAGAATTAATATTATCGATATTAGTAAGTGGAACACTCGTTTATAATGGTTCTGCACTGACTTTCACTGAAACTCTAAATGTAAGTGGAACGTATTATTACGTTATAATTGCAGTAAATGATATATCAGGTGCAAACGCAACGATACTCTCAGGTTCCACTGTAGTTACAATTCCAACTCCATCTGGAGGCATTGATCCTAATGCAGTAGCAGGACTTATTTTATTGATAGTCATATTTTGCATCATCGGAGGAGCTTGTGGAGGACTTTACGTGCTTCATTGGAAGGGTAAAATAGATCTTGGTGACTGGAAAGATAAGATCGTTGGTATTAAAAAAGGAAAAAGTAGTGTACCATTAAAAACAAAAGGTCCCGAACGAATTACAGAGGAAAAAGAGAGTTCATCAAAGCCTAAACAAGAACTAGAAAAACCAAGCGAAAGCGATGTAAAATCAACTTCTGACGAAAAATTAGAAAAACCAAGTGAAAATGTTACAAAAGTAACCCGTGATGAAAAAGCAGAAAAACCGAGCGAGAGTATTACAAAAAAAATTCTTGAAGAAAAGCCAAAAAAATCTAAAAAAGCAAAAACTACAAGTTTAAAGACTAAAAAAGCAAAAAAAAGCTAAATAATTCATTTCAATCTTTTTTTTCTTTTATTTAGAGAGTAAAAAAATCAATAAATTTATTAAAATCGATTCACGACGTAAATAAGGAGATTTTAAAAATATATTTTTATATCTTTCGTTTTTAACAATCAATATATATTTATTTCTTTTTATATAAAGAAGGGATTCATAAATTGAAACATTTTAAACTGATGACGTTATGTCTAATTGTTTTTTTAATATTGACTCCTTTTTTAAGCTTCATTCAACTACCGGTAGCGAATCTAGCTAATAATTCTAAATTTGCATTAACTTCAAAAGGTGATGATTATATTATCATAAATTCTAACGAGGATTTTGATGATTATGACGATGGCACGGGCGATGGAACTGCATTGTCACCTTGGGTGATTAGAGATTACGTTATTGACGGCAATGGTACGACCTGTATTTCCATTTCAGACACAGATGCTCATTTCATCTTGCTAAATTGCACGGTTTATGATGGATTAAACGGAATCAACTTGGACAATGTGACCAATGCACAATTAATAAACAACATGGCATATGATAATATTGGATCAGATTATTATTCTGGTAATGGAATTTATTTAGACAACGTGAATAATAGCATTCTAATAAATAACACGGTTTACAATAATAGAGCTACCGTTGGTGGAGTCCAAGGGGTAGGAAACGGTATTTTTATACAAGGAAGCTCTACTAACAATTTGATAACAAATAACACGATTTATGATAATTATCATCAGAGTACTTCGATCTATTCTGGAAATGGTATTTTAGTCTATCAAAGCACTTTTCAGAACTTGACCAATAACCTTATTTATAACAATTCTGGTCAAAATAATGGAGGAAGTGGTATTTTTCTATATAGCTCAGATAATTGCAACTTGATTAATAATACCGTATATGATAATAAAGGGACAAGCATTGCAGGAAATGGCATTACATTATACTATGGCTCTGAAGAAAATACGCTGATTAACAATACTGCTTATAACAATATTGGCACTGGTCAATATTCAGGTAATGGCATTTTGGTACAATCCAATTCTCATTCGAACATACTATATAATAACAGTGTTTATAATAATACTGGAAATGATCAAAGCTCTGGAGCGGGTATTTTCATTAATAGCAATTTTAATAATCTAACTGAAAATATTGCATTCAATAATACAGGGAAATTATGGTTTTCAGGAAATGGAATCCAACTTTATTTGGCCTACTCGAACACGATACACAATAACACTTGTTTTAATAATACTGGAATTACATACTATACTGGTAATGGAATTTATTTACAAGCTAGTAGTAGTAACAATCTGACTGAAAATCATATTTTTGGTAATAAGAATGATGATTATCGTGGTGGAAATGGTATATTTCTATTTGGTTCTTGTGATCTGAATAGATTGATTAATAATACCATTCATGATAATATTGGTGAAAATTATGGAGGAAATGGGATTTTTTTCTATGGTGATTGTGATAGTAATAAGATAATTAACAATACTGTACATGATAATTTAGGCGAAAATGGACAATATTCAGGAAATGGAATCTTCATATATGATAATTCAAACACAACCGATTTTAACACGCTAACGAATAATACGGTTTATAATAATAATGCTACGACTCAATATGGAGGAAATGGAGTTTTTATTTATCAGTCACATGGGAATGTTTTGACAGATAATATTGTCTTTAATAATACTGGGGGAAGTGGTCAAAATGCTGGAAACGGATTTTTAGTGTTAAACGCAAATAATAATACCCTTGCAAATAATACTGCACATCACAACGTTGGAGGCAACAATTTTTATTCCGGAAATGGCATTAGCTTGTATTCATCATCTAATGATAATACGTTGATGGGTAATAAGGTTTATAATAATTCAGGAGCTAATTATGATTCAGGAAATGGCATCTTTATTAGTGGATGTAGACGGAACAAAATTACTAACAACGAAATATACAACAATACTGGATCTAGCTCTGAATATGGACGGGGGATCAAGATGTGGTCATCAAATGATAGTATAATTGAAAAAAATACGATCTCGGATCAGAATCAATATGGAATAGATATTCGAACACCAAGTACTGGAAATAAGATTTATTTAAATCAATTAATTGATAATAATAATGGTGTTCACCAAGCATATGATAGTTCAACAGGTAATGACTGGCATCTTGGATATCACGGAAATTATTGGAGCGATTATACCACAAACTTCCCTACGGGAGTAGCGATTTTAAACCTTTATTATGATATTCCTTATACCGTATGGGGAGGATCGAATGTAGATCCTTATCCCTTAGTCAAC
Organism: Promethearchaeota archaeon; assembly: GCA_011365055.1. Next base: position 78,845 of record RDOG01000011.1, read on the forward strand.
CCTAATCAAGAATTATACCAATATCAAATTAATATTACCAGCGATGCAGAACTTGCCGCTGCGAACACTACTGCGGGAGCGAATGGCACAGAAGGAAATCCCTACGTGATCGAGAATCATATCATTGATGGAAACGGTACTAATTGTATTAGCATCCAAAACACGAATGCTCACTTTATTTTACGAAATTGCATCCTTTATAATGGAACCAATGGAGTATACTTAAATAATGTTAATAATGGCACGATAAGCAATAATACCATTTATAATAATACCGCAACGTCAAATTTCGAAGGAAATGGAATATGCGTGCGTGGGACTTCACTTTATAATGAACTTATCAACAATACTATTTATAATAATAAGGGTACTGGTTATACATATGGTAGTGGAAATGGAATATTTGTATGGAGTAATAAAAACAAAATTTTTAATAATACCGTTTATAATAACCAAGGAGAAAGTGGCTCGGGTTCAGGAAATGGCATTTACGTGTATGGTTCTACATATAGTATCATTACTAATAATACGGCATATAACAATATGGGAAGTGCATCATCGTGCGGAAATGGTATTCTTTTATACGATGCATGTTCTCATTCCATCGTGAGCAATAATACTGTGTTTAATAATAGTGCTAGTCCAGGTAGTTATGCAGGAAGCGGCATTGCTTCAAATGGGATTAGTGAAAATATTACCATAGACCACAACACGATTCATCATAATACTGGAGGGACGAATACTTATTCAGGTAACGGAATTTTTATTAATCTGAACAGTAAAAGCGTGATCACTGAGAATACCATCTATAATAATACCGGAAAAGGGGCCTCTGATTCAGGAAACGGAATTTATCTTTATGATTCGGATAATATCAATGTCACCTATAATACAATATCTAATCACACGGGAAACGGTGCAGTTTCGGGTAATGGTATTGTATTGCGTCAAGATGCAGATGGAAACAGACTAATTAAAAATACCATCCATTATAATCTTGGAGGGACAGGAGGTCAATCTGGAAACGGTATTATTTTGATAAGTGGGTGTGACTATAACAAGCTAATCAACAATACCATTTACAACAATACCGGGGGAAGCTTAACTTATTCAGGAAATGGGATTGTATTATATTCAGGTAATGGAAACTTATTATTCAATAATACGGCTTCCAATAATTCTAATGGAAAATCATTTCGTTCGGGAAATGGAATCGTTTTATTTTCGACTTTTAATAACACGCTGGAAAATAACACGGCTTGCTTCAATGATGGTATTGAAGGAACATTTTCGGGAAATGGCATTCTTTTGTATACCAATAGTTACAATAACACGCTAAAAGGTAATATGGTGTATAACAACACGGCAAATCAAAGTATCTCAGGAAATGGCATTTTGCTTTATGATCACTCAGATAATAACACGCTAATAAACAACATCGCATATGACAATTTTGGTTGGAAAGAACAATCGGGGAATGGATTTTGCATTTTAGATTCTCATAATAATACACTTATTAAGAATACAATATGGAACAATTTTGGGAACAAACTTTATGCAGGAAATGGCATGTTCATTCTCAACTCTTTTAATAATACGTTAAAAAATAATACGATTTATAATAATCAGAAACACGGAGTGCATCTGAGGATTTCAATTAATTGTACCATATTCAATAATACAATAAACTGGAATCAAGCAAACGGTATTTTATTGGAAGACTCCGACTATAATAATGTAACCAACAACACGCTTATAGGAAATTCCCTTTATCCATGTATTTTAATAAATGGAACGAGCTCAGATAACACGATTACGCCAAATACGTGCAATCCACCAGGCGCCACCACGACACCGCTCCCTACAACAAATGTCAGCTATTCCGTATTCCTTGAGTGGAGTGATGTTTTCTGGGCAGATTTCTATTACGTATTCCGAAGTACTTCACCCATTAGCACTCTGGAAGGATTACCATTAATAGGAAATGTATCAACATCTGAATTCTTGGATGACACGATGACCACATCAAATACATATTATTATGCAGTGATAGCCGTTAATAGCACTGTAAACGTGAACAGCACGATTTCTGCCTTTAATGCAATAACCTTAACATACCCTTTCGGACCAACGACCAGCACGCTCCCAGCAACAAATGTCAGTTATTTCGTTCTCCTTGAATGGAGTAGCCTCTCCTGGGCAGATTTTTATTACGTGTATAATAGCAGCTCCCCAATAACAAGTCTTGAGGGATTACACGTTCTAGTAAATACGACTTCCACAGAATATATCGTTCAAATTTATGCAACAGGTACCTATTATTTTGCAGTAATGGCTATAAATAGGACGGCAGGCTTAAACAGCACGGTTTCAACCTTTAACATGATAAGGAATTATCTTCCAATTATGCCGGAAAGCCCTCAATTACCAGCTACAACAACAAATAGCTCGATTTATCTAACATGGAATCAAGTTGAGTGGGCAGATTATTATTTGGTCTATAGAAGTGATTCTCAAATCACGTCTCTAACTATAGAGGCATTGCTTCACGTGTTAGCTTCACCAACCTTCGTCGGAAAGACATATACAAATAGCCTTATCGATAATCTCACGGCAAGTGGAACCTATTATTATGCAATAATTGCTGTAAATGAAACCTTGGGTGTGAACAGCAGCATCTTGAGCTTTGGTCCGATATCCGTGACCATTCCCACCACGCAACCGACTACGGATATATTTATTGGATTAATCATCCTCATTGTCATTTTTTGCATCATCGGAGGAGCTTGTGTAGGGCTTTACGTGCTTCATTGGAAGGGAAAAATAGATCTCGGCGATTGGAAAGACAAGATCGTTAGTGTTAAAAAAGTAAAAAGCAGCGTACCATCAAAAACAAAAGGTCCCGAACGAATTACAGAGGAAAAAGTGAGTCCATCAAAACCAAAACAAGAACTAGAAAAACCAAGTGAAAGTGTTACAAAAGTAACCCGTGATGAAAAAGCAGAAAAAACGAGCGAAAGTGTTACAAAACCAACTTCTGATGAAAAATTAGATAAACCAAGTGAAAGTGTTACAAAAATAACCCGTGAAGAAAAAGCAGAAAAACCGAGCGAAAGTATTACAAAAGAAACTCTTGAAGAAAAGCCAAAAAAATCAAAAAAAGCAAAAAAAACGGGTATAAAGCGTAAAAAGGCAAAAAAAAGCTAATTTCTACATTTTAATCCTTTTTTTTATTTTCTATTGAAATACAATCTCGCATTAAATTATTGTTAATTTTCATTAATGCTTAAAATTTGAATGATGCGAGGGAAGATATATTCACAAATTTCTAAATTAGAACCGCCATGTGTATTTATTAGATATCTACCACTGCAACATTCTGCTTCGTCTTTGATTAATTGTACTAATTTTAAAAAAAAATCTTTTGACAATCCCCTGCTTCCATAATCCCCTCTTGCCGTATCATGACCTAACAAATGAATTATTATATCTGGTTTAAAATTCTTAATTCTAGAAATAAATTCCTTTTTTACCAATTCTAAATAAGCTTCATCGGTCGTATTATATCCAGAATTTACGCAGATTTTTGTTTCATTATCTTCAATTAGGTCAGTTGAGCAAAAACAAACATGTAGGACTTTGGAATTTCCAAAAGTTACATTTCGGGTTCCATTTGCATGATGTGAATCGGTGTCAATTATAGCAATTTTAGAGTCAGGAAATTTTTCTTGTAAATTCACGATGATAGGACCAGAAACCGAAGCATAGGTCCCTCCCCAAGCTGAATCTCTTTCAGCATGGTGTCCAGCAGCAACACCAAAACATAATGCGTTAGTTAATTCTCCATTCATTATTAACTCAGAAGCTTCAACACACCCACCTACCGTCAGATAGGCACCTTCGCAATACCATGCATTTTTTAAATTTTTAAGAAATTTGGGGGTATGAACCTTGAGGAGTAGTTCATCTGTTACTTTTCTTGGTGTAATTAACTTAACGTTTGATAATTTCAATTGTTCCTCCATAACTTCAGGGAAATTCCTGAACTTATCATTGATAATATGCCAGACTTTTTGGCTATATAAATGATGAAAAAATACTCCAGTTACCATATTTTATTAAACCATCAAAAAGTTATAAAAGAAATTAGAATGTAATAGAGGAGATTGATTGCTGCAATTAATAACACAGAAAAGCCTCCAATTTTAGCCCTATAATCAGGTCTAAAAAACAAAGCTATTCCTATAGGTAGACAGAGAACGTGAATGATCGGAAAGAATGCAAGAATTACCCCCATTACTGTGAGACCTGCATCTTCAAATGGTACTTCATCAATATCCATTTTATAAATTGGTAGAATTGATGATATTGTCTCGAATTCTAATTTTGCTTGATTAAAATAGAAATTCTCCTTTAACTTATTCCAACTATCAACGATTTGAGATAATCTATTGACTTTTTCTTCAATATCCTCAATTAAAAAGCGAGCATTTGCAGTCTTTCTAAGCCAATTATTCTTTATTTCTGTCAAGCTAATTTCAATTATATCAAACTTTTTGGAGAAATTCGTGATATTGGATTCTAATTCAGGAATCTGTTTTTTTATATTGGATAATTTTAACGATATATTTTCAATAACTTGGTCAATATCACGTTGTTTTATTTGTAATGTTTTTATTAATTTGTTTTTTATTCCCAAATGATTCACCTTTAATTTAATTCAATCCATATGGGTCCTATCCAACCCATGTCATTCCCACCAGATTTCAATTGAGTTGCCCTTAAATAATAGAAAACTTCACCATTAGTTGATGGAGGAGAGTTTTCAGAATATCCCGTAAGAGGTTTATTTGCCAATGATGTAATGTAATATTGGCCATTTTTTGTTATACCATGAGAATATTCGGTTCCTTCTATAGTAAAATTAAAATCTTTATTGGTCAAGGTATAATTAAGAACTGGACCAATTTCTAATGATTCAAGCAGTTGACTTGAATTATAAATTCCTGTTTGATTCCAAGTGAAAAATATCTCATTATTTTTAAAAATTTCAACACTCGTGAAATTTTTAAAATAATCAGCTAGTGCACTAAAAGACATATTATTGATAGAATTTATAGTTGGAACTTTAAATAAAGAACGATTAGTACCAACTTGATGTCCATTGATTGAAAAATTTAAAATCATCCTATTAACGTGAGTTGTACCATAACAAGTCCTATTTTTTAAACCGTAGAATATATTAGATCTGGTTAAATCATTAGTTATTATCGCACTTAAAGAACCTTCTTGAATTAATGCTTCTCTGAACATTGGTAATGCAGCAAGTGGAAATTTTGAATTATAATTTTGACCCGTATGTTCTAATGCATGCCCTAAAAGACCATCATGAGTATCTGAGGAACACATAAAACCAAGATGATATCCCATTTCCAGAGCATCTCTAATATAAAATCCATCTATATTTATTTCTCCATATTGAAGTACTTTATATGGTTTTGGATTTCCTTGACTTTCTTTACATTCACCAGAACCATGAGTAGAATAAACTTCTACTAAGGGCATCAATTCTTCATTATAATAACTAAAATCATAGTATTGTGCGTGTGAAGAAGGATGATGAGGAATTGTTATAACATCAGATCCTGAACTTATTTTCCAATTTTTTAAAGCTTGGAACAACAGATCTGGATTTTTATAATATTGATTATAACATGAATAAAATGGACCATCGTCACCCAAATAATATACATTTATATGACCATAACGACCTAAAGAAGTCCATTCAAATGCAACCAATGTAACGAAATCTGCGCTATTATAGTAATTCGCATTATATTTCTCTGTAATCCAAGATTGCGGGTCCCAAAAATCCATTATAAAATCATGATCAGTAATTGCTACAAAGTCTAACCGTGCGATATCCCTTGCATATGTATATGCTTCTTCAAGCGTTCCGCTACCATCAGACATTGAAGTATGTCCATGAATATCACCCCAAAAAATCCGTTGTTTAGGAGTGTTATTTGTCACTATAATAGGATTTGAAAATTTAGAATTTCCTTGATCATCTTGTACTAATAAATAGTGGATTCCTGGTTTTTCTAATCGTAGATCATGGAAAATATGAATACCATTGTCAACATTTGGAGATCTTGGAAGTATATTGAGATAAATTCCTGATCCCGTAAATTTATATGAACCACATAATAAACTTGAATTAGAAACTTGCAAGCTTTTTGTAGAATAATTATATATATAATCTGCAATGGTAATAGAATCCACATATAGGCTGCTTAGACGTTCGTATTTATCCCAAGCTTCAATAGTAAGATCGAAGCTCTCCCCTTTTTCAATAACTGAAGGTGCATTAACCCATAATTGGTGGAATCTATTATTTCCAATTATAAACAAATTTATATTATTTCCATTAGTAACCCAGAGCACCATTACTCCAATGATGACCAATAAAGGAATTATTGATTTAATAATTTTCTTTTTTTGAATTCAAATCACATCATTAATAATAATCTCGAAGTTATTAACATAAATATAGTTAAACTAATAATAATAAAACCACTAATTTTTCCTCGAAAGTCACTTGAATATAATAAATAACCGCCCAATCCTATAGAAAGAAGGTTGTAATATGGAACCCAAGCAAGAAATATTCCAGTAAATGTAATTCCCCAATGATGATAATTTATATTGTCCATTTTTTTAAAATTAAACATCAATTTATCTTGAGATAAATGAAGCGAATGAACTAACGTTGATATATCATTGGAATGAAAAGCTGTATTTTTAAGATCCTGAATAATTCTTAAGTGATTATCGACTAGATTTTTTCCTAATTCAGTGTTTTTTTTTCTATTAGAGTTTAATTTATGTAAATTTTCTTTAATTAAAATTTTAAATTCATCTAAAAAAATAATAAACTCATTTAAATTTTCTTTATTAGAAAATAAATCGCAAATTATAATTTTTTCTTTTATTAAATTTATTAATTCTTCATATTCATTCCAAATAATTTCAAATCGTGGATCGATATTTGAAAATTTCTTCTTAAACAATTTCAAACAAATCCCTCATTATTTAAAAGATGATTTAATTTTTTTTCAATTATTATTAAAGATATTTAATAATTATAGAAATATGACTATTTAGATTAAAAATGAATTACGAAATAAAATTAAAATTAATTATTTAGAAAGAAGGTTTTTTTATGAGAATAATTGGGATATCAACAAGTCCTCGTAAAAATGGAAATACTACTTTTATGATAAAGCATGCTTTAGAAATGATCAAATCGTGTGAAACAGAATATATTTCTTTAAGTGAATTAGAAATAAAGCCATGTTCAAGTTGTGATGCGTGTAAGGAAAAACCAGAGTGTATAATTAAAGATGGAATGGAAAACATATATCCAATTTTAAAACAAGCAGATGGAATAATCATTGGCAGTCCCGTGTATTTTGGAAATATGTCTGCACAATGTAAAGCTTTGATTGATAGAACATTAGTATTAAGACGACATGAAATGGCGTTAAAAGATAAAGTTCTAGGAGTCTTAGCGGTGGGAAGATCAAGAAATGGTGGTCAAGAATTAACCGTAATGTCTATTCATAACGCATTTTTAATACATGAATGCATAATAGTAAGTGATCAAACAACAGCACATTTTGGGGGTTTGGTAGTAGAACCTGCAAATAAAGACGAACTTGGTTTAAAAACGGTCGAAAATCTAGCAAAAAAAGTAGAAGAATTAGTAATTAAGCTGAATAGATGAGGAGATGAAATGTCTGGCGAAATTGTAGATTTATTAAAGGATTTACTTTATGTAAATACGATAATTGCTGTTGAAGTCCTTCAAATTACAGAAAATAGTTCAAAAATTGCTCGAAAGTCTGATATAATTCCACCTCAATGTATCGAATCCCATGGAAAAATAAGAGAAAAACTTATTGGATTATTAGAAAAGCATTTCCAAACAAATAACTTTAAAGATCTTTCAGATCATGCTTTAAAGCATTAATTCATATATTTTTTTATTTCATTAGCTTTTTTTTTATGTAATGCGTAATTATAAGAACTTAGATTATTTTGTATTTATGAAAAAAAGGAAGAATTTTTATACAATTTTTAATTATCGAACTTAAGAAGCACAAACCGATTTTTTAACAAGCTAATAAAATCGAAAAAAACCAATTATAATTATGTTTTCGATACTTATTAAGGAGATTGGATGTCAACAAAGAATATAGAACTCTATGATTTGCATATACACACCGAATGGTCAGATGGTGACGATCCCGTTGATACAGTAATTAAAACCGCTGAAGATAAAGGTTTAAAAGTAATTGGAATCTGTGATCATTTATCAGAGATTAAAGCCTCGGTACCATTTGAACCAGAAGGAATACAAGATTATATTACTGAAATTAGAGAATGCGCTGAGAATTATAAAAAAGTACAGGTCTTTATCGGTTTAGAAATAGATTTTTTCCCAATTGAAGAAAAGGGAATAGATCTCAAGGTATTAAAAGATTTTGACTATTTATTGTTTGAAGATGCAACAAAACTTCAAACATTGAAAAAATTGTCAACTTGGGCTAAAGAATATCAGAATAAAAATAAAAACCCTTTAATTGGGATTAGTCATCCTAATTTGAGATGGCCAGATCCTTTAATGGATAAAATGCTTGAATTTATTTCTGATGCGCACCTCTTCTTAGAATTCAATGCTAATTATACAAGTAATTATGAAGAAGCAAAAAACACGGAAATTTACGAAAAACTAAAAAATTTAAAAAATATTAAATTCTCAATATGCTCTGATTCACATTCAATTAGTACGATAGGTAACTTTAATTATGCATGGGAATTTTTAGAAGGACTTGGATTCGGTCCACTCGAAGATCGCCTTCCGGAGTTATTTAAAATTAAATCTTGAACATGGGAATTATTTTGGCAAAGAAAAAGAAAATAAAATTAAGTCTAGAAAATTTAAAGGATTTCGATCCTGAACCTCAAAATGTTATAGAAAATGGTGTTTACATCCCAAATAAGAATGATGATGACAATAATGAAGAATTATTTATTGAAAATGGTTCTGATACAACAGATACAGAGTATTTAACTCCGAAGGAAGAAATTTTATATAAACAAATGGAAAAATGGAAAGTTGCTTTAAGCATAAATAGAAAAATGCAAGAGGATTCTCAAATAAAAGTCAATGAGTGGAAATCAAAACGAGATGAGTTGAAAGAAGAAATAAAAGGATTTAGAGCTCAAGCTTTAGAGGCAAAGAAGAAGCGAGATGCTATAAACGAGGAGATAACTAAATTCAAAAACGATAGAAATGAAATTAATAATAAAACTCAAGAATTTAAAACAAAACGTAACGAATTATACTCAAAAACAAAAAAGCTAAGAAAAGAACTCACGAATGTTTTATCAGAAAAAAAGGAATTAAAAGCACAACTTGATAAAGTTCAAAAAATCCAAAAGAAAATTGACCAGATGGAATGGGTCCATCAAACAAAACCAATGAGTTGGGAAGAAGAGAAGCAAATAATGGAGAGAATTGAATCATTATATGCTGAATTACAAAAATTCGACGAAGTTCAAAAACAAATAGAACTTTCCGAAGAATTAAATCTTAAATTTAAAGCCATTGATGAACTTAAAAATGAAGCAAGCAAATATCACGAATTAATGCTTCAATGTGTTAGAGATTCAGAAGAAATTCATCAGGGTTTAATAAAAAAAGTCAAAGAAAGTGAACAATATCATAATGAAATGAGTGCAAAATTCTCTAAATGTGATAATTTAAGAATAGAAGAGAAAAATGCACATCAAATAATGGTTGAATCACTAAGAGAGCTTGATTTACTGAAAAAAGGTAGTGATCAAGCAAAAAAAGAAATTGACCGTATGAAAAAGAAATTAAGTACAGAAAAGAAAAAATTCGGTTCAAAGAAAAACAAGAAATTCGAACGTTCATTAGATCTTAAAGCAAAAAATGCGCTTGTAAAGTATAAAGCAGGCGAAAAATTAACTTTTGAAGAATATCAAATTCTCATGAGAAGAGACTTGCTTAAATAATTTTGTTATTTTTATTTATATTGGCGAAGAATTTTGAATGAAACTTCAAAGGCTTCTCGTGAAATTATATTAAAAATAATTAGTGGGCAAATTAAAACAAAAAACCAATTAGAAAAAGAGAAAAAAAAACAAAGTAAAAAATACTCTTTTCCTAGAATTTTAAAAAATTCTGATGTTTTGAGCAATGCGTATGAAGATGAAAGAGAATTAATAGTTGGCATTTTACGTAAAAGACCTACCAGAACAATTTCAGGCGTTTCTGTTGTAGCAGTTATGACTCAACCTTATAAATGTCCGCATGAAACTGCACCGTGCCTTTATTGTCCGGGAGGACCGAAAGATCGCGAAATTGGAACGCCTCAAAGCTATACAGGGTTGGAACCTGCAGCATTACGAGCTATTCAAAATAATTATGATCCATTTGAACAAACAAAATCACGTTTAGATCAATTAACAGCAATTGGACATCCAATAAGTAAAATTGACTTAATTATTATGGGAGGAACTTTTTTTGCACATCCTATAAATTATCAAAAGGATTACATAAAGGGATGTATTGATGCTGTTATTAATAAACGGACTAAAAATCTTGAGGAATCTATTAAAATTGCAGAAAAATCTCCAAACAGGTTAATTGGTGTCACTTTAGAAACAAGACCTGATTGTTGTTCAATTCAAGATTTAGATAGAGCTTTGGATTGGGGAGTAACAAGAATAGAAATAGGTGTTCAAACTTTAAATGATGAAATTTTCAAATATGTTAAGCGAGGTCATGGCATAAATGAAGTTATTAATGCATTTCAGGTTTTACGAGATCATTCATTCAAGGTGACAGCACATATGATGCCTTTTCTTCCGAATTCAACACCTGAAATTGATTTTGAAGTATTTAAAATACTTTTTACAGATGAAAGGTTCATTCCTGATGAAATCAAAATTTATCCAACGCTTGTTGTAGAAGGAACTGAATTATATAAATTATGGAAAAATAAAGATTATATCGCGCCTACAAACGAAGATGTCATCGATTTCATTGTAAAAATTAAGGAAATAGTTCCAAAACATGTACGCATCAAAAGAATTCTTAGAGATATTCCAGCTTATAAAATTTTAGCAGGACCAAAAAAAAGCAATTTAAGAGAATTAGTTTGGGAAAAAGCCAATAATTTAAACATCAAATGTAAGTGTTTAAGATGTCGGGAAGTAGGTCATCTTTATAATAAATTTAAAATCTCACCTAAAATTGAGAATATAAAAATGACAACCACAAAATATGATGCATCAAAAGGGATTGAATATTTTTTAGCATTTGAAGATATTGTACAAGACATCATCATTGGATTTTTAAGATTAAGATTTCCATCTGAGAAGGTTACACGTCCAGAAATTATTAGAAATAAAACATCCTTGGTTAGGGAACTTCATGTTTATGGTCCAGAAATGGAATTGGGACAATTTAAATCCATGGCGTGGCAACATCAAGGATATGGAGCTCGATTATTAGAAGAGGCAGAAAGGATTAGTTGTGAAGAGTTAGATTGTAAAAAAATTATGGTTATTAGTGGAATAGGTGCCCGAGAATATTATCTTAACCATAATTACAAATTAGACGGACCATTTGTATCAAAATTAATTAAAAATTAAGACTTTAAGTTATTGTTATGTCATCCCGAACGATATATCCATTTTTCTCGAGCCAACGGGCTTGAGATTTATTATATCTCATAATTATATCGCCCCTTTCATCGGATTGCATATCCTGCCAAGGTTCTACAAGAACCCAATCATCAATCCTGATCCACTGCCGTTTCCGAATTTTTCCTCTGATACGGCAATTTCTAACTTTTTGATCCAAACATTGTACCTTCATCCATCCCCCTCCTGAATTTGCTAATACAATACCAAGTACTTCATTTGGACTAGGAGTCCTTATTCTTCGAACTACAAATTCAGCCTCAGAATTACTATTTCTTCCTTTTGAATTCTTTTTTTTATCTTTCTTACCCAATAAATCATCACACTTTTTTTAATGAAGAATTATATTCATTTAATATTTTATTATTTAGAAAATAAAAATCCTTAATATAGTTTATTGAAGAAACGATAAAATTTGACGTGTTAAAAAAAAAAATATCATTATTTTATGAATTAATTTTTAAAAAAAAGGAAAAAAAAGAAAAATTACATTCTTTCTAAGAGAAATCCAGTAATATCTTGAACTTTTAGCTTGGATTTAGTAGCATTTGCTGCGTCTGTCAAATTAGTCACGCAAAATGGGCATGATGTTAATAATATCTCAGCACCTGTTTTTTCTGCTTCTTCAATTCTTTCTGAAGAAATTTCGACAGCCCAATCCTTAAAACCTGATTTTACACCTCCACCAGCACCACAACACCAAGCACGCTCTTTATTGCGAGGCATCTCAATAAATTCAACGCCAGGACATGCTTCGATGATTTTTCGGGGAGAATCGTAGACTCCAGAATGTCTACCTAAATGGCAAGGATCGTGATAAGTCACTTTTGCTTTGATTTCTTTTTCAATTTTTAACTTTCCTTCTTTTACTTGTTCGACTAAAAAATCTGTTATGTGTTGAACTTCAAAATTTAAATTTTTGCCTAAAATCTTAGGAAAATCGTTTTTTATTGTCTTATAACATCCTGCACAAGATGTAACGACCTTTTTTGCTCCAACTTTATCTGTTACAACGCTTACATTATGTTCAATAAACTTATTAATTCCTTTGACTTGACCAGTTCTAAGCAGAGGAGAACCACAACACCATTCATCTGGTGTAATCGCTACATTAGCACCAATTTTATTAAATATTTTAAGTGTATTTTGAGCAATTTGGTTTTGTCGATAAGATGAAGTACATCCTACAAAATACATAATATCTGCTTTCTCTGCGACCTTTAAATCTCCAATCCATTTGAGACGAGCTTCGTGAGGTTCTTTATATGGATTATTATTTGCGTCAATCGATTCCTTAAATCCTTTTTGATTTTCAAGTGGACCAGCTCCCGCCTCAACGGCAGCTTCTCTCAAACATTCGAAGATTTCAACCATATGATCCGAAACTGCATTCTCACAGATATGTTCACAATTTCCGCATGTAGGACATGCAAATATTTTCTGAACTACCGAATCAGAGAAATCGATCTTCCCTTCAATAAGATGTTTAGCGATCCAAATTTTACCACTACCAAAATAAGATTCGAATTTGAATTTAGATCCAGCAGGGCAACTTTTTTCATGATCAATTTCATAAGGAAGCCATTTACAAGTACTGCACTTTACGCAGTCATATACATATTTTTTAATTTTGTCCAATGATGATGCCATATATTTCAACTCCTATTATTCTGGCATTAAAGACCAACGTCCAGGATTAAGGATCCAATTTGGATCAAGAGCACCTTTTATTTTTTTTGCCATCTTTATCCAATTTGGATCAATTCGTTTTAACACTTTCTCTGCAGCCCAAGAAGGACACTTATAAGGAATTGCCCCCACTTCATCAAGAATAAAATCAACGATCTCTTCATTTAATTTTCTTACCGCTTTATTGTCTTTTGGTTTTTGGAAGGGAATTAAGTAGCGAATTACCATAAAATGTCCAGAATCCATCATTTTCGTGAATATCAAAGGTGTAAATCCATGTTTCTCCATAATTTCATATCCACCTCTATATCCCTTTCTAAAACTAGATATAGGGGCAAAAGTTCCAATCCATGACATTCCAGCTCCAAGTTGTTGGTCATCTTGTTTTATACCAGATCTATATTCCATAAAATTAGCATTATAGACCGCACTTAATGGAAGTTCTAAAATATTACTGTATTTTCCAAGAAGATTTATGGGCATAAATTGAATCGGCTTTTTAGGATTAGTGCTATGTTTATTTGCAAGCTCTTGAAGGATTTTTACTCTCGTAGCTTTATCCTTTTTATTATAAGCAAATGTATAAATACCTGAAATTGCCACGGGATCATTTTGGTTAAGTTCTCGAACAGGATGTTTTTCACCACCCATCATCATAACGGTTTGGAAAGAAAAGTTGAAATCACCTTGAATCAAATCTGTTTTTGTAAGTGCAGTTAAGAAATTAAACATATCTTCTTCATTGAAATAAAGAACAAAGTTCTTTTCAATGATAGGAGGTTTTGGGAGCATTTTAACTGCTATTTTTGTTGCGATTCCAGTCATTCCTTGCCAACCAACAAATAATCCTGACATCTCTGGCAAAGGATATTTCATATTCCAATGATCAGTCTTTGTCATAGCACACGAACCAATTTTAGTAATTTCGCCAGTTGGAAGCACAGCTTCCAACCCAACTATGAAATCACCCATGCTCCCGTACCGATAACTATATTCAGTTAAGCCCTCTAGTAATGCATTAGCCATTACTGATGTATGAGGTGGAGAGAAAGCATATGAATACATAAAATCAGGATGATTTTTATCAAGATAAACTTTTAATTTTCCAAAACTTACATTTGGTTCTACAACGATATACTTGCTATTTTCATCTGCTTTAATAATTCTATCCATTCTTTTTAAATCTATTACAATTCCACCACGCATTGGTATAGTCAAGCCACCAATATTCGCAGCAGTAATGTAAGGCACAACAGGAATTTTAGATTTGTTCGCAATTAAAAGAATTTTTTGTATCTCCTCGGGGGTATTAGGCATGGCTATTGCATCGGGTAATCTTGGCTCTTCTTCAGTCATATCGGCTCCATAAATCAATAAGTCTTCTTTGTCGGTCGATACAAATTCTTTGCCAACGGTATTTTGTAGATCTTTTATGATCTCGTCATTAACTTCTCCATATTCTACCATAAAATTCACCTAACATGTTATATATTAAAAAAATCATAATTTTTAATTAGTAATTTGTAATCCAAATCGATTTATGACTATGTAATATTCTATATTTATATCATCTTGAAATTATCTGAATTATTTAAATTAGAAATTTTTTCGAGATTTATCTTAATTTATTTTCTTAATTATAGTTTCCAAGTCGTCCGCAATAGGAGGTCGTATTTTAATTAATTTCAAAGGTTCTTTTAAGTCCAAATTACGTTCATAACTTAAGAATATGACAGCATTTTCATTTTCTTTTAGATCGATTGCCATCCACGTTGAAATATATTCATCACGTTCCTTTAAAGAATCCAAATAGAATTGCAAATCAATTTGGGTACCTTCTAATGATGTCATCCCTTCCAACCAAGCAAGACTTTCATTTAATAGAACTTCATCTTCGGTTTTTTGTAAAGTTGCCTTTTTTTCTAACAAATAATCGAGAATTTTCTTGTAGGGAGGAACAGTTTTCAAGATTTTTTCAACAATTTCTAATGCAACCTCAGAACCTATATCTAATGCTTCAAAATAAATTTTATTTATAAAAATTGAATTCTTTTCTAGCGTTTTAATATAATTTAGAACATAATTACAATATTCTTCCAATTTTTTATAATATTCCTCTTTTATGGATTTGTCCTTGAATATTGCTGCAAAAAGTTTTATTTCAAAGACTTTTTGAAATTCATTAGGATCACTTATTGATTTTAATTCAATTTTACCTAAAGGTGTTTTTTCATTCATTTTTTATCTCCATCTTCATATTCAATATCTGGAAACTTGTCACGGATGATAAATACGACAAATTCAATTAAGATTAACGAACTTATAACAACAGTTGTTAATAAAACATCATAAATGAAAAAATAGATTAGCGGTACAAAAATCCCAATAACTGTTCCAGAAATTAGCTGTGGAATTGTATGACCTTTTGATTCCCATCGAGCCCAGAAAATTAAAGGAAGAAAACAATAAAGAAGAAACCAAAGATGACCTAGAGTTAAATATATTATCATTATCGAGCCCGTTCCTCCAGACATATGCATGGATGTTTTGAATTTTGTAGGTCCGAATGTAAGAACACAATCAAAGATATTAATTAATAAAAGAACGTTTATAAATTGAAAAAAGGGAATCATGTTCAATTGGAATGATTGTTGGATAATAAAATAAGAGCCAAATGCAACGAAATAAGTGATAAATGCAAGAATAAACATTATCCATCGATGTTCTCTTAAAACACCAGCACCTTTAACTCTGACTTTTCTTTTTTTAACAAATTCTAGATATACATAAACAAGTGATAGAGATGGAATAATTAAAAAGAATAGAGAATTTAAGAGATCAAGGATAATTATTGGAATTAATGAAGTTGTAATGGTTCTTGCAAATGTAATATAAGCGATTATCTGAAAAGGAGTTATAGTTATTAGTGATACAACTCTAGCGATTTTTTCCCTGGTTGTTCTTTCATTCTTTTGTTCCATAATTTTTTCCTTCGTGGATATTTATCAAGATAACCGCACCAATAATCAAGCTACTTCCAATGATTATGAAAATTGTTATGGTTTCGTTGAGAAAAAATATTCCCAATAATATAGCAACAATAATTTGGTTTAATAGAATTATGTTTGAAGTTGTAGCTTCAATTTTTTCTAATCCTTTATAATAAAAAATATATGCAAAAACAGTACATGCAACCCCCAAATAAATAACATAGACAACATATATCAAATTAAAAGAATATACGATGATATTATTCATAAAAAAAAATGAAGGAATAAGAAACATTAAAGTTGAGTAGTAAATAACACTAAAATTAACGGAAATTGAATTAAAGTTATTTTCATTTTTCATAAAATATTTTGATACAATTATATAACATCCCCAAACTGCTCCTGCAGCCGCACATAATAAATCACCCATTAAAGTTCCACCTAATAAAGAATTAATATCTTGGAAAATAGTGAGAAAGATTATACCACCAACTCCCATTATTATACCAACAATTTTTAACTTTGAAAACTTCTCGTTTAAGTATAATGAACCAAAAATGGCAACATAAATGATGCTTGTAGTAACCAATAAACTTGTTTTCCCTGAAGTTGTCAATTCTTGACCCATGGATTCAAATAAATAACCCAGAAATACAAAAATAGACAAAATGATAACATATTTATTCTTCATTATTCTCATTTCACGAATCCAATCCTTTCTAAAAATGATAAAGGACATTACAAGAGACGTAATGGAAGCAAAAACAAATCGAAAAACCAATAATGACCAGAAGTCACTAATAAATAAAGTATAGCGCACTAATGGAAACGATGTACCCCAAATTATTCCTGCTAATAAAACAAATATAAATGCTTTTTTAGACAAATTAGATTATTCCTTGAAATGAAAAAAATATTTCATTGCATTAAGATTAATCAGCCTTGTAAAATAATTCGCAATGACAATGTCCATCTCGATCTATTTCCATTTGTGAATCTTGGCATGGGCATATGATTCTTTTGTCTTTTTCTATATCACCAAAAACAATTTTGCATGGACAATAAAAATATCCTTTTTCCTTTTTATTTTTATTTAATCCTTTTATTACGAATTCTACCCGTTCCATATCAGGATTTAATTTCCATCCTTTTACTTTCGCTATTTTTTTAGAAATTTCTACTGTTCTTTCACTCATTTAATCGAATCCACCTTATCATTTTAAAAATTTATATTTTTAACCTTCTAATATAAGATAATTCAAAAAAGCTTTTTCATTTAATTGTAATAATAGAATTAATAAAAATGAAGATAGAAAAGTTTATTGTCTATGGAGTGAATTTTAAATGAAAAATATTATAATTATTGGTAGTGGGATCGGCGGTTCGGGCATCGGAGGATTATTAGCAACAAATACAAAATCAAATATTACTTTATTTGAGCAGAATAATTGGGTTGGCGGCCGTTGTGGATCCTATATAAAAAAGGATTCGAAAGGGAGAGAATGGATTTGTGACGTTGGAACGCACATCTTTGGAAATTGTGATAAAGGACCCTTAGGAACAATTTTAAAAAAGATTGGAAAAGAAAATGAGGTAGAATGGTCATATTGTAGGGATCCAGGACCTCGTATTAGTATGATGGGGCAGATAATGAGTTTCGGTTTGAAAAAAGTAACAAAAGACGGTGAAGTCAAGAAAAAGTCTAAACCATCAAAGAAAAAATCCTTTAAAGATTTATTAACAGAGATTTCATATGAAGACACTTACAATTACGATGATATGCCCTTGGACAAATATTTAAAAGCGAATAAATTGAACGTGTTTATGTATACACTACAAGCAGGTCTGATGTATGGAACAGGCCCGCAAACTACTTCTGCTGGAGAATTTCTGCGATGTTCTAAAAAAAATGCAGAAACAATGAGCATGGGATATGTAAAAGGTGGTTGTAAATCAATACCAACTGCCTATTGCAACGCAATTACGGAAAATGGAGGGAAAATATTCATGCAGACAAAGGTTAATAGAATAATCGTTGAAGATGGAGTTGCAAAGGGAGTTGAAGTGGGTGCAAATAAAGAATATCACGAAGCAGATCTAATTATAGCAAACTCAGATATTAAGACCACTATGTTGAAAATGGTTGGAGAAAATCACTTAGACAAAGAATATGCGACAAATGTCAAAAATTTGACATGGGGTGGCCAGGTTTGTTCTTTAAAACTAGGAATTGACATCCATGTAACAGATGACAAATGGTTAAATTACATTCCAAAGATGACGGAAAAAGATGTAAAAGCTATTGATTTTTCAAATATGGAAGGACAAAAGGATTTAAAAGCAGAAGATATTCCTGAACGAAGTGTTCTCATGATCGTACCTCTTTCAAATCTCGATCCTGCACTTGCACCAGAAGGATGTCAAAATTTGCATTGCGTCACACCAACTTTAGGTGCTGGAGGAACAATGGAAGAACGAAAAAAGATATCTAAAAAATGGGAAGAATGTTCAATGAATACATTATTAGAACTTTGGCCAGAAATTGATGGACACATTTTATGGACGGATTTTGTATCAGACGTGTTCTTAGAAACAAAACTTGGCAAAGAAGGTGCAGGGACGGGAGTTGGTCAAACAATAGGACAAGTAGGAAAGAAAAGACCTTCAGTAATAAGCCCAATTAAAAACCTCTATTTAACTGGTGGCGATGCAGGAGGTTGGGGTGTTGGAACAGAATTGGCTGCAAATAGTGCTTTAGAATTATATGATATCTTAATCAATCAAAAAATTGTATAATCTATATCTTTCCCCCTTTTTCTTTATATTTTCAAATTATAAGAAACTTATTAATTTCTGATAAAGGTAAATCCAATAAATTATAGAAAGAATAATAAATAAAGTACCAAATCCCAAAAATAGATCTCCAGAAATTACAATCCAATATTCAATTTCATTTTGTATTTTCGGACTAAAAATTTGTATGCTTCCTAAAATAATCGATAAAAGTGAGCACACTAATAAATCAAGAAGTATTATAATTTTATATTCATATCCCATGGGATAAGAAGCAGGAACGTTTACTTCTTTATATGCAATTTGATATGCTTTTTTCATTTTCATTAATAAGAAAAGACTAATTAGTAAAATTCCCTCACTAATCAAAAACATTATTATATAACTAATATAAGTATAGTTATTTCCATATTCTGTTAAAAAAAAAGAATTTGGACCAAAAGATATTAAATATAAAAAGAAAATTATAGCAAATGAACTGAAAAAAAGTAATATTCCTCCAATGATACTAATAATTTGATCTTTAATTGAAATTTTATCTTCTATTCTTCTTCTTACTTCCATTCTTTCCATTCTTTTAGAATAAGACATTTTATTTGATATTCCTTAATCTTTAATTATTTTTTGTTTTTTAGATGTTTTATTTAAATAATTAAATAATTGTTTTCGAGTAAAATTCATCTTATTTTTTTTCAAATTCTTAGTAGGTTTAAATGAATCTGTTTGAGCTAAAATAAATGGGAAACATAAAATATTTGGAATTATTAAATTTTCTAACATCCATGCCATTCGTTTGAAAAAAGCTAAAGGAATCTTTATCTTTCCATCCGTACACCAATTATAAGGATCATTTCTCATATTAATTTTGCATAATCCAAACGCTTTAATTTTTTTACAGCTATAGGAAATATAACCCTTATGTTCTGCATGAGAAACCATGTATTTAGTGATATCTTCACGAAAGTCAGGCGAATGAGCAAATAAATTCATTAATTCCTCTTTGGACATCCCTATATTTAAACAAAAAAATTCGAAAATTAATCGTTCTTGATGATCAAGATTTTTGCCTTCAAGAAGTTGAACGTAAGCATTGTTAATACAAGATGGGAATGCATCATTATAAACAGTTCCGGAATAAAATTCCCCAATATTCCTTTCTGCCTTAAACTCAAGAATGTCGTTTCGTAATTCTTCAGCAGTTTCTATCAATTTTTTAGGTAATTTATTCTCCTTTAAATGTTCAAATAATTCAGATATTTTTTTATTGATCATTTGACGTATAGCAGCATTGAATAAATTTGAAATGTCGATTTTACTTAGATTTTCGACCCAACCTTTATTTAAAACGTTATTGGATAATAAAAAATGTTTAGACGTCGCTTTAGAATCCAGACCAGGATTTAAATCGGTCGTTTCAATTTTTGTTGCAAAAGTAAGATAATCAAATACGTTCATTTTGTAAATTTCTTTTTTATTTTCTTCCTCTTCGATTTTTACATCCCACTCTTTTAAAATACCTATTTCATTCACGATTCCTGTTTTGCTTGAATCAACAAATTTTCTTGTTCGTTTAGAATAAGATTCAGCATATCTATTTGTGAACCAAGAATCATGAAGGTAAGCGATTATCCCGTTTTGAATCGGATAACTTAATGCTTCAATTAAATAATCATTTATAGGTTTTTTGACAAAATCCTCTAAATTACTTAAAATTAATCTTAGGTTTTCTAATGCGTTTGGTATAACTTTTTCGTATTCTTTTATTATATTATCAATAGTGAAATTAAACTTTCTAAAAATCTCTTTATTACTATCTAAGAAGGGAAATTTAGCAATTCTACTCCAACTCACATCCTTATAAGATAAACCCAAGATTTCTCAACTAAATTTCGATTTTTCAAGATTCAGTACTTAATTATATTTTTTATTAATTAAAGATTATTCTTTCAATAATAAGTAAAAAAAGTGTTTATATTTAACATATTTGAGTTAAAATTAATTAAGTATCTGATTGACAAATTTTTTTAAATAATGATAAAGCACAATAATTCCCACACATTGTACAGGATTCTTCATCTACTCTATGTTTTTTTTGCGGTTCATCAGGATCTAAACAATGTGCGAATTGATCTTTCCAAGCCTTTAAAAACCGAGCTTTTGAGACTTCTAAATCATCGTTAAATAGTTGATTTAATCCAAATTTAATAGAATCACCGACATGAGCAGCAATCCTACATGCAATTAACCCATTCTTAATATCCTCAACTGTTGGTAAACAAAGATGCTCCGCTGGTGTAATAGCGCATAAATAATCTGCCCCAAATCCAGATGCAAATGCTCCACCAATAGCAGCCGCAACGTGATCATAACCTAACGCAAAATCGGTAGGCAATGGACCAGAAACAAATAAAGGTCTATCTTGAGTCATTTTTTTATGAATTTTAGTCCATTCCATAAGATCTTTAGCATTTATATGCCCACCAAGGCTTTCTAATATTACTTGTACACCATTCTTATTTGCTAATTTGGCGAGTTTTGAATTAATCATTATTTCAGAAATTTGAAATTCATCAATTTTATCGTGGATGCATCCAGTTCTCATCGCATTTCCTAAATTTAATACGATATCTCGCTCCTTCATTAATTCTAAAATATATTCAAAATTCCTAAAAAAGGGATTCTCTATTGAATTCGATACCATCATTGATGCAGTAAAGCTGCCACCTTTAGAAACCATCCCCATAATTCTCTTTCCTTTCATTTTAATTAGATCTTCAAGTGAAAATCCAGCATGAATGACCAGAGAACTTATACCATCCTTAATTTGTTTTTCAATTGTCTTAAAAATACAATTTTCTGATAAGTTTAAAAAAGAATTTGCATCCACAATACTTTGATAGATTGGAACAGTTGTTATAGGGATGATAGAATGCTCTAACATTTTTTTTCGTATAAAATCAATATCTCCACCCATCGAAAGGTCTGATAGTGTGTCAGCACCATATTTATGTGCAATTTTTACTTTTTCAATTTCATTATCAAGATTAATAATAGAAGAAGATGTTCCAATATTAACATTTATTTTTGTTCTAAACGGAGAGCCGATACCAATAGCTTTAAAATTCTTCCTTTTCATTATTATTGCTCTCCCTTTTGATATTTCTTTTAAAAGAAAATTTTTGTCAATATTTTCATCTTTAGATACTTGAATCATTTCCTTTGTAACATTTCCTTTAATAGCATCTTCAAATATTGTCAAGAAAAACACCTGAAAAAATTAATGATTTATTCAGAGAAATAAATTTTTACTAATTTATTAGTAGTTTTCATACCTTTAATAATCTCAATGTCTGTTTTAGCAACTTTAAAATGTTTTGACAATAATTTTATCAATTCTTTATTAGCTGCTCCTTTTATCGGTTGAGATTTTAAATGTACTTCAAGTTTATTCTTATCTATTTTAATTATATCTATCTTTTTTGCGTTTGGTTTAACATTTATTTCAAATATTTGTTCCATTTAATCCCAAACAATTATCAAATTAGAAATTATATTAGAGTATCATTTTAAGTTCGAATTTTTCATGACCCAATTTAGATTCAAATGAAGAACTCGTGATTTTTGTAATCCCTGGATAATTTTCAATGGATTCAATGCCAAATTTTAAAGTATTAAATAAATTAGTAACATCAAGTGCATCTAGAATTATTTGAAAAGCAATATTTGTCCCTTTAGGAATATTCGGATCATGTAATTTAGGACAGAATTTTGTATTTAGTGTTTTTTTCATAAAATCATATTTTTCAGATCCAAGTTTAAACCCAAATCGCGTGAATCCTCCCGGATATGGGCTCATTATACCAGGAGTCTCTTGTACTATTTCAGAAAATGCCATACAAGCTTGTAAAACGTTTTTCGAATCATTCCCCATAATAATTATGTTGGTACTAACACCAAGTTTCATCCCAAATTCAGATTCAATAAAAAAATCGCCATCAAAAGATGGAAGATTCCAAACTGTGCGATCATTCAACATACCCTTCATTTGATTTCCATCAGCAAAATAAGCAATGCTATCACCCACTTTTACTTTTTCTACTTCGGGATCATCAAACATATAGTCAAATACAGATGATGTAGGTGTGCATATGATAGATTGGGTAATTCTACGTGCCATTTCTTTCTCTAAAGCTTTTTTAGTTGGAGCAGCTATCATCATTACTACACCATATCTCTTATCAGGAGTTTCAGAAGTACGAAGATCAATACCAGCTTCAATCCCATCTTTATATCCAAAACCGCTCGCCATTCGTGCAGCAGTTAAGGCCCATTCGGGAGATACTGCAGTAACAAGTATTCTTCCCATCCATAAAGCAATTAATTCGCCCGTTCCATCCAATTCAAATGAAGGTGACACTTAAAATCAACTCTTATTAAAAAAAGATTAGAGGCCTAAGGCTTCTTTTAAATGAATTTGAACCTTTCCCAAGGTTCCTCCAAAATTTCCCGCAGAGATTTTTATTATGCCTGGCACTTTTACAGCAGCTTTTATTCCTTTAGCTGTTGCTTTTTTTAATAAATCTTCATTTAAACCATTGAATACAAGCTCTAAAACGCAATTTGAACCAGCAGGAACTTTAGATCCTTCAACTTTCTCCTTTAAAACGGGACATTCAAGATGATTCGTGGATGCATTTAAGAACTTATATTTTAAGCTTCCAGTCTTTGAGCCAGAACGGCAAACGCCTCCGGGAAAACTAGCAATGACACCTTTAACCGCTTTAATTTCCTTTACAGCATCAACAGCAGCTTTTAATGTATTATCTAAGTTATCACCGAAAATGAAGAGATTACCGCCGGCAATTCCTTTCTTGGCATTGAATCCATGTTCTACATTAAACCAACCTTCCATGACGGGGATTTTCCACATTCTTTTACCTTTTAATTCATATTCTTCTTCGAATCCATCCCCAAAATATGCTAAATTTCTTCCAGTTATAAAAATTGCTTTTTTAGGAACCTTTGTCCCATCTTTTTGTTTAGCTTGGTACATATCTGGTTCCAATCCCATCCAATCAAAGGCTGAAGCAGTAGGACAAGTTAAAATACATTGACCCATCCTATTTAACATCGAAGTTCCTAATTGTGCTCTTCCAGAATAAAGCATGACTGAAACACCAGGGCGTCCATCTGGAGTTGCTGATGCAGGAACGATTTCATCAATTCCAGCTTCACAATCACAAGCAATTGCAGAAACTGCAAACCCACTAAAAACTTGGGCACAAGTCATTGCCCATTCTTCATTTATTGCAGTTATTAATACTCTTGTACACCACATATCAAATGCTTCTGCATATGTATCATCTATTTTTACGCCATTTAATTCCATTAAAAATCCTCACTTCAAAATTTATTTGGTAATTTATTTCTTTGATATAATTGCAAATACAATTTAAGAGAAATTTAATTAAAGATTTTTGTCATCCAATTCCTAATGAAAAAATTAACCAGATTTTTTTTGTTAATAAGCCCTCTAATAATATTTGGATTACTTATCATTGAATATAATGTTTGGAGACCACCTATCAATCCCTCAATTACGCAACCAGTATCCATAACAATATTATTAGAAAAGCCAGACGTTTATCAAGCACCGATGCTCCTCTCAATAAATGGAGATGTTAAAAATAGAACGAATAATGATTTATTTATCATAGGATTAAATAATAAAGTTCTTAGAGTAAATTGTTCGGGTCTTAATATAGAAGAAATAAAGCCGGGTATGACATTATATATTAAGGGATATTCATATTATCACGATACGAGTAAAAATTATTTTTTAGCTATAGAAATTTATATTTTTTATTCATATTCTTTATATTTATCCATACCAGGTCTCATTATCATCTTAATTATTCTTTTCGTTGTTTTTAAATTTAATTTTAAAGACTTTAGCTTCTCACGACGAAAGGGGGAAAAAAATAATGCCTGATTGGTTGACACATCTAGTAATAGGTTACATCATCATATGGGCAGTAAGTAAATTTCCAACTTACGATGTCAAATTGAGAAAATATTATTGGATTTTCATCATTGGGATGGTTGCACCAGATATCGAACGTATATTTTCAATCATTGCAAACCTTATTGGAAATTCATACATCCAAGAATTCTTTGGTCCTATTACAACCATTACTCATTCATTCTTAGGTGTTCTACTAGTAAGTCTATTTATTACGGGATTTTTTTCGCGAGAACAGGACTCAAAAAATATCTTTCTCGTTCTTATTATTGGAGGAATTGGGCACCTTATTATGGATATGATTATGTGGCCTGCTGGTTGGGGTTATGGCATTCCGTTGTTTTACCCATTAATCGGACCTGAATTCGTTGTATCTTTTGGATTTGTGTGGCCTGGAGGATTCATACCCTTAATTATAGCATCAATAATCTTCTTAGGAACAATTAGTATCGATCTTATTACAAAAAATTTCACGGTTTTTAAATATAATTTTTCAAAAAAAGTTGAAATTATTTAATATTCAATCCTTTAATTTGAACTTGAATTTTTTTAAAATTTCGCCTTTCTTTCTGAAGGTTATAGCATCTTCTTCATCAGACTTCACGATTATTTCTTTTTGTACTAAAGTTTTTGTTGCATTCCAAATTTCATATTCACTAATTTGGGGATTGTAATCACGAGAATATATGTCTAAAATCTCGCGAATGTTAAGTTTTTTAGGTGAAGATTCTAAAATTGCATAGACATTCTTCAATATAACAAGTTCATCGAGAACTTTAAGAAATGGATTAAAATCATTAACTTCAACCAATCTGCCAGGTAATATTAAAGGAGAACCTTTATATATAGTGAAAAAAGTATCGATCATAGTATCTAAAATAAGTTTTCCTTGTCTTGGATCATCTTCTTGATCAATGAATAATGCGAAACAAATATCACCTTCGATTTCCATCAAAATTTGGTGTTGATGCATTATAATGTTCTTTATTTCCCCCTCTCCAAGATCATCTGTGAGATTTTCAAAGGCAGATAATAAACCCGTTAAGATAAGCATGTCTTTTTCCTGAAAACCATAGCTTCTTGATACTAACAGATTCCCATTTGTTAAAAATATTAAAACATTTTTAATCATTTTATTCACTATTTTTAATGATTCATTAAAAATGATTTATAACGTTTCATTATTTATAATTTTCACATTTTTACTTTTTTTTGCTTTTATTTTTTTTTATTGCTTCTATAATAGTAATTTTCTTTAATTCCTCAGATCGTTCAATATTAAAATTATGTTTATCACACATTTCTTTTAATTCACTCTCTGTATAACCATCAAAAAATTCTAAGAAATTAAAAAAATCAAAATGAGCTAAGAAAGTTTCGTTAAATATGTTTAATTTAGTAGAAAGTAAATATATTTTTCCATCTGGTTTGATACAATTACAAATTTCCTTTAATAATATATCTATATCTTTTTCTTTTTGAAAGAGCATTAATATTGCCTTATTTACATTGATTTCACTGTAATTAAGTTTTAAGTCTTTCGTCATAAAAATTGGTTTGATGACATTTTCAAATTCATTAAAAATTGCCAGTTCTATAAGTGTCTCTTTACTTAATTCATTATCAACAATTACATAAATTTTACCAGAATCACCAACCAATTGAGCTAAATCAATCAAAGCTTTCTTTATCGGATATGAATAAAGTAAAATCGTATCACCTCTATCAATTTTATAATTATTAAACAATCTTACTTTTAAATCTCCTAAAAATGAATACATTACAGGAATGAGGTTGATTAAAATTGATCGAATGAGCCTTCGAAGATCATTTAGACCTTTTTCGGTTATTTGATAATATTTTCTTCTTGCTGCTCTACCACGTTTGCTAAAGGTTTCAAGGTGTCCAGATTTTACAAGTTTTTTTAGTGCAGGATAAATTTGGCCAGTGGAGATATTTATATTATTTAATTTTAAATCATTTATAATTTCAAATCCATATTTCGGTTGAAAAGCTAATTGTAATAATAATTGAATCTGGAACCATCCAATGCGTTCAAAGTTATCTTCATTATTATTTATTTTTTTATGCATCAATAATCTGTCCCAACAAATTATGTAATCCTTCAATGAAATCCTAAAAATATTTACGGATTTCATTTTTCTTATGAATAAAATAATCTAATTACTGAATCCCTTGATTTTTAATACTTTACTATTAATTCACTTTAAAAATTGATAATTATTATAATTTTAAATTTGCTATTGTTAGATATTTTTTTTGCTAATGTCAAATATATTTTAAACTAATATATGCTTTATTGGTCAATTTTTATAAATAGGGAGGATTAAATTTAATGTTAATTTACTTTGACGAATAAAAAATAATAAGGAGTTCATTTCAAATGAAAAAGAAAGCATATATGGTTCCAAATCCATTGATGCCCGGTCAACCTCTTATATTTAATGCAGATATTTGTAATGGATGTAATAAATGTGTAGACGTATGTAGAAGAGATATATTGATGCCAAATTCAAATAAAGGAAAACCTCCAATAATATTATACCCTGATGAATGTTGGTATTGTGGTAATTGTGTAGAATATTGTCCAAGACCTGGGGCCAGTAAATTTAACCATCCATTAGTTCAAAAAATTGGATGGATTCGTAAAGATACAGGTAAATTTTATAGAATTGGAATGAAAAATCCACCTCCACCAGTTAAAAAACCACCTATAGGTTGAGGATTCCTTCAATTTATTTTATTATTAAACTTAATTAATAATGAGTGATGGATTATATGGAAGAAAATGTTCAAGAATGGCCATATCCAGTAAAATATGGAGAAGAAAATGAAGTTAATGGAGAGGTTTTAGTATTAGGAGGAGGAGTTGCAGGATGTTTTGCTGCAATATCTGCTGCAAATAAGGGAAGTAAAGTGATTTTAGTTGATAAAGGACCAATATTAACCAGCGGTTCTGGTGGAGCAGGTGTTGATCATTGGAACTTTCCTTGTACAGGAGAATTTTGTAATATTTCACCTGAAAAACTAACAGAAATTATTGCAGAAGAAGCTGTTTTTGATCCTGGAATTCAGCGTTATATTCAATGTAAAGAAAGTTATGATTGCATCTTAGATGTTGAAAAATGGGGTCTTCCTTTACGTGATGTTGATGATGAATTCAAGGATACACCATTCCGAGATGAAAAAACTAAGTTATTATTTGCTTATGATTATGAACAAAAATATATAATTCGCGTCCGCGGAGGAGCAAAAATTAAAAAATATTACTATGAAGAATTAAAACGACTTAAAGTACCAATGTATGAAAGGATTATGGTTACGAGTTTATTAACTGAAGGTGGTAAACAAAGCGCCCGAGTAATTGGAGCAACGGGACTAAATGCCCGAACTGGCGAATTTTATATTTTTAAAGCAAAAGCAGTCATTCTTTGCATGTCAATAGCAGTTAATATGTGGGTTTATACATTTGAAAGAATCGGTGCAGGTCATTCGTTTTTATGTCCGACTTGTACGGGTGAAGGTTTTTCGATTGCATGGGATGCAGGAGCAGAATTAACATTAATGGAAAGATCTTTTTACCATCCAGGTCAATTTCAATATCCATTTCTTGGAACTGGTTACCACGAAAAAACTTGGTACCCTACAACAATAATAGATTCAAACGGAAAGGAGATTCCATGGGTAGATAGAAGCATGAATACTTTGCCGATAGAAAAACGATCCTTACACGCACCTAGACAAAAAATTTCTCTTGTAGGAGTTCCAATTTTTCCTTATAAAATGAAATGGAAGTATGCGGCTCCGATGATAACTCCAAACTTGCCCAACATGATAAAAAAGGGAGAAGTAAAATTACCACTTTATGCTGATTTACCTGGAATGCCTGAAGAAGAACGGAGAGTGATTTTTGGTTTAATGGTAGGGAATGAGGGAAAGACTCGTATACCCGTTTTTCAAAATTATTCAGAAGCAGGATTTGATCCGGAAAAAGACTTGTTACAAGTTCCAGTCCATACGCCAGATCATTATCTATATCCAGCTTGGTTTATGGGTGATCCACCAGCTCAATATAGAAGCCCTTCAATAGGAAGTGGCGGTCTTTTTTATGATTGGGATCTTAAAACTAATCTTGAAGGTCTATTCGTCGCAGGTATGAATGGTTGGGGAGGACTTGATCATAGTCAAGCGGCTGCAACTGGGAGGTATGCTGGTAGAAAAGCGACAGAATATGCTCGAAATGCTCCTGATCCAATCATTAATCGAGATCAAGTAAATGCTGAGAAAAATCGTGTGTATGCACCAGTTAATAGGGATAATGGAATTGGATGGAATGAACTTATGATGGGTATTACAGGAAGAATGCAAGAATTTTGTGGCGAATATAAACATGAAAATACGCTAAACTTGGGGTTAACATGGCTTAATGAGATTAAAGAAGTTGAAGCACAACAATTATATGCTAGGAATCCTCGAGAGTTAGTCAGAGCTCTTGAATGTCTCTCTATGTTAAAAGTAGGAGAAATTATTTTAAATGCAAGTCTTTTAAGAAAAGGGACAGATTGGGGATTAGGACACATAAGACTAGATTATCCAAAGAAAGATATGGAAAATGAAAATAAATTGATTGTAATAAAAAAGGAAGAAAATCAAATAAAATCAAGATCAGTACCCGTAAATTATCATGTCTTACCACCAAATGCACCCAAATTGGAAGAAAATTATGTAAAGCATAGCGGATTATAAAACTTAAAAAAAAATAAAAATAAGGAGGGCAAATATATGAATATTAATAAAAAATTGGGGGTTATTATAAATGTCATTTAAATATGGCGATATACCAGATGATTTTCCTTCAAAAACGTTAGTTCCACTAGGAGAACATCTTTGGAATGTTATAAAAGAACTTGGACATGAATATTGGATGGAGAAATTTACTGATGAAGATTTAGATTTAGTAAATAGCGGATCAGATTTCATGTATGAAAAATTTAAACTTGCTGTTGAATCTGCTAAAAAAGTTATGAAAGGAGAGATCAAAGGTCCAGAAGAAGTATTGACAACTTGGTTCTTTCCGCCAGTCCTATACGTGAGATCAGATTTGCAAATGGGAAGCACAAAGATGATCTATGGCGATTCAACCGATATTACATTTATTGTTCTAAATGATGCCAATTATGAAATTGATATGTTAATAAATGGTCACATGGAGGATGGTGTACCTGTGGATTATTGGTTTTTATATTCTGAAGATGATGTATTTGATAGGAGGCATATTAAGCGTGGGATGAAGCTTCGTGAAATTCCCAAAAGGACTAAAGATTTTACTAAATCAGGATTATACGCATTAGACATTTTAAAGGATATTAGAAACGAAAGAAGCCCACAATGGTCAGAATCAGCATATTCTTTATGCATGGTCTGGTTCTCAGCTGCAGTTAATTTATTTGCAGAGCCTTCAAGTTGGAGTTCTTTAGGCGCAATATGGGACGGAATAAATGCACAAAAAATATATGGAAGACCAATCGAATATTTCTGTTATGTACCTTGGCCACCTATCATGAGTGTTTTAACTTCAATGGGCCGTCCAGAATGGATGATGAAACTGGCAGGTCTACTTACAGGTCATAAATTATTTATTAATGGATTTGAGCCTGTAATGCAAGAATGGATCAAGAAGCAAGTTCCTGAATTTTGGGAATTTTTACTTAGAAATTGGAAAGAACGAGGGGCAACAACACCAAGACAATCCTTAGGTGTAAAACCCCCTGATTTAAAAAATAAGAAAAAATTCAAAGATGAAGAATTTGAGTGGATTTACCCTAATGGGACTAGAATAAAACCCTTTGAATGGGATTTAGCAGAACAAGATGTTCTTAGCGGAATATTTACAGATATAACGCATAAAACACCTGCCGAAAATTTTTATGGAAAAGATCATATTATTTCTATGGGTATTGGGGCAAATTAAAATTTGGGGGATTAAATAAATGAAAAGTGTTGGCGAAACTTTAGCGGAGCTGATTTTATCGTGTGTTGAAGGAATTTCTGATTCAGAGAGAGAAGATCTATATTTTAAAAAGAATTTAGAAGGAAAATGTGTAGAATTTGTACTACCAGATGACCATGAAGCAGTAGTTATTAAGTTTTCAAGTAAGGAAGATAATTGGATAAGTTATAAAAGCTACTCAACACCTGAAATAACCTGTATAAAATGTAATTGGAATGGTAAATGGGAAGATTTGGCAGTAGAAGAAAAACCACTTGATTTAACAGGTCGAATCTTTCAAGAAGAATTATTCACACCTATTAAAAGAGTAGTTCAAGAAAAATGTATTAAATGCGGAAACTCAGAATTAAAATTTAAAGATTGGAAATATAATGATGCAGATCTTGTATTTAAGGGAAGTTTTGCAGATATAGGCTCTGTTGCAGGAATTTTATCGGGAGGCATTCTTACAAGACTAAAATCTTTATATGGTGTTTTGATTATGATGATTAAAGGACGCATTTCTATTAAACCGCTTAGAAAATTGGGATTGGGACTTAAAGTGAGTCAATTAATTACAGGTGACGTATCTAAAGAATTTTTGATAGATTAAATTTAATTTATGGAATTTTACTAATTTTAAACTCCTGCATTTATTGTAAATCCACCATCCACGACAATTTTTGCACCAGAAATATATTTAGACGCGTCTGATGCTAGAAAAACTATGGCTCCTTTAATATCATCGCCAGAACCAAATCTTTTTAATGGGATTAAATCTAGAAGAGGATCTCCTAAAGTCTGAAACATTGTACTATTTTTTTCCTTCATCATTTCCATCATACCTTCTTCCATATTACCAGGAAGAATTGCATTCACTCTGATATTGTATTTTCCCCATTCAACCGCTAGTGATCTAGTTAACCCAATTAGACCTATTTTACTTGTAGCATAAGCTGTCATACCTAAAGAAAATCCTACTTGACCATTTTCACTTGAAAAGTTGATAATATTACCGCTTTTTTGTCTTATCATAATTTTACCAATTTCACGACTACATAAAAATGTCCCTGTTAGGTTCGTGTTAATTACTTTTGACCAATCTTTTAATTTAACGGATTTAGAAGGACAAACATCACCAATTCCAGCATTATTTACAAGGATGTCACATTTTCCGTAATATTCTTGAACTTTTTTTGCCATTTCCCTTACTTCTTCTTCTTGAGTCACATCGCACTTAAGAGCGATACAATCTTGCCCACTTTTTTTCAAGAGTTTCACAGCGGCATCCAGTTTACCATGAATATCTCTGCCGCATATCGCTACATTAGCACCAGCTTCAGCAAGACCCTCTGCAGCAAAAAATCCCAAACCCTTACCACCACCTGTAACAAGAGCCACTTTTCCGTTTAACTTAAATAAATCTGAAATATGTGTCATTTTTCAACAAACCTTGTTTTTTTGCAATTGTGAAAATATTTGTTGGATAATAAATTAATTAATGATAGATTTTTCAAGTTTCATAATAATTGTTGATCCATTACGATGATATTCTACAGGAGGAGTTAATAAAAAGATTTGAATATTTCATCCGAAAAATTCATTTACCAAATGATTAGCAGGACGAAAGACCTCTATTCGACCTGACCAATCTTTTAAGACATCTTGAAATAATTTTTCAAATTTTACCCTTAGGGAAGTTAATTTTGGAAGATAAATCCGTAAATTTTCATAGGTAATTAAAGCTATAGTAGTGTATTCACCGTATTCAAAAATAATTTTGATATCTTGGTGGTCTACAATTTTTAATTTTTTCTTGCTTTGTATTAGTTCACCTAAGATTCCTTCTACTCCAGTAAGCCCACTTGATATTAAGTCGAGATCTTGGTTTCTTTCGTCCCTTATGAAAGAATAATGAAAGAGAGTTGTACCATTTGGTGCAATGATGTATAATTCTCTTAATTTATCCTTCCATCCAAATTCTGTAAATGTTTCAAAACGAAGGAAAATAGTTCCTAAATAAACTAAAGTAATTATTACACCAATACTCGAAATAATTGAGGATATTTCCATAGGAAATGGAAGTAGTGCTTTAATTCCTTCTATATCTAAAAGAAAAAATATTAAAAAACCTATATAACACAAAAAGGCTGAAAACATTTGCTTTCTGATTTCACCCGTGGTTTTTACTTTTAAAAAGTATAAAAAACTAATAAGAATAAATGCCACTGTAATGGGATTGGTAATATATGTAAATAATCTTAAATCAAATTCTGTAAAAGTGAAAAAAATTCCATATACACAACAACCAATGCTAAAAAAAGTAAATGCAAATTTGGTTTTTCCAATTATTTTTTCAGAAAAAAAAACAACCCCAATTAAAGCAAAATAGGTCATAAGAATGCCAGTTTTATAGAGTGGTAAAGGATGAAAATCATATTCATAACCAAAATAATGCATGTACCCCCAACAAACGTATACAATTCCAAAGAAGAGAACAAAAAATCCTAATCCAAAGATCGGTCCTAAATCAACGCCAGATCCTCTAGTTCTATTTATTTTTTGAAAAAACATTATTGCTAAATAAAACGCACAAGCAGCTAAAGTAATGTATAAATATATTGAAGTCAATTCGAAGATATTAAGTTGCAAGTTGAAATCCCCATCATTATTAGGTGGATGGTGATTTATTAGTTAGGTGTAATAAATATTTTTCCAATAGAATCTTTGAAAAATAAAATATACTTATTTTTTATCACGTATTGTTTATTTTACTAGCCTCTAGGTTGATGCAATTGAATTTCATAACAGTTGGAGTATCTATTTGAAGTTTCCTTTTATCTTTAAACATTATTTTTTTAGGTTTAAAATATATCAATGAAAATTATAAGAGTTTTAGTGGAAATATGTTATTTTATTGTATCCAGAAATCACCTTCTAATGCCGACAATTATAATTTAAAAAGAAAAAAGATCAAATAAATAAGGCATCTCTTCTGTTTCCATACACGTCTATTTAAATCGTAAAATATATTTGATAATATCTTGAAGTCTCTTTTTATTAAGGACTGAATATTAACTGAAAATTTTGGGAAGTTATTTTGGATAAATAATTTCTCATACCTATTAAACATATAGAAAGAAGAACTTAATTTTAATAATATTTATTCACTTCTTGTATTTCGTTCTTTATTATTAAAAAGAATGCTATTCTATAACTAGTAAAAAAATATTTTTTTGAGTTTTTACATCAGATATTTAAAACATATTTAAATAGAATCCTTGATTAATTAATTGAATTTACATTAAACGAGTAAATTTAAATCACGGGATTGATAAGAATGGTTGATATAATTGGAGATTCAATGGTAATAGTATTTTCTATAATTCGAGTCATCATTGGTCTAATTATTTTAAATAGAGCTAAGAATGCTAAACTGCTAAATTTGACGATACTAGGAATTGTATTTATACTCGAAGGAATTGCGTACGTTTTTTATACTTCAATCTTAAACTAAACTATATATTCCTATTTCATCTAATTCTTAGTTTAAGTGTAATATTTTTGATATTTTTCACCGAAAAAACATTTTATGAAGATAGAAAAAGTCCTTTCCTTGTGATATTAATAATTAATATTGTTTTATTAGTCATATCTACGATTACATCTGGAATAATTCAATTTTTAGCTTCGTCTGATATTATCATAATTGGAATAACTAGAATTTGTATTGCATCACAAATCATGACTATAGGTGGATGGCAATTTATGGCAGCGTTTAACGCTTTAAAAGAGTTTAAATCTAATGAAATTGTTGAGCCATGGGTCAAGGTCCGATATTATTTAATAATAATCTATTCTGCATGCGATTTTGGAGGTGGCGCGACTTTTATATTTTTGCCACTTGATAAATCTGTTGATATTGTATTTATATTAGCGTCTATATTTATTTTAATCTTAATAGCAGCTCAATTTTTAGCTTGGATAATGCCCAGGCCATTAAAAAAATGGTTGAATCGTAATTATAAAACTCCTGAAGATGGAAAAGAACTATCTGAAGAACAAATTATTTCTGGATTTGGAGAATGAAAAAAAATGAAAGCACCTGAGTTTTTAGGAAAAATTCTTGCAGAAGAAACGGGTAAAAAACTCATACATTGTTCTGGAATGATAAGACTTGCATTCAAAGATGCTAATAAAGACCCGGATACGCCAATATATAAAGAAATTAAGGAAGTTATAGAAAATTACCTAAAAAAAAGACTTGATAACGTGAAAATCCAAAACTCTGATGGCATTATCAGAAAATTAGTTAGTGAATTAACAAAAAATCAGTCAATTTTTAGCTTAGCTATCTAATTTTTTCTTTTTTTAAATTAGTACTTTATTACATTTTATTTTTAATATATATCTTATCGAATTTTTAGAAAAAAATACTGCAAGGATAAAATGTAATAATAATAAATCTAGATAATTCCAACGGAAATAGTATTTGCATATAAATTTATTTGACAAGAGTTTAGCAGCTTAGTAGAAATTGAAAACCCAAAATTTCTCGTCTTGAAGAGCATGGAATTATAAGGATAAGGAATTTTTTAAGTTTTTAATCATAGCTGAATGAATCTATTTTAAATTAAAGAGTTTACGAGAAATTTCAAACTTTCATTAAGTTAAAATATAATTTTCATTTAATTTTTTATGGAATTTTCACAAACAAAATCTTGAAGCATATCATTAAACATTTGAAGAGATAAATGCACTCAAGTTTAATAATAATTAAATGAGAAATTTATTGGTGGTTAATTAATAAAGGTGCAGGTAAGGTTATTGTTCTCATACTTGGTATTATCGGAGGTATCATTAGTTTAGACCTATTAGGATTTTCAGGATTAGCATTTATAGCCATTCACACGGCAGAATATTTGGTCATAATATGAAAGCCTATTTCATACAAGAAGCGTAGAGCGAGATATTTGTCAAATTTTGAACATCCGCTCAATTCGGGCGAAGTGATAGTAATCCTGATCTGATTTTTTTGGACAATCTCGAACGTAAACTTTTACTACTCCCTTCATATTAAAAACAAGATAAGGTAATATACAAAAATTCGATCAGGCCGGAAGGTTATTGGATAATTTTCCAGCCTCGAAAGAAATGAAACTTGGCATGGTAGAGATCTATATCAAAAGCATGGGTCCCATCTATAATAAAAATGCCAACGAAAACTGGAAAAAATTATTATTAGAATTTACAGATTGATAGGTTGTTAGGGTCTCACTATAATTGTTAGATTTGATTTTCAGGACCGCAAGCAGGCCATCAAGGACGTTGAAACAGTGTTATCTTTGGGTAATAAACAAACTATTATTGAACCCATTAACTTGAGCATCTTATACGGCACGAATCTCTGGGAACAATATGATAGTTGAAGATTGGAAGTGTGCCAGGAATTCAGGCTTCTTTGGAGATATAAAGCATTTATACACCCATATTTTGAACCTGAATCTCAAAATATGATTCTATTAATGGTGGAAGTCAATAAGATGGTGCTATATAATATTAAAATATTTCTAGAATTGTTCCTGTAATGACCTTTTGATAAAAAAAATTCTTTTAAATGGTATGAGTAATTATTGGATTACTATATTCAGTCATATATTTCAAATTCAAAAGTTGCCTTTGCAGAAACAAAAAAAATTGTCAATCCAGCTTCAATTTTAATTTTCTTAAGTTTAACATCTGGAAGACTTTTTCCAACGGATTTGAGTTTTTTAACAAGTATATCAGAATTTTCTTTAAGAGTTGTAGAAATTCTTGAAAAAATATTTAATTCTGAATCTTCAATTTCTTCTAAAGCATCTCTACGTTCATTTTCATTATTCTTATCCATAACTATCTTATAAATAGCATTAGTTATAGAATTTGCTGATTCTTTAACTGAATTCAAGTTTATATTATCCGTTTTAATATCAAGATCAAACATATCAATAAAATAGAGTTGATTCAACGAAGTTAAATCATATCCTTTCAGTTCACGGTAAATTTCCTGTAGATTTATCATTGTCTCTCTATAATTATTCTTTAAGATGTCATTAAGTTCCTCTATTTTATTAAAAAAATTCTCTTTCGCCGTTCTCATTTTCTTTTTGAAACTGTCCAATCTGTTTTTCCATTTTTCTAAATCCAAAATTCTCTTTTCTTGTTTTTGTTTTAAAAAGTTTTTAGGGATGCCTAATTTGATCAATTTATCCCTCATTTCAATCCAAAAATTATTATTGTCTTGAGAAAATTCCACTTCAATATTCAAGATTTCTTTTAATTTCTCAATTAGCTTCCAACAAGAATCGACATTTTTTGGGTTTTCAATTTTATTTTTAATTTCACCTAAAAATTCCGATTCTTTATCCTCCAGTGGTATTTCCTCCCACCCTAAAAATTAAAGAGTAATCCCTTTTTTTGTTTGTAATGAAAATTTAAAGCCTATTCCCCATTCAAGCGTTATTCCATAAGGTAAAAGATGAGTACCTCCAATTCCAAAATTGCCAACTAATTCACAATCAACAGCTAATTTATCATCAAGTTTTTCCCTTAAATTTTTTATTTTTTCAAATGCACTATCTAATGGGGAGTCAGTACCACCTAACGCATCTATAGTTGATGCCATTTTATTTTCAAAAATATCTTTTAATTTCTCCTTGATTTTCGGATCTCCATTTTTAGGCTCTACATCTTTTGTCTCTACATCTTTAGATTCTGTAATCATTAAAACCTCCTATATATAATGAATTAATAAAAACCTATATATCTGGGATACAGAATATCATTTAAGGTTTATAAATATATATATTTGATATTAAAATTTTTATTAAAAATCTGAAAAAAAAAGATTAATCAATAAAAAGAAAGAAGTAGATAACAAAGGTTCTACAAAATAAAAAAAAGAGGGAAATAGTTATGAACAAGAGTGGAATTCCTGAAAATTTAATTATTGATCCTATCCCAGATAGTTTGAACAACAACGAATATTTTGAGAATAATATATTAAAAAGTTCAAAAATACCATTTTTGGTATTTCCAGAATGCGGAATAAAAAAATTAGCGGAAAAATATGCTCCAATTATTTACTTTCATAAAGAAGAAACTTATTTTCCTTGTGATCCAACCGAATTTTTTAAAAAATCTGAGCTATGGTATAGAACAAAAGAAATTTTAATTAAAAATATAGAGTTAAAAAACATATCTGAAGGAAGCATTACCAATAATCTAAATTGTCAAGAAAAATTTTGTTGGAAGGGATTATTTAAGAAGAAAGAAGGTTTTTATCTTACACTAAAAGATGAGAATGACGAATTTAAAAAGGGAATTAAACCCCAGAAGGAGACAGAAGACGTTGCCCCTGTTTATTATAGTTTTCATTTGGCTCAACGAAATCATTTTTTAATTACATATTGGTTTTTTTATGCATATAATGATTTTATAAATAAACATGAAGGGGATTGGGAAGGGATTGACCTTAAGTTTCAGGCAAAAAAAACTAATAAAGGTCTTGAATATGTTTTAAAAGGTTTATTTTATCATGCGCATAATAAAGAAAAAAAATTCGAAGAACCCAAAGAATTTAAATGGGGAGGTGGAAGACCATTAGTTTTTGTTGGTACAGGAAGCCATGCATCAAAAAAAGGAAAAAAAATAAAGGATTCCAACAATGATAGTCAAAAATCGAGTAAAACAGAAGAAAATTCAACTAACAATAAAGAAATTGAAAAATTTATTAAAAAATTAGAAATTGAAGAACTGATTTACCATTTAGAAATTCTTTCTAGCGGCGATCAAGATTTAAATGATTGTTCGAGCATTGCAGATTTGAAACGTAGCAAAGAAAAATTAGATGAAGCATTTAAAAAAATGGAAAAAATATTAACTTTAGGCATATTACAAAATAATTCTTTATTATCAGATTTAGAGGATATTTTATTAAAAGTTATAGAAGATAATTCATCCGATTCACAATCAGAATTAAAAAACATGTTAAGTATTGGAACAAAAAGTATTAGAGAGCAAATTGGCAACAAATATTGTTGGGATAGTTTAAAAAATTTAAAAGCATTAACAAGCAAACTAGAATGGGTTAAATTTGGAGGACTTTGGGGGAAGCCTGGCAAGATAAAAGATACTTCCGGCCCATTTTCGCCCTATCATAAATTTGAAAAAGTTTCTATATTCAATATTGAAGATGAAGCCTCCTTGAGTAAATATCCTATACTTTTATTTTCTTAATAGTATTATTTTAGAATTATGATATAAGAGGGCAACAGGATTTTACGATATTTTTAAGATCTAATTTTTTATCTACTGATGTTATTAAATGTTTTTTAACTTCTTTTTTTAATTTTTCTGCATTCTTTATAAGTTCTTCATTTTTTTCAGATAAGAGAAAATCAAATTGTTTCTCCATTTATTTATTTAACGGATTGTTTTCTAATTCCTTATCTAATATTTCATTAAGAACAAATAATAAATGTTTTAAATCGAATTCTTTTTCAAGAAAAGTGTCTTTTATACTCATATAAAACTCTTTTAATTCGCTCTCTTTCGGGTTTAAATCGCTTAACTTTTTTTCATATGAGGTACGTCAAATGGAACTGAAGCACCTGCCCCGGTAAAATAAATATAGGATATTTATATCTCCATAATTCTTAGAGCTCAAATTCCGTTTTTTGTTGAATTATCCATTTTTTATTATTTTCTATAGAAGGTAAGAGATCATCATATATTTTTTCATAGAAATGAGATATATGATTAATAAAGGCAATTTTTCTATCATATTCCTTTTGATTAATTATACCTTTTTCTAGTTGAGATTTGATTTCTTCTCTTGCAGTCTCATATTCTATTAAATATTGTTTAATTTTATTAAATTCTCTCTCCAATATTATTAAATTATTTTCATGTTTGTTAATTATCTGTCTAAAATTCAAGCTTACATTCCTCTTTTAACTTTTTTTTCAATAAATTAATAATAAGATATTATATATAATTGATCATATTAGAAAAAGAATTAATTCTTATGAAAAATAGGAATAATTGTAATTTCCTTATTTAATTTCTATTTTGGGAGTTTCAACAAGTATTTTGAACAAAAAAAATTAAGCCATATTTAGATATGTTGAATATGAGTTTTTATTAAAGTGATTTGGGAAAAGAATATTTAAAATATTGTCAATTAAAAAAAATTAAGAAAAAGATAAGGTTATATTGATAAGATTTGCATCATTCTGCCTTACTCATTCTTGACATGCTTTTATCATCTTGCTGTTGATGCTTTTCTCGCAATTTATTTGATAACGTAGTCAAACGCCGAAGTTCATCTGCTTGGACAAGCCCCCATCTTACTCGTCCTAAGCTTATATTTGGGCTAAATTGTCGAATCATTATGATTTCTTCGTATGAAGGAAGTTCTTCTTCTTTTAAATCAGGATTAATTTTAAGATCCCATGGTACTTTCGATTTTATGACTTTCACGCTTTTTCCGGGGTAAATTGAGTCAAGATACATTTCCTTCGTATCCTCTTCGAAGCGGAACACGCCATCCATTGTTATGACGGCAGACGGCCCACCTGGCAATCCTGCATCTTGTCGAGAAGTTCCCCCTTCTAACCATCCAGGACTAGTTCGATAAAATAATTTATCAATGAATTTTCCGTGTCGAAGAAGAATAACTAGTCGCTTAGCATATCCAGCAATTTCATTTGCTCCCCCGCTTCCAGCAATTCTTCCCCGTATGGACTCTTTAGGATCTTTAGAGAAGCTCGTGTTTAAATTGCCATATTTATCAATTTGGGAAGTGCCGAGGAAACCAACATCGATCTTTCCACCTTGTAAAAACATTCCGAACATGTCTGTCATTTCACAACAACATTCAGCACCCACCATTGCCGATATGTCAGAAATGTGGACGGGAGGGCGGTAAGGCATAAATCCTATCACACCACCTTCCATCACGAGTGTTAATCGTTTTCCTGCTTTTAAAGCTAATAAAGCAGCTAAAATGGGGTTTCCTTGACCGACAAACACGGTCTCTCCATCTTTCAACTCACGGGCCGCAACGCTACACATAACTTCATCGAATGATATTCGAGCTTTGATTTTACTTGACAATTATTTGCCTCCTTTTCGCTTCAGATCTATCTCCATTTCAACGAGTTCTGGATTAAGATCGATATCCTCTAATTTTATATTCAGCTTCTCCAATTCAGTTTGGTACGTGGATCCAAGGGTATAAGGTGCAGAAGAAGGATAGGATTTTGCCCGTAATCGATTTAATGCATCAAATCCATATTTGTGAATAAAGTACTTGATATATTCTTCTCGATCTTCCACTCCATGGATCCATTCACTAGCCCACTTTTCAAATACGGGTAATTTTACAGAAGCAGATATGTATTGCATTATAGATATACGGTCGAAATCGTAATAGCCCACCACTTCTGTTGGATGGGCTGCCCAAGGCTCGTGCACGATGGCATCAACACAAATAGCTGGTATTATAGTTTCATTAGGACTTCTTTTAACGATGTCTTCATCCACGATTTCCTCTGCAGAAATTATGACCTTCTTGGATGCGACTGCCGTGTTACGGGCAGTCCCCAAAGGTCCCCAGCTTTGAGCATTCCCTTTCCTATCAATTCTCTGCACGTGAACGATTGCCACGTCTGGATTTATAGCGCGAACTAAAGTAATTTCTTTTTCTTTTGAAAAAGGATCTTTAATGCGCGTGAACATACCCTCATTCGCCCAAGAATATAAATCAGAATGGTACACGCTGTCACAACAAGGAATAAAAGGCATATGATATGCACCAGCCATCAATGCAAGCGCGCATGTATAATTGCTATAATCATTAATTTTTATACCAAATTCCTTTATGGCACGATCGATTCCACGAACTCCCGAAATAAGCCTTACGCTCCAAGAGAACGAAACCTCGCGTAAACACCCAGCATTCGCAAGCATGTCGATTTCAAACATGCTTGTTGGTTGCACGGCATGCAAATTCCTTTTTTTTGATCGAATTATTTCATGAACCGCACTATAGGGAATGTTGCTTGCACAAGCCCCAATTCCTAACGTGTCTCCATCACGAATAAATTTTGAAATAGCTTCTTTCATTGTCATTATTTTATCATGGACTTCTGATTCAGTCATTTTTTTTCAAGACCTCATCTATTTTTATTGATTAAGTATTAAATTCTTCAAAGTTACAATTCATAATAAGTTCTTTAAAATTAATTAAAGAGATTGTATATTGCTTCTTTCATTAGATTTTAAATAATATCAAGGTTAACTCATCTATCCAATATCAGATACATAGAAAAATTATTAAATAAATATAAGATATGTATCCTTTGCGAGTTTTTAAAGAAATTCTTATTAATTTTGAATTCTCAGACTAATTAAATATGATTAAAATTTCAATTAAGGAAGAAAAAGAGGAAATCTTCAAAAAAATTGCACAAAAATGTCTAATTGGTCTATTAGAAGATCTCTAACAAAAGAATTTTATAAAAAATAATTTAAAAAAAAAGATATTAATAATAAATTACTAATACTTGTATCATTCTATTGTCCATTTACCAAATAAATTGAATAAATGCTCTGATGAAATTCATGAAGCGATAAAAGAACCATCTTTTTTCCGAATCATGTACTCAGGGTAATATTGAGCCTTTCTTGAAGGTATCATTCGTGTTGCTTGGCC
The DNA here is from genome assembly GCA_011365055.1 of Promethearchaeota archaeon. Next base: position 121,909 of record RDOG01000011.1, read on the forward strand.
TTCACAACTAACGCGACACGTTCCACAACCAAAACAGTGATCTAAAACAACTGCTTTCCCATTGATAAGCTTCCTAGCATTTATTGGACATCGAGCAATGCAATTTCCACATCCCGTGCATTTATCAAGATCAATAACTGCTTTGTTATGTCCTTTATCAAAGAATGAAAAACGTTTTTTCTTAAACCAGACCATTGGAAGGCATATTTCAGGATGACAATTACAAATAGTCATCATGGCTGAACCGTAAACAGAAGGACAAGGACCCATAAACGCATGTACTAATCCTGCTTGTTCAAACTTGTCTAAGAGCTTTAAAACATCTTTAATTGAAATAAATCGCATAAATCCTTTTGCACCTTTAGAATGAGCTAATCCATTGGTTTTGGTTAAAAATACAATATCTGTTACAATTGGCTTGTCATCGTAAGGAGTTCCATCCTTATTTAGGATTTTATTAGTGGCTGCACGACAAGGACAAATCCTATTAACTAAATAGACATTTGGATGATCTCTAAATATATTTTTAACAATGGCTTTAGATTCTTCAATTGTATATGGTTCTAAAGTAATTACTTGAGTCATAAGCATGCGCACTTCATCAAAGATAAAACGTCTGATGCGTGATCTGAAAAACCAGGACCATTTCCCCGTCACGAAATAATTTGCAATTCTCATTACTATATGTTCTATTTTAAGATAAATAAACGCAACAATTCCAAATAAATTATAAGGTCCGAAGGAACTAGTCCGTAATCCCGTATGAAAAACATGCAATATAGGAACCGCTATGATTAAAAAAAGCCATGCAAAAAAAGTAATCTCTAAATTACCAAAAGCTACATTTATTAACATTACAATCCCAGATTTTTTTTTTTTAGGTTTAAAATAAAATTTATGAAATTGTAGTTAATTCTAAAGCTTCAAAAATAAAAAACTTTTTTTTAATTTTGCCAACAAATGACAAATATAAGACAATTTAATGATAATTCATAGTCATAATAGATCAATAATTTCAATAATTTTTGCCTCCATATTGTATATAATCTGAGTATTGAGCTAAATTTTATAAATACACTAAATTAATAATCCCAATAATCAATTACCGGAAGAATTTTAATTGACTTTAAAGAATAAAGGCGAGAATTGGAGATGGTTTTTGTTTTAAGGATTAATATGAAATGTTTTTAAAGGAGGATAAGTCTTTATGAACGAATATGATGTGATTGTAGTTGGTGGTGGGCCAGGTGGCTCCGTTGCTGCTAAAGTTGCAGCCGAGAAAGGTTTGAAGGTTATAATGTTTGAGCGTGGTCGCAAATCTGGCGAGAAAAATTCTTCAGGTTGTGGATTAGGTCCAAGAATGTGGCGTGATTTTCCTGAAATGATGAAAGAATTAACACCAGATAAAGTCCCGTCAATGAGACCAGGTGGTGCTGCAAGGTGTTACTTTGTTAATAAAGATGGAGTTGTTTCAGGTTATGTCATGTCAAGACCCACTGAATCCGTAACATATGAACCTGCAAAAAGCTTCATTACCATGAATGTATATAGAAGTGATTTTGATCCTTGGATTGCAGAATTTGCCACTCGAGCAGGTGCGGTATTGAAAACTTCAACTTTAGTAGTTAATCTAATTAAAGACAAAGGAAAAGTTATTGGTGTTCAAGATGAAAAGGGTGAAAAATACAAAGCACCCGTCATAATCGGAGCTGATGGCGCTATTTCGATGGTAGCTAAAAAGTCGGGATTAAGGCATAAATGGGAACAAGATCAAATTACCGTTGTCCCTCAATATGATTTTTCAGCTGACCCGAAAAAAATAGATGATGTTATGGGTGATGAGGCTTTAGCCGTATGGTGGAGTGCTGTTTTTCCAGCAGCATATCAAGTCTTTTTCAGAGATGGTTTTCATATTGGATTAGGAAATTGGTTAACGTGGTGGGATAAAAATCCATTATATTATTTGAACAAATGTGTAAATTTGAAATATTTTCAAAGGATAATGAAATTAATTGATGCAAAACCAAGGGAACTTCAAGCACACCTTCTTCCGTGGATGTCGTATCCTGTTAATACCCATACAGATAATGTTATCTTGATAGGTGATGCAGCAGGTTTTCCTTGTCCTTTAGAAGCAGAGGGAATTTATCCTGCTATGGTTACTGGAAAAATTGCAGCTGAAGTAGCTGTAAAACGAATAGCAGAGGGAGATACATCTAAAAAAGCATTAGCTTTATATGATGAAGAATGGAAAAAAACATCGATTGGTGATGAATTCGAATCTGGTGCAGAATTAGCGGGTATTTGGCGCAAATTACCATTTACACCAAAGACTATGGAATGGTTCATTCCCATGTGGATGGAACTGTTGGGAGGAATTTATGATTGGTCGGAGCCTCATGTTGTTAGAGTTCGCCAAATAATTGCTAAAATACAAAGTTATCAATCAGAATTTGTACCATTTGCCATGAAATATGTAATGCCTTTGCTTGCAGAAGTATTAAAGGACGACATTGATAGCTTAAAGAACATGAATGATTTAATACAAAAAATGTTACCGAAAAAGAAAAAATGAGGTGTGAAAAGGAATGAAAATTGAATTAGAAGGTATATCACATAGAGTTACCGTAAAAAAGGATTTTATTAAAGTAAATAAAGAGAGATGTACTGGTTGTGGAAGATGCCTCATCATTTGCGTTGTAAATCTTTGGAAAATGAAAGATGGAATCGCTGATATTGTTGAAAATTATAAAGAAAAATGTCTTGAATGTGGTTGTTGTTATCAAATTTGTGCATCAGATGCTATTGAATTTGAATATCCTGAAGGAGGAACGGGTGTAGTTTATTTACAAGGTTAATGTATTTTTAACCAAAAGGCCTTAAAAAACGGATTAAAAATTAAGTGAATTAGAATGACTGAGGAATTAATGAAAAAATTAAATGAAATATTAGGAAAAGAAAAAATTTCTAATAAAAAAGAGGAATTAGAGCAATATTCCAAGGATTTGAGTTTTGCTAAGCAAGTAAGTCCAAAAGTTGTCGTTTGGCCAACAGAATTGGATGAAATTTCAAAAGTGATTAATATGGCGAATGAACTTAATATGGGAATAATCCCAGTAAGTTCTAGCAAAGGACCGAGATTTCATGGCGATACGGTTCCTAAAACAGAAAATACTATTATCATGGATTTATCAAAGATGAATAAAATTTTGAGAGTAGATAAAAAAAATAGAGTAGTAATGGTAGAACCTGGAGTAACTTATGAACAATTGATTCCAGAGGCTGAAAAACATGATTTGCGCGTGTTAATGCCACTTTATCCTCGTGGAACAAAATCAGTTTTAGCGAGTGCATTAGAACGTGAGCCAATTACAACTCCAAGGCATCATTGGGACACTTCAGATCCACTCCTATGCACTGAAGTTACTTTTGGAACAGGAGACTTATTCAGAACAGGCATGGCTGCAGGACCAGGATCTTTAGAAGAACAACTGGAATCAGGACAAGCAATGAAAAATCCTCTAGGTCCTACGCATTTCAACATGTATAGGGTACTACAAGGTGCCCAAGGAAGCATTGGAGTAATTAGTTGGGCAACTATCAAATGTGAATACATTTCTTCAGATTTGAAATTGTTCTATATTAAATCAGATAAGTTGAATTTTCTTGATTTTTTATATAAAATAATGAAATATAGAATGCCTGATGAATTATTTATCCTAAATAACGTCAATTTGGCTTGCTTACTTGAAGAGAAATCTAAAGATATAGAGAATTTAGCGGCAAAATTACCAGATTACGTTGCAATTTATTCAATTTCAGGTAGAGGAAAACTAGCAAAAGATAGAATTGAATATTTAGAGGCAGATATCGGAGATATAGCTAATGACATGCAGATTGAACTTTTGAATGAAATAAAAGGAATATCAAATAATAAAATAATTGAAGCATTTACAAAATATTCTAAAGACTATTGGAAATTACGTTTAAAAAATGGTTGTCAAGATATATTTTTCGTAACAACTTTAGAAAATACTCCAAAATACGTAAAAATAGTTAAAGAATATCTTAAAAAACAAAATTTTCCGTTGGATAACCTTGGAATTTATATTCAACCAATGACACAAGGCAGTAATTGCCATTGTGAATTTGATATCTACTACAATCCTACAAATGCTGAAGAAACTAGCAAAGTTAAGAAGATTTTTTCAGAATTAAGTATTAAATTAATGGATGAAGGTGCATTTTTCAATCGACCTTATGGAGAATGGGCCGATGAGATATATCAAAGAGTAGATTCAGATATATCTATGGCTTTGAAAAAGGTTAAATCTATTTTTGATCCAAATAATGTTCTGAATCCAGGTGTATTATGCTTTAAAGGAGGTCAATGAATGCCATTAGAAGATTTTGATGAAATGATTAAAAAATGTTTAAGATGCAGTGTTTGTAAATGGGTTCCACAAATCCAAATAAAAAGTCAAAAGTTTGCTACTGCTTGTCCAAGTATTGATCGCTATAATTTTCACTCCTATTCAGGGGGCGGTAGAATTATTGTCACTTTATCCTACTTGCTTAACAGGATTGAAGCATCAGATCAACTCTTAGATGTCGTTTACAAGTGTACATTATGTAGATCTTGTTCTATTTCATGTCAATATCTAAATAAATTAGATCCTCAGGAAATAATTCAAGAATTAAGAGAAAGATTAGTAGAAGAGGGAAAAGCTCCCTTACCAGCACATAAAAAATATATAGAAATTGCAATAAAACAAAATAATCCATATAATGAAAAACACGAGGATCGTCTAGCATGGATTCCTGATGATGTTAAAATCACGAAAGGTGCAAAGATAGCGTATTTTGTTGGATGTACTTCATCATATAGAAGAAAAGAAATTGCAATTGCAACTGCAAGAGTTTTAAATAAGGCAGGCGTAGAATTTCAAGTGTTATCAGAGGAATATTGTTGTGGAAGTCCATTATTGCGTGCAGGATCAAAAGAAGAAATGAAAAAATTTATGAAACATAATATTGATACCTTACAAGAGAAAGGTATAGAAGAAGTTATTTTCAGTTGTGCGGGTTGTTACAGCACTTTTAAAGCAGATTATCCAAAATATATGAAATATGATTTTAAAGTAACTCATACTTCAGAATTTTTTGGTAAATTAATTGAAGAAGGTAAATTAAATTTAAAGAAACCTATCAATTTAACCGTAACATATCACGATCCTTGCCATTTAGGGCGATGTTCCGAACCATACCAAGAATGGAATGGTCAAATTGTTGAACCCATGCCCGTTGTAAAACTGGAAATTCCTCCCAAACCAAGAAGGAAAGGATCGTTTGGTGTGTATGAACCCCCACGAGATGTCCTTAAAAAGATACCCGGTATTAAATTTCAAGAAATGGAAAGAATAAAAGAATATAGTTATTGTTGTGGAGCAGGAGGCGGAGTAAAAGCGGCGTTCCCAGAGTTTGCCTTATTTACTGCCAAAAATAGACTTGAAGAAGCAGAAGCAACTGGTGCACAAGCGTGTATTTCAACATGTCCTTTCTGTTCGACAAATTTACAAGATGCTATTAAAGAAAATGGAAAGAAAATGGAGTTTTATGATTTAAGTGAATTGATTTTAAAGGCATTGTAGGTGAAAAATATGGTCTTAGAGAAAAAAGTTCATGAAGAATTTGTTAAATTGTTAGGAGAAGAGAATTTTTCAGATGATCCAGTAATTACTGATACATATGCATATAATTGGTGCGTAGAATTTCTTAACGTAATGGATGGGAAGGAAGGCGAAGACATAAACGGTTTTTATGTTAGACCCGCAGCAGTAGCTCTTCCATCAACAACTAAAGAAGTACAAGAATTTGTGAAGTTATGTAAGAAACATGGTTTAAAGTTCAAGGCACAATCTACAGGACTTGGACCTTGGAACCAAGCATCTGATCCCAAGACAATAATTGTAGACTTGCGAAGAATGAATAAAATTATAAAAATTGATGAAAAAAACATGTACGCTGTTGTTGAACCTTATGTTTCAGGCGCTCAACTCCAAGTGGAAGCAATGAGAGTTGGATTAAATGATCACATGCCGGGATGTGGTCCAATGGGTTCCCCATTAGCTAGTGCAACATCCATGTGCGGTCCGGGATTTACTTCAGCAAGTACAGGGTTTTCCGATCGAAATGTTTTAGGGGTTGAATGGATCCTGCCAACAGGGGAAGTATTGAGATTAGGAGCGTTAGGATTAAAAAATAATTCAGATTGGTATTCAGGAGACGGTCCGGGTCCAAGTCTTCGTGGAATAATGAGAGGATTTGTTGGAGCAAAAAGTGGTTTAGGAATTTTTACAAAAGTTGCAGTCAAATTATACCCTTATCCATGCGACACGAAATGGAATCTTACGGGTGTAATGCCAAATTATGAATTTGAAATCCCTAATTATATAAAATATCATGTGATCAGTTATAAAACCTATGAAGAGCTAGATGAAGGAATGAGGAAAATTGAAGAAGAACAAATTAGCATGATGTGTTTTCATACTTCTTCTGCAGGTCTTGCAGCAATTTTTTCTTTTTCAGCGGAAGATTTAATGAAAAAATACACTGTAGTTACCAAATATAAGCGACCAGTAGTAGTAGTCATCGCAGCACGAACGGAACGCGAGTTTAATTATAAAGAAAAAGCATTAGCTAAAGTTGTTGAAGAAACTGGTGGAAAAGAAGTACCTGTTGAAAAGAAACTCAAAGTTGAAAGTGTTTGTTATGCGGATGGAATCAGATGCAATCTTGGTTTTCATGGTTTTCTCATAACTGGAGGTTTTCAATCAGCACATGGACCAATGGATACGATGACAGTTTGTCGTCACATATTAGAAAATAATCTTCCCTTGAAACAAGAATATATCAAGAGAGGAGTTATTGGAAATGATGAAGGAGAAGGAGCTTGGGTAACTAGTTACGAACACGGACAATTCTTTCATTGCGAAATCCCTACAATGTACGATCAAGCGAATCCAGAATCTGTAAAAGGAACTGTTGAGTTTATGGATAAATCAAATGAATTGGATTTAGTTAAACATTTAGGCATTCCATTTTTCATTGAAGGAGATAAAATGCATGATTGGTATGGTCCACATTGCTCAAATTATCATCTTTGGTTAAGAAAAATTAAAAAAACATTTGATCCAAATGCAACAGCAGATAGCGGGTTTTATATATCTGCTAAAGAGGAATAAATATATTAAATTCCTTTATTTCTTTTTTTTATTGAAATAATCAATTTTTTTCACAAAAAAAGAACGGAATTCTTTAAAGATATTTCATTATGAACATTTTTATATAATCCTTGATTACTTTTATTACTTTATAGGGACTATTTTGAGGCGATTAAATGAGTAATATAGTCTCAGAAGATAATAAAGAAGAAAAACCAAAAAGAAAAGCTAATTATTTAAAAGGTCTATTATACCCAGTAATTTTCGGAATTATAACGGATCTTATTTTGATATTACTAGCCTTTGGAGGACCATATACCGCAATAGTCGGACTAATAATAATAAGTATAGTAGTTTGTGCAGAACTTGGAAGAGCTTCAAATAAATATTTGCTATCTATTCTTTCAACTTTCATCTATGGAATAATTATGGTGGTTGGACTTTTAATATTTTTTTTAAATACGAGTATGGCAAGTTCAGATCCTTCTTCAGCGATAACAATGATCCTCGTGATATTCTCAGTAATATATATTTTTGTATCAATTCCCTGTGGATTGATTGGAGTAAAAATTGGTGGAGGCAAAGGCGGACCAGCACTGGGCGGACTCACGGGTCAATTAACAGGTGCAGTTGCAGGTATGGGTGCAGATGTCGTTACATCTAAATTAAGTGAGGCAGGTGTTTCTGATCAATTAACAAGTATTGCGGGAAAAATGACTGAAAGTGCAATACAACATGGGATGAATGTTATGACAAGTGGTGAAGATTTGAAATCAGGAGCAAAAAGAGCTGTTAAGGGTTTTGTAGCTGATTCTGCAGGAATAATAACAGAAGAATCGCTTAGCAACTTGAGTGAAGCACAACTTAAACAAATCCAAGATAGTTGCAGCTGAATTAATGAAAAAAACTTCTGATGCGGTTATAAATAAAATTTCAGAAACTATTCATGATACTATTGAAAAAACAGATGAGGAAAATTCCTCATAGTTTCTTTTTTTTATATCTTTTTATCCGATCTGGATTTGCGTTAAAAATTTTGATTTAATCATACAAAAAAAAAGCTTCAAATTATCTAAATTTTCTAAGTAAAAAAAAAATTAAATCTTTTTTACTAATTTTATCTTGGATAATTCTATTCTTAGATGGTGAATATCATAACAAAATATGTTTATTATAAAATGTTTTTAGACTTACGAACCATTTCTATAAGATTAATAGAAGTAATGACTAACAAGATCCAATCTCAAAAAAGTATAATGAAGTTCCATTTATTCGATAGGGAAAAAGATGCTAATGCTTTGTTAAACATTTATAATCGAGCGTTTCTAGTAAATCCAGATCCGTTTCAAAGCATGAATGAAGATGATTTAAAGGATTTAACTGATCGAGTAATCATCATGGTTAAATATTTAGGACGTGATGTGGGGTTTATTTGGTTCACGATTGACGAAAATAATGATAAAAAGATGGCAACCGTATCAATAATTGCAGTATTACCAGAAAAACAGCGACGTGGAGTTGCAACTGCATTAGCGGTTTATTCTTATGAATATCTAAAAAGCAATAACATTTACCATTTGGGTTGTATTGTAGGAGAAAAGAATAAGGACATTCAAAATTTCGTCAAATTTATTGGATTTAAAAAGTTTGGTGAAGAAATCTTGGAATATTAGTTGTAAAATATTATTTAAATTAAAAAATTTGAAAGGATCATCTTCAATGGAAACTTATGGTAATGTCAAAATAATTGAAGGAAAATTTTCTTCCAAATTTCCTTATTGCAGATCTATTTTTATTGATGATAAAATCAAGGGAATAATAGACCCAGGATCGGGAAAAGAACAATATTTAGAGATTTTAAATAAGAATAGAATTAAATACGTTTTTAACACGCATTATCATTATGATCACATTCATTATAATTATTTGTTTTACAGATCAAAAATAATGATGAATGAAAAAGAAGCAGAATGTTTCATAAACAGAATTAATATACCAAAAAGGGTTGGTGTTTATGAAGCATTAGGAGAAAAGGCAGTCAATGAATGGCTCCATTATACTCAACAAATAAATGCAAAAAAAACACCATATTCACCATCAAGAAATCATGCATGGTATTTATCAACTTCAAGACTAAGTGGAATCTATCAATATGAAGATCGATGGCAATGTGGAGAAACAGAGTTTGAATTCGTTCACACGCCAGGACATTCAGAAGGATTTTGTTGTGTATTATTTCCAGATCAGGAATTAATTTGTACAGGTGATATAGATTTGACGCCCTTTGGACCTTGGTATGGAGGAACAGATAGTGATATTGATGATTTTATTAGATCTTCTAAAAAAATTTTAAATCTTGAATTGAAACATTATGCAACTGGTCATGAGATCGGTACATTATCGAATAATGAATTTGCTGAAAAGTTAGAACAATATTTAGATATTATTAATAGACGAGATATTAAAATCCTTAATGTGTTGGAAGAGACAGGTCCTCTAAATATTGACCAAATAACTCAATTAGGTTTAATTTATGGAGGTCCGAAATATGTAGTAGACCCTTGGATTTATGCTTGGGAAAAGGTAACCTTATATAAACATTTAAAACGTTTAGAAAAAACTAGAAAGGTAAAAATTAAGAATTCAATGTTTGAAATTGCTTGAAGGAATTTAACATGAGTAGAAATTATGTTTATAGGAAAATGTATCTAGACTTGAGAACTATACCATCCGAAATGAGAGCAATTTTGCTAAGAAATATTGGTTATAAAAAAAAGTTGACCGAAATTAGAGATTTTAATATTGAAAAGGATTGGGCTAAACTTGTTTTTATTATGAATAAAGCCTTTGAAGATACACCAGATTTTTTTGATGAGGATGAGGGAACTTTATTATCAATTGAAAGTAAAAAAAAATTCTTTGAAATGAAGATATTTTTTGCGATGAAAAAAAATGTGGAAATTGGATTTATTGCAATATTACCTAAAACTGATCAATATGGAAAGAAAAAGGCAACAATTTCTTTATTAGCGGTAATTCCAGAATTTCGAAGACAAAAGATTGGTAGTATTTTAGCCATTTGCTCGTATGATTGGTTAATTAATGAAGGAATATATGATTTATTTGCATTAGTCGGAGAAGATAATATTCCAAGTTATAATTTCATGAGATCATTAGGTTTTAAAGAATACGATCGAGAAATAATTAAAGGAAATAGTTGTTAATAACAAAAAAAAAAAAAGATTATTTTGAATAATTAACTCTTCCATAATCCGTGGATATTGCAATGTTCTCGTGCTTCTATTTTATCTGCTTTTACGCAGAACTCTGCTTCCGGTTTATCACCAGGTTTTAAAAATTTCCTATATGCAATTCCATCAGCAAGGATTTGAATCCATTCGATATGATGTTTTTCTTCCATAGGATGAGCCATATTAGCTCCAACCTTCACGATGACACCTGTAGAAGTCTTTTCAATGGCTGGAACATGTTTTTCTTTTGTTTTATCTGCAGTTTGTGCTTTAAGTAAGGTCATATCTTGTCCGCAACAGACAAGCGTGCCTCCTCCAACCGTAAGAATTTCAACAATATTCCCGCAAACCTCACATTTATAAATTTCTTTTACACCCACCAACTTAATTCCTCCTATAAATCTTCTTTATTTACTTTAAAAAAACTTTTAGCGTGTTTGCACGAGGGACACAATTCAGGTGGCTCTTTACCAGTATGTAAATAGCCACATTCCATACACTCCCAAACAACTTCTTTATCCTTCTTGAAATGCGTGCCTTTTTTAACTTCGTCTAAGAGTTTTTTATATCGTTTTTCATGATGTAATTCTGCTTGAGCAATCGCTCGGATTTGATTTGCCATTTCCTTATATCCTTCTTTTTCAGCAATATCTGCGAAATTAGGATATAATACCGAATTTTCTTCGTGTTCACCCTCCATTGCAGCCTTTAAATTATCTACTGTGTTCCCTAATACAGTTGGGGCCATTGCTTCAACCGTTAACATTTCTGCATTATCTTTCGTTTCTTTCTTTATTTGTTGAATAAACTTGAAAAAAGTGTTCCCGTGTTCCCATTCATTTTCTGCAGTAATTGTAAAAACTTGAGATATGTATTCATATCCTTCTTTTTTTGCCATATTTGCATACATTCGATATCTATTTCGTGCTTGGCTTTCACCAATGAAAGCCTTCGCTAAATTTTTAATTGTTTCATTCATTTTCTTCCCACTTTTAATGATTTTATCAAAATGAGATTTTAATATTCTTGAGAAAATTCTGGTATAAAATATTATATATTTTTTATAATGTTTTAATTAAAAATAATTGATGTAAAATCTATTTTTTATTATATCTTATTCTATAGTCTAAAAAACATTTTAATACATAATAATTTCATTTTAACACTTTTTTTGAACGTTTTTTTATTATTATTTGAATATAAGAATATCACTTTGCTTAATTCTATTTCTATTATTTAGATAATTAATATTTTTTTCATTCTAAATATCTCATTTTATAGCTTGGGATTTTTAATACGTAAATTTAAATAGCGATAAATACGTAGGTGCATATCGACGTTATGCATACCCATTCAGAATGTTAATAAAAAGTGATAAAAAATGTCGTTAGATATATCTTGGTTTTCAAGACATAAAATAAAACTCTTAGCTATAGTCATTATAGCTATAGTAACTGGATCGATCGTGGGCATCGTTTTATGGGTAACAACTCAACAAACAACAAAAACTACATTGTATTGCTATCATGCAGGTTCGTTAACTGAACCATATGCAGCTTATGCAGCAATGTGGACTTCATTAAATCCCACTTACTCTGTTTTTAACGATCCATATGGAAGTTCTACAGCAATAAAGCAATGTACAGAAAATGAAAAGCCAACAGATCTCATTGGGTCAGCAGATTTTTTATTGATCATCTCCATGATGATGGAAAAACAAGTAACGGGGCAATCTTATAATTATTCAGATTGGTACATCATTACAAGTAAAAATGAGATGGCTATTGCTTATAAAGCGGCTAATACGCCACCATATTTAACAGAATTGCTTGCAGGTACTAAGAAGTGGTATGAAGTTATGAATGGAACGGACGTAATTATTGGAAGGGCAGACCCGTATCAAGATCCTTGTGGATATAGAACGCTGATGACCTGGGGATTAGCTGATGATTACGTATATGGAATAGGAGAAGGTAATTGGACGAAAAATACTATTAATCAATCTTTCTATAATAAAGATCCTATTATTGGATATGCTGGTACTGGAGCAAACGTAGTTAAAGGTAAGGAAGTAGATTTGATTTCCACGTTACAAGCTGGTGAAATAGATTATCTATTTATCTATAAATCAGTTGCATTACAGCAAGGTCTATCCTATATAGGTCTTGACCCACACATGGCGTTAAATGATTCAAGCCTTACGACCTTTTATAGAAATGTTACAGTAAGTAGAGATAGTCCATTGATTCCAGGTGCAAGTGCATCGGATGTTACTGCATCACCAATTGTCTATGGTTTAACGATTCCAAACGTAGCACCCAATGAAGCTGCAGCGATTCAATATGTAAAATTTATGCTCTCGAACCCCGGTGTTTGGATAGATACCTTTCAAACTCCAGTTTGGCCATATTTGACAAATAACGTCTCTGCATTGCCAACTGCACTACAACCGTATTGTGTCAATGATCCTGATTATGGAGTTTTATATTAAAGATCCAGATTAAGGCATACACTTAAATTCTCAATTTATTTTTTTTTTTGATGAAAATGAATGAAAAACTTAGTAAAACCCTATATAAGTTTCAAAAACTTGGTGCACTCTCAATAAGTTTCATATTTATTTCAATTTGTTTATTCATTATTTTATTTACTCCCATCATTCAAACTATTTTTTCTGAACCATTAGGAAATATAATTACCACGCTTCAAACAGATTATGTAATAGAAGCAATTTTCACGTCTTTTTATACTTCATTTCTCTCAACATTTTTTGCTCTCATGTTAGGCATTCCCATTGCATATCTTTTAGCATATTATGAATTTCCAGGAAAAAGTATTATTGACTCAATGATTGATCTACCCTTATTAATTCCTCATTCGGTAGCAGGAATTATGTTGTTATTTGCTTATGGACAAAAAGGTGTTTTGGGACAATTCTTCGAAATATTTGGAATAACTTTTTTTGACACTCAATGGGGTATTATAATAGCAATGTTTTTTGTAAGTTCACCTATTCTTATAAAAGGGATGAGAAACGCATTTTTGAAAATAGATCCTAACTATATTAAAGCTGCAAGAACCCTCGGAGCTTCAAAAATTAGAACTTTTTATGATATAAATATCACGTTATCCGCGCATGACATGCTTTCAAATTCAATTTTGTGCTGGGCAAGAGGATTATCTGAATTTGGAGCTGTATATGTGTTAGCATCTAACCCGAGAACGGGTGCAGTATTAGTTTATTATTTATACGAGGGAACTGGCTTAAATGCCTCCAGACCTGTGGCAATTTGTCTTATATTAATTAGTATTGGCATTTTTATATTACTGAAGGTTATTGAGAATATGGCTAAAAAGAGGAGGCTTTCTGAATGATAACATTGGAAAACGTTTCAAAATCTTGGAAGGAATTTAAACTAGAAAATATTAATTTAGAGATAAAAGATGGTGAGTTTTTAGTAGTTTTAGGTCCTTCAGGCGCGGGTAAAACATTATTACTTGAAGTGATTGCAGGATTGCACGATGTTGATAAAGGAGAAATTTATTTTGGAGAAAAAAATGTTACCAGATTACTAGCTGAAAAACGAAAGGTTGGTTTTGTATTTCAAGAATATGCGTTATTCCCTCACAAGACAGTTTGGCAAAATATCATGTATGGACTTGATAGATTAAAATTTAAATTTGAGGAAAAAAAAGCACTAGTAGAAGAATTCTTGAATCTTTTAGGCATTTTTCATCTTGCAAAACGATATCCCAACACTTTGAGTGGAGGGGAAAAGCAGAGGGTAGCGTTAGCGAGAGCATTAATAATAAATCCCCAAATTTTCCTATTGGATGAACCTTTATCAGCTTTAGATCATAATATAGGAGTAGAATTAAGAGAAGAGATAAGAAAGATCCACGATAAGTTAAAAGTTACTACGGTTTACGTCACCCATGATAGGCTTGAAGCATTCACGTTAGCAGATAGGATTGTAGTAATGGATAAAGGGAAAATTATTCAAATTGGAACTCCAGAAGAAGTATTTCGAGATCCAAAAACCGATTTCGTTGCAAAATTTATCGGATTTGAAAATATTTTTAGAGGTTCAGCAAAATATGATGAAAAACAACGTATAATGAAATTTAACACAGGTAATCTCGAGATCCAAGTAGTTTCTGAGAAAAAAGATAAACAAACAGCATGTATTCGACCTGAAAATGTAATAATTTCGAATTCTCCACCTAAAACTAGCATGAGGAATGTGTTTGAAGGAAAAATAATCGATATTCGAGACCAAGGATCATTTTATAAAATTGAGATAGATATTGGAGAAATTATCATTACTTATATCACTCATCAATCTTTATTAGAATTAGATATTAAAATAAATAATCAAATTTTCGTAAGTTTCAAAGCTAGCGCGGTAAAAATTCTCTAATTTGTTTATTTTTAAATTCTTTTTTATCTTTATTCAATTTTAAATCATTTTTAGCATTAAATAGAATCAAAAAATGATTTTTTTCTAGCGTAATAAAAATCATAAATTACACTGCAGTTATCAAATAATCCTAAAAGGGAGATTCAATATAAATAATCTTTAAAAATTAATTAAAATTTAGGATTAACATGATAAACTCAATGGATTTATTGCTTGATGACGAATTTATTGAGAAAATAAATGCCTTTTCAATTAGATTACACGATGCTGTAAAGAAAGGTATGCATTTAGATTATTGTTTGGGAAGTAAAAACTTACCCAATGCAATAGATTTCGTAGTTCCTAAAAAATTACCAAAAAAAGGGGATAAACCGAGATTAGGCATAATGATGGAACCACATGATAATTTATATTTATTTGAAAAGGAAGGAGTAATAGAGGAAGGATATGGTCAAGGAACTTGGAAACAAATTAAACAAGGAAATGCAAGAGTTGTGAGGAAGTCAGAACACTCATGGTTTATTAATTTAGGCGAGGCGGAATTTTCTTTTTATATTCCTCCATTCTTACGGAAGAAGAAAGGTAATTTCCTAATCAAGCGAATTTAACTTATCTAATGCTTCATCTTGCGTTTTACATATATATTCGACACTTTCACCATCAAATACCGCTTCAGTTTTTAAAAAAGCTCTTTGGATGGGGGATGGAGCTACGATTAAATTATTAGTTTTTCTTTTAAATTCTTTTAAGATTTTCCTTCCTTCGTGAGTGGATTTCCATTTTTCTGGTAAAATAAATATGTTTTTAAAGATTTTGGTTTCTAACCCGACTAAATCAAGATAAGAGGTTAGGTTTTTAGCCTCTTGTTCATCAAAAAATTCACTTAATCTTGCGAAAATTACCTTTTTCTTCATATCAATTTTAATTTTAGAATTTAAACTTGAATATGGCATTTCCGACAAAACCCCGAGTTTATCTTGAAAAGAAAAAAACTGTAATATATTACTCGTGGCTACTTAAAAATCTATGTTTAAAGTAATATGATAATGTAATTATTTATTCAAACGAGTTCGTTAATAATTATTCGAAAATTTTAATTAATTCTTAAAGTACTTGCGATTTTTTGATTAATATTTGAATTGTTCATCTAATTTCAGGTTTATAAAAAAAATCATGTAGAAATTAATCTAAAAATTATGTTAATTCCAATTTAAACGAATATAAAAAATAAGAATGTCAAATCTATACGAAATCACTGAAAATAAAAATTAATCAAATTCGTTATCGATTACTTCAATTATCTTTTCTACTAATAATCCTGCATTTTGAAGGTTTTCCTTAGAAACTTTGGTCATGTTATCGTTTTTTGTATGAATACCTCCTCCAATAGATAAACAATCCATCAGAGTCGCTTGATAACCAGCATTTAAAATAGGATTATGATCTGCCATTACTCCAAAAGGCCAATATCGTTCTTTTAATTCCCAGTTCATAAGTGTGGCAGCTTTTCGAATATATTCATTCAATTTTTTGGATGTTTTTTGTTTTGGGATTCCAAAAGACGTAACCAACTCGAACTCTGAATCAATTGCTCCAGGAGCCTCGAAATTTAAAAATAATGAAATATTTTTATCATAAATCTTTCCACCAAATTCCTTAATAAATGCTTTCGCACCTAATAATCCAAGTTCTTCAGCATCAGTTAAAAGAAAAGTAATATCAACATTTTTAAATGTGTTATTTTTCAATATTCTGCTCAATTCCATAACAAGTGCAACCGCAGTTCCATTATCCAAAGCTCCAGGAGAAATATTTGTAACAAAATTAAATCCTAACAATATCGCTGGAACGCTTCCAATACAACCAAAAATGATGATCAAAATATCTAAAATAGGAGATGTAAGAAAGAAGAAAATTTTTAAAATAGAAAAGATGAGACCAAATAAACAGATACAAACTGCACCAATAAAAAGAAATATAAAACACACAACTCTTAAAAAAATAGGTAATACTTGGCTTTTTGAGTCGTGGTGCGCCATTAGAACAAGTTTGATCTTGGAATTCTTTGATTTTAGGTGTACAAAGATGTTTTCACCTAAAAAATAATTTTTTGGGGGTTCTCGAATGGAAGAACCAGTAGAACCTATTTTTGTAATGAATGGAACTCCACATAATATCAAAATACAAAGAATTAGAGACATCCATGGAATAAAGATATATCCAATAATAATTATTAAGAATAAAGCTATAATAGGTATCATTAAAACTTGTAAAATCCTTTGAAAAGTAAAAGTTGATTTAAATTCCTGAGTTTTAACTTCATAACCATATTTTTTAAATTCATCTTTTATGATTTGTCGACATTTTTTCCATCCTTCACTTCCTGATAGGCGTGGAAATGCTATCGACTCCACAAATCCATATGCCTTTTCTCCATCGAAGGACATCTTTGTCTCCTCATGTTTAAGAAAATTTTTGTAAATATTAGGTAATCATTTTAATAAATTATTGGTAAATAGAAATTGTAGAAAAAATTAGTAACGCTGAGGGTTTTAATCACTTGTTTAAAAGAATATTAACTTATAAAAATAACGTTCCATTATTAATTAGGAAGATATCAAACTATTTAAGCTTGCATTCAGAAAGCATGAAGAATTTAATAAATAATATGAACTCTATTTTCGATAAATATGGAGTTAAAATGACGTATTTCATTTCAACCTATCTAATTGAACAAGAACCATCCATTTTCGAAAGCTTTGGTAAACATGATTTTGGACCTCATGGTCATTTACATTTAGATTATACACTTGTGGGAAAGCAAAGTGCCTTAGAAGACATTTACAAATCTGTGAAGATATTTAAGAGATTTAAAAAAGAAGCCTGGATATTCAGAGCACCATATGCTTTAGATAAAATTGGAACGGATCCAAATTTACTATTTGAATATGAAAAAAAACTTGGTATCTTATATGATTCTTCCATTAACGTAAAAAGCCCACCTTGGAAAAAAATTATTCAACCTAT
>RDOG01000012.1 GCA_011365055.1 Promethearchaeota archaeon
ACTAATGCTTATATCATATATAATACTCCTGAATTACGTTCAAAGGCAAAGAATGGCGTGCATGAATTAATCAATTATGATGGAGTTATAATGACTGATTCGGGAGCGTATCAATCCTGGATGTATAAAAAAGAATTGGAAATCACAAATGAAGAAATCATTAGATTTGAAGAAATTTTACAACCAGATATTGCGACTATTCTTGATGTATTTACCGATTCAAATGATAGAGAGACTGTAAAAAAAGGAGTAAATATGACTCTAGAAAGGGCTCGAGAATGTTTAGAAATTCGAGATCCTAAAAAAGATATCATTTGGGCAGCACCAATTCAAGGCGGTCAGTTTATTGATCTCGTGAAATATTCCGCAATTGAATTATCTAAATTAGATTTCAAATACCATCCAATTGGAACCCTCGCCCCTGCGTTGATTTCGTATGATTATCAACGAGTTGCAGAACAAATAATTATTTCTAGATTATATTCGAATCAATCACGTCCGCTTCATGCATTCTCAATCGGACATCCAATGTTTTTTGCCTTGGCAGTAGCATTGGGTGCTGATCTTTTCGATTCTTCAGCATATGCTTTATTTGCTAAAGACAATCGTTATATTACCTCATCTGGAACCATTAGGTTAGAAAATTTGATGGAATTTCCATGTTCCTGTCCCATTTGTCTAGATACGACACCCGATGAATTACGTAAGATGGATCCCAAAATTCGAATTCCTTTGCTTGCTAAACATAATTTATACGTAACTTTTCAAGAATTAAAAACGATAAGGCAAGCAATTCATCAAGGAAACTTATGGGAACTGGTTCAAGAACGATGTTCTTCTCACCCAAGTTTAGAAGGTGCTTTAACTTACATTCTTAAGAAATATAGAACGGATTTAATTGAATTTGATCCTATAACTAAAAATTCTGCTTTTTTTTATGTTAATGCAACATCTTTTCTTCGTCCAGAAATCCAAAGACATTTGGATTTTATGGAAAAACGTTGGGAGTTACCAAAAACGGTAAAGAATGTCATTATTTTTCCCGATTTAGAAACGCGTCCTATTGATTCTTGGCATTATCAAGAATTCATGAAAATATTCAAGAAAAATATTGGAGACAAACATCAAGAATTTCAAATTTTCATATTATCTCCCATATTTGGATTAATTCCAGAAGAATTGAAAGAAGTTTATCCTTTAAGTCAACATGAATATTCTTTTTCGCAAGAAATTCCACCTGATCCTATAATGAACTTTGTAAATCAATTTATTAAAAGACTAAATGAGCAAGTTCAAAAGTATATTTTCATTGATTTTGAGCAAATAAAGAAGCAAGACGGCGAATTCTTTTCATTAGATAAACATTTTATTAGATATGTATTGACTCCACTTAATAAAACAAGAATCCATATTGTTAATTTTAAAGATTTTAAAGAATACCTGTTAAAACCAAATGAAGAATAATATTTAATTTTATGAATAATGAAAAAAGCAAAATTTTTATTTTTACTTAGAAATTAAATCTTTAACTTATTTCAAAATGCGCTCATAGTATAGTTTGGCTAGAGCAGATGACTTTCACTGCAGTCAATACTTCAGCCTGCCACGTTGATGACCCGGGTTCAAAAATAAGAATTATATTTATTCTTATGGAAAATCCCGGTGAGCGCACCAATCTTGCAACTGTGGTATAGCTTGGTTAGAACAAAGGGCTTCCAACCCTTTAACCCGGGTTCGAATCCCGGCAGTTGCACCATTTCTCTCTTTATATCTCTCATTTATTTTAGTTTTCTTCAACCCTTTTTCGTTTAAAAACATCTTCGACAAAATTATCTTACCAATAAAATAAAAAATCTGTTCAATCTAACACGAATAGAGGAGGTATTTATAATGGCAAAAAGTAAGAAACCGAAAAAAGGAAATTTAAAGACAGAAAAAACAAAGGAAAAATCTAATATGGAAAAACCTGAAATCAAAATCAATTTTTCAGATGAAGAATTACTTGCTTATTGTGGCATTAATTGTAAGGAATGTAAATCTCTATCAAACAGACGTCTAACTTTAGCAAAATTATTTAAAGAATCACTGGAAGAGCTTCCATTGGATATATTCAGAAAAATTGTTCCAATATTTAAGGATGTTGATACGGTTCTGGGTTTTTTAACTGGATTTACGCAATTTATGACTTATCAAACTTGTTGCACAGCATCAGGATTTCCGTGTGGAAAACCCGATTGTGAAATTAGGATCTGCGTAAAGGAAAAAGGAATTAGAACTTGTGCTGATTGTGTGGACTACGTAGCTTGCACAAAACTCGACTTTTTAAAACCACATCATGTGACTTTGATACAAGATTTAGATGAAATCAAAGAAAAAGGTGTCGAAAAATACATAGAAGGAAAAATAAAACCCTTTAAATTGCAACCAATTTCGATTTGAGTGAAAATTTTTTATTCACTAATAATCAATTCTTTTTTTTATGTGTTCGTGTTAATAGTCTGTGATTATAGTGATAATACTCATTCTTGTTGAAACATCCTTAGAATTAATGCCGGTTGAAATTTGTAAAGTAGGAGCTATAAAAAAAGAAGCCTCGAAAAAAAACAAAAAAACTAGACATTTAATTCTTGATTCTGCAAGACATCGTCCTTTTATGGTAAATTTTAAGTTAAAAAATAAAGATAAACGTGGGAGACCTGATATCTTACATCGATTTCTTTTATTCTCGTTAGGAACATTAGCGAGTAAAAAAGGGAAATTGCGAATATTTATTCATACGCTTTTTAACGAGACTTTTGAAGCTAATCAAAAATTACGTTTGCCTCGGAATTATATAAGATTTATTGGCCTTTTT
Source organism: Promethearchaeota archaeon (assembly GCA_011365055.1). The sequence continues at coordinate 2,855 of RDOG01000012.1, forward strand.
GAACAATTTCTAGTAAAAAAGAAGGTTCCACTTCAAGGAGAGCCTTTAATGTTATTAAAAAAACAGACCTTAAATGAGCTATTGGACGAAATTAATCCTACTAAAACAATTTTATTATCTGAACAAGGAAAAAAAGTAAATATTAACGAATATTTAGCTTCATTGGAGAATATTCAAGAAAATAATTATGTATTTCTTATTGGAGGCTTTCCCTTTGGTGATTTTACCGAAGAAACCAAGAATTTGGCATATGATATCATCTCCATTGGGGAAGAATCGTTATCTTCAACAGTAATTGCTGCAAAAGTAATTATCAATTATGAAAATCTCATATTATGAAAAGTTTTAAAGATGTCAAAACGAAAAATTAGAAAAGCAATAATAAAAAAGATTGCTGCACAAAGAATTGAATTATTATTGAATTTAGCAGAAGAACAGATATTAAAACATCATGACAAAGATAAGTCCAGAAGATATGCATATCTTGCGAAAAGAATTAGTATGAAATCAAATGTTAAAATTCCGCAAGAATTAAAACGACGAATTTGTAGTAATTGTCACATATATTTGGTTCCAGGCATAAATTGTAGGGTAAGAATAAATAAAAGGAGATCTCCGCATGTAGTACATACGTGCTTGGAATGTAATCATAAAAAAAGATACGTAATAAAAAAAAGTAATAAAAATGAAAAAAATAAGGAATCCTAAAAAAGCAGAATTGGTTAAGGATGTAATGCACGGTCCACCACACATACATGTTGGGAAGAATGGCATTAATGAACAAGTTATTTTAGAAATTAAAACTCAATTAAAAAGAAATAAGATAATTAAAATAAAGTTCCAAAAATCTATAATCGAAGAAAGAGATATTAAGGAATTGATTGAAGAAATTACAAAACAAACAAGATCTTCGTTAGTAGATCTTAGGGGACATAATATCATTATCTCAAAAAATTGATTTTACAAAAAAACATAGCTTTAATTTAATGTATTTTTAATACTTTTACATGCAATTATTAAAGGTGATTCCGTGCCTGGATTAGAAGAATTGGCAAAAAGTAACGTCCAAAAAGTAAAAGGAAAATTTAACAAGAACGTTGTTCAATTGGTTACTATTTCCACTTGTATTTGGTGCAAAAGAATGAAAAACATGCTAAATGAAAACGAAATTGAATATGAATACACTGACATTGATTTGCTACCAATATTAGAAAAGAATTCACTCAAGAGATTTTTGTTAAATTATACGGATAGATTAGCTTTTCCTATGGCCTTTGTTAATGGGAAATATTATGGAACCGGCGATGCTGATGGATTATTAAGGAGGTTAAAGGAAGATGGTAACTAAAGAAGATATAAGAAAGCTAGTTGAACAAAATGCTAAATCAAATAATTGGCTTCTTCCTGAAGATAAAGATTGGTTAGAAGGATTACTTGATGGATTATTTGAAAACAAGCAACGTTATAAATATCCTTCATGTCCATGTCGATTATCAGAAGGAAAATATGATCTTGATAAAGATTTAATTTGTCCTTGTGATTATGCGCCTCAAGATATTAAGGAATTTGGTCATTGTTATTGTGGTTTATTTTACGATCCAAGTTTTTTTAAAAGTAATAAAAAATTTGAACAAATACCTGAACGACGAACAAAACAGCCAGAATGAGCATTTTCTTTTTTCTTTTTATTTTTCTTCTGTAAAATAATATTTATAAAATCACTAGAAAACTTAATTCAGAAGTATTAGGTTGATTCAGATGGGTGAGAAAATAGAAAAAAAATTAAGATTACCTGAACAAAGTGCAACTGGGAATGCGGTATTCATATTTACTATCATAACATCACTCTTTTATATTGTAGCAGGTGCTTTTATTATCGCATTACCTGAAATGGCGCAAGTTTCATTTACTTTTCAATTTAATAACATAGCAATGGGTGCATTAAACTTTATCTGTGCAGCTGGATTAATATGCTCGGGAATTCCAATCAAAAAAAGAAAATATATCTTGGGTTCCTCTTGTATATTAGGAGTAACTATCTTTGGTTTCGTTATTGGTGGAGGATTTCTTGTTGCACCGCTTTGGGGAATCTCCAGTGCGATGATTGGCTATATAACTGATCCTCTTGAAGCTAAATTATATGAGCGAAAAATGGCTCAAGAAAAAGTAGTTTAGTAAATCAAGAAGATATTTTCTTCTTTTAAAGATAAAATAAAAGAAAAAAAGAAAAATATAGATCTTATTCTTCGTGAACTCTAAATAAGTCTATATCGCCGGGATCTTTCGGTACTGTTTGTCCTAAAATCTTAACAAATTCCCTTGTTGAACGTTCTATATCTTTAGATTGCGTGATATACCTTCCTACAATTATTATATCCGCTCCACTTCCTAGTGCCTCGGGTGCCGTATCAGGTCGAATTCCTCCAGCAACTGATACTAACAGTTTCGGATATTTTACCTTAATTTGTTTAGTCCGTTCTGCTCTTAATGCAATGGGATCCATTCCTGTTCCTTCTCCAGCTTCGGTGTCAATTGCTTTATGAAGAATAACAACATTAGGTAGATCTTTTAAAGAATCTAATTTAGCTAAAGGGTCCTTGACTTCCATCATATCCACGATTGCATAAATACCAACCCGTTTAGCCTCGTATATGAATCTATCAATTGATTCTTTCGAAGCAAGACCTGAAGCAACTACTGCATCTGCGGTTTCTTCGTAAGCCATGTCAACTTCAACCTTTCCAACATCTAATGTTTTTAAATCTGCAACAATAAAGGCATCTTTTGCTCCAGGAATTTTTCTCATTTCCTGAATGACACTTACTCCATATCTTTTAATTAAGGGTGTACCTGCTTCTAAGATGATCCTATCACTCTTTGCCATGTTTTCTATTACTTTTCTGGTGATTTCTAAGCTTGGATTGTCAAGTGCAATTTGTAAGTAAGGAGGTCTCCATAATCTTGGTACTTTGAAACCCATGATGGGATGTTTTGCACGATCTTTATCATACAAGATTTTATCCACCGTTGGATATTTATCTAAAGCTCGTTTTATTGCTAATTTAGTTGCACCATAATTATAATGATAGATTTTTCTTAAGTCCTCCGCTTGTGGCGATATGAACACGCTACAAACAATGACCCAATCATCAGCTTTATCTTTTGGGATGGTTCCTTCTTCTAATGCGTCTGCAATTGCCTTTGCGACTGCCGCTTGTGCAGGTCCAAAGATTTTTGATACATCTCCACCAGATTTTATCGTCACTTTGGGGATGATGGCAGTAAACGGTTTGCATGGTAAGTTTGGTCTTATCACTGCTAATAATGGAGTATGTCCTGCAGAAAGTTGAGATAATGCATTTGCAAAAGCCACACCTACAGGACCTTCACGATCACCAATCATAAGATCCACGTGTGCTACTTCTTGACCTGATCCTAATAAGGCTTCTCCTATTTCAAACATTTTTTGATCCTTTTCCTAATAATTTAATTCTTCCTTTATCAGTAATTTGATATAATCCTGTAACTACCTGATCAATCAAACCTCTTTTCTTTAAATCCTTTAAAATCCGATGAACATAAGCATTTGAAATATTCAATTTTGATTTTATTAATTTCGGGCTAATAGTTTTAAATTCATTCAATAATAGCAGAATTTTATATTCGTTTATTGGTCCTTCGTAACTATAGATCGTTTTGATACCTTGATCGTAGGTTAAATATTTTTTAACAAGCATTTGAATGTCCAAAATGAGTCTTTCAAATACATTTCCTTGGAAACTCGTTAATTCTTCAACCTTAATTATTGAATCATTTTTTAATCTATCAAAATCTTCTTCGTTTATGTTTATTTCTTTCTGATTTATTTCTAATTTCATGTTCATCAATTTTTTTAATTGATAATTTGTTCATATTTGGTCTTTTTTAAGACCAATATTTTATCAGCAAGTACAAATAATCCCTAGTATTTATATACTTGTTGTATACAAAGGTTGACAACCGACAAACCAAAGGAAATAAACTATATACTATTTAGTATTTAACTCAAATAAAAAGTCAACGATTTTTTCTTTTTCAAGAATTTGAATTACATTAACATTTACCTTTGTTTGTGTATTAAATTGAGTTTTTTGAATTTCTTCTTGCATTTCATATTCTATGAATCCTGAAATCAAATAATAGTGATTTGGATTAGAAATTAAATCCGAATTTCGCATTCTAATCGTGATAGATCCATCTTTATTGATGATGGGTGGTCTATCCCACGTATAATCATCATATAATGAAATAATTGAATCAATTATTTCCAGTATGCCATTTGCTAATTCTTCTGGTTTAGGAAAATCTCCTTTTTTTATTTTATTTCTAAATTTATTGATGATACTAACATCTATAAAATCTTGAAAATTCATTTCAGTAGCTACTAATTTACCTAAGTTCTTTATATCATCTTTTTTTAAATCCAGTTTTGTTAAATTCTTTAAAATTGAATTCACTATTGAAAAGATTAAATAATTTCTTTTTTCAAGTAATAAATTATCTTTTAATATCCAAACTTTATATTGGCTAATTTGATGTTCAGATATCAAATCCTCTTCTTCTAAAATTTTTAAATATTTTGTAACTGTAGTTCTACTATGATTTAAGCGTTCAGAAATACTTCTAATACTCAAACCTAAATGAGAATTTTTCAATAATTCCAAAATCTTGGTTTTTATCTCCATTAAAACATCACAAAAAATTTAAAAACAAATTAACATAGTGGCATACTTAGTCTGGTTATACTGGTATATTAACATTACTATTTTCGAGGTCAAAATATTGAAAATAATTAATAATGCAGTTATTAAAGATAAATATCAATGTATTATAATTGGTGCAGGCATAGGAGGACTTACTGCTGCAGCTTTATTGGCAAAAAAAGGTATAGACGTTCTATTAATTGAGCAACATTATGTTCCTGGGGGTGCTTGCACGTCACTTAAACGAATGGGGCAAGCTTTTGACGTGGGTGCTGCTTTACTTTTCGGCTTCCAGGAGGAAGTTATTTCTCCGCATAGATTTATAATGAATACGCTTGAAGAACACGTGAATGTGATTCAACACGAATCTATGTATCGGTGTAATTTTGAAAAAAATGGAAAACCCGTATCAATTAATTTTTGGGAAAATTTTGATCGATTCTTTGCAGAAATGACAGCTGCATTTCCTGAATATAAGGATAACATGAAGGCTTTTTACGAATATTTGGAAAGTCTCTATGATATATTGGGGAAAATTTTCACGCTGGAACCAATATCTGAGATTTCAATGTGGGACAAAATGAAAATGTTTTTTAAAAATCCCAGAGAACTCATAACAATGCTGCGGTACTTGAATAAAGATATGAAATCAATGTTAGATCAATATTTCGGGGAGGATCCGCAATTAAAAACGTTTTATGACATGCTTTTATCGTTTATGTTAACCACAAAAGTAGAAGAAACTCCCATCATTTTAGCTGCTGCAATTTTTATAGTGGCAAATCATGGTGGTGCTTGTTATCCGCAAGGTTCACCACAAGCACTTCCTAATGCTATTGAAAAAGCTTTTGAAAAATTTGGAGGGTCTATCTTATATCGACACTTGGTAGATGAAATACTTATCGAAAAGAAAAAAGCTTATGGAGTTCGTCTAGATGATGGAACTGAAATAATGGCAGATGTGGTAATTTCGGATGCTTCCATATGGCAAAATTATAATAAACTCATTAATAAGAAGCATCTCTCCCAAAAAGAAGTTGATTGGGCAAATTCCTTCGAACCAACTTTATCTGCACTAATAATGTATATTGGTGTCGATGCAGAGGCTATTCCTGAAGGAACTCCTCCCATCGAGATGTATATTGAAGATATAAACAATTACGATGGTGGAGTAGAAGTCATTTACATTCCATCTTTAGAAGATCCCTCTATTGCTCCTGAAGGAACTCATTCTATAACAGTAATTGCTATGGCTTTTGAAGAATTTCCAAGACCTTCTGATCCAATATATCAATCAGATGAATATTATAAACTTAAAGAAAAAGAAGCTGATCGAATTTTAACTGATATTGAAAAGCATTTTCCAAATTTCCGAAAACATATTCGATGTATTGAAGTAGGAACCTCCTCAACTATAGAACGATTTACACTCAAAGATTGGGGTTGTATTGGGGGTCCAAAACAATCAATAGGGCAGCATATGATGAAACGACCTGGTGCAAAAAGCAAATTCAAAAATCTTTATTATGTTGGTGATAGCACTACAATGGGAGAATCTGTAATGAATGCCACGTTTTCTGCAATTGGAGCTACAAATTTAATTCTTAAAAAATTTAAGAAAAAACCATATGTTGATAAGAAATTCGATGAACAATACGTCCATTTTGTTAAAGGTGAAAAGCGAATTCTTCTGCCAGAAATTGATGAAGAACTTAATGACGAAAAAGCAGCGCGTGTTGCTTGGGAATGTCAATGGTGTGTTGAACCACAATGTAACTTTAATTGTCCTGCTGGTGTGGATGTTTCTAATTTTATGCGTCGGATAGAATCAAAAAATTTTAATGGCGCAGCAAAATCTATTAGACAAATGAATCCTCTTGGTGAAATTTGTGGTAAAATTTGTCCTGCTGAAAAATTATGTGAAAAGGATTGTTATCACAAAGAATTTTCAGATGAGTCAACCAGGATTTCACAACTTCAAGCATGGGTTTGTCAAAAAGCCGGAGAAAATGGTTGGGATAAGGAAGTTGTTGACCCTACTGGGAAGAAAATTGCTATTATTGGTGCTGGACCAAGCGGTTTATCTTGCGCACACTTTCTTGCAAGATTAGGGCATGATATTGATGTATTTGAAAAACGCGATAAAAAAGGAGGGATGCTCACCTATGTGCTTCCTTCTTCCCGTCTTCCTGAAAATACAATTAATCGAGATTTAAATGGTTTATCACTTCCTAATATTAATTTTAAATATAATACGATATTAGGAAAAGATGTAAAGATTTCTGAATTGTCAAAAGATTACGATGCAGTTTATCTTGCACCGGGTTTATGGTCTGGCAGAAAATTAAACATTCCTGGTATCGATAATTCAAATATAATTGATGCTTTAACCTATATCATGAATTATAAACAAAAAGGTAAAGTTGATACGAAAGGCAAATTACTTGTTATTGGGGGAGGTTCAGTAGCTGCTGATGCCGTTTTGGTTGCAAAGGAAAGTGGAGTTAAAGATATTACTTTAGTCTGTTTAGAAAGTAAGGAGGAAATGCCTGCATTGAAATCAGAAATAGATGAAATGTTAGTATGTGGTGCAGAAATACATAATTCATGGGGTCCCAAGGAAATTTCAGGCAAAAAAATTGTTTTCATGGAATGTAGTTCCGTCTTTGACGAAAATGGCAAGTTTGAACCTAAATTTAACGAAAAGAATGTTATGGAAGTAGAATTTGATCAGATAGTATTAGCTGTTGGACAACAAATGGATCCTGATCTTGCTTCTTATTTTAAAGAAGAGTTTGGAAAAGCAACTTTGATTGATGTGGAACCTGAAACATTAAAAATTAAGGGGACATCTAACATCTATGCTGGAGGGGATATCATTAGAGGAGCGGGCACCGTTGTTCAATCTGTTGCAGATGGAAGAAGAGCTGCCATGGCAATTAATAAAGAATTAAAGAAATAAAAAATATCCTTTCTTCTTTTTAAAATATCACTGTGAGGATATATATGAATAAATTAAATATGAGAATTTTAAAGGGAAAAATAAAATTCTGCAATATCCTTAGTCTGATATCGGATGATTTTTCTTTGTTAAACGATAATTTATATCGACTCTTTCTCATATAAAAATAAGATAAGGTTAATTATGATCTCTATTCCTCATCCAACTTAATGCTAATTCTTCGAAACTTTCAGGTGGGACAGTTTCGATTTCCTTTTTCTGAAGTTTTATGGCATCAGATGGACAAGTTGGGACACATAAACCACAGCCAATGCACCTATCGTGATTTACGTTCGCGAATTTATCAATAATAGTTATTGCTTCCATTTGACATCGATCTATACACGTTTCACATCCGCTACATTTCTCTGTATCAACAATAGCTTGAAAATTTGCACTGAAGTACTCGGCTGGATTCGGAAATCTTTTAAGAGCGCTTAAAACGGAACAACAGCAGCTACAACAAAGACATATATAGAGAGGATCTTGGCAATTATTAGGGTGTATTACCAAGCCAATTTCCTCAGCCTTCTTAAGTGTATTTAAGAGCTCATCTTTAGATGATTTACGTGCATATCCTATATCAATTACGTAATCTATAGCATTGCTAAAGATAAAACAAATTTCTCTAATATCAGTTTTCTTACATGGATTTTCTAAAATATCATTAGCTTTCTTACATATACACGGGGCAACTGCAACATTCTTAATATTCTTAATAATTTGCTTAATGTTATCGTATGTACTTACGTTATGTTCTGGAGTGATACTTTGTTCTATTGGAATCATTCTCATTTGCGGTGCGCCTTTAATATACAAATTTTTGTAAAAAGTTTCATCAACATATTGATTGAAATTCTCGTAATATTCTTTATCATGATATAACATGTTGAATTCATGCATTCCAACAGCAAGAATACTTAGACAATACATCTTTCCTTTTTCTGGTTGATCTCCTTCTGCTTCAATCAGTTTTCCTCCTTGTATAACACCCCGTTTAACCATTCCATCAAGAAGTTTTTCTACTTCTTCAATATTAAATCCACTTTTTTTCGCTCTTCGATATATAGTTTTAAGTTTTTCTGGTAGAGAACCAAGACATAATACTATTTTAGCTTCTTCTGGTGTAAAAAAATGTTTTAATAAACGGATCTCAACCTTAGATTCTGTGGCTGGAAAATTAATAGGCATTTGATCAAAATGCTGTCGTAATTTTTCATATATTTCATCACCCTCATTTATCATAAAATATTCCTCCTTATATTTTTTAATAAATGAAAAATAGTAAGTTTTAATTTTTATTAAATTTTTCCTAAGTAAAAAATTCTATTTACTATTGAGTATTTTTAAAGAAGAGTCTTGCCCTTTTAACCTAGTCAATTTACTCAAACAATGAAATAACATTTACTAGTATTTTCACTATACTAACCTAAAACAAAATTATCAACTTCGTCACCGTAAGATTTTGGAATCCAATAATATGAGTGTAAAAAAAATAATCCCGTCCTAAAACCTAGTTTAAATTTTCTTGGATTTTAAAATTCCACTGTGAACAAAAATATATTCATAAATATTAAAATTAAAAAATTTTAACTATATTAAAAAAAAAGTAAGAGAGCTTCTTTTTTAAGAAGTTCTTTACAATAATTTCTGTTCTAGGCAAAATTACATAAGCTGTAAAAGTTTAGCCGTTTCACCTATGGTATTTAATATCTCAATAGTAGATCCATATCCCTCAAGATTGAAAAAGGGAGTATTTAACTTATTAATTTCAGTTATTGCTTCCTCTGCATGCTCTTTTTCAGTATATATCAAGTGATATATTTTTATACCTTTTGAACAATCCGAAGATGAAAAGGATTGCCATTTTTTTATGATTGGAGGTAACTTTCCCTTTTGTTTGAAAAATAATTCCGCTGCTTTTTTGGCGCTTAACCCAGGATACAAAATTGTCATTAATAAAATCAATTTTATTCACCCCAAATTTCTGAAATCCCTTACCATTTTTATGGTAATTTAGGTAAGTATGTAATTTATTTTTAAATATTTCGTTCACTATTTGGAAATCGCCAAAAATTATTTCGGTTATATAGAAATAATTTAGAATATCCCTTCTTCTCTTTCTGGAATTCCTTCAGGCGCTTGTAAAAAAATAAGGATTAATGGTGTTGAATTAGCGCTATTCGGACTCCATTTGGATCTTCTAAAAAGGCAAGGGTTCCAACTGTTATTGGTATTGGTTCCATGGTGATTTTGGCACCTTTAGATTTGAGTTCTTTAACTGTGGTGTTTATATCTTCAACATCCATTCCCACCGAATACAGACCAGTTTGATATTCTTTATTTTTTATGAGCTCTATCATTGCATCTCCTTCCCCTTTCAATAATGTGATTATTGCCTCCGGTAGGGGATTATGTTGGCTATCTATTTTAAAACCCATTACTTCCGTGTAAAATTTAATTGATTCATCCATATCCTCAACTATTATGGTAGCGTATTTGACTTTCATATTTTTTCACTATTAAACATTTATTAACTAAGTTAAAAATTCTTATTTTTTAAACAATTTACGTTCATCGTGGTATTTTAAAAATAATAAATTTTTATTTCTATATTAATTCAAACTAGCAACTCAGAAAAATCTTTCACAAAAAGGACAAAAATCCTCTCCATTTCTAATACTCAAAGCAGAGCCACATTCTGGACATTTACCTAGCTCATTTGAGAAATTTTGATTTTCCTTTTTTATTATTTTTTCTTGAACTGCAATAGAACTGAATTGAATAAATGTTTTACATCCTTCACAATAAATTTTCAAAAATCCTTTATTTTTTAATTTATAAGCTCCACAATTGGGACATTGTTGTTGAATTAACATTTTATTCATAATATGAATGATGTATCCAACCAGAAGGAATGAGATTCCAACTATCAAAGGAAATCCACATAACATACCAAATAGTCTAAAAAAAATATTAACTTCATTTCCTTCTTTTGGGAAAAAAATTATTAAAAATGGTGAAAATATAGCACTAATTATCAGTAAATACAATCCATATTTAAAATAGTCTGATTTTTCCAAGATTATTCCTCATCTAATTAAATATCAGTTGATTTAATTTAATATATCGTCGTGAATCGGTATCAAAATAGCAATCCTCATAAATGAAATTTTTAAGATCATCTAATTTTAATGCTATTGCACCATTATTTAGGTATGAAACTTCTTTAATCACTTGTTCTGAACTATTTTGAAAATAAGGAATTATTAAAATAATTATTCCAGCTATAATAAAGATGATTAACAAGTAAATAAATAAAAAAAAAAGTATTCCCAAACGATCTCTGCCAAGTATCGTACAAAATATTAATAAGACAAAAAAATTAAATCCTGAAGTTATAAAAGCTACTCCAAATATTTTATATGCTGGTTTATTCAAACAATCCCTCAATTAAATTAAAGGTATATTGGGTATAATTAAATAGTCTAATAATCATTCTATTCGTGCATATTATTTAATTCTCAATTTGAGTGATAAAAATGTCAAATAACGATGATATTGATTTAGCGACACTTCACGAGAAAATTAAAGGTTTTTTAAAAGAGATCAACGCAGAAATCATAAAAGAGGACATTGAAGATCATTTTATTGACGTTCCTATTGATGTGATATTTAGTTCGGACGATAAACTAAAATTAATGTGTCGTATTCTCATCACTGAAGAGTGGTTTCACTTTAAATGTCTATTAATGTTTCATGAATCCCTTCCCCAAAAACCTGATGATCGCATCGCTTTGTGGGAAGAGCTACTTGTTGCCAATTTTAATTTTCCAGAACTTACTTATTCTATTGATGAAGAAAAGAATGTTTTCGTTGAAGCTGATATGCCTGCTAGTACAACTTTGGATTATTTCATTTTAGAATTTAGTTCCATTGCTCTTGGTATAGATCATTTTTATAATGAATTAATACCAAAATTAAATGAACAAATTAATAAAGAAAATACTGCTGATCCAGCTCGACTTTATACTTAATCATCAATTCTTTTATGAATTTAACATGGTATCGTGATTTTTTTGAAAGTTGGAATTTGTCCTGTTTGTGGTTCACCAATCACGGAAAAGGTTTGGAAAAATTATAGGTCTAAAGTTGTTGATAAAAAAAGATTTGATTGTCCAGAATGTGGAACGGAATTATATGTCGATCCTTCGCTTTCTATTGAAGAATTTGAAATGCATCGTGGAAAAGCGTTAATAAAATATCCTGGATTAACTTTAGGAATTGAAGTAGAGTCATATAGCATCGACCTAGAAAGTCTAGAATTTAAATCCATGGCTCCGATTTATCCAAAGAACGGTTCAATTGAAAAAGGCGAAGGTTATATTTATGATAAGACTATTGGTTCAGAATATAATTCTCCTGTTTTTACTTCGTTAAATGAAGCATTCTTTCGAATAAAGATTGGATTAAGAAAATATTTTGTAGATTTAGAAGAAAGTGAGACAAAACGAATAGCTTTAATAGCTTCATATGGTAAAATAAACGAAACTGCTGGAATCCATTATCACGTAGGTCCTGAACGTGGAAAAGCGTTAGAAGAAGAAGTTGCTGATTATGTAACTCCTTATATTCACCAGCAAATTCCCTTTATAATTGCAATAACTGCAAATTCGCCAATTATAAACGGATCAATAACTGATATAGCATCAAATAGAATGCTTTTTAATGGTGAATCAATGTGTTCGGCATTAAATAGAACCACTTTAGAAGGAATGAGCGGTTTTTCACATTTTGACGAAATTAACATGACATCTAAAAGAGTAGATAAACCTCCTACTCTTGAAGTGAGAGTTGCAGATTCAAATATTCCCGAATACATCATTGCTGGATTATTTATCGTCCATATTGTCGTGAATGCTGCAATTAAAGGAAAACCATTATGGAATTTAAAATATTATAGGCAAAAAAATTATGAAGCTGAACGCATGGATGCTGCTCGACGTGGTGCTAAGGCTTCAATAAGATTTAACAAGGCATTATTACCCATTCCAAAATACATTGATGCATTTTTTAACTTTTATCATGATGAAATTGAAGAAAGTAATATGTCAGAAGACGTTTTAACTATTTTTCGATTAGCGAAGAATGGATGGGTTATGGCCGACATCGTTAGAGAAGCTTGGAAGAAGATTAAGAAGGAAGATCCCAGTAAAAATGATTTGATGTTAAGTAAAATATTTGCAGCTAAATATCTTAACGCACAACAAAGAAATCTGAATGGCGAGAATGTAAAAACTTTTGCTAAATTACTTGGTGTAAAACTCCCTTATTTAAATGACGTGAAATTGGGCAAATTTTTCTAATTTTAAGGGAAAAAAAATTATTCTTCAGCTTGTAAGCATTGTCGATAAATGATAGATTCGCCTGCAGTTTGGCTTTTTCTAATAATTCTTACAACATCACCAGGTCGCGCTCCAATGATTATAGCAACAGGATCATTAGTTAGTATAGCGGGTAATTCTTCTTTTGTTAATTGATAGTAATCTAAGACTTTATTAATCTCTTCTTCCGTAACAATTTCATGCTTAGGAACGAATTCATGGTTGAGAATGTCCATCATTACTAACTGTGCTGGAATGAACTCAATATCATTTGAAATCATTTCATTTTTGGCGCTTCTTGTTACTTTTCCGGCACCAACTATAACACGGTGCTTTATTTTTTTGTTTTTATCTAATTCCTTAATTGCATCTCTAATTAAAGCAACACCCAATGTCTCATAATTCATACATAATATGATAGTATCTTGCTCTTTTCTCTTTGCACGAATAAAAGCACGATTTTTATCAATTATATCTTTTTTAAATGTCGTGTATCCTCTATTTTTAAAAACTTTCACGATATTTTGTATAAGAGCTTTCATCATATTCCTCTTTAGGAGTTAATCAATAAAATAACAGAAATAAACGAGATTTTTCTAAACAATTAAGATCAGTTATCTTATAAAAATTGTGATTTTAATCAACGATTCTCATAACGAATGTGTATTACAAAAATAAATTTTTTTAATAATTTCAAAGAAGGAAAGATTAAAGATTATTTTCAATATACGTGGGTAAAATTATAGAAAATATTATCCGGGTCATTAATATTAACTATAACGTTACTTCAAAGTACCTTAAAAGATAAATTTTGACTCTGCATAATATTTGAAAGAAGTAATATTTTTAACTTATAATAGGAATGAATTGATAGAATTATTTTATTAAATAAAGAAATAAGTATTTTTAGATTCCTTAAATAAATTTCATAAAATAATTTGAGATTTTTTACTATGCTTATATGGTCAAGAATAAAGTAAAAGGGAGTTTTGGTGTTATTAATTACCATTAGATATTCAATTCATAAACTCTTTACAATAAAAAAAAAACGATTTTACTCAATTTAAAATTGTAAAAACATAAGAAGAAATAAATAAACATAAAACTGATATACTTTTTAAATGAAAACATAAAATTCAAATTTCAAAGTGAATAATATGCCCGATAGAAAGAGTTCCTCGAAGAAAATATCAGAATCTCGTAAACTCGTAAAATGGGGTTCAAGTAAAACGCTTATCATGAGTCTCCCTCGGAATTGGACAAAAAAACACAATTTAACAGAACAAAATGAGGTTCAAGTTTATGAAAATCCCGATGGGAGCCTTTTAATCATGCCTGCTTTGCAAGATGAAATTGATAGCGTGCTTTCTGCCGAGGTGGATTCTGAAAAGTATCCTGATTGGGAGACTTGTTCATTTGTGATAACAACAAAGGTCCTTGATGGGAATGATGTTATCAATATTACTTCAAAAACTCCTATGACACATGAAAGAAATGATAATATCACGAGTTTGGTTGGTGGTTTACTAGGATTTGAAATAATTTCAAGGACTCCTCAATTAATTAAGATTAAAGATATAATGGCCCTTAAAGAAGCATCCTTGAATGAATTGATTAGGATGGTATCTAGCAATGTTCTTGATTTAATTAAGAATTTCATTCAAGCCATTGAGCAAGAGGCTGATGAAACCCATTTTCAATCAATACTATCAAGTCGTGAAAGCATCCAACGATATTATATACGTGTTCACAGACAATTACGGAAAGGTCTCATGCAACCGGGCATATTAATGAAAATGGAAATTTCAAATCAAGATGCAGTAGATTTTGCATTTTATATTGTTATGATTAATGACATTGCTGAATATTTAGCAAGCATGTCCATGGCATTAATAAAGGCAAATATTGGAAATTTCAAAATTTTGCATCTCACTACTAAAATTCTGAATATTACTCAAGAATTACTCACTAATGCTGTATCTGCTTTCTTGTTTCGAGATACTAAAAAGGCTTTTGATGTTTTAAAATCAGTAGAATCATCAAAAGGAAAGAAAAGGGATGTTGAAAACAAGATTGATATCACTATCTCTGATGAAGCTTCGATTTTAGCGAATTCAGGAAGTCAAATTATCCTAGATAATTGTGAAAAAATTATGGAAAGTTCAAGATCTATTGCTCTTGCTGCATTAAGAAGGGCATTATAATGGCAGCAATTTTAGAAATTGTAATCTTTTTATTAATTTTTGCTTTAATATATGTTTTTGCAGGTGTAATTAGTAACAGACAAATGTTAAATCAAGTTCTTTTAGGATTGGATAATCCAAAGAAAAAAGAAATCACTAATATTTTAACAACAGCTTTGATCATAGCATTCGGATTTTTGATTCTGGATTTAATACACGTGTTTTTGATATTTTTTAATTGGTGGGATGAAACTGTAACTCCACCAGCAACTTGGGCAGAAGTTTCCCCTTATGTTCTCACAGAATTAATCCTTGTTATTGGATTTTTAATTTTTGAATTGCTTGTCGTTCTTTATTATCAAAATTATATGAAGGAATACTATTTAACTCAGTAATCGCTATGAATGCTTATAATGATATTTGGATTAATTGGTTTTGTAATCATCCTTAAATCAAAATTTAAAGAAAAAATCAACATAATATATGCTACAATTGCTATTTTTGTTCCAGAAATTATGTTAATACTACTAGCTCTCTTTACAGGTGACATTTTAATTCTTTCTGAACCAAATATTGCTCTGACTGAAGCAATGAAAATCAGTAATAATGTTCTAATCATGCTCATAGTATTCCTGGTTGGTGCTCTAATTGTTTATTTTTCTGACTTTGATAATATAAACATAATATATTGTGCTTTACCGTTATTTACTGTCATTACTAATTTATTTTCTATTTATAGGGTCGTTTACTTTTTTTATCCTTTCACAAATGATTCAAACGTTCAATATTTCTTATTATACCTTGAACAACAATTATTAAAGGGAACTCCTTGGTACACTTTCCCATTTGAGCTCATATTTTGGTCAATTGACCTGGGAATACTTTTATTTGCCATTATTTATGCTATTAGAACCTTCGCTCATTCAGAAATTTTAGAAAAACAAAAAATACTCGAGATGGATTTAAGGAAAAAGGATCCTTATAAATATCCGAATATCAATCCAGGTGAATTTGAAGAAATTTATTTTGATGATGAAGAAAAAGAACAGAATGATTCTTAGTTTAAATCTAATAAATCAGCAATTAAGTCATTTAAATCCCGTATTTCCACCTTTTCTCCAAGTTTTTCCTTACCTTCAGTCAAATTTTCATAACAAGCCTGACATCCTGTTACTATCATCTCTATTCCCTCTCTTATAAATTCATTAATTTTTGATGCTGCAATATTTGAAGTTAGGTTAGAATCTATTGCTCTAGCCAAACCACCACCACCACAACAATGCGATTCCAATCTATTATTGGGTAATTCTATTAATTTAGAGCCACTAATACTCTTAATTACATCCCGAGGTTCTTCAAACACTCCGCAATGTCTTCCTAATTCACAAGGATCCTGAAATCCAATTTTAATTGAATTTGAATTCTCTATCTGTATTTCTTTTGTTTTTATTAAATCTGCTAAAAATTGTGAGCTATGTAAGACCTTGAAAGGTAATTCTCCAAGATATTTAGGATAAATTTTTGAAAATATTCTAAAACATCCCGGACATGTAGTAATTACTGTTTTTATTTTTAATTCTTTCAATTTTTCCACGTTATGCTTCGCAAAAGATGTGAATCGTTCATCTTCGATACCTAATAAGTTGAATGGATTTCCACAACACCACTCATCTTCTCCTAAAATGGTAAAATCAAAACCAAATTTATCAAGAATAAGGGAGATTCCCTCTGAAATCATTGCCAATGATCCCTTAAAGGATCCTTGACATCCAACAAAAAACGCATATTCAGCAGGTTTATTTATTCTTTCTTCATAAATTTCTTCTACGTTAAATTCCGTCCAAGCTGTTCTATCGTCTTGATCAAGGCCAAAAATATTTTTACTATCTTCTAAAGTTTCAAGAAGGGTTATTATTGGTAGTGGTCCATATCCATTTTCAAGCAAGTAATTCCTTGTTTTTTCAATGATGTGATTTACATCCACTCCACTTGGACACGAATTCACGCAATAAGCACAAAATAAACAATTAAAGAAAATTTCTGATAATAATTTATTTGGTTTAATCTTATTCTGACTCAAACCCAAAGCAATGTTAACTCTACCTCTTGGAGTTCGAGTATCCCATCCCGGAATATTTCTATCATTAATATTTTGTTGATCTAAAAAGGAATATGATGAAACTTGAACTGGTAATGTAGGACAAAATGATCTACATTTTCCACATCGAACACATTTTTGTAGTTCTTTTTCTATTTCTCTTAATTGATCCAAATTATTCACCTATGATTGAAAAGCTGCATCTAAATCCATCTTCCCAGGATTTAATAAGTTATTTGGGTCGAAAATCTTCTTGATTTTCCTCATAAGCATTAATTCACCTGGTCTTTCAATTTTCAAGTAAGGTGCTCTTCTCAATCCTATTCCATGCTCTCCTGTTGTAATTCCTCCAATATCAATCGCATATCTATGAATTTTATCCTCTAATTCCTCAACTTTTTTAATATCATTAGGAACATTTTTCCGTATAGTGATGGCTGGATGGAGATTTCCATCTCCTATATGACCAAATACAACAATGGGTAGGTCATATTCCTTACTTAATTCCCTTAATTTTAATAATAGTTCCGGAATTTTTGATGGAGGTACAGTAATATCTTCGCCCAAATACACTCTAGAAAATCCTTCTCTAACTCTAGTGGAAGCTGCACCAACTAATTTCCGTGCATCCCAAAGTTTAATTCTTTCTTTTTCATCAGTTGATTTTTTTATCTCAACTGCTCCAACTTGTAAACAAATTTTTTCTAAATTGTTTAAATCTTCTTCAATAGGATGTTTTTCATTCAATTCAAATAATATAATTGCCTCTGCATTTTCAGGGAGGTTCATTTCAGGTTTATATTTATTTATTGCAACAATCGCGCTTTTATCTAAAATTTCCATTGCTGATGGAATGATCCCTTTTTTATAAATATTTATAACTGTTTCTCCAGATTTTTTTAAATCATCATATATTGCTAAAAGAACTCCCTTAAATTTAGGAATTGGTAGAATCCGTAATGTTGCTTTAATGATTATCCCTAGAGTTCCTTCTGATCCTATAAATAAGTTTAATAAATTAATTCCTCCTATGTTAGAATTTTGTTCAGAATTCAAGGTCATTTCCTCCCCTTTAACCAGAATTATCTCTAATTCATCAACATAATTTTTCATTACACCATATTTTACTGCTCTTAATCCTCCTCCATTATTAGAAATTGTCCCTCCTATCGTTGCCATATCTGAGCTACCGAGATCAACAGGGAAAAAAACTCCATGAGATTTAAGTTGCTCATTCAATTGAGTAATAACAACTCCTGGTTCAACAGTAACGGTCATCTTTTTTAAATCTATATTTAATATATCGTTCATTCGCGTTAAATCTAATAGAATTCCGCCTTTTATTGGAACAGAGCCCCCAGAAGCACCACTTCTAGCACCTACAGGAGTTATGGGGATGCTATTCTCGTTTGCAATCTTTAAAATCTCTCGAACTTCGGATTTATTAAATGGTCTGATAACACAATCCGCCCATTTTTCACTTTCGACTGCAACATCTGAAGAATATAAATATAAAATACCTTCTTCACGTGAAATATTGTTGACACCAACGATATTTAGTAATTTCTGATAAATTGAGTCGTCCATTATTAATACGCCTCTTTTAATGATTTCTCTTTAAAAAATAATCTTAATTATTTTTCTGCATTTGAGAGATCTAGCGCGCTACCTCTAGTACAATAAAACTTCCATCTGAGGCTCATTGTTTTAGTTATTGGACATTGTCCACATAAACATTCTTTTTCTTCAACAATCTGTAAACTTTTTCCAATTGAACAAAAAGCAAGATTAGTTTCTCCAGTATCCTTTAAAGTCGGACATTTTCCACAATAATCCCTACAAATATATTCTACTTGTTCAAAACTTTCCTTTTTTTGCTTTTCGCTCATCATGTCCATCATTTTAATTTTTTCTTCAAAAGGTAAACTCTTGAAATTCTCTTCCAAATCTGACATAAATTTCACTTATTTTTATTATTTCGCTAATTAATTCTCTAATTTAGTAAAAAAATATTATTTAGAATTATTTTTTAATAGCAATATGTCCGTAAAAATGAATTTATTAGTACTTTTCCTAGCAGACTAAATTGATTAGATTTTGCAATCGGAGATTGGTTTAAAGTAATAATAATAGTAAAATTGAATTTTGAGCAAACAAATTCATATTTATTCTCTTTTGGATTGAAATTAATATTGAATTTATGTTTAAGCCTCCAATTTCTCTATATATCGAAATTGAAATGTTATTGAGCCTTCTCTATTTAATCTTTCCTCTCTTTTCTTTTGATTTGACTATTATCATCCATAATTTTTGGGATGAGAGCTCATTTTATATTAGTTTTATTTTAATTAATTGATTTTTTCAATTCCGTTTCTACTAAAGATTTAATTTTTAAGAGTGAATAATTTTGTTAGTTTGGAGGTAAATCCAAGCAATTTGAATTGAATTAGTAGGAACTTTTGGTGCAGGATGGGAATGTATCTTCTATCCATGGAATCCAATCATATTCATTATTTTAGGATGTTACATTAAATTAAATATAAGATTAATATGATTATTTACACCAATCGTATGTTTTTTTATCGCTTTAAAATTAAAACAAAAAATATAAGTATTCAAATCTATTCTAAGGTTTAGAAAGTTAATTCCTTCGTGTTGAAGACGATGTTTGAATATGAAGAAAATGTTGAAAAGATTTTATTGAAGCTTGCAGAAGATTTCAATGGTGAGGAATTAGATCTATTCACGTTACGTTTTAGAGAATTACAACTCTTATCTGAGACGAAGGTGTTTTATAATACTCGAAATCAATCAGTTGATATTTCTACTAAATTAGAACATTCTGTACAAACATTAGAAAGTTCGATTCACGTGTCTTGCGATCGGAATAATATATTTTCGATTTATAATGAAACAGAAGTACCTGAAATTTTGGATGACTTATTTTTCCAATTAAAATACTTGGTTTTACGAGAAATACAACAAAATCCTCCAAAATATGAATTTACTAAAATAGAAGAACATTCAACGGAAGATATAACCACATTTTGTTATCAAATTCCATATTATGGGAAAAAGTTTGAAGAATTAGACGAATTAATTAGGGAAAAATTAAAAAGATCATTTGATCTCATATATGAATATAAAGTTGAACTAGGGGAATATATAATTTATTCTGTAAATCTCTATAAAATACGTCCTCATATCGAAAGGAAACTTTTAGAAATTAGAAAAAACATATGGAGTGCTCAATTGTATTATATGAGTAGTGGTCGTTTTGCAGGAGAACAAAGACATCGGTATCTGAAATATTTACAGGACGGAAAAAAATTATTTGAAGAATTCAAAACTCAATACCCTGAAATAGATACGACCCAAATCACCTTATTATTTGAATTATTTGAAGAAAAGTCAGAGGATTAATTCCATCTTATAAGCATCTTCATTATTATCGTAATATTTATTTAATTTAGTAGTAATCTTAAATCCTATTCGTTCATAAAATTCAATAGCCATCTTATTAGTTGTTCTAACTTCTAAAACAAGTTTAGTAGCTTTATTATCTTCTAAAATCCTTATAATTTCATTTATCAGATGAGATCCTACTCCCTTTTTCCTAAAATTAGGTTTTATTGCGATTGAAATTACGTGCCCTTCTCTATCAGATTTTAAAATAGCGAAAACATAACCAATTATTTCATTTTCTGTTTCTGCAATTAAATTAATTGCATTTCGATTATGTACAATAAATTTCATTAAATCATCAGAATATGGATGATCAAATGATATTTTTTCAATTGATATCAATACTTCTAAATCATCCTTTTTTGCAGGTCTAATTTTGAACATGTTAAAAATCTTTTTTTATTATTAATGGAGTTGATTAGTTTTTTTTTATTTCATCCTTTTATAAAAATTTTATATTAATTATAGATTAATGGTAGGTTAATGAAAATTTTAGATTCGGATGAAAAAAAAGGCGAATACACCTTAAAAATAGAAAATCTTGACGATCTCTGGCATCTATACAACATATTAGCTCCAGAAGACCAGATTAAAGGAAGAACCTTAAGAAGAATGAAAAAAGAAGAAGATGAACAGAAAAAATCAGATTCTGGGGAAAGAATTCCGGTCATTTTGACTATAAAAGTTGAAAAATTTCAATTTCATCCTTTTACAAACAGACTTAGAATAACTGGAACTATTATACAAGGACCTGATGACATCACTTTATGGTCACATCATACATTTAATATTGAAGTTAATTCTGAATTTACTATCTCCAAACAGAAATGGGAAACATTCAATTTAAAACGATTAGAAGATGCTGTAAAGTCTTCTGAAAAACCTAAAATGTTAATTTTAGTAATAGATAAAGGCGAAGCAATACTCGCAAAAATTACAGATATTGGAATCCAAGTCATTACAAGTATTAAGAAAAATATTCCTGGAAAACGCTTTGATGTGAAGTATTTGGGAAAAGCAATAGATGAATTTTTTAATTCTGTCAAAATTATAATTTCCGAACATTTTTCTGAAGAAACAGTTGATGCGATTATTATTGCAGGACCTGGACTATTTAATGAAACGTTTGCAAACTGGTTAATCAAATCGATGCCTAATTTAAAAGAAAAAATCATATTAGAAACAGCACATTCTGCTGATAAATCTGGAATATATGAAGTAATTAAAAAAGGAGTGACTTCAAAAAAAATTGAAGAGTTTCGACTAAATAAAGAAGCAAGTTTAATGAATGAATTATTAAAAAGATTAGGAAAAGATGAACTCACTATTGCTATTGGATTGGAAAGTGTTGAAAAAGCAGTTCAATATGGGGCAATAGATACAGTTTTAATTGCAGATCATTTTATACGAGAGGGAACTATAGAAGATAGGAAAAAGATTGATGAACTTTTAAGAAATATCGAACAAGCTCGAGGTTCCATTGTAATACTTAGCACGTTACATGAAGCAGGAGAACAACTTTTAAAAATGGGTTCGATCGCCGCTCTTTTACGATTTCCAATTTGAAAAGGAATATAAATGAAGAATTTAATTAACATATCTTCGTTTCTTCCGATTAAAGGAAGAATAATCGAAACTGATATTTTAGAGATTGACTTTAAATCTACTTTTACGGCTTATTTTGATCTTCATGAAATTGAAAATTATTTACGAAAAAAATTGAATAATGCTCAACTCGAAATTTCATTAATAATCTCAGATAATGAGGATATAATTTTTGATTTAAAGAGTGATATGGAAGTTACTCTTGTAAAGCGAATAATTGAAGATTACTTCTCTTTTAATATAACTAAAACTCTTGTGAATAAATACACTAACCGAGAAGCCAGTTTCATAAACAAGGATTCAGGGATGCCTTTAATTGGAACTACTGCTTTTGGAATAATTTATAGAAACACGAACATCATTGAAATTAGACCAATAACTGGATGTCCGTTAAATTGTATTTTTTGTTCTGTAGATGAAGGATCGAAATCTCGTTTTAGAATTAGAGATTATTTTATTGATGAAAAATATTTAATCGAAGAAGTGGAGAAATTAGTAAATTATATCGGCAATTATAACATAGAAATCCATATATCTGCACAAGGAGAACCTTTAACTTATCCTTATCTGTTCGAATTGATAGAAGATTTGAAAAAAATTAAAGGAATTAACTTTATTTCATTACAAACTAATGGAATATTATTATCTGGTGAAAAAATTCAAAAATTAAAAAAAGCAGGATTAGACCGAATAAATTTATCCATTAACACCTTAGACGAGAAGAAAGCGAAAAAAATAACTGCTTGTAAAGATTATGATATTAATAAAATTAAAAAAATCGCTAAAGATATAGTATCAGAGAAGATCGATTTAATTATTGCCCCTGTTGTTGTCCCATCTATCAATGAGGAAGATATGAACGAAATTATTTCCTTTGCAAAAGAAATAAATGCTGGTAAGCTTGGTCTTCCCCTAGGAATCCAAAACTATTTAATTTATAAGTTTAGTAGGAAGGTTAAAAATGTGGATCAATGGGATTGGAAGAATTTCAGGAAATATTTAGAAAAATTAGAAAAGGAACATAATATTAAACCATTATATTTGAGAAAAAAAGACTTTTTAATCCACCAAAGAAAAAAATTACCCCAACCATTTCGTAAAAATCAAATAATTAGCATTAAAATTAAATTAAATGGGAGAATGGAAACTGAAAGGTTTGCTGTTTTAAATGAAAGGATTATTCAAATAATCAACTGCAAAAAACCTATCAACTCAAGTGTAAAAATTAAAATATTATCTATTAAAGATAACATTATAACTGCTCAAGAAATTTAATTCGAATAAATTAACCGCAATTTGTTAGCACAAAATGCTTAAAAATGAATTAATTACGCTGTTTTAAACTTTCAATTCTTTTTTTAACTATTAAACTATTTATTTTCTGAATCCTTTTCATCAATTTAATATGTTCAAAACCCCTATTATCTAACAATGTTGATACCTCAATTTTGTCTTGTATTTTCTTGCAGTTAAATCGAAAATTTTTAAATATTTACTCCACTTAAATATTTTTACAATTAAAGAGCTATTTGCATTACTTATTAATGCTTCTATTTGGGAAATCTCAAAATTTAAGCCAAGCGGTAATAATTTATGAAACACAAAATTTTGACATCCAAAAAAGATATTTTTATTGATATGATTTTGAAATGGTATCAAAAAAACATGCGAGATTTTCCATGGCGAAAGACCCGTCATCCTTATGAAATATTAGTTGCAGAAGTAATGTTACAAAAAACTCAAGCCGCTAGTGTTCTAAAAACTTATCAATCTTTTCTAAAAAATTATCCTAACTTGAAATCGCTTTATAATGCTTCTCAAGAAGAGTTGGAAAATCATTTATTAGATCTGGGATTATTCAGAAGACGTGCGCGTGATTTAAAACGTATTTCTGAAATTTTACATGAAATAAATCAAATTCCAAAGTCAAAAAAAGAACTTATTGCACTTCCAGGTATAGGTGATTACATGGCAAATGCTATTAAATGCTTTGCTTTTGGTGAAAAAATACCAATTGTTGATGCCAATGTGGGAAGGATCATTTCTCGGTTCTTTAATTTTGAAGTGAAATCTGCACCTAGTAGAGATAAAAGACTTTTCGACTTTATTTCAGAAATAATACCTGAAAATGCTAGGGATTTTAATTATGCACTTTTAGATTTTGGTGCTTTAATTTGTAAGGCTCAAAATCCTCTTTGTAATGCATGTCCACTTTGTTTTAAATGCTCTAATCCTAGAAATAAGGAAAAAGAAACATAAAACTTCATACATGACTTTTGCAACCTCAATTGGTGCTAATCTTGATGTTCGTACCTTCTCAATTGCATATTTTCCCATCCTTATCACTTCTTTTTTAAACAAAGAGTTTTTGTGCTTAAGACACGAAAGCGTCTTTAAAATATTGACTATTGTAAAAACCATGAAATTTAAATGAACTTATTATTATATTAAATTGAAAATCAATGACTAGAAATCTAGATACAATTAGAGTGATGGATTTATTTGCTGGTTGTGGTGGATTATCAAAAGGTTTTCACGATGCGGGTTTTAAAATAATTGTAGCTAACGAAATATGGATGCCAGCTATCGAAAGTTATAAGGTAAATTTTCCCCAGGTTAAATTAATTGAAGGTGATATTAGAAATCCACAAGTACAACAGAAATTAGTTAAAGAAAGCAAGGATAATCAAATAGATGTTATTATCGGAGGTCCACCTTGCCAAGGTTATTCTAGCAGTGGTTATAGGAACCTTTTAGATGATAGAGGGAATTTATTTAAAGAGTATGCTAAATTGATTAAAGATATTCGTCCGAAAATATTTCTTATGGAAAATGTGAAAGGTATTTTATCAATGAAAGGTTTGAATCCTGATTTATCATCATCTGAGTTAAAGAAAGCAAAACAATTATCTTTGAATTTATATAGATTCAAAGTCTTGAAGCGTTATATGGCTCAAAGAGAGTTAAATGAAGATGAAAAAAAAGAATTGAATGCATTATCAGATAATTTTTTAACTTTTAAACACGATCTAAAGAAATATAGCGTTCCTTTAATTGATCTAATACAACATGAATTTCGAAAAGTGGGTTATCAGACTAAAATTAAAATGTTAAATTCCGTTAATTTTGGTATTCCGCAAAAAAGAAATCGAGTTTTTATTATAGGTATGAAAGAATTTAATGGAATTGATCCATTCCCAGAACCTAAATCTGAAGGAATAATATCTGTTAAAAAAGTTTTAGTAGATTTAGAATTTTCACCAAATAAATCCTTACCAAATCACGTTTATACTAATCATAAACCTCCGTTCGTAAAAAAGATCAAACAAACTAAATCTGGTGAATCAGTCTATAAAAAATATAAAGAAGGTTTTTATCGATTAATTGAGGATGAACCTTCACCAACGGTGAAAGAGAATCATGGTAGCGTGTTTGTTCATTATAAAGAAGATAGAGTGTTAACTCCAAGAGAACTTGCTCGTTTACAATCATTTTCCGACAATTTCATTTTTAAAGGAACGAAAGGATCTGTTTTAAAACAAATTGGAAATGCGGTTCCACCCAAATTAGGTCAAGCTTTCGCTGAAAAATTTAAATCCATAATAAAAAATTTAAAATCTTAAATCTTGAAAATGTCAATTGATATTTCATAAATTCTATAGACGTTTTGCCAATGATGTTATTCTTTTTAATTCTCTTATTTATCGGATTTTTTGCCTTAATTTACTTCATGGTTGATGTGTTTATAGATAATTTAAAAGAAATTTGTTATAAATTTGATATTTCTCCATTAATTATTGGCTTATTAATACTGGGTATAGATCTTGAAGAATTAGTTGCCAGTTTATTTTCTTCAATAAATGGATTGCCTTATATAGCCATCGGAAATGTAATAGGAAATTCAATTATTTCCTTAACAATAGGCTTTGGTTTGCCTGCTTTGTTATTTAAGCTAGATTTTGAGAAAGTCTCCCTTTTTTATCCATCATTACTTTTAGCTATGGGAGGCTCTATAATAATCGGTATTCTCATTCCATTTGGTTTATTTTATGCTGGATTGTTTAATATATCGATGTTTATTTATTATGTAATAAGAAATTTATGGAAATACAAATCAACTAAGGATGTGGAAATTCATATTGTTGAAGAAGAAGAAGAAGAAGGTGAAGAAGGACAAGATACTAAAAAAAATATCATCTTAATAATAATATCGTTTATTTTAATTTTTATTGGCGGAGAAGGGTTAATTATAACTGCAGATTTAATAATTAAAGCAACTTTAATTGCAGAAACATTTTTTGGACTAGTAATAATTAGCATGTTGACAAATGTAGAAGAATTTTTAATGATATATAAATCTATAAAGAAAAAAGAACCACAAATTGGTATAGGAGGGATGATTGGAAAAATATTTTGGAATCTTGGAATTACTTTCGGAGTATCTTCATTAATAATTTTCAATATTTCAGGATCTTTAATAATTATTTATAATTGGATTTTATTGATTTCTATACTCGGAATTTATCTAATAATTATTAAAAAGGGAAGTATGTTCCGAATTATAGGCACGATATTAACTTCAATTTTTGTAATCTTTTTAATTTTAAATTTTATATTCATTTAAAAAAATTTGATTAAGCTCCATCCTGTGGTGTAATATGAATTTCATTTAAAATCATTAATGATGAAATATCAGTAATATCTTCTATTTGCGATATTTGAGACATTAATCGTGAGTAATCAGGTAAGTCTTTGGCAAATATTTGAGCTGTTATTTGAGAGGGTGACCCTGTAGTTATAAATGTCTTAAATACACCATTTATTTTCTCTAATTCTTTATAAATTTCAGAAATGTTCTTTGAAGAACTTAATTTAATGTTCAAAAGGGCGCTTATATTATATCCAAAACATATTCTTGGATCTACTGTTATGCTAAACGATTTTATTGCACCCAAGTTTTTCAATTTTTCAACTCGATTTTTAATTGTAGCAGATGTAACTCCGTTTTTGTTTGCTATATCTAAGTATGAAATTCTTGAATCATGCATTAAATTATGTAAAATTTCATTATCTAAGTCATCCAATCCACTGTTATTACTGGTCCAATCCATCATTTTTCATCACGTATCCATCAACTTTTATGTATTATCATAACATTATTCAATTATATATAAAGAGGAGTTTGGAATCATTTCGCATTGAACTTTTTGGATAGTCCATCGAAAAAATTTGATATAAAAATAAGGTTTAACATCATTAAAAAAATTAAAATTTATAAAAAAAAGGGAAGAAATTTAGCTACTTATTCCAAAGTTCTGCTTTTAACAGATCTCGTATGGCAAAACGTATTGCTTCACTTTTATTAGGATATCGTTTTTCTGAAACTAATTTTTGCAAACTATCTAAATATTGTTCAGGTAAATGGAGAGTAATTAATCGCATATTTTCACCAGATATATATAATTATCTTAATTATAAATAAGATAAGAAAATTAAAGAGTGTTCGTGATATATGTATATTATAATTCGATGTTATCGGGATGTCGTTTAGATATATAAGTTATAAGAAAATAAGTAAAAAAAGAAATGATATTTTAATCTGAAATAATCTTTAATAATATAGAATTAATTAATTTAATCTATAAATGACTTAAGGCGATACAATTTCTATGAAAATCCGGGTTAAACTAAACAAGTTGGACTATAAAGAAGAACTTGTAAGTAAAGAGAAAATGGAAGAAGCCCACAAGAAGAAAGAAGATGAAATAATTAAAAAAGTTAAAGATATAAAAGATTTAACAGAATTAAGAAAATTATATGATGAGCTTGGAGACAATTTTGAATGGGAAGAATCAACTTCTCGTTGGTTAAAAGGATCTAGACCATATGAATTTGTTTGCATAAATATGAAATGTCCTGGATTAGAACCGAATAAAGAAAGATACATTTTATGGGGCGTTATGGCTTTTTCAAAAGCACCTGTTGAACAATTAGATCACTTAGGGGATTTAGAACGAGTTCTTTTTGAAAGGAATATTAAAACAAACGAGTTTAATGCAATGTCTACTGTTGTTCACGGATTTTTAAACCAATTCTGGGAAGTTTTGGGAAAATTTGATTCCATTGAAAAAATGCTTCAAGACAAAAGATATGCTGTTTTTTTTGAACCCGGAGATCATTCAATAAGCATCGATAAAGATGATTTGAAAATTAAGCTAATGGATCGAGGCCTTCGCATTCCCGATCTACCAAACATCGCAAGAAAAAGTATTGCACAGCGGGTTAATAATGAATATTATTATATTCCAATTCCAACTGTAACGCATGAGCAACTAGAAGAAGATTTGAATCTTCCTTTTTACGATTATGCCGCATCTGTGATAGAATTAGATAAATTTATTGCTAGGGAAATGAAAAAATTCTCATTTTTTAATAAGATAAAAAATTACATCATTCGATTTTTCAAGCCTAAAGCCAAGTTTATCGATATAAATTATATGGATTTATTAACGATAATATATAACGTCATTTGGATTTTCCCAATGGAAAAACAAGAAGATTATATCAAAAATATTTTAGCATTTATGAAATCAAATGAGCATAAATATGGATTTAAAAACCAAAAATTAAACGAATTATTAAAAAAAGTATTAGAATCAAACTCTAAATTAATGGAAGGCGCTCATTTTTTAACTTGGCAAAGTTTTTCTCAGAAAACTCGATACAAGAAAAAGTTAAAATCAAAAAGAATTGAATCAATGTCAGAAAATTCTTTAGAAGCCGTAGCAATTGCAATTGAAACTATATTAAAGAAAAATCTTGAAGATATAGGTTATCCAGAACGTGCAAAAGGATTAAAAAAAGGTATGAGATTAATACTCGGATTTTTAGGTGGGCATGTTTTTAGAATCGGTTGGTTATTACGAAAAAGAATTCAAAACTTGATGAATCAAGTGATTTCAAAAGTTAGAATGTTACCAATTCCTTATATAAAGCGTAAAGTGGATAAAGTTCCTAAACTGCCTGAGATTATTGAAAAAGAAGAAGATAAAATAGAAGCTGAATGAAAAAATGGCAGTTGAATCACCTCTCACGTTTAAAGATTTATTAAAATTGGATATCACTGATGAAATAATTTTAGATAAAATTCAAGTTGATTTTGAAAAAAGGTATGAAAAAGCGTTACAAGCTATTAATGAAGAAAGAGTACATAAATATATATTTGAGCCTAGCAACCGAATTGTTTGGATTGTAACCGGAACTGAAAGAGATTATTGGATAATTCCCGATATTTATTGTAATTGTAACGATTTTTATATAAATGTAATTTCAAAAAATAAATATGACGCCTGTTATCATTTATTAGCTAAAGTATTATCTGAAAAACTCGGGAATAAATATAAAGTGTGGAAATTGAAAGATGATCGCTATATTAATTTAATGAATGAATGGAAAAGTTTGTAATTTTATCATTCAATTTACATACCAAAAAGACTAAATGTAAGATTTTAAAATAAAAATTAATAAAAATCGGTGTAGAATCTTGAATGACCCACTTTTTAGAATTTTACAAATAACTACAGTAGAATATCAAAATTTATATTACTTTTCTGTTGTTTTAGCTGTTATTATCGCTGTTTTTATTGTTGTATACGTAGTGATTGGCGAGGAGAAAGAAGAAGAAGAATAATGAAACGAAATGAAAAATTCTGAAATTATATCCGAAGAAGAATACAATAAAAGAATTAAAAAAATATCAACTAGATTATCAAAACCTCTTTTTGAACAAAATAAAAAATTTATTTTCTTGGATCAGGATCATCCTGTAGAAAATGATGAATCAGAAGTAGTCTATATAATTCCAAAAAAAGCAACAGAAAAAGATTTAGATGAATCAGTACTTCAGAAAAAAATAGATAAAGAATTACGTTTAGAAGAATTAGAAACGATAAAGAGTATCGAAGAACGGGAAAAAAAGTTAAAAAAAATCAAAAAAACTCGAAAAAAATCAAATTTTCTAGTAATTGTTGAAAATCAGGCATTATTAAGCAATATCGAAAAGTTTTTACAAAATAAACAATTAAGCGAAAAAGAACAATTACGAATAATTAAAGATATATCATTTGTTCAAAATAAATTAAGACAAGTAGAAAGCTCTGCAGCTAAAATAGAAAAGGGAATTAATTCGGGAAGTATTCAAATAATTGAGTTTAACGAATATAAGGAATTAAAAAGTAAATTAGCAAATATTTCACCTCTTGCCTGGCTTGGTCCAAAAAAAGAACCAATTAAAAAAGAAGACTTGATCGATCTTAAAAAAATACTTTTAAAAAAGCAATTTCGACTAACTTGTTTATATTGTATGGATTATTCTGCAATTTTTACCATTGCTAGTGTAGATGAGAAACCTAAATGTTTGAAATGTCAATCCCGTTATTTGGGCGTTACCAATATAGATGATGAGAAAATGAAAGAAACCCTTAATTTAATAAAACAAAAAAAATCACTTTCAAAAGATAAAAAAAATATCTGGAAAAGAATTCAAAAATCTGCAACTGAAATGCTAGATTATGGAAAAATAGCATTAATAGCAATGGCTGCAAATGGCATCGGAACTATTAATACTCAAAGAATTTTACAGAAAACCTATGATCGTAAAGGTGAAGATGAAATTTTCAAAATAATTTTAGAAATGAGAAGATAATTTTTTTACAACATTGAAGCTGCAATCCTTGCAGAAGCTTCAAGAGATCTTTGAGCTCCTTTTGTTACTGCATCCATATGACCTGCAAAAAGCATTTCTATATTTCCTAATTGAGCTAGTCTATGTAATGATTTAATAAGTTGATTGGCATTTCCACCTGGAAAATCGACCCTTCCAAACGATCCTCCTGGAAATGCAGTATCTCCACTGAATAAAATGCGTTTTTCAGATTCATATAAGCAAATTCCTCCCGTAGTATGACCTGGCGTTATCAAGATTTTGAAATTATATTTTCCATATCTGAAAGTATCTCCATCTTTGAATTTTTTATCAATAGTTAAGGGAACTATTTTCAAACCGATTTGATTCATGAATGAACCAACCATCTGGTCTATTCCAAAGCCTAAAGGAGGAATTATAATGTTTTTATCACCTTTTTCAACTGGAATAGCTTCAATCTCAGACATATATATTTTAATGTTAGGGAATTCTTCTTTAAACTTATATAATCCTAAAATATGATCTACATGAAGATGTGTTTGGCAAATTCCATCCATATTATTCATGCTAAATCCTTTATTTGTCAATTCCCGAACTATTCCCTTGAAAGAAAGTCCATTTCCTCCATCAATTAATAGAAAATGTTCTTGATTTTTTATCAAATAAACGTTAGAATCAAGCATTCCAGATTCTGGAAAATAGAAAATTTCATCTGTTAATTTTATAAGATGTTTATTTGTGGGTCCGAGCAACCAATCATTCCCTTAGATATGCCGTAATAATGCCCTCTTCGTTTTTCGTAACCTTAATTTTTACTTTAGTAGGTGGATTCTTTATTCCTCTATACCAAAGATATTCATTTAAAGCAGGATCTATTTTAAGGAAATCCTCCGATTCGGGTTTCATATGTCTAGTAAGAAATTTTTTCATCAAAGATACTGCTTTATTTGTCCTTTTATACTTTGGATAATTTCTCGTTTTTAAGGGAACGGTGTATAATCTTTCCTCTAAAATTTCTTCTTCGGGTTCTTTCTCTGTTTTTTTAGAAATAAGTTCTTCAATTGAAGGTTCTTCTTTTTTAGCTTCTTCAATTTTAATTAAATCTTCTTCTAATAAACCCTCTTCTTCTTTAACTTTAGGAGTTTCTGTATCAACTTCATCTTCGCCAATATCTTCTTCTTTTATTTTATCTTCTACTTTTTTAGACTTTTTAACTTCTGGATCTTTTTCATCTTTTGTAGCTTTTTTTGTTTTTTTTGCTTTTTTCGTTTTTATGGGCTTTGAAGTACTCAATCTGTGAACCTCTTTAGAATATTAAAATTTCATTATTTCCAATAAGAAGAACTTATTAAATTTTGTCATAGATTTAACATGATATTATTCAATTTTATAACGATTAGGTATATCAAATTGTGATTTTTTATTTTTTAGTAAGGTTTTTAATTGACGTATTCAACAATTATAGGTAAGGAGTTGAATGTTTTTTGAGTAAAAAGGAGCAAGATTCGCCTTCAGATGAAAATAAAGACGATAATTCAAGTTCTCTTTTATTTAATGCAAGTGAAGAAGAAGAAGAAGAGGCTCAGTTATTAATGCCAGTAGATGGTGAGGAAGAACTTCTTCTAGGTGCAGAAGATGAAATAAAAGATATTGAAAATGAGCTATTGGAAGAAATAGAAGAAACAAAATCTGAAGTGGTATCAAAGGAATTATTTGAAGGTTCTAAAGAAGTTGAATTTGATGAAATAGCAATTTCTGAAAGTGAAAAAGATTTATTTAAAGAAGTAAAACGAATTGAAGAGGATCTTGAAGAGGAGGAAATAGAGGAGATTATTGGTGGTAGTAGTCGGACTAAAATCAAATATAAAGCTCGAATAGCATTCGATTTAAATTTTAATGAAAGAGGACGTGTCCAAGATTCGTATTCTGAATTGCGGGATTTACTTGAAGAATTTCACTATCAAGTAGTTGAGTACAATGATATGCTCATTCAGACTCGATTATTCAAAAATGATATCCTAATTCTAGCTTGTCCCGATGCATCAAAACTAAATCCATACGAAATAACACAAATAAAGAGATTTGTTTGCAACGGTGGAGGTTTGTTAATGCTTTCTCATGCAGGAGGTGATCACGGGAGAGGTACCAATTTAAATCAATTAGCGAGGGAATTTGGTATCCATTTTGAAAACAATCAAGTGCTTGACGAAATGTATAATTATGGATTGGATACATTCCCCGTTATCTCGAATTTTGAAGATCATCCAATTATAAAAAACGTGAAAGAATTATGTTTAAGAGCTGGTTGTAGCATTAAAACGAGTTCCCCTGCAAAAACAATCGCATTTGCTAATGAAATTGCAGACCCCACTAAAGCCGAAGTTGTCGCTGTATCTGAAGCCGATCTAGGCCGAGTTGTTGCAATAGGTGCATATGAAATGTTCCGAAATGAAGTTGTTCAATGGGCTTCTCACGAAAAATTCATTTTAAATGTTTTAGAATGGCTGACATATGATAAAAATTTAGCAAGTATCATTCAATCATTTGATGCTTTAATTACATCATTTCAAAAATTACAGAAGCAACAATCTTCAAAAATTGAAAAGACATCTAAAAAAGGAAAACAAGGAAAGGGTTTTCAATTACCTATGCTGGTTCCTATAAGTTCAACTGGCGGATTAGGAACAGATGATCTACAGATAATTATCGATGGTTTTAATGACGTTTTGAAAGTAACGCAAGAATTAAAAGACGAATTTTCAAGTTTAAAAAAGGAATTTTCAAAATTAAAATTAGAAATTAAAGATGATATTGCGGAGTTAAAAGGATTTAATACAGGATTATTAAGGGATTTTGAAAAATTAAATATGGATCTAGAAGATAAATCAGATTCTGATAATGCAATTAGTCGATTATTAATGGATCTGGGGAAAAAGATTGATAAAATCTTGAAAAATCAGAAAAAAGCGACGAAATAATTTTTCCCAGCTAAGGTCAAAAGTAGATAATTATCTCTAAACTTTTAAGGTTTGATTTCGCCATCTTCTCTTTTTCGGATGTGTTCGAACTTTTCCTTTCGTTTTTACAATTATCCATGCTGGTACAGATTGATTTTGCATTCCCGCTTTACTTAATCTTAATTTTTTTGCTGGACTTTTATTTCTCGCCATCTTATTTCTCTCTAAATGTGTTTTATTTTAATATCTTTTTTCTTACCTTGAATTTTTTGTAATATTTTCTTAAAATCGTTATCAGACATTGGAAGTTGAATTCCTGCTCTTGCTAATTGTCCTGATTGAGCCAGTTGAATCATTTGATATTCGACTTGTTGAGCAAATTCAGCCCTTACCATACGAATGTTTTCAAGCCTTGTTCTCGCATCGGGGCTTAGAATTTTTCTCATTATTGCATTTTTCTGGGCTTCAAGTTCATCTTGTTGCCGTTGAACGGCTTCTTGTTGTTGAGCTTGAGCCTGAAGCTCCATTAATTTTCTTCTTCTTATTTCTTCTAACTCATCTTCAGACAAATAACTCCCTCAATCATTATGTGTATTTTTGTAAAGCAGGGATTTCTTTATTTAATTTCATTTTAATATCATTTGCTGTTTTATCTAATAATGAAATCCCTTTATTAGTAAGTGTTCTTCCCTTACTTTTAACGCTTTCAACTAATCCTGCTTCTTCAAGTTGTTGAAGGATTTTTCGAATGATTGCTCCACTACTTTTCGTAAAATGTTCTGGCTTATGTGTTCCTCTTTTCTTTCCTCCATATGCATTTCGCAGTCTTTGAACGCCTATTTCTGGTTTTAAATATATTTTTCTCAAAATCGACGCGGTTCTAATAAACCACCAATCGGTTTCAGTGGGTGGTTTTTCTTTAAACGAACCAGTTTTTACAAAATCTGCATAGGGGGGTTCTTGAACTTCATTATAATTTGCTTTTATGACATTTTTTAACTCATTAATAAAATCATCAGCCGGAACGTCATAAACTTTTACCATTAATTGTCTACCTAGTAAATTGATTTTTCGTAATAGTTTTAAAAACTTGAAATAATTCAATTTTAAAGATTGCTATTATAGTTATTGAAAATAGCTGTTAAAATATTATTAGAATTTTTTTAAAAAAAATTTACGATTTTATTATGCGACTTGAATAAAAAAATCTTTAGAACTAAACTCTAATTATGATCATTTTGAATATAAATTACATTTTATATTTTGGTTGGAAATAAACTACCTAAACTTTTTTCGATCCATTTCAATAAGATTTTCTTATATTATTTAGTAACATAAGGGAAATTTCTCGTGGAACTTTTTTATTACTTTTACAATGGAGTCTTATTTTTTATAAATCCCAAGTTCTCTATTTATATCATTAAAATAGGTTTGATAGAAATGTTAGGAATGCAAATTCATAAATGGTATGATACCGATTATAATGCACAAATCATAATGAAGACGGTTTTTGGTGAAAGACAAGTATTTATTAAAGAAAAAGATAAAAATGCATATGAAATAGCAATAAAAGAAGCATTTAAAAAATTATTAACTTAATAATTACGTTATTCTATCTTTTGAAACCCTGATACAGGTTTATCGTTAAAAATATATGCAAATTTTTCTTTTTTAATTGTTTTATCTAGACTTACCCTATTGAATCCTCTCGGAGGGGTTTTAAATTCTTTTACAAATAAAAAATCCTTACAAATTTCCTCAACTAATAATTCAAGTGCTTTATCTACGCCCCAACCATCCTTTGCACAAGCATCAATAAAAGGAACCTTGGCAAATTTCTTTTCATATGAGCGCATAATGGAACGCATAAAAACTTCCTTTCCAAATCCTCCCTCTTCAATCCGGAATTTACTAACTAAATCTTGCTTATTGCAGACAATGACAGTTGGAGGCATGTTACCATGAAAATGACTTTCTACAGTTTCAAAAACATCTACAATTTCTTTTGAGTGAGTTTTTAAATCTAAAGTTGAATCTACAAGAAATATTAAACCTTGGCTCCCTTCACTAGTTGCTTTAGTAATTTGGTAAAAGATTTCTTGTCCACAAGTATCATAAAGATAAATTATACAATCATTCTTTTCCATTTGATCAGGAAAGTAATCAAGCAATTTGAATGTACCTTTTTCAAAGTTCGGACGCAATATTAAATTACCAAAATTAGGAACTGCTGAGGTAGGTACTTCATAATCTGCCGCTACTCTCCAAGCTTTCATCTCATCATCACTGGGTGGTCTTCTTTGTTCGCACATTAAATAAGCACGGTCTTTTGCAAGCGCACGTAATGTTGTGGTTTTTCCCGAGCCACTTAATCCCATGAGTGAGATTTTTATTGTGAATGGCATATTAAATTCAAGATTCCTATTTGGTTTCTTCAAATCATATTGCACGTGCTTTAAAATCACGTTTACATTCAAAAATTTTAGTATTATCGTAAAAGCTCTTAGGATAATTTGAAAATAATCTTATTTTATGAGCTCTAAGGATATTTTGTTAATAAAAATCAATCGCTTTTTATAAATTTTATTATTTAATTTCTATTCAATATAATATATGAATATTAGATTTTTAGAAAAAATTGAATAGTAAAAACGAATGGGAAGAGGGGGATTTGAACCCCCGATCCCGTGGTCCCGAACCACGAATCATAGCCAAGCTAGACCATCTTCCCAATTTTAGCATTTTATAAACTTTAAATTGAGCCAGATATATTCTAATATGATTCAAATTAAAGTTTATTTACTTAGCATCCATGAGTTCCAAACATATTTTTACATAATATTCAATTGCAGACTTAAAAAGTTAAAACTTACCAAAATTTTTTAATTTTTTATTTAAGAAATTAATCTAATAAAGAAGAAATTTCATATTTATTTTGAAGATTTTTCAAAATGGGAGTCATAATAATGGATTTATTAAAAATAAAAGCGAAAGATATCATGATTACAGATCCTCTTGCAGTACACCCAACAGAACAGATTGCTGCTGTGGATTTATTGATGTCAAGGAATCATATTGGTGGAATTCCAGTCATTGAGAACGGTAATCTGGTAGGTTTAATAACAATGAGAGATATTATGCTAAGTCGATTTTCAATTTGCGTCAACGGTATGAAAGTCGAAGATTTAATGCGAAGAAATCCCGCTTCAGTAACTCCCGAATCCTCAATTAAAGAAGTCTTAAATATTATCGTGAATCAACAAATAGATCAAATTCCCGTTATAGATGAAGGAGAAGTAGTAGGATTAATAATCAACGAAAATTTGTTAAAAATGCTATATAAATATATTTAAAAATTATTTGATGTCAATCGTTTTAATAAATTTAATTCCATTTTTTTCCATATCTTCCAAAGTTGTTAATATATTATTCTCTGGGTCATCAATACCTCTAGATAGTTCTGGAATGACATAAACATCAAATCCTAATTTTTTACCATCAATAGCGGTAAAATAAACGCAGTAATCTAATGCCAAACCACAGATAAAGATTCTTGATATATTGCAAGATTTCAAGTATCCGGATAGACCCGTTTGAGTATTTCTATCATTTTCGAGAAAACCAGAATAACTATCAATTTTAGGATTAAATCCTTTTCTAAGAATTGCTTTTGCATGGTTTACATTCAATCTTGGATGAAACTCTGCACCTTTTGATCCTTGAATACAATGATCTGGCCATAATATCGGTCCAATTCCTTGTTCTTCGTGTGGATCAAAAGGATTTTTTCCTTTATGAACGCTAGCAAACGATTTATGAGTTAAAGGGTGCCAATCTTGTGTTAATACGATCCGAGCATTTTTTGAATGGAATATATCTTGTAATTCATTTATTCCATCAATGATTTCATCCCCTCCTTCAACGGCTAAATTTCCTCCCGGAATAAAATCATTTTGGATGTCAACAATAATTAATGC
The DNA here is from genome assembly GCA_011365055.1 of Promethearchaeota archaeon. Next base: position 40,971 of record RDOG01000012.1, read on the forward strand.
ATCCGTGACTGAAATAATTGTTGTTTTTTCATAATTTAGATCTTTAAACTTCATTTAATTGTTCATCAACTTTTTTTTTCCTTTCTTTCTCCAATTCTTTTTGTTTTTCTTTTTGAATTTCATCCCAAATATCTGCGCTGTAGCCAAATCTTTGATTTATAAAATTAATCATATCAAATGTTTGACCACTTTTTATAGCCGGGTTTCCTTCAACTTGTTCACCATCTGGAATGTCAGTTGCTGTCATACTATATGGAAGTATTTCTGCATTATCTCCGATTTTAATTCCTGGAATTAGACCTGCACCCGCATCAATAAGAACGTTTTTACCAATGTCTATATCTCCAATTTTCACTGGAGAATTTATAATTCCCTGATGCGTGGCTAATATACTATGTGATTTTATAGTAGTTCCGTCCCCAATTTTGATTTTATCTGGGTACCAAGGATCAAATGTAACGTTATCTTCGATCCTAACATTATCTCCGATTTTAACGCCGGCTAGTCTGAGTAAGGTTTGTCTTAATCTTTGTGGAACTATTTTATCTTTTTGAAGTTCAACTAATAAAATATTAAAAAGATTATATCTACCTTTCTTGAAATATGGTATATATTCGCGAAACTCTCTAACATCATATGGCAAAGATTCTAAATGCCTTGTATCGCCCCTTAACTGTTTTATTGCCTCGCCTTCTAATGGAAACACAGCTTTTTCAGGTGAACCGATTGCTAAACTATTTTCTTTAACATTTTCAGTAAGAAATCCTGGTCCGATTATGCAATTATCTCCAATTTCTACTCCTGGAAGAATTACAGCATTTGGTGATATCATTGAATTTTTACCAATTTTGACTTTTCCAACGAGTAAGTCTTGCTTGGATTTTTCCTTTCCTTCTCTAAATTCATGACATAAAATGCAAGAAGTTGCACTAATTATCGAATTATCTCCTATAGAAATATTTCTTGTAAATATTGGATCTATTAAATTTCCAAAAGCAATAAAGACATTCTTCCCAATTTCAGCACCTCGATCCCGTAATAAGTTTGCTTTGAATTTGGGAGTTCCAAATTCCATTGATCTCAAAAATAATCTAACTTGAATTGGAAAAAACAATCCCGTTGTTAATCGAACATAATGTTGTTTTTCCGATTTTGTTGCAGACCAAATATTTCGTCTTTTAATCCAGTTTTCATTAAGTGATTTCGCTTGATTTTTCTGGATTTGTTTAATTAGTTTTGCTTGGTAATTAATTATCCTTTCTTTAGCCTTTTCTGTCCCTGCAATATTCGGATCTAAGAATAATTGTTGCAAAAAGTTACCCAATTTTAATACTGGATAATATTTCACTAAATCTTTTAATAATTCTGGAATTCTCGTGAGTATAACCCCATAAACTTGTAAAAATTAAATGGCGTTCATTTTTAATAAAGCTTTTTAAGTTTCATTCCTTATTTAAAATTAGATATATATGGTATCAAAAACATCTACTTTTTAAAATTTTAATAAGTTATCAAGCAATTTAGTTGAATTCAAAAAATGAAAGGTCTTAAATACATCAAATTCATTCAAAAAGAAAGAGAAAATGCCATACGCAACTCTTGGAAACTAAAAAATGTAACATTAAAAGATAAAGAAAAAGATATTTATTTTTTATCAAAAAATTTACGAATCCCACCTCTTTTAATAGTAAGAAGATTTATGTTATTGGAAGGTTACACAAAAAAAGAGGTGAATCAAGCAATTGAGGGAACCTTAGAAGTCAATGAGTTTTATTACAGATTATTGGAAAAAGCACGTGAAAATGATTTAATAAATTCTCCTTTAGCGAATAAAAGAGCAAAGGAACGAGGTTTAGAAGGTGAAGTTATTCTACGAGAATGGTTGAATCACCTCAATTTTGAATTTGAAATAGATCCAGCAAATGGAAAGGATTCTTTACCTGATATCTTATTAGCAGAACCAATGAAAATTTTTGGGCAGGAGATTAAATGGATTGAAAGTAAATGCTCTTTTGGAAGCGAATTTGATCTTAAAAGGCATCGAAAACAATTTGATAACTTTGATTCATTTGGTCATGGTTGTATAGTTTTTTGGTTTGGATTTGAGCCAAATAATGATTATTTTATGATTTCTGGAAATGATTTAAAAAAAGTTTTACCCGAATTCTTAGTTGATCGGGTGGATAAAATGTTAAATTTCGTTCCTACAGAATTCTATAAGTATCTAAATGCTAAGAGACGACGTTTCTATAAAAAAAATAAAAGAGAATAATTCTTGGGATAATTGTGGGGTTTAAATGTTATTTAGACTAAAGAATATTAAGTGAATTATTTGATAACAAATGAAGATATTATCAAGAAGAAAGAGAAAGTGAATCAAACTATTAAAAAATTTGAGAAATTATTGTTATCAAAAATAGGTAATAGTTTAATTTTTGAATTAAAATCAAAAAGAAAACAAGAGAATGATTGAGAATTTATTATTGTAATTTAACTTTTGCTTTTCCTGCAAGAGATTGACGTTTTCTATATAAAACATATTCTATTTGATCTTCTCCTCTATCTAGGATCTCTATTTCAATATCCTCATCTTTATTGGTCCATTCTTTAACTGCTCCTTCCTCGAAACTCAAAAATATCACTTTTTTTATACATTTTGCTTCGATATCTGCTGTCATTTGAATATCTACTATTTTATGATCCTTAAATTCGTAACTAGTTCTATAATTCAATTTTGAATTGCTAAGAGATTCCTTCAATAAGGTTTCAGCTATATCAGGATCTGTAAGAATTACTCTTGCGTGATAGAGCGGCGTGTAAGTAAATTGTGCTAATGTCAATTCTACAATCTTGTCCGAATCATATTTATTAGTAATTCTTGCGGTACTAATTATATTATCTCCAGCTCGGACACTTCCAACCATTTTTATATCTATATCTTTTATTGCTTCAGCATTATCTGCCCAATCTGTCAAAGCTTGTTGCATAAACGCGATAAAAAACAGACCGTGAGCAATGACTCCCTTTAATCCTGTTTTCCACGCTTCAGAATCACTCATGTGGATTGGATTTTCGTCCCCTGAAGCATAACCATATTCAATTATCTGTTCTCTCGACAGTTTCTTTTTTTCTAATTGTGTAATTTCGTCTCCAACATTAACTTCTGCATATTTTATTGCCATTTTAATCCCTTTATGAAACAACAGTGTATTACTGTATTTGCTTATTAAATTTAAATAATTTTTTCACTGTAAAATTTTTTCAAATTTGATAGAAAAAAAATAGTTTTATTAGTTGGATTAAATAAAATCATTTTCAACCCCAAAAAATTAAAACTTTTGATTGAAAAATGAAAAATACATTATATGAATAAAAAAGGAAGGACTTAGAGAAAAAAATTTATTGCTCGAAAAATTTTTCCATCTTTTTCTTAAATCCCTTTCTAGTTCTTGAGATCTCTTCTTGAATTGCATAATAAATTCCTATAAGAGCAAGGACTGCAGGAAACATGCTCCAAATTATGATATTATCTGTAATATTAGTCGCAAGTCCAGCCTCAAATCGGACTAAAAATAAAAAATTTGAATTAATGACTAACGAAATAGCTCCTGTTATTAACAAGTAAGTAGGAAAATTGGTCCATTTTTCATGTGCAACAAAAGTAAATACAACACTCATAAAAAAACAAAATGCTGAAAACAAAAGTAATGCTGAAATGGTAAATCTTGGTATATCATATAACATAAAATATAAATGAAATGATAAACCCATAAGAATTCCTGAAATTGTTCTTAATCCTTCTCTAACTTTATCATCCTTGGATTTTTCAGATTTTGAAAATTTTTCAATTAATAAATCTAAATCTACTTTTTCTTCTTTTAATGGAGTCTTAGATGAAGTTTGTAAATTATTAATTAAATCCATCTGCTCCTCTGATTGTTTTTTTAATGTTGATATAAGTTCATCTTTTTCCATTAATGCTTTTTCCAATTTATTATATTGTCTTTTAATCAAAGTTAATTCTTGATTTATTTGCTGATTCAAATTCATCAAAGATGCATCTAGAACTTCTCCCTTTTGTACTTTTTCTTCTATATTTATCTCAATTTCTGTGTTTTTTTTTGGGTTTTTAGCACTCTTTTTTCCTTTTGTCATAAAAAACTACCAATTAAAGATCGTATACTTTCCAAATATATTTCTAACTCATTTAAAAAAAATAAATTTGTTGAAAAGTGATAATACTTCAAGAATCCTTTCTAAAAAAAGAAAAATAAAAAAGAAATTATTTAATTACAATCGTTGCGGTTCCAACGATGGATTCTCTATTTCTTACTAGTCCAAAATTAAATCTTTCGCCTTTTTTCTTACCAAGAAACTCTGCTGTAACGACATCTTTGTCAGCTCGTAGCCAGTCTCTAATTAAAGGTTCATTTGCCATTGTATCTTTAGGAACCCTAACCTCGACTCCTTTCGGTTCAAATTTAATATCAAATTTCTTTTCGCCCATGGCAGTAAATTCTATGTTTATCGTTAGTTTCGTACTTGCCAAATTTTTTAAAATTTCTTCATCTGATAAGCTCGATTTTGCTTTTCCCATGAAATATGTTGTTTTCGTTATTGAAACAATGTCCAAATCAACTAATTTTTCTCCGTCTTCTTCGTACTTTTTCTTCACAACTGCTTTTAATTCTACTAGATCTCCTGGACGTGTCATACCAAGCATTCTACCATTATATCCTCGAACGTTTCCAACTCCTGCCCAATTAACTAACATGGTTCCAAGCCAAGCATGAGAATATAAACCATGTGCAATGATTCCTTTATTAACTAAACCTGCAAATTCGTCAACATGAATGGGATTCGTATCACCACCAGTATCTGCATAAGTTTTAAATTCAGATCGCTCTAGTGGGCCGACAACCATTGATGTTCCTACTTCTCCTTCTTTTAAATCATCCCAATTTACCATTCTTTCATCCTCCTATTGAACTTCAAATCCTCCAGGCATTACAACTACACCAATTTCGGAAATACAAACTGTTTTTCCAACTTTTGATGCATCTTTACTCTCAGATACCTTCGTTTCAGCTTCACAAGTGATCAATAACATTCCGTTAGCTTTGACTTCCATGTCTTTAATTTTTGGAGTTGTTTCTAATTTATCACCATCTTTTATTGGTGGTGAACCTTTTGGAAACTTATAACCTTGACCTCCATGTAGAATCTTTAGCATGTTTGTGATGATTTTAGAACCGTCTGGGTTTTTGGCGCCCGTCACACCCATAAGTGCTGGTAATACATAAGCGTTAGCGTATGCTGGATGTGCGATCGGATCATCCCCCAAGAATTCGGGTTGCTTTACGCCAATAGATTCAGCAAATGCTGATAATTTCTTGCCCTTAACTTTAAATTTAACAGATTTTAAAGTTTGACCAATTAAACCAGAAAAATCCGGACTCATATTCTTTTTCTCCTCTTATTTATTTAATTTGTAGTACTAAATTAAGATAATTTTATTTGGAAAATTCTTTTCTTAAATTTTATCATATCTGTTTGGTTTTTGTCAATTATACCAAGATTGATCTTTGATTAATTTTTAAGAATATTTCTAATTTAAAACCTTAAGTTGGACGATCTTTTTATTAAAATGTTAATAAAATTAGTTTAATCTTAATGATTATTAACAATAAGGTTGGAAATAATGTTTATTACTAATATTTTTTCACTTATTTAACGGTTTATTTTATTATATGCTTTTAAACGTATCTTATAATATTTGGATTGTTTTAAATCTGCCGGGTATCTGTAAACTTTTTTTTGAATACTAAATAGATCATTTTTCATGGAAATAATTCTATTAATTATGAGAAATTTGATGAGTAAGAATAGTATGTTTTGTTTTTTAGTAAAATATTATACCAAAAGTTACAAATATTTATAATAAGCTAATTAAATTAGATGATTTAACTTAGAATTCAATTTGAATTAATGAGGGACATTAACATGAATTGGAGAGGTAAAATATCGATTTTAATTTGCTTTTTATTTCTACTTTCTATAAATTTACAACAAAATTGTTATGGTTATGGTTCTACATACGGGAACGTAACTTATATTTATGAATTATCCTATCTTAATGAATTTCTACCAGCAAGTAATGATTCTGCTTACTATTATTATAATAAAACTAATGATCAAATAATAAATGTAGAATTAACATGGAATACTTCAACAAATTTAGATTTATTTTTATATAATTCTAATCAAATTTTAGTTGCAAACTCATCTAATCCAAACCCATACTCAGAGATATTATCATTTCCGAATAATTCATCAGGAAAATTTTATATTCTTGTTAATCGCACAAATGGTGTTGATGATTTATATTTCAACATTACTTTAGATTTTTATATACCTGACAGATGGCCTAATCCTTTTACTTTTGAAGACCTAATAGTTATTTTGGTGATTGTATCAATAATCATCACCGTAATTGGAATATTTGTGTTAATTTATTTTAAAAAATATAAAAAAAACTAACCTGTAATTTAATTAAATAAAAGTTTAAAGAAAAACTAAGTTAAATTGTAAATTTATTAAAGGTTTCCTCTTGGTTCAATGTATAATAAATTATATAGAAAAAATTCATAGAAGTAAATTTAATAGGGTGGAATTGTCTTTATTATATTGGTATGATGGATTTTACGTGCCATTATCGAGGAGAAACTGAGGAAACAATGAAAGTTTCAGCAAAATATGGCATAAACCGGACCCAAACTATCGCACTTCCATAAAATGGGCTCTTCTAGAGAATTAATGGCGAAGCCTGTCGATGAAATGAAGTCAGCTTTACCCAGGTGGAGTACAGGTAGTTTGAATGTCAGTATATTCTCCCCTCATGAGAGAGCTTAAATGAGGAACTGGAAAATCCAACCGATGACATTAAAGAGTTAGTGTCGGGGATACAACTGGCATTCTCTTTTTTTAAAAAATTAATTTATCTCAATATCCAACGTTACATGATTTACTTTAGGGCCATAAGATTTTACTTTATTAGCTTTGAGTAACTTACATTCTCTCCCTACTTCATTTGCGTGTTTCAATACATCATTTAACAGTATATTTGGTGACATCCTATCATTTAATAAACCTTCATAATGTATGATTCCATGATCCTCATTTAGTATCTTAAAAACATTACTTAAATGAGATTTAGGTGCCGGAATTATCCCCATTATTACTCTATCTGCTTTATCTTTAATTTTCAACATTTCTTGGTTTGAATCTCCGAAAATAGGTCTAATTATTAGTCGTTTATCATTTATTTTATTTAATTTGATATTTTCAGTAAGAAATTCAAAAGATACTGGATTTAACTCAAAAGAGTATATTATTTTAGGTTTACAATATTTAGCAATTATTAAAGAAAAATAACCAATTCCGCTAAAAAGATCAAATATTATTTCATCTTCTTTTACTATTTTTTTGAATCTGAGCCTTTCATTGATATTTCCTTTCGCAAACATAATTTTAGTCATATCAAATTTAAAAATAATTCCATGTTCTTTATGTTGAATGATTGGATCTCTTTCACCACGAATATATTCTAAATCTGGAACTCGAAAATTTCCAGATATTCCTCCTTTTTTTAAATAAACACCTTTAATCGCCGAAAAATTTTCCAAAATTATATTCGAAATTTCGTTTTGATATGTCAGAACTTCAGGTTTCAAATTTATTATTGCTTTATTGCCTATTTGTTGAAATCCATTTGGAAGAGCATTTAAATTTTCTCTAGGAATATTATTTTCTAACTTTTCGAAAAGAATTTTTTTAAATTTGGACATAATCGTTCTTTTAATAGTTTATTTTTAATACAAGATATTATTTCAATTATTATAAAAATTCACTTTAATAATGAAAGGTACTCAATAAGAAGGTCTTATTATTTGAGTGGAACTCCTGATTTTAAGAAAATCATAATTTTATCAGATGGATCAAAAGTATTAATTCGCCCTATAAAACCCGAGGATGCTCTATTAATCATAAAATTATACGAGAGTTTTAGTGATGAGACTAGATATTTACGTTTCTTTACTCGAAGGAAATCTATGACATTAGAAGAAGCAAAAAAATATGCCAATGTTAACTATCTAAAGGATTTTGCACTCGTTGCTCAGATACCAGATAAAGATGAATTAATTTGTGTAGCACGCTATTTTAGATCAGAAGATGGCAGTCGGGCAGAAATAGCAGTAGTTGTTACCGATAGATGGCAATATAAAACCCTAGGGACACAAATCTCGGAAATTTTGCTGGAATTTGCAAAAAAAAATGGAATTAAAACAATTTATGGTGAGGTTTTAGCAAGTAATATCGCAATAAGAAAGATAATGGCCGAATCAGGTTTTGATATTAAAAAGACATATGAAGATGGGATATTATATTTTGAATTTAACATTTAGGATGAAATAATAGTTCCTATTTTTTCCCCATTTATAATTTTAAAAATATTTTCTGGATCTTTTCCAGAAAACATATATGTTTTTATCTTGGATCGTTCAATAATTTTAAATGCTCTATAATCGAATAATTTATATTTTCCAGCTTTTGCATCCTTATCAATTAGTTTTGAAAATTCCCCATAACTTATTTTTTTTAATGGTTTTGCATTTGGATCAACTTTTGGGTCCGCAGAATAAACGTAATCGACATCTGTAGCGTTTAAAATGGCATCAGCTTTTAATTGTTCTGCTGCTTCTGCAGCAACTGCATTTGTAGATTGCCCTGGGATTACTCCTCCCATAACTATAAATTTTCCTTTATTATCTGTTAAGTAAATGATTGCTGTATCAACATCAACAGGAATTTCTTGATGAAATATTTCTGGATCTATTGAAGCTATTAACATTGCATTTAGTCTTGAAGCATAAATGCCAACTTGATCGCAATTTTCTTCAGAAGCATTAAAATTCCTTGCAATCTCAATAAAATTTCGTGCTATTTTCCCCCCACCAATAATTATTATGATATCATGTTTTAATTTTTTGATTTTACGTAAAACTTTAATTAAATCTTCTAAAAAAACAATATTCACTGAATTGTCATCCTTGAAAAGCAAAGATCCTCCGATCTTTAACGCGAATTTCATTTTATTAACCTCAACCATAAATAAAGTTCAACTTCTTAAGAATTTACTCGTCTTGAATTTAAATTAAAATATTCTAAAATAAAAAATGAATTAAAAAAGGGAGAAGAACTCCTAAAAATATTTAAAAAAATACTTTCTTTTTTCGTGCTCGCCATTTATAGATTTCGATAATAATGAAACTCTGGAATGATAGTAGCAAGACCCACAACCAATCAGTTAAGGATAATGCACATTGGTTAAAATCAATTCCCACGCTTTGGAAAGCAGGTATTACTAGCCAACCACCTAATACTAACCCTATTTGAGCTAAGATTGTAAGTGAAATGAAAAAATTGATAAATTGATTATTTTCCTCCCTCATGCTAATCCAAACAGGCGTATTAGGTCTTCTTATATTCAAGATCATAATCGGTTCTGAAATGAATAGGATAGTTACAGTGACAGTTGCAGCTTTTTGATGCCAAGCAGGAATTGTAGTGTCAATGAAACTTGGGAATGCAGGAATTTGATTTAAATTGACTGCATTTGGTCCTAAAATTGGCGTGAGGCAAAGTATATACCCCATTAAAACTCCAAATAATAGAATCAAAGTGTGAAAGATAAGCATTTTAAGCATGTCTTTATTAAAAATTTCTTCATCGTTCCTTGGAGGTTCTTTCATTATGTCTTTTGGTGCTGAATCGAATGTCAGTGCTAAAGGTGGTAAAGAATGAACAGCCAAAACTATCCACATGTGTTGTATAAAGGATAATAATTCAAAACCTGGAATGAAAGCTAACGTGAAAAAAAAGATTCCTTCACATAAATCCATGCAAATGTAAAAATAAATTAAAGATCTAATTCTTGAAAAGATACCTCTTCCAACTCTTATTCCTTTTTCAATAGATGTAAAATTATCGTCAGAAATTACCATATCTGCTGCTTCTTTTGCTACATCTGTCCCAGTAATGCCCATCGCTATACCTGTATTTGATAATTTTAATGCTAAAGAATCGTTAATACCATCTCCAGTCATTGCTACATGACGCCTCTGTTCATCTTGGTATCGTTTAACAATCACTTCTTTATCAGATGGTGAAACCCTGGCAAATACAGCAGTTCGCATAAAATCAGTAGGGTTCAAATTTTCTATGTCTTTTCCTTCAACAACAATTTCGCCTTCTCCAAAAATATCCATTTGTTCAGCAATAGATTTTGCAGTACTTGGGTGATCTCCTGTTATCATTACAACGGTTATGCCTGCTGTTTCACAAGAATTCACTGCTTCTTTTACTCCATCTCTTGGAGGATCAAGAATCATTACAAATCCATGAAAAACTAAATTACTTTCGATTTCATCTCTATCATATTTCGTTTTATTATCTGTGATTTTTTTAAATGCCATTGATAAAGTCCTATACCCTTTATTTGCATATTGCTCAATTAATCCAGCCAATTCTTCCCTTTTTTTATCTGTTAGATTCTCTTCTATACCATTTAAAACAATTTTTTCTGATAAATTAAGAATTATTTCTGAAGCTCCTTTAACAAATGCAATTCTTTCTCCTGCTTTCCCTTCGACGATTGTTGACATTCTTTTAACAGCAGAATTAAAAGGTAATTCTTGAATAAATTTATACCTTGCTTTAAGGGTTGAATGATCTATCCCACCTTTTTCAGCTAAAACTACTAAAGCTGCTTCTGTTGGTGCACCTAAAGCTTTTCTAACCATTTTTATATCTTGATCCTTTAATTTAACTTTTACTTCCTCTTCTTCAATTGACGAATTATTATTTATAACAACTGAAAGCAGTAATAATTCAAAATATGGTTTGTTTTTAAGATTTATTTCTTGTCCATTATCCAATATTTTCCCATTTTTATCATAACCTGCACCTGTTACTTCATATATTTTATTATCATACCAAATTTTTTGCACTGTCATTTGATTTTGAGTTATCGTTCCCGTTTTATCTGAACATATTATACTGACTCGACCAAGACTCTCCACTGCTGATAAATTTCTTATGATGACACCTGCTGTAGCCAAATTAAAGACTCCTGTAATGAGAATAATTGTTGTTAATAATGGTAAATTCGTTGGAATTATATTCATACCAATACTCAAAGCAAATTTGAACTTCTGTCTAATTAATTCAGCGTCAATAGGAGGTGGTGAGGTAAAAATTGTATAAATAAAGACAACAAATAATAATAAAATAACCACTATAGCTAAAATTTTCGCAAAATTATTCATTTTTTTAGTTAATGGAATTTCAGCCATGCCAGTTTGGGCAAGATTTTGCGAAATTTTACCAATTTCCGTATTAATACCCGTTCCTGTAACAATTGCTCTAGCACGTCCCTCTTGGATGTAGGTTCCCATGAATAACATATTTGTTTGATGTTGAATAGGAACTCCATTTATTGTATCTTTATTACTAAGTGATAAAGCTTCAGCAGTTTTCTCAACTGGCATGCTTTCTCCCGTTAATGGAGCCTCACCAACAGCTAAATCAACTGCTTCAATAATACGAGCATCTGCAGCTATTTTATCACCTTGTTTAAGTATTAAAATATCTCCTGGAATGACTTCTAATGATGAGATCTCTTTCTGTTCACCATTTCTTACGACTTGGGCTTTAAGTGCTGAAATTTTTTGAAGTGATTCAAGAGTTTTTTGTGCTCTGAACTGTTGAACTATAGCTGTAACAGCATTGATTATTACAATACTTAAACTGATTATAGCGGATGAATTTTCTCCTAAAAAAAACATGATAACTGCGCTTACTAATAAAATTAATATCAAAACATTAAAAATTGGCGCTAGATAAATTTTGAGTTTGGAAATACCTTCTTTTGGAATCTCATTTAGCCCATACTTTTCTTGAAACTCTTCTGCTCTCTGCTGGCTTATTCCTTCTCCCGGACTAGAGTCCATTTCCTTATAGATCTGATCCAAGGGAGCCAAGGCTGCATTTTTAAAACCGGGAACTTCAATTACTTTTTTTTCCTCTTTGATATTTAGTTTCACAAAAAGTTTGTTAAAGCCATTTTTAATGGATTCCAACTCTAAACCTCATTATAATTATTATTTTAATAAATCAATTTCCATTACATCGTTTAAAAAATTATATGGAAAAAAAAATTTTCTAACGTAATTTTTATAATAATTAAAAAAGAAAAAAGAAAAATAGAAGATTTAAAAATTTGTTTATTCTTGCGCCAATAGTTCGTTCATAATGCCCCAAGAGCCACCTCTCACAAGGGCAGATTTCAGAAATTGAAAACCAATGTCATAAGTTGAGCCATCTCCCCCAATTGCAATTACATAGGGTAGTTCGCCCTTAAAATGACCCTTTGCTTTCAAGATTCGATAAGTAGTTGCTATTGCATCTGCGGTAGTAGCAGATGTTTCGAATAAATGGTGGACCCAAGGTACTTTCCAATTTGGTACATCATCTTTTGAAAAACTTACTTCTGAACACGATGTATTATTTGTAATGATAAGATTTGTTCCTGCAACAGCATGAGCTGCTAATGATAATTGATTTAGAGCAATACCACAACCACATCCTTGACACAAACCGTGACCTGGAGCTAAGATTTCTTGATTAGGAATGTTCTTTATATCAAATTTATATACGTTGATTTTTTCTTCTGGATCTCCAAACATTTCAACTAGTTTTAAAATATTTTCGTCTCTTGCATGTATCATTTCGATTATTTTATCTACTTTTTCTTCATTGAATGGTTTTATAATGTGTCTAAATCTGCCATTTAGTTGTAAATATTCTGTAAATAGTTCTTTAGTTTTATCAAATTGTATTTTTTTATTTAATGCATAACTAGGCTGCCCATCCTTGATTCTTATACTGTATAGTGGCCAAAAACCTGAGTCTACTGCTAATTTATTTACTTTATGAGTGATATTAATTGGGTGTCTCCAACCTCTATCACAAGATGCGAGTACTTGAATAAATGAAACTCCAGGAGTCTTCATTGCCTCAATTATTTTACCAAAGAAGTCTTGTGGATAAGAAGTTGAAGCGGTCGCTAAGAATCCACTCTGCATTCCTAAGAATGCAAAACCATCAATGATATCTTGCTTGATGCCGACTTTTCCTAAAATCTTTTTTCCACCAGGTCCTGTGGTTGTGGATGCACAAAAGGGCGTAGAACCAGATTCTTGAATTCCAGTATTCATGAATGCTTCATTGTCATAATTGAAATACATGAAATAATTTCTAGTTTTTAGTTTTAAAAGGTCATTAACATCAATTACTTTTGCCTTATATTTCTGTGATAAATCTACCATCTTTTATTCACCCTCCACCTTACCTTTAGTCTCACGTACACCGAGATATGAGTATAAATCTCCTCTCATATCATTTAATTTATTCATTCGCCTCTTTGCAGAATTTAATTCATCATTAGTAACATCTCTTCCACCAAGTCCCAAAATGAAACTATGCACGATAGTTCCGTATGGATAAGTTATTGGCAATAAACTATTTGATACTTGAGGAATCGGTGCTCCTAGTGCATCATTTTTCTCCAATACCATTATTTTTTCTATTTTATTCTCATCAAGGATTTTTCTTAATAAATCATCTGGAAATGGTCTATAAGCCCTTAATTTAATAAGCCCTATGTCTGGATTATCTCTCATCCACTCTTTTATGGTTCCACACATTGATCCCATGGTAAGAATAACCGTTTTCTTGCCATCTACATTAAATGTTTCTACTCTTTTATAATTTCTTCCAGTAGCCTTTCCAAACTCTTTAAACTTTTCATCCATTACTTTAGGAACTTCTTTTTTTGCAATGTCTATTGCTCTTCGTTGTTCCATGAAAAAGTCTGGTGTTACAACACCACCCCATGTTCCTGGTTTAACCGTACTAACAGTATGTCTTTTTAATCTTGGAGTCAATCTCCTGACTGTTTCATCTGGGATGCATTTAAATCGTTGTGCTGAATGGCTTATTATAAATCCATCATGACAAAACATTGTCGGAAATAAAGAACTTTCTGAAATACCACACGCTAAAATAGATGCGTCATAAGTTTCTTGTACGTTTTCTGAAAAAATCTTGTTCCAACCGTGATCTGCTAAAGTAACTTCCCAACTATTCCATATACTTAAGTTAGGTGCATTCCAAGCACGATTTGAAATCATCATATAAACTGGAACACGCCACCCAACCGCCATTGGTAAGGCTTCAAACATTAACAAGTAACCTTGTGATGCAGTAGCAGTAAATCCTCGAGCCCCGGCGGCAACTGCGGCAGTAATGTATGAACAAGCTGCCAATTCACTTTCTACATTTACAAATGCAGCTTTTAATCTTCCATGATTAACTACATCGCTCAGACCTTCAACAGATTGAGTTTGGGGAGTAATTGGAAAAGCACATATTACATCAGGATCTGTTTGTGTGACTCCTCCTGCGACTGCATAATTTCCAGTCATTACTAATATCTTTTCTTCCTTAATTTCATCAAAAAAAGGTTCCATCGGTACTACACTCAATTTTCATGACCTCCTGAAACTCCTGCCACTCCAATTTCTTTTATCGTAGCCGTTAAGGCACCAGAGGGACAAATTTCAACACAACATCTACAAGCCTTACAATGAAAATTATCAATACCTGTAACCTTCCAAGTTCCATCTGGCAACTTCTTTCTATGCACTGAAAAATCCGGACAAGTCAAAAAACAACGTTGGCAATTAATACACTTATTTTCATCCCAATGTATGTGATAAATTCCCCATGTGCCTGTTTGTACTTTAACGGAACCTCCTGGAATATACCAAATGGCACCGACTTCCATGTCTTTATACCCTGGCAAATCAGGATTAACGTGACTCCACTCTTTTTTCTTTCCTTTTTCCAGATCCAAAGGAATTTTAACTTTATCCACTTCTACTTCGTTATATGCTCGTTCTACGACTTCATAATTTGGTTTTGCTATTCTCTCTGCAAAAACTCTTCCAATAGCTGCCTTTAATTCATCTAAAGTGAAAATCCCTGATACTTTACATACTGCACCTAAGATTGCCGTGTTTGTGATAGGTCTACCTATAATATCCATCGCAATTCCAGTAGCATCTATCTTTGCCACGTTTAAGTCTTTTCTATTGTAAGTCTTTTCAATTAATTTTTTTAAATTTTCAAAACTCATGGTGGTATTAACGATAATCGTTCCACCTGGAGGCATCCCTGCAGTTAAATTTACACTTTTATCAAAAAAAAGGGTTTGATCCAGAACCCCAACATATTGAGGTGTGTAAATAATAGTCTGAGCTTGTACCAAATCTGGATTCTTACTCATGGTTGCATAAGCCTCTGTAGGGCTTCCCATTCGTTCAGCGCCAAATTTTGGCTGAGCTCGTCCTACTTCTGAAGTAAAAGCTTCAACACAAAGCTGTGCTGCAGTAACGCCACCTTGTCCACCACGCGCATGAAATCTAATATAATAAACTTCATCAGATTCGCTCATTGTATTATAAATCTCCTTACTTCATCCATTCTGAAAAATATCACTCGATTTGACCTTAAACAAGGAAAAATCGAATCTTAATAGTTTTAAAACGTGGATTTCCTTTTTATGTTATAATTTTTTACTTTTAAAATTTACTAAATAAAGAAATTTTAATACTTTTTAATATCATTTAAGATAGTAATTTTTTAGAGAGATGATTAAATGGTTAAAATAACTGTTGATTTGAATAAATGCAATGGAGATGGAATTTGCGTCGATGTTTGTCCATCTGGAGTTTATGAATTAGGTGAAGATGGGAAATCCAAAGTAATAAATCCTGATGAATGTATCGAATGTTTAGCTTGCCAAGATCAATGTCCTGAAAATGCTATAACTGTTGAAACAGATTAAATTCAACCCTTTTTTTATCTTATCTTTTACAAGGGATAAAAATGAAAGAATTTTACGTGTTAGGAATAAATGGAAGCCATAGAATTGAACCGAGGAACACACATTATTTACTTGAAAGAGTAATGCAGCCTTTAAAAAAGAAAGAATATATTAAAACGGAGATTATAAGTTTAGGAGATAAAGAACTCAAATATTGCACCTCATGTTTTTCCTGTAACAAAGGACCATGTCCTATAAAAGATGATATGACTGAAATTTATCGAAAAATGTTAACCGCTGATGCAATCATTATCGGAAGTCCTGTATACATTTTTAATGTTTCCGCAAAAATTAAGACTTTATTTGATAGATGTCGTGCAATTTTATTTAGAGAAGAGAATTATAACGGAATTTTAAAAGGTAAAATTGGTGCAAGTGTTGTTGTAGGGTTTGTAAGAAATGGTGGTGCGGAATTAACAACACAAGCAATAAGAAATTTTTTTGATATTCATCAGATGTTTTATGCCGGTTATGTAATGGGATTCTCTGGACAGCAGGGTGGAGTTACAAAAGATATAACGGGAAAAGCTTTTGCCAAAACCATAGGGAAAAAAGTCTTAGAATTATTAGAATTACTTAAAGACGTGAAAGTTTCCAGAGACACGGAATTTGTTGAACAAATTCATAAAAAAGTAGATTGAGAACTCATTGTTATTACTTTTATTATTTTTAATTTTATTAAATCAGAATTTTTTCGAGAATTTCAACTGCATTTTTAACGAGTTTAGGACATATTCTATTGAATACTTCACGGTTGAATGCTTGTTCTCTTTCCTTCTTATCGCTCATATCAAATCCAATTAAATCCTTACAAATAATTGAACTATGATTGCCCTCAAATTCGTTTATGAACTCATTTGCAATAGAATAAGTCTTATTTTTAGATTCATTATCCCCTATTTTAGTCATCCCATATTTCAAACCAATTACCATTAATGCTCCCGTTACAGCACCGCATGTTCTACCACATCGTGCAATTCCTCCTCCAAAAGCTGCAGCAACTTTAAAAGCTAATTCTTTATTCATATCAAACTCTGCACCGAATGATGCTAAAACTGCTTGTGCACAGTTATAACCATTATTAAAGTAGTTGATTGCGTTATCTACTCTTTTCAATTTTTCCTCTCCTTATTTTTTAATTAAATTTCTGTATTCTTTTAATGTCATATTAGCTATTTTTGACCATTTAAAATTTTTTTTGATAGTATTTAATGCATTAAGAGACAGTTCTTTTGATAGATTCTTATCTTTAAGAATTTTTTCAATTGCCTCTGCAATTTCTTTTGGTTTTTTTTGCTTAACTAGAAGTCCATTATGTTTATGTTTAATGATATCATTAATTCCACCCACATTTGTACCAATTACAGGGACTCCCGAAGCCATAGCTTCTAAAAGAACAATTCCAAGACCTTCAGTATCTCCTTCTTTATCAATTATTGATGGTAAGACAAATAACTTCGAATTAGCATAAAAATAAGGAATATATTCACCTTTCACCTCACCCAAAAAAAATATTTGCCCCTGTAAATTTAATTTTTTAACTAATTCCTTTAATTTATTTTCCAAAGGACCAGTGCCGATTATTATTAATTTTATATTTTGAAGGGTTGTTGATAATTTCTTCATTGCTTTAATCAAATATTGAAAACCTTTCCGTTCAATTAAACGACCAATGGTTAATATGACATCATTTTTTTCAAATAATTCCCGATCTGGATGTGTTGGTATATTATATGATGTAAACCTCTCTATATTTATTCCTGGATGGATAATTTTTTCATTTTTTATTTTATTTTGAATCTTTATTGATTCAATTCTTGTATTACTACTGTTAAAAATTATTAAATCTGCTTTTTTTAACGATAACTTAATGAAAGGTTTTAAAAATGAATATTTTTTTGCTAAGAAAACGCCAGCTCCATGTACTGTTATAATTAATGGTCGATTGATTATGTATTTTAAAATTAATCCAAAAAATCCCATGGGAAAAACCCATTGGGTATGAATCAAATCAAAATTATTTTTTTTATGTAAGTTTAAGGCGCGTCTTAGAGTTTTAATCATAAATTTCGCTAAATTAAATTTATTAGAATTGGATTCTTTCAAATGTTCTGCGAGAAATCCATCACCTAACACTTGTTTTTTAGGATCATTTGAATAATTAATTCTAATAATTTCCAAATTATTAATTTTCTGAAATCTAGATGCATCTTTCATTTGGGGTGCTAAAATAACAACTTCATGTTTCAGTTGTTTAATTTCGTTAAATAGTTCAAATAAAAAAGGGGCAATATAATCATTAGGGTATCTTGGAAATGATGTTGTCAGTACCAATATTTTCATGTTCTTTAGCACTTCTCATTTATGATAAATTATCTTGTAATGTATTTAATAAATGTATCTTAAGAAAAACTGCATTAAAGAAATTTTTTTAGATGATTTAAAGCTTCTGGAAGGCTTTCAAAGCTTGTTATCTTATGGTTAAGCAATATTTTTTGTCCATCTTCAAAATTGGTGCCTATCATTCTTATAATTATATTTGCTTTTGTTTCGTTTAAAAATCTTATAATTCCTTTAGCAATTTCATCACACCGAGTAATTCCACCAAAAATATTGATAAAAATCACGCTAATAAAGGGTTTTTTTGAAATTATTTTTAATGCATGATAAATTCGCTCTTGGTCCGCTCCACCTCCAATGTCTAAGAAATTAGCAGGAACACCTCCAATATCGTTTATTGCGTCCATCGTACCCATGACAAGTCCGGCACCATTACATATTACCCCTACTCCGCGAGGATTCTCTAAATCAACATATGCCATGCCTCGAGATTCTGCTTCATATTCATCTGGTTTTAATTCTTCCCTTATCCGATGTTCAAATTGGGATTGTCGAAAAATTGAATTATGATCAATTCCTATATGAGCATCAAGAGCTATTAGACCTTTGCTCGTTAACCCAAGTGGATTAATTTCAACCAAATTCGCATCTATTTTAAACATGACTTGATAACAATTATTTATGATTTCTAATAGTTCATTTAAAATCAATTCAGGAAATTTAAGATACATTAATTTTGATCTTAATTGATCAAGATTTAATGGGGGAGCATATTCTAAATAAATTTTAAGGATTTCTTCTGGATTATTTTCAAATAATTCTTCTATATCTACGCCTCCACGCTTACTAAAAATTAATAATGGTTTTTCAACGTAATTATCTATCGTTATTGATAGAAAGAATTCCTCGTTTATCTCTATTGTTTCTTCTAAAAGAATTGATTTAACCTCATATCCTTTGAATTTCGAATTCTTTATTCTCTCATAATTTTCTCTTAATGAAGTATCATTTTCTATCTTCACAACTCCTCCTATTTTTCCCCTTCCTCCTGTTAATACTTGAGCTTTCAACATTACAGGGAATTTTATATTTTCAGCATTTTTTAAATCATTTATTAATTGACCATTAGGAATTTTTATGCCATTTTCTTTGAAAATCTTTTTAGATTCATATTCATATAATCTAACCATTATTTCACCTACAAAATTTCCGAAATTTTTTCTGATATTTGATAAGGGAGATTAACAACATGTACTCCTGCTTTTTTTAAAGCTTCAATCTTACTTCTTGCAGTACCCTTATTACCTACAATTAAAGCACCCGCATGTCCAAATCGTTTTCCAGATATAGTAATTGAAGAGCCAGCAATAAATGCAAAAATTGGTTTAGACATCTCATTTTTAATGAATTTTGCAGCCCTTTCTTCCCTAATACCTCCAATTTCCCCAATCATAATTATTGCTTTAGTTTGTGAATCGTTTTCAAAAAGTCTAAGAATTTCTATAAAATCTAAACCTATTATTGGATCTCCCCCAATACCAACAGCCGTAGAAATGCCATGTGCATGCATGTTATATGCAATCTCATAAGTCAAAGTACCTGATCTTGACACTAGGCCCATGCTGCCCTTTTTAAAATATTGATGTGGGATGATTCCTAGTTTACATACTTCAGGTGTTAAAATACCTGGCGAATTTGGTCCTATTATTTTCAACTTTTTTTTTAAAGCTTCATTAATTACAAACATTTCATCGAGAATGGGTAATCCTTCTGTAATAATAACAATTAATTCAATATTTTCATTGATTGCTTCTAAAATTGCGTCCTTAGAAAATCTCGCAGGCACAAAAATTATTGTTGCATTAACTTCATGTTCATTTTTTGCATCTTTTATTGATTTGTATATGGGAATTTTATGTACTTCTTCTTTTTTAAGCGATTTTGAAGTACCTGCAACAATTTTTGAACCATAATCTTTCATAATTTTTGAATGAAATGAACCTTGGTTCCCCGTAATTCCTTGAACTAAGATTTTAGTATTTTTATTTGCAAGAATCAATTCAATCCCTTCTCTTCTATTAATTTGTAAAAGAAAATCCTATATTCAAGTTATAAAAATCTTTAAATTTATTTCTTTGTTTTAGAACGAAAAAGAAGTGAAAAAGAAATGGAAGAAATAATTATTGAGATTTTTAAATAAAATATTTCGCTACAGGTGCAAAAAATCTAATTATATCTTTTACACGTCCAGCATTTTCTTCAAAATCAACTAAATAATCGTTAAAATCTTTTGATTGAAATTCAAACAATTCTTGTGCTCTTGTCGTATCATACCAATCAGTATTAAAGACTTTCGTTGAAAATTTTTCCTTTTCAGGTTTAGGGAGATTAAAAATTGTAAATATTTTTTCAACTTGTTCGTGGAAATACATTTGACAGCTTTCTCCACCCCCAATTATAAAAATTTCCTTCGAACCTTTATTCGGTGAAATTGCAGCGTTTGTAAAAGCAGTAGCAACATCGTGTGGATGAATAAATTCAACTCTTTGATCATAAGGGATTTCATACATTCGATTTAAATTTTCAGGTGATAACGAAAAATTTAAGTACATTGCCTCTGCAATTCTCAAAATAACCCAATCCTCCAATTTTGATTCCTGAATAGCTATTTCACATAAAGCTTTATGAGTAGAATAATTATCAGTAGGATTAATAGGTTTTTCTACAGTAATTGGTGGTTCAGACCACATTGTTGGACCAAATACTGTAATTGATGAAGCAAAAATAAATCTTATTCTGGGATTTATTTCTTCTACTGCTTTGATTAAATTTTTAGTGCCTTCTACATTGATTTCATATGCTTTTGGATGAGTTTCACTTACAGGAGGTAAGATAAAAGCCATATGAATGATGGCATCAACTTCGTGAATTAAATCTCTATATGTCTCTGGCTGTGTAATATTACCAAATTTAACTTGTATTTCTGGCGTTTCATTAGCCAATTTTTTAGTTATTTTATTTAATAAATCAAAAGCTATAGGTTCATGATTTGATTTGATTATTGCCTCACATACATGTTTCCCGAGACTACCTAAACCACCAGTTACTAAAACTTTCAAGTTAAACCACCGATTTATTTCACTAATTTTAAAAATATTTTTCTTTTAACATCCCTATATAAGAAATTTAATATTTACACTATATTTCAAGGAATTTTACGTTTAGTATAGAATATAATGAAGATAAGCTTAATGCTTGAAATAAGAGGTTAAAAAAAAATTGACTACTTTATTTTTTTACTTATCAGTTGTTATTATGATTTTCAATTTAGTCGGAATTATTCATTTAAATTACAAGATCGGCACACTTATTAAACGCCATATTATAACGTTTATGGTGAATTAATTGTCACACTCTTTTAAAGGAAGAGATATAGTCAGTATTAAAGATTTTACACGAGAAGAAGTCGATTATATTTGTAAAGTAGCAAATGGAATGAAAGATTTATATCTAGGGAAAGGTACTCCTCGACCCCTTAATGGCGAAATAATGTCATCTCTTTTTTATGAACCTTCTACCAGAACTAGATTAAGTTTTGAATCAGCAATGCTTAAATTAGGTGGAAATGTTATTGGTTTTTCAGATCCTACTTGGAGTTCTGCTGCTAAAGGTGAAAATATAAGTGATTCTATTAAGTGCATTGAATCATATTGTGATGTAATAGTAATCAGACACAAGCTGGAGGGTAGTTCAAAATTAGCATCCGAAGTTGCAAATATACCTATTATTTGTGGTGGAAGTGGAACCAAAGAACATCCAACTCAAGCTTTATTAGATATACTTACCATAAAAAATGAGGTTGGTGAAATAGATGGATTAAAAATAGCACTTGCAGGAGATTTAAAATATGGAAGAACAGTTAAATCACTTGCATATGCTTTATCATTATATGATGTTGAATTATTTTTTGTATCTCCAACTTTATTAAAAGTAAGATCTGAGGTTCTTAAATCACTTGATGATGCAAAAATTAAATATTCTGAATATGAAGATTTAGATTCAATAATTGACAAAGCTGATGTCATTTATGCTACTAGAATCCAAAAAGAAAGATTTGTTGAAGAATCTGAATATGAAAAGGTTAGGGGCTCATATAAATTCGATATAAATTTAATGAAGAAAGGAAAAGAAAGCATGGTCTTAATGCATCCACTTCCTAGAGTTGATGAGATTGGATTTGAAGTAGATGCTTTACCTAATGCTGTATATTTCAAGCAACCATATTATGGTGTTCTAATGAGAATGGCATTATTGGGGTTAGTATTAGGAAAGGTGAGTTAAATTTGGTAGAAAAATCATTAAGAGTTCAAAAAATTAATAACGGAACTGTTATTGATCATATCAATTCAGGAATGGCATTAAAAGTTCTTAAGATATTAGGGATTAAAGGGGAAGAAGGCGATATAGTCTCAATATTAATGAACGTTCCCTCAGGTCATAATCACGGACATAAAAAAGATATTGTTAAAGTTGAAAATAGAGAAATAAAGATTGGAGATATTGATAAAATAGCGTTAATCAGTCCAAAAGCTACTATAAATTTCATTCAAAATTTTGAGGTAATAAAAAAAGAAAAAGTAAAAATCCCAAAAGAATTTAAAGGAATTATCAAATGTAGAAATCCAAATTGCATATCCAATTCAAGAGAACCAATAAAATCTTACTTTAAGCTTGAAAAAGAAGAACCATTGCTTATTAAATGCGATTATTGCTCTGTGTTAATGGATAAAAATGATATTCTTGATTCAATATAAAAACAAAAGACACCTATTTTTTTCTCTTATTAATAACACCGTCAATAACTTAAATAATAAAAAAAATCTATAAAAAATTAAATTTTCAAACAATTCTTAAAAAAAAAAATTAAATTTTAAGATATTTTTCTTGCTTTTTTTCTTTCAAAAGATAAATTGCCATTATTCCATTTAAGACCATTGTTATTAGAACAAGTTCAAATCCCGGTATCGGTGGGGTCGGTGTTGTATTATCATTTGTAATCCAACTATTCGAAATCATTTCGATTTTAGCTCGTAAATCCCATATTAAATATGTAGTATTCCAAATATATATTTCAGAAACTGCTGTAACATATTTAGTGGGATCTAAAATATAAACGAATTTTAGTGAAATTAGTGGAAAATCACTAGTACCATTGCCATTTGTCATTCCCCTCCAATAGGTGAATTTCATTCCATCCCGTTCGGAACAATTTATATTATATTGATTCCCATAATACTCAAATACAGAGATGTTAAATGCTGTTAAATTATTACAGGAGACCCTATATCTTGATGTGTATGAACCTCCAGAAGAAGTACTGCCAATAATGGCTAAATTATTTGTTGTGTATAAACCACCCAAACTAGCTAAAAATGAATCACTAAAATTATAAATAGCTATAAGGTTTTCGTTATTTGCTTGTACCCAATTAGGATGTGTATTATTTGAATACCAACCTTTTATCCAGATACCGTCCCCCCATACAGGAGGCGGTATCATATAATAGGTATTATTAAGATTCACAACTTCAAATTTTGTCATATTACCAACAGGTAGAATAGGATCGTTGCTCTCAGTTATTTTAGTAATCCACCAATCGCCAGTATTAAGATTGAAATTATCTGCGGGTGCTGCTATCGTGGGAGTAATAATAAAAATACTTAGTCCAAAGCAAATAATTAGAAAATATAGTAAAATCTTTTTTTTACTTTTCAATATTTCCTCTTCCTTTCTTTATTATTTAAAAGCTAAATAATTTTTTATTCCTTTCCTTTTTCTCTTGTTAAGATCTTTCTTAATTCATGTTCTTGGTTTATGTCGGTCTCATTTTTTTCAACATCTTCGTTTTTATGAAAAAGGATGTATCTACGGTACATAAATCGTGAAAGATTATTTATTTTCAAAGATTAAACCACCCAAAAAGATCTGTATTCTTATCTCCTCCCTAAAGAAATTTAAAAGCTATTGTTTTTTGTCGCCATTTTATGCACTTTTTAGAGAGAAAAAAGTGTTTAAAAGAAATAAGGACCATTATTCCTTTTATAATAAATTAACCTATTTTCTGATGCTCCACAAGAGACACACTTTCGAGGGGTTCCATCCATTCTTGAATTACACGAGGCACAATATGTATATGAAAATCGGTATCCAAAAAATCTAAGATCACTTTTTAACATGGTTTTATTTAAGTTTCTTATTTCTTCTACTTCATTTTTATCTTTTAAAGGAATTGTTGACAAATAACAATCAACATTCTCGTATATTTTTGATTCTAATTCAATTTGTTTTTCTAATTTCAAAGGATTTTCAAGAAGTAATCCATTATAATTAGTGAAAATCCACCTATCTTGTTTTTTCGGATTTAAAATTTCAATTTTTTTACTATCAAGATTGAATAAATTTAATGACCATCTAGGATTATATGGAACGTGTTTTACTTGGTATCTAATTTTCTTTTCTTTTTTAATTGATTCTGCAATATTTTTAAAGGTTTTAATAATATCAAGTGCAAAATCAATATTATCTACTAAATTTGATTTTTTATGAAATGAAATAGCTTCTTTTAATCCCAAAAAAGCTAAAGTATTTGTTGAATTATCAATTCTATAATAATACTCTCCCTTAATTCCTAAGGATAATAAGGGAAGCAAATTTTTTGTTTTAAATCTATTTTCAATTTGCGATCTTTTTTGCATTAATGCATCAGAAGCTAAATTTATTCTTGCTTTTAACAATTCAAAAAATTTATCATCATCATTATCAGCTTCAATTGCTATTCTTGGTAAATTGATGATTATCCAATCTAAATTTCCAGTTCTTAATGTATCAATTTCGGGATCTTTCCAATCAAATTTTAGAGATTCTAAAGAAGATGTTTGATTGACATTAGATCCAACTTTAGTTTTGTTTAAATTTATTAAAAATGGAGTTCCATTTAATACAATTAGCTCATTTAATTTTTGAATACAATTTTCCATTTCAGAATTATCTAAATATGCATCTTTTAATTTGAAGAAACAATTAGGTATTAAAAACGGGCGAGAATTATTATCTCCTTCTTTTAAAACATCCAATAAAATCTCAATAAATTTTAATGATTCTTCAAAATAATCTTCATATTTATGATTTGATTCAATATCTGATCCAATAGCATTTTCCTTGGATAAAAAAAGCGGGATTTCAAAATTTAATCCCAAATTCTTTCCTAAATTTAATGATGAAGTGCTTAAATTTTCAATAAATATCCTTAAAGCTCTTTTTATATCTTTATCTTTTAAATTCTTTATATATGGGGCTAATAAAATGTTAATACAATCAAAACCTTGTTCATTGGCGTTACTCATCTCTATTAATATTTTGGATAAGATTTGTAAGGCTGCATTTAAGCTCTTTGGTGGGGAAAGTGAATTTAAAAAAATATCATTAAGTCCATCTTTTAAAAAAATTCTCGCATCATGTTGTACAGAATTGGGCATTAAAATGAAATTATTTGCATTTGGAATGAAAATTTCTCCACTGAGATGGGCATCAGAAATTCTAAATTCTAAAACATTTAAAAACAAGAATTGTTCTAAAATGGAATCACCAGAAATTTTTTTGATATAATCTGGTTCGTAAAAATCTACTGGCTTTGAAATAAGATTTTTGACATCATAAGGTGGAAGGCCTAGTCTTGTTAATTGATGCCGATAATTTTCCAATCCCTTCTCTAACAGTATGAAATTAACTGCTTCTCTGATTAAAGGGGCTGTGAGATAATTTATGTTAGAATTCAATAGCTTTTCTTCTGTTTCACGAGCAATCTCCTCGGCTTTTTCTTCGGACATGTTCGCTTCTTTGATTAAAGCTTTAGCAATTCGAGATCTATCAAATTTTACAATATTATAATCACTTGTTCTAACCTTAATTTCTTTCTTTATTGCTGTATCTGACAAATCCCATATAACATCCACGACTTTCTCCCCTAGACCCGTTAAAGTATATCCCTTTTCTGCTCCGCCCTCAATCACTTTATTATCTTTTAACATTTTTAAATGATATCCAAATTTTCCTGCATCTGTTGATGGATCCATCTTTAAAAAATTCATAATATTTGTAAATGATTGTGCTTCACCTTTTTGGCTAAGAAATTTCAAAATTTTAATCTTAATTTCTCCCGAAATATTTTTTAAAATACTAGAAACCTTATTTTCGCTCATCCTCTTCACTTAATCTTTATTTTTAACCATTTGCTTCGTTTATTCTTTAATTATTTATTTATTTTAGCTTAAAATATTATTTTTATTAAATTAAATTGCATCCAAAAAAATTGACAAGATACTCAAAACTTTTTAGATAAAACAATGTGTATTAATTTATAAAAGTTAATTCCGTTTTTGTCATAAGTGATTAGATTTTCGATTAAGTGGAGGTAATAAAAATTTCTGAGATTGAAAATTTGAAAAATATTACAAAATCTATTACCAATTTATTAGAACTTGAAACCGACATAATGAAATACGAATCAGAAATTTCAAATAAATTAGATAAATGCTCAAAAATACAATTAGAATATGCTAATACAAAAAAAGATTTAGCCCAAACCCTTCAAAAATATTCAGAAACCATGGTCAAGCTCATTGATTTAAAAAAATTATTTAAAGCTGATAAGATATTAAGAATTTTGGATGATGAAATTGGTGGATTTCGAACTAATGCTTTTCAAATTATGAAGATTTCTGAGGGTGAAATTGATGTATCTGAAGCCTTAATAAATTCCAGTGAAAAAATTAAGTCTCTAGCAGATATTAAAAATAAAATAGCTAAAATCTATAAGGATATCGTTAAAGATCGGAAAAATCAATTAAAAAAAGTATCAGAACTTATTAAAGCAAAAGAAGATTTTGAAAAATTTAAAGATGGAACAGATAAAGAAATCTCACTTGAGGATAATGTCAAGAAAAAACAAAAAGAATTAGAAGATGCTGTTAATAGAATGATAGAAACTTTAAAGAGCCTAATAAAAGAGAGTAAGAATCAAGAAAATGTTGAAAAGGAATTATCGGATTTAAATGAAGTAGTTTCAAAACGTTTAGATATCGTAGATAAAATAAGATCACCTGAAACATTATAAATAATAGTAAAAAGGGGAATATTTAGAAATAAAAGATGAAATTAGAAATAATAAATACATAATTTTATTCCTAATCTCTTAGATTCATTAATTCCTCAAAAAAGTTCTCTTTAAATTAAATAAATAATAGATTCAAAATTTCTTCAATAAAAAAAAATAAAAATTATTGTTACAATATTGAATATCTAAGAATTTATTTCATAATTACTAAGTTTACGGTTTTGCTTGATGACAATGGAAAAACTATTCAATCCAAAATCCGTTGCTGTTATTGGTGCCTCTAGCACGAAGGGAAAAGTTGGATATTCTGTAATGAATAACTTAAAAAAAGACGGTTATAAAGGAAAAATTTATCCTATTAATCCAAAAGCAACAGAAATTCTAGGTTACAAAACTTTTACTTCTGTTAAAGAAGTACCTGGTACCATAGATCTTGCAGTGATTATAATACCTGGAAAATTTGTTGCTGAAACTTTACGAGAATGCGGGGAAAAGAAAATTGAATTTGTAATAGTCATCTCTGCTGGTTTCAAAGAAGTTGGGCATGAAGGAGCCATAATGGAAGAGGAACTTGTCAAAATTTGTAAAGAATATAATATTAAACTTTTAGGACCAAATTGTTTAGGTCTTACTAGTATGACTAAAGATTCTATATTAAACGCAACTTTTGCTTCCAGAGCGCCATTAAAAGGATCAATAGCATTTGCTTCTCAATCTGGTGCCATGCTAACATCAATCTTGGATTGGTCTATTACAGAAGGAATAGGATTTTCAAAATTCATTTCCTTGGGAAATAAAGCAGTTTTGAATGAAACTGATATATTAGACGCTCTTGAAAATGATCTTGACACAAAAGTAATATTATTTTACTTAGAGAGCATTGTAGATGGAGAAAGGTTTCTTAAAGTTGCTAAAAAAGTTACCAAAAAAAAGCCTGTAATAATATTAAAATCAGGAACCTCATCTGCAGGTGCCAAGGCAGCTGCGTCTCATACGGGTGCATTAGCTGGTGGTGATATAGCATATGAAAAGGCTTTCACACAAACAGGTGTTGTTAGAGCTAAATCCATGCAAGAATTGTTTGGATATGCATTAGCGTTATCTACTCAACCCGTACCTAAAGGTAAGAATGTCGCCATAATAACGAATGCTGGTGGGCCTGGAATTGTATGTACAGATGCGGTGGAAAACTCTGGTTTGAAAATAGCAAGTTTCGAAAAAGAAACAATTGATGAATTAAGAAAAGGACTCCCCTCAGAAGCCGCTTTATTAAATCCAGTCGATGTGATAGGTGATGCAAAAGCTGATAGATATGAACATGCACTTAAATGTTGTTTAAATGATCCGAATGTTGATATGGCTATTGTTTTAATGTCTCCACAAGCACAAACTCAATTTTCAGAAACAGCTGAAGTGATGATGAACTTTAAAAAACAATTTGGAGACAAAAAACCCTTGGTTGCTGCTTTAATGGGTGGTGAAAGCGTAAAAGAAAGCACTACAAAATTAATGAAGGTAGGAATTCCCACATATGCATTTCCTGAAGCTGCAGTTCAAGCGTTAAAAGGATTATCGTTATTTAATGAATATAGAAAAAGAATATTAATTGATGAAAAGCCTCCTTTATTCAAGGATATAAATAAAAAGCGA
This sequence comes from Promethearchaeota archaeon, assembly GCA_011365055.1. The sequence goes on from RDOG01000012.1 coordinate 70,202, forward strand.
GTAGATGAGATTTTTATGAGCGTAAAAGAGGATGGGAGGTTAGTTCTCTTAGAACCTGAGTCAATAGAAGTAGCAGAAGCTTATGGCATACCAGTACCAAAAACAAGGTTAGCTGAAACACCTGAAGATGCAATAAAACTTGCAAATGAAATCGGATATCCTGTTGTCATGAAGATTGCTTCACCAAATATTCTTCACAAAAGTGATATTGGTGGGGTAAAAGTTGGCATAAAAAATGATGAGGAAGTCAAAAATTGGTTTAGAAACATACTACGTAATGCTATTGTTGCAGTCCCTGATGCAAAAATATATGGTGTTGAAGTCCAACAAATGTCTCAAATTCCAAATCATAAGGAAATAATCATTGGGATGAACAGAGATCCTCAATTTGGAGCATTATTGATGTGTGGATTTGGAGGCATTTATGTGAATTTTTTGCAAGATGTAGCATTTCGTTTAAATATTGATGGAATTACCAGAACTGAAGCTCTTGAAATGGTTGCAGAAACAAAAGTTTATTCACTTTTAAGAGGTGCAAGAGGTGAATCCCCTTCAGATATTGATGGTTTGGTGGAAGCCATTTGTAGAATTGGGAAATTATGTTCCGATTTTAAAAATCAAATTAATGAATTGGATATAAACCCAATTTTTGTATTTCAGAAAAAAAGTAATCCAGGTAATGAACCGGGAGTTTTAGCATTAGATGTTAAGATTACATTAAATGTATAAAAGGTGATGAGATGAAAAAAATATTTTTAACTTCACGTGATCAATTCTCCGGTAAATCGGCATTAGCAATTGGTCTTAGTTTAGCTTTAAAAGAAGAAGGTCATAATGTTGGCTATTTTAAACCAATCGGACGACGTTTTAAATTTGGAGATGGAAAAGAGACTGATTTTGATGTTCAAGTAGTCTCAAAAATTTTGAATTTAAAAGAGGATTATAAAGATATTTGTCCCATTTTATTAGATAGAGACTTCATCCTAGAGGATATGACAAAAGAAAAAAGAAAAGAATATTTAAACAAAATAATGACTTCATTTAAGAAAATTTCAAAAGATTATGAAATAATAATAATTGAAGGTCAAAGAACCAATCAAACTCTTGCATCTGTTGGACTTTGCAATCCAGTTTTAGGACGATATCTCGAAGCGAAAAGTCTTTTACTAACTGGCGGGGAAGCTTATACCTTAATTGATGATATCTTTCTTCAGAATGAATATTTTACAGCAAATAAAGCTGGTATCAATGGAGTTATATTCAATAATGTAAAGTCCTATGCTATTCCTTTAATAAAAGAATATTCTCCAATAGTAAAAAACCGTTGTAATATTGAAACATTAGGCATTATTCCGATGAATACAAAATTAATAGCTCCAACTATTGCAGAAATTTTTAATAGGGTTGGTGGTGAATTACTTGAAAAAAGTACAACTATCAACTTAATGCGATTATGCGAGCATACATTAGTTGGTGCAATGAGTCCGGAACATGCTGTAAAATATTTTAGAAGAACGCATAATAATTTAATTATAACTGGTGGAGACAGGCCTGATCTAATTATTTCTGCATTAGAACTACCAACAACTTCTTGTATAATTCTAACTGGAAATATAATGCCTCCAAATATGGTTCTGACAAAGGCACACGAAAAAAATATTCCTCTTATTCTAGTTCCTCACGATACTCATGGAACTTCGGAAATTTGTAGACATACACCAGGTTATATAACTTCAGAGAATCAAGAAAAGATCGAATTGGCTAAAAAAACTGTTATGGAACATGTCGATACGAAAAAAATATTAGAATTTTTTTAATTATATCTTAATTTTTTAAATCTAAATCTTTTATTTTTAATATTTCTTTAAATATTATTAAAAATAAAATTCTCAACTCCTAATTTATTAAAAAATTAATTATGGCGTGTAAAATTCTATTTAGGATTAAAAAAATTAATTTTTCTATGAATGAACTAATTATAAATAAAAAAGAAAATAAATTTTATAATAGATAGAATTATTATTTAATTCAAATTATTTAAAAATATAGGGTTGGATCTAAATGCAATTTTATGTTGATACAAATCTTATTTCATATTTAGTAATGGCAATCACTTCTCCTGTTGAATTATTTATTTTTTATTATTTTTTAGGTAGAAATTATCGAAATGTCGAATTTAAAGTAGCCGTAGGTCAAATTTTAGTAACCACAGTTCTCGTTGTTGGTGTAACGTGGTCACTTGGAACAATGAAAGGAGATCCGATAGGTGCAATTATAGCTTCTCCTTTAGTTGCGGTGCTCCCTATTGTCGTTATATATTTTGTTGTAAAAATGGTCCGAAATAATAGATTGGCGCTTGAAAAGATTGTAAATAGTAGTAAGGATGTTTCAATAAACATCGCTAACATGGCAACGGAACTTTCAACAAGTGCAAGTGAAGTCAATTCTTCAGCTGAAGAAATAGCTTCAACTACTCAAGAAGTTTCTGTTGGTACAATGGAGCAAGTGGATAAATTAAAGAAATTAAATACATTTTCAAATGAAATCAAGGAAAAGATTTACGATATAAAAGCATCTAGCAACCAAATAAGCAAAATAATGAAAATAATTATAAATTTATCTGATCAAACAAATTTACTTGCTTTAAATGCAAGTATTGAAGCTGGTCGAGCAGGTGAATATGGTAGAGGATTTGCAGTGGTTGCAGATGAAGTACGTAAATTAGCTGAAGAATCCAAAAGTGCAGTGGCAGGCTCTAATAATGAAATCGTAGAAATAATTCGAAAAATAGAAAATTCTGTTAATTTAATTTCAAGTATTTCAGATGATATTAATGAGGCTGTTAATCTTGCAAGCGAAACATCTTCAGCAATGGAAGAAATAAATTCATCTGCGGAAGAACAAACTGCTTCCATGGAAGAAATTTCAGCAACTTCGGTTAGATTGGGTGAGTTAGCTGAACAATTAAAAACAAATCTGACCTCCAACAAAAGCACGTTAAAAGTTTCTCGCGCATTAAAATAAATAAGAAATAGTCTCTTAACTTCTCTTTTTTATTTAATTTTTTTGCTTTACCAATAAAAAATAATCTTTAATTTAATTTATGTCATAACTAATAACGTACTACTTATTATGCAATTTATTTAGAATTATAAGTTCTTAGTTTTCGGTATAATAAATTCTATGCATTTGAATTTTATTTTATATGAATGGTTACAAATATGGAAAATTAATTACTAAGACTATATAAGTTGCCAATGACTGAATTTTCTTGAAACTTAATTTGTTTTTAGTTTCTTATTAGTATTGATTTAAAAAAATAAAAAATAGGAATGACCAAAATGCAATTTTATGACATAAGTTTTGTATCATATATTTCAACTGCAATAACAATACCGGTGGAATTAATCATATTTTATTTTATTTTGGGAAAAAATTGGAAAAATATTGAATTTAAGGTAGCAATTGGTTTTATAGTAAGTTCTGCTATATTTATTCTTATCTTAACATGGTCTCTCGGTACTATGAATGGTCATCTTATTGGTACTATAATCTCAGCTCCTGTGATAATAGTACCTCCTTTATTAATTTTATATTTTATTGTTAAAATGGTGAAAAATAACAGACTTGCGCTTGAAGCGACCATAAATTATAGTAAAGATACATCAATTAGCATTGCAAACATGGCAACCGAGCTTTCAGCAAGCGCAAGCGAAGTGAATGCTTCAGCTGAAGAAATAGCTTCAACAACTCAAGAAGTTTCTACAGGTACGATGGAACAATCGAATAAATTACAAAAAATTAACTCATTTTCAAATGACATTAAAGAAAAAATTAATGATATCAAATCATCAAGTGATCAAATAAGAAAAATAATGAATATTATCACAAAAATATCTGATCAGACAAATCTTCTTGCTTTAAATGCAAGCATTGAAGCTGGTCGAGCAGGTGAATATGGTAGAGGCTTTGCTGTTGTTGCAGATGAAGTTCGTAAGCTTGCAGAAGAATCCAAAAGTGCAGTGGCAGGCTCTAATAATGAAATCGGAGAAATAATTCGAAAAATAGAAAATTCAGTTAATATGATTTCTAATATCACGGATGATATAAAAGAAGCAGTTAATCTCGCAGGTGAAACCTCTTCAGCCATGGAAGAAATAAATTCATCCGCAGAAGAACAAACTGCTTCCATGGAAGAAATCACGGCAACTTCAAATAGATTAGGGGAGCTTGCGGAACAATTAAAAACTAATTTGACTTCGAGAAAATCCTCTATAAAAAAAGATACGATTTCTAAATTAAGATAATAGAAAGTAATAGCAAATTGTCTTTTTTTCTTTTTATCCATCTTTAAGTTATAAAAGAATTATTCAAATTCATTTTAAATACAAGAATAATGATTTATGCTTTTTAAAAAAAGAAAAAAATTGGATATTAAATTATTAGAAATACAAGGATGCTTAAATAAGCGGCTACTGATAATGGGCAGGTAATATTATCCCATCCTTTCGGAGTGCATGCTTCTATTAATGTAAAGATTCCAGCTCCAGTAATTATTATAAAAGGAACCCAAAGATTGAGAACTATATTTTGTGTCGTAGCAAAAATCGCAAACAACATAGTAATAGTCGCACCCGCTATTCCAAATAAAAAAACTGCTATTGAACCTTCAACAGTTCTATTATTTGGGCCATAAGTATTTTTCCCAAATTTTTTACCAATAAATGGAGCAATGCCATCACCCAAGTACATCATAGATAATGCAGTTATTGGAATCCAAAAATAATAATATAATGGACCCCAAACAAATATCGAAGCCAAAATAGTAATTGAAATTGCGTAATAAAGAGGACCGTATATTTTTCCTTCCTCTATATCTTCATCTCTCGCCATTGAACTGAACATAGCTTTCATAAATTCAGGTCCATTAGGTCCTGATAAATAAACCAAGATAATAAAAGTCCCTGCAATAACTAGAGCTAACCATGCAAAACTTGGTGTAAAAAAGAAAACAACAAAAATAACGAACCCTGCAAATACATGGATAGTTTTTCTAGTAAATTCAGAAGATTTTTCCATTTTTTTCTGTAAAAAAATCCCTACCCCGATTACTATGAAAACGTACCCAAACGCCAATAGAAATATCAAAAGATTATATAAAAGTTCATTCACAAAACTCATTTTAGATCACCAAAAACAAACCTATTAACATGGCAGTAATCGCACCTCCTGCTGCTGCAGTAAAATTTACCATGTTATTATCCAATAATCTAATTCCGCGCAGATGTTTTGATGGAACACCGCAATGTTTACTTTTTTCTGTTATTTTTCCGCATTCTCCCTGACATTCGAAGATTCCTTGCACTGTAGCGCCTATGATGCTATCTATTAAACAACCCAACATTCCTCCTGCAATCGTCGCAATAATTATTTCAATACCAAATAATCTAAACTGGAAAGGAGTTAAGCCTATTAAATAAAATATCCATGCAACTGTCCCGATTATTGTTGAACCTATTAAAGCTCCTCCTTCGCCTAACCAAGTAACACCTCCAGAAGTGCCTGGTTCGACTTCTCTTCGTAAATGTGTAATAAGACGTGGTTTTGATTTTGCAAGTAGTCCTGTTTCTGTTGCAATTGTATCTGCTGTCATCGTTGCTATACCTCCAAGAAACATGAAGAGAAAAAGTGTAGTTATAAATATAAAACTGGGGCCCAAAATGAAATCTATTAGACCTCCAATAATGGCTGCAATTAGGGGAACCCCTCCGTTAGCGAATACGTTCGGCCAGCCTCTCGCTCCTCCTTTTTCTTGAGCTAAACCTGATTTTGCTTTTCTCTCATATTTAAATTTCGTAAAAAAAGCAGCAGATAAATGAAAGGCCAAGATTACAATAAAAAAATACCAACCAAAAAAGAACCAGACTCCAAATCCAACAATGAAACCACTAATTAAACCTGAAACATCAACTATCTTTGCCTTAATTGAAAAAATTCCAAATGCTCCTACGACAATTAATCCTAAAATAATATTTATATAATGATAATTCAATAACATTAAATCACCTATTCTTTGCCACTGTTTTAATAGCTTTAATTATTTTTTTTAGTCCTTCTCCTTTATCGCGAATAACACTCTTCTCAATATATGTTCCCTGCACTATTGCAGATGCTCCTGTTTTTGAAAATTTCACTGCATCTTCTTCTGTATTAATTCCTCCTCCGATTATTAGTGGGATATCGATGAAATTGCTAGTAGCTTTGACCATTTCTAGTGGTACCATTTGATCCACACCACTTCCAGCTTCAAAATATACTAATTTAAAACCTAAATATTGAGCAGCTAGAGCATAAGCTTGAGCAATTTTGGCTTTATTTCTAGGAATTAACTTGACATCACCAACATATCCTGCGGTTCCACCTGGAGATATAATAATATATGCCATTGAGATGGCCTCCATACCCCAAAGCTTCAATTGAGGTGCTCCAATTATGTGACTTTCTATAATCCAATATAGATTTCTACTATTAAGTAGACTCATAAAAAAAACAGCATCTGCAGATTTTGAAAATGCATTAATATTACCTGGAAAGATAATAACTGGCTTATCAGTCTCCTCTTTTATTGCATTAACAACCTTATCTACTGCAAATTGATCAGCAATGGTAGAGCCTCCAACTAGAATTGCATCGGTCCCCGCTTCTGTTGAATATCTTGCATATTTTTTGATCATTGATAAGGTTTGAAAAACCAAATCTGGATCTATTAAAGAAAAGTGAAGGCATTTATCTTCCTCAATTTTTTTAATCAAGTAATTGTAGACTTTACCATTTTGTGTCATGTTGATTCATCCCATGTTAAAATAAAAGAAATGCATAATCCTTCTCAATTATAAAGGAAATCTCTCGGAATTCGATTTTTATTTTGTTAATTTTTTTTAGGTATAGAGTTCGATTAAGTCAAAAATTATTAAAATGTTATTTTATCAACATGAAATATGAAAAAAATTTAAATTGAAACAGTATAGTTGGGATAAAAACCATATTTTATGAATTTTAAATACTGTTTTTAAAATAAAATCAAGGTTTTAATTAAAACGAAAATAAATACATGAAAAAGGATTGATTTCTTTTATGAATTACGATGTAATCGTCATAGGCGCTGGTACTGCTGGTGCTGTTGCCTCTAAAAGGATTTCAGAAAAGGGATATAACGTTGCCCTTCTTGATTTAAAGGATAAATCTCAAATTGGAAATAAAGTTTGTGGAGATGCTATTGGTCACCATCATTTTGAGGAACTAAAAATTAAACCTCCTCAAAAAGGCGAGGATTTAGAAATGCTAGTAGATGGAGTAGAAATATTTTCTCCCAATAAACAAACTAAATTTACCGTTGGTGGTGATTATATGGGTTATATTATTAACAGACATATTTTTGGTCAAAAATTACTTAACGAGGCTTTAGATGCGGGTGCTCAATTATTTGATAATCACAAAGTATTAACACTTTCTAGAAAAAATCTTTATGAAATTCAAGCTCGTAACCGAATTGATAATAATCTTATTAGTTTTTTTGCACCAATTATTATTGATGGAAGTGGTCAAGCAGGAATAATACGAAAAAAAGTACCATATTTTATGGAGGATCCAGTTCTACCTGAGGAAGTAGAAGTCTGTTACAGAGAAATTCGTCAATTAAAAACTGGTGATTTGGATAATCCTTCTTATTTAAAAATATATTTAAATTCAAGCCAAGTTCCTGGTGGTTATATATGGCATTTTCCTGAAGGAAATGGAAAAATAAATATCGGACTCGGAGTCCAAATGAAGAAAGGTCATGCTAATCCTAAAGATCTTTTTAATAAATATGTTCACCCAATATTCAAGGAATCTAAGATAATACATGCTGGTGGGGGAATGGTTCCAACAAGAAGACCAATATGGTCTTTAGTATCTGACGGTATTTTATTAATTGGTGATGCTGCTTGTACTGTGAACCCAATACATGGTGGTGGAATTGGAAGTGGCATGCAATCTGCTGTTCATGCTGCTAATGCAATTGTAAGTTATTTTGAGACTGAAAATCTAGACGAGTTATGGAAATATAATGTTGCTTATTCTAAAGGATATGGTCAAAAGCAAGCCCAATTGGATATTTTTAGATTATTACTACAAAGACTTGATGATCAAGATTTAAATTGGGGCATGGAAAAGAAATTAATCAAAGAAGAAGATGTTTTAAAAGCATCCCTTGGAGAAGGATTAAATTTAAATATTACAGATAAAATTAAACGTTTTTTCAAGGGAATTAGAAAAGTTTCGTTATTAAATAGATTAAGAAAAGTAGCAAAATCAATGAAACAAATAAAAGAACTTTATATTAATTATCCAAATAGCTTAAACGAATTGGATCCCTGGAAAAAAGAAGTTCTAAAGATATATGAAGAAACTAATAAGTTATTTGATTAAAAAATACATTTTTGATTATTTATAAAGGGATTAAAATATGGAAAAAATAAAGGCTGGAATTGAGATAACAAGATGGCCGAATTGTATCATGGCAGCCTTTGCAGTAATCGTGGGATCACTTGCAAGTGGTTTTTACTATAATCCACAAATTTTTAATCTAATCATTGGTTTTTTAGCGGCTTTTTTAACTGCTGCATCAGGAAATGTTATAAATGACATAATGGATTACGATATTGATGCAATTAATGCCCCTGAAAGAGCAATACCCTCTGGCAGATTCACTCAAAAAGCTGCAACAATCGAAGCAATTACGTTAATGACTATAGGTGTTTGCATAATCTTTTTTACTTTAAATATTTACATGATTATAATAATTACAACAGGATCAGTTCTAATAGTGTTATATAGCATAAAACTTAAACGAATGGGTTTTATAGGAAATGTAACGATTGGTATTCTTACATCATATTGCCTCATGTTAGGAGGGGCAGGACAAAGTACTCTATTAAATTGGTTTCCTTTAATTATTGCATTTTGGCCTGCTTTAATTGCATTTATCATGAATATAGGACGTGAAATTACGAAAGGAATCGATGATATTATCGGTGATAAAGCAGAAAATGTAAAAACATTACCTGTATTAATTGGTGCTAAGAAATCAGCCTATTTAGTGGTAATGATCATGATCCTAACTTTAATTCTATCGCCATTCCCATATATGCTTGGTTATTTCAACACTATTTATTTATTGATCACTGTTTTTATTGTTGATGTGATGATTGTTTACAATATAATTTCCATATTAAGAGATAATTCCTCTGAAAATTGTCATAAATTAAAAAAAATTCAAAAATTTGCCATGTTTATTGGTTTAATATCATTTTTATTAGGTTCCATCAAATTACCTTTTTGAGGGAGTCAAATGATTAGTTCACATAAAATAAATTTGCCACATAAAATATTGATTGGAAGTAATATTTTAGATAAAATTGGAGAATTATGCCAAAAATTAGGGTTTCCCCGTAACGGAGGAAATAATAGAATTTTTCTAGTAACTGGTCCTAAGACTAAAGAAATTGCAGGAAAAGCTGTTAAAGACCATCTAGAAGATGCAAAATTCAAGGTAAAAATTTATGAAACGAAAGAGGCTAATATAGGTTACGTAAATTGGGCTGTCGACCTAATAAAAGATTATGATCCATCATTGGTTATTGGTGTTGGTGGAGGAAAAAATATCGATATTGCAAAATTATCAAGCTTTGAATGTGGTTTACCATTTATTAGTGTTCCAACAACACTTGCTCATGATGGGGTTGCTTCTCCATTCTGTTCTCTAAAAGGTTTGGAATTGGATCATTCTTTTGAAGCTCAAACCCCAATTGCTATACTTGCTGATACAAGCGTTATGATCTCTGCACCTCCTCAATTATTAAGTGCAGGTTTTGGAGATATGATCTCAAATTTGACTGCAGTAAAAGATTGGAGAATGGCACATCGAATAAAAAACGAATATTACGGACATTATGCTGCTCTATTATCACAAATGGCTTCTGAATTAATGCTAAAAAATTATGATAAAATAAATCCTAATAGTGAGGAAAGCGTTCGTATTGTTTTAGAAGCGGTGATTAGTTCTAGCATGGCTATGGCAGTTGCAGGGAGTTCAAGACCTGCATCTGGATCTGAACATTTGTTTAGTCATGCATTAGACAAAATAGCCCCAAATCATGCATTACATGGGCATCAATGTGGCGTGGGAGCTATAATGATGATGTATCTTCATGATGGTGATTGGAAAGAAATTAAAAATGCGTTAGAATATGTTGGGGCTCCTACGACAGCGGAAGGTTTAAGAATAAAAGATGAAACTATAATCAAGGCACTTACAATTGCTCATAAAATGAGAGATAGATTCACAATCTTGCAGACTGGATTAACTAAAGACGCTGCAGAAAATCTTGCAAAAAGTACAGGTGTAATTCAATGAGTTTTAAAGAAATTCTAAAAGAAGAAGTCTTAAAAATCGAAGATACAATTGCATCTTTTTTTAATCAATATTATTTAAGACCTGGAAAATTTTCTAATCCTTTCCTATTTCAATTTTATTCAGATATAAAAAAATACATTTTGAATGGGGGTAAAAGATTAAGACCTGCTTCTCTAATTATGATTTACAGAGGATTAGGTGGGTCAAATGCTAGTATTTACGAAGGCTCCATATGTGTAGAATTATTGCATAATGCATCCTTAGTACATGATGATATTATTGACCATGATCTTGTTAGGCGAGGGGAACCTAGTTTCCATGCTCATTATGATCTATGGTTCCAAAGAAATTTAGCTCATATTTCTGATCAAATTGATTTCGGTATGGCAATGGGGATACTTGGAGGCGATTTATTAATTGATTTAGGTCAAGAATCTCTAATTAAATCTGCTTTTGAACCAGATAGAAAATTTAAAGCCCTAATTTATTATCAAGTTGCTTTTAAAGAAATAGTTAATGGTGTGCTTGCTGAATCTTACATTCAAAACATACCAATAGAACACGTATCCGAATTAGATTATTTCGATATGATATCTAAAAAGACAGCTGCTTTGTTTGAAAAATCCATTTTAATTGGTGCTGTGTTAGCAGATCCACAAGAATCATTCAAAAAAGAATTAAGTAATTTTGCTTTATCTTTAGGACAAGCATTTCAGATAAGAGACGATATACTTGGGATTTTTGGTGATGCTAAAAAAACCGGAAAATCATCAGACAGCGATATAAGAGAAGGAAAGAAGACTTTACTTTCTATTTATGCAAATCAAGAGACCGATATATCCGATTTATATGGTAAGAGAGGAATAAATCAGAAAGAAATAAAAGAAGTTCGACAAATAATGGTTGATTCAGGTGCTCTTGAAAAAACACGTTCAAAAGCGAATCAATTTTGTCAAAAAGCTAAAGAAATGTTATCAAGTATTGAAATAACTGGAAATCCCCTTAAATTTTTTAACGAATTAATAGATTATGTTCAATTTCGTTCTGTATAGGTGATTAATGACTTGGTTGATATAACTTCAAAAGCTGCAGCAGCAATTGTTAGTACGTTTACTTTGAAACCTCACGAAAGATATTTGCAATCATTTGAAGAAATTGCAGCGACTGCTGCTATGGGTGCAGTTAACTCATTTGAAAGTAATTCTAGAATTCGATTATCTAGAAAAGATTTTGATGGAATATTTCTTTCTAGTGCAACAGCCTCTAACGTAATCGGTAGGGAAGGTCAACATAGTTGGGAAACTATTTTCGCATCAAATTTTGGTATCAATATAGATATACATGCCTTTTCTAAGGGTAGCGAAGCTTTACACCACTGCATTACTGAATTAAAGGCCGGTGAAGTTGATTTTGTAATTTTAGCAGGATGTGACAAGAGATCTGATGAACAACATGTTGGAGATATTTCCAATAAAAGCATTGATCCCAATCTTCGATTATGGAATTGGAGTTGGCAAAATGTATATGCAACAATAGCATCAAAATATCTTTACGAATCAATGACGAGTCATGAAGATTTGATGGCTATAGCAATTAATGATAAATATAATGCATCCAATAAGAAGGGTAAGTCATTAAAGGATTTTCTAAGCCTAAAATCTAAGAAATTACGAAGATTATCTTATGATCCTTTAACAAATAACGATTATGCTCTAACTACTTACGATGGCGCGGCAGCACTAATTCTATGTTCACCTGAGAAAGCATTCGAATATGTTCAGAATCCTGTTTTTATCACAAGTTCTGCTAGCATGACTAGTCCATCAGAATTTTGGACTCAAGATAATCCCTTATCCTACCCTGGATTAGAAAAAGCTGTAAGAAAGGCTTATCAATCTGCAAAAATATCTCCAAAAAACATAGATGTTGTAAGTGTTGATACTAAAGTTACAATCGTTGGTCCAATTGCTTTGGAGGGATTAGGATTAATAAAATATCCTGCAATCAAGAAGATATCTGAACATATTAATAGCTTAGAACCAAATTATTCAGAATCACATATCAAATATAAAAATGATTTTGGTAAGGAGTTTATTATAAATCCAAATGGAAGTACATATGAGATTGGAAATATACCTGGAGTTTCTGGGTTGTATAGGCTTATTAATCTTTCTAAACAATTGAATGGGACTGCTAAAAATCAAGTCAAACCTGAACCTAGCATTGGACTTCTTCAAGAACAATCTGCATCTGGAATGAAACAAATGGTTCATATATTGGAGGTAGAAAGATGACACATCATAGATATGGTCTTCCATATTATATCCGAACATTGGAGATACGGCATAGATTAGTTGGGTTCAAACATTCCGAATGCGGGCGTATTTTTTTTAGTTCTAAAATCCACAATTTTTGTCCTATATGTGGGAGAGGTGGAATTATTTCAAAAGTATCTTTAATACAAGATGGTATAATTGATTCAATTTCAATTAATAGAGAAACCCCAGACGAAGAAAAATGGATTGGTAATAAAGCAGTTGGAATTGTTGAAATGAATGTTGAAGGTACCAAAGTTAAAGTACCGACAGAGTTTACGGATTTTGAAATTCCAAATAAAAGTCCCTTTAAAGTTAACGAATGGATTTCTCAACCTGTAGAACCAACTGCTCGAATTCTTGAATTCAATCCTGAAGGTGCACTCTATTATGGAATTAAATTCCGCCCTATTCCGAAAAGTAAAAAGATGCAAACGCCTTTTTTACCAAAATTAATTGAAAGTGAAAAACCTGGGATTTCCTCAATTGGTATCAGCTTGCCTCGTTACCGTACAACAGCTGAGGAGATGGCTAGACAATTTCATATTGATCCGAATTATATAAAAAAGGGATTGGGTGTAGAAGAAGTGTCTGTACCGTCTTGGGATCAAGATACCGGTACTTTTGCTGTAGATGCTTCACTTGATGCGCTTTCAAGGCTACCTAAAGAATTTATTGACACTATTGGGATGATTGTTGTAGGTTCAGAATCAAAACCCTATTCCGTAAAACCAACAGCAACTACTGTTCAAAGTTTTTTAGGTTGCAAAAACAATATAATTTGTTATGATGCAGAATTTGCTTGTATTGCAGCTGGGATGCAAATTAAAAATGCAATAGCATTAATAAAAACAGGTGAAATAGAGTCTGCACTTATCGTTGGATCGGATGTTTCTCAAGGCTCTCCAGGAGATCCTTTAGATCTTGATACTGGAGCGGGTGGAGTTTGTATTGTAATTTCAAAATACAATGTAATTTTAGAATATACGGGTATGGATTTTCATGTTGGGGATCATCCTGATTTTGCCCGTCGTAAAAATCAAATTTATCCTTTTCACGGTTATGCATTAACTGGTAATCCTTCCTATTTTGCGTTTCAAGGTGCAGCTATTGAAAAAACCTTAAAAAAACTTAACATGTCCATCGATCAGATTAAAGCTGCTACTTTTCATCAACCTAATTATAATTTTATGAAAAAAGAAATTATAAGATTTGGTTTAGATGATGCTACAAGATTTAAAAAAGGATTAAAACCATGCATCATTGGCAAACCCGTCATAAAAATCGGAAATACTTATTCTGCAGCCACGATGTTTGGTTTAGCAGCTATAGTAAATGAACCTTACCATAAATTTGATTTAGGTGAAGAAATAGCATTGAAAGTTGGTTTTGAAGATCCAAAAAATCCAATCTTGAAATTAGAAACTGGTGATTTTATCTTAACTGGATGGTATGGATCAGGAGCTGCTGGTGGATGCTCCATTTTCAAAGTAACTGACAATATCGGGGAATACATAGAACATACAACGCCTTTTAATCAACGTATGATAAATTCAGAAGGAATTGGTGGAAACCGCTATGTATCATTATTGACTAGATATTTTGCAAAAGATATGATAAAAAAGGGATAATGGGGGAAATCTTCTTGAATGAAGAAGCTATCATAAAAAAACTTGAAAATGGAACTCTAAAATTACATCAAGTGGAAAATGAAATAAATGGAGATATAAATGCAGCTACGAGGATTCGTAGAAAGTATATTGAAAAAATTAAAAATTTGAAGCTGCAAAATATTGGATCATATAGTATGGATATGTCTTTAACTGCATCGAGAAATATTGAAAATCCAATAGGTTGTGCATCACTTCCAATTGGCATTGCTGGTCCCTTGAAAGTTAATGGAGAGATTGCAGATGGAGAATATTTAATTCCCTTAGCAACTACTGAAGGTGCACTCGTTGCTTCAGTCAGTAGAGGATGCAATATAATTACAAAAAGTGGTGGCGCAAACGTTAGAATAATTAAAAATCTTATGACAAGAGCACCAGCAATGAAAATATTGGAAACACCATATGTTGAAAATGCCTTAAAATTAAAAAAATGGGTCGAAGATAATTTTAAAACTATTAAAAAAGTATTTTTAGAAGTAGATCCATTTGCATCATTAGAAGAAATGCAAACTTGGATTATTGGAAGAACAATTTTTTTCCGATTTCTAGTTTTTCCAGCAGATGCAATGGGAATGAATATGATAACAACGGGTTCTGAAAAAGCTTGTCAATTTATATCTCAAAATGCCCCAATTAAATGCGAACTGGTTGCAACCAGTGGGAATATGTGTGTGGATAAAAAACCAAGTGCTTTAAATTATATTCTTGGAAGAGGAAAAACTGTACAAGCTGAAGTTGTAATGAAAAGAAATTATATAGAAAACGTTCTAAAAACAACACCCGAAGGTATGGTTGAAGTAGTTTATCGAAAATTATACTTGGGAACCGGTCAAGCAGCAGCTTATGGTTTAAACGCGCATGTTGCAAACATACTTGCTGCTTTATTTATTGCTACTGGGCAAGATCCTGCACAAGTTGTGGAAGGCTCAATGGGTATAGTTTCAGCCGAAATTCTTGAAAATAAAGATCTTTATTTTTCGTTAATGCTACCAAGTCTTGAAATAGGTACAATCGGAGGTGGAACAAACCTTCCAACTCAAAATGAAGCTCTACAAATAATGGATTGTGCTGGTTTCTATAAAGATAAACCACCAGGGACTAAAAGTAAGAAATTTGGAGAAATTATTACAGCAACGGCTCTTGCAGGAGAAATCAGTCTTTGTGCAGCTTTATCTGCGGGTCATTTAGCTAGTTCTCATGAAAGATTAGGACGTGGAAAAAAAGAATAATTAATTCAAAATTCTAATATATAAATAGTTCAAAATTCAATTTTTGGTTGTGATTAAATTATCTAGGGAAACAGAATCTCGGAAACTAGATCATATAAAAATTTCATTGGATAAAAAAATAGAATTCAATGAGAAAACTACTGGTTTTGAAGATATTGAGTTAATACATCATGCTTTACCCGAGCTTAATCTTAGTTCAATTGATACTAAAATTACTTTTCTTAAAAGAAAATTCAATGCTCCGATTTTAATTGAAGCCATGACAGGAGGAAATGAAAATTCTAAAGAAATTAATGAGGTACTTGCTAAGCTTGCATTAGAATTTAATGTCCCAATGGGAATTGGAAGCCAAAGAGCAGGAATCGAAAATAAAAAAGTAGTCGATTCATATAAAATTGCACGAAATGTCTCAAAAGACATATTTTTAATAGGGAATATTGGTGGCGCACAATTAGTTAAGGGTTATGGAATCGAGGAAGTTAATACATGCATTGAAATGATTGAAGCAAATGCAATTGCCATACATCTTAATCCTTTACAAGAATCTCTTCAAAAAGAAGGAGATAAAAACTTTAAAGGTATTCTAAAAAGAATTGAGGAATTAAAAAATAAGATTTCTGTTCCTATAATCATAAAAGAAACTGGTTGTGGTTTTTGCAAAGAGGATTTAAGATTGCTAAAGTCGATAGGAGTAAAAAATATCGATATTTCAGGTGCCGGAGGAACGAGTTGGGCAGCTGTGGAGCATTATCGAAATGAAAAATACCCTGCTTTAGAACGTCTCTCAAGTACTTTTTGGGATTGGGGGATTCCAACAGTAGTTTCAACAATATGGGCCTCAGAAATGGGCTTTGACGTTATATCTTCTGGTGGAATAAGAAATGGATTAGATATAGCAAAGGCTATTAATTGTGGTGCATTAATAGCTGGTATGGCTCATCCATTTCTGAAACATGCATTTTATAATGATTTAGATAGCTTAAAACAGCAAATGGAACAATTAATTCTTGAATTAAAGACAGCAATGTTCCTAACGAAATCCGGAGACATTCATGCATTAATGACAGCGGAGAAAATTATTCAAGGCAAAACAAAAAATTGGTTATATTAAGATTAAAGACTAATTACCAAGGTTCATTTTTTAATCCTAGTTTAAATGCACTTCTATTAGCTACAACATGTAAGACTGGAGTAACAATTATAACGAATAGAAGAATTGGCCAAACTATTAAAAAATTAATTACCCAAAATTCAATAAGAGAAAATAAAACAGCTCCTAAAATGAAATCAAGTTGATCTAAAATTGGGAATTTTGCACCTCGCTCTCTTTTAAACCGCCTTTTTATAAAAGATCCTATCATATCTCCCATTAATGCACCAAATGCTAATAAAAATCCTCTTAAAATAGTCATATCATATAAAATAGGATGACAAATTGGGTCAGCAAAACCAAAATTATATTCAAATTTGGCAGCAGCTACAGCTCCCAAGACTATCAACCACATCACAAATCCACCAAATGTTCCTATTAATGTTCCTCCAAGTAAACCTTGCCATGTTTTTCCATCACCGAGAATTCGTTGATCATCAAAAAAATTCTTTCCTAAATCAATAGGTCTTCCTTTAATATATTTACCCATTAAAACTGCTCCACCGTTGGCAAAATATGCCGGTAAAATGTAAAAGAAGCCTATTGGGATTATCCAAAGAAAATCTAATAAAGTTTGCATCATTCATCCCTTTGTGCTCGTACTATGATTTGAAAATTCCTTACATCTTCAGCATCTCTACCGACAAGAAAAGCACCAACACTAAGAAACATAATTCCTGCAACTGTATCGAACAAATTATAAGCAAATAAAATGAAAATAATTCCATTTACCATAAAAATCATTCCCATAAAGTTTTCATGAATGTGCAAACCGAGTAAAATAAATTTTCCCCCTTTTTGATCTGAAACTAGTTTATCTGCTACATGAGGTAATGAGATCATCATAAATAAAGCAAAAAATATCAGGAAAAAAGCAGTTATAGCAGTTTGAACTTCATTAGATAAAGGTAAATTTGGAACAAAAATCCATGCTACACCAAGAACAATGAGAAAAGTTAAAGTAATTAAAAAAAATTTCATATATTTTCGAGATTTTTTATCAATGATTTCTTCTTTTGGTTTATCTAATCTTACACTTGAAAGAACTATAATTGCTAAAATCAACATGGATATATATAAAATTCTTATTGCTTGAATAATTTCAGGAATTATATAGATTACCAAATACGAGATAATTAGCATTACCCCATATACAAAAGCACAAATTAATCCCGCCAATAATATAATAGTTCCTAATTTTCTTTGTTTCGACATTAACTTCCCACTAATTGAACTTTTTTAAATTCATTACAAAAATACAACTTATAAAAATTCCCTATTTTGTTATATTTCAATTTTTCAATTAAAATTTCTTTTAAAATATCCAATTTTACTCATTTAATGAGAATTTTATAGAATATAACGAATTAAAAATGATATTTAAAGTTGAATCTCATTAAATTCCTTAATATATTTTTTAATTAGTTTATTATTGAGATTATGGATTATTTTTTCTTTAAAAGTGATAGACCTCAATAAATATTCTAACATGTATTCAAATTTTATGTTTTTTAAATAATTAAAGAATATTTTTTTACTAATTATTTGATAATTGAAAATAGATAATAAATAATTAAAGGAATTTTGAATGAAGAATATTATTTATCAAGCTATTGGAATAATTCACTCGCCTTTTAAAGAACCTAAAAATACTCCTATTCAACCAATTGCTTCTAGAGGAACTAAAGGTATGGTAGAAATTTTTCCAGATTATGTTGAGGGACTTAAAGATCTTGATGGATTTTCCCATATCATATTAATATATCATTTTCATTTGGCACGTCCATATTCATTACTTGTCAAACCATTTTTAGATGATCAAGATAGGGGATTATTTGCCACGAGAGCACCCTCCCGTCCCAATCCTATTGGGATTTCGATAGTAAGGCTCATCAAGATCGAAGAGAACATACTTTACGTGCGAGATCTTGACGTGATTGAAGGAACACCTCTTTTAGATTTAAAACCTCATGCTCCTGAATTCTTTGGTACAGATAAAATTAAAATAGGTTGGTTGACGGATAAAATTAACAAAATTGCAAAAGAAAAAGATAATGGCAGGTTTACTACTTAAGAAATAGGATGAACATAATTAAAAAGCTTTAATTTTTTATAGTTAAATTTTCTATTTCTCTTGACAATTATTCTCTGTATAAATTAATTTGTGTGACTTTGAGCGTGAATCAACAAGAATTTTCTCCAGAAAAGGATGAATTTTATAAACCGAGGAAAAAAGGAGCAATAAGATGGATAATAGCTCATATATTAAAAGGAATAAATAAATTTATTTTCTTCATCATCGTACTTTGCATCATAACTTCATCCATACTTTCTTCAAGTGTTCTTATTAATGTTGGACTTGCAATTAATGACTTTTTAGCTGGCAATTTTGCCACGTTAGGTTTCTATACACTAATAATTCTTATTTTAGCTGTTTCTGCCCCTTTATTGACATTATTTTCAAGTTTCTTGAGGGAATATCTTGCTCAAAAAATGGAGCGAGATGTTAGAAAAGAATTTTATGCAAGCTTATTAGGAAAGAGTCAATCGTTTCATGATTTGCAAAAAATTGGTGAACTAATGGCCCGAGCAACAAATGACGTAAGAATGCTGAATTATTTAATTAGCCCTGCGCTCTCGCTCATTATTGATGCCTTTACTTCCTTGATAGTTCCGTTGATTTATATAATAATTTATTTTCCACCACAGTTATTGTTAATCATAACTCCTATGTTTTTTATTATTGCATTTCTGATTTCTTTGAGATCCTATAGTAATCGTCTTGGTCCAGTAACAGAAAGGTTGCAGATGGATTTTGGGAAAATGAATGCAGTACTCAATGAATCATTAGCGGCAATCGAAGTTGTGAAATCGACAACTACTGAAAATTATGAATTAGAGAAATATATCAAGCATGTAAAAGATTATAAAGATACTTATGTAAAAGAAGGATATATTGAAGCTAAATATTTACCAATTCTTTTACTAGCAATAGCAATAACCATTGGTCTTTCTCAAAGTATTTTTTTAAATATTTTTGGATTATTAAATATTGGTCAAATAATAACATACATTGGATTATTAACTCAATTGCGTTTTCCTACCTTTATTTCAACCTTTGTTTTTACTATGGTGCGCTTAGCAATAGCTGGAGCAGATCGATTGCTTGAAATTATAAACAAAGAAACCGAAATAAGCCATAATGCTGAAGGGATCAAGAAACAAATACTAGGAAACGTGAAATTTGAAGATGTCTCCTTTATTTATCCAAATACTCAAAAGGCGGTATTGAAAAAAATATCCTTTGAAGTAAAACCCGGGCAGACAATTGCGATAGTTGGAACTACAGGTTCTGGAAAAAGCACGTTGACAAAACTTATCACACGTCTTTATGATGTAACTAGTGGAAGAATACTAGTAGATGATATTGATGTTAGAGAATACGCTCTGGAGTCATTGCGTGGTCAAATATCATTTATAGAGCAAGATATATTTTTATTTTCAACTTCCATTCTCGAGAATATTACGTTTGGAAAGGAACGGAATTTAAACGAAGTTATATCTGTCGCAAAACAAGCTCAAGCACATGAATTTATCACTAGATTACCTAAAGGTTACGAATCACAAGCAGGAGAGCGAGGTGTTCAATTAAGT
Organism: Promethearchaeota archaeon; assembly: GCA_011365055.1. The sequence continues at coordinate 90,676 of RDOG01000012.1, forward strand.
GGTGGTGAAAAACAAAGGATCGCTATCGCACGTTCTTTTTTGGTGGATGCACCCATATTAATTCTTGATGATGCTACTGCTGCTATCGATAGTGATACAGAAGATAAAATTCAACGAGCTATCAATTCCATCCGTCGAAATAGAACAACTTTCTTAATAACGCATAGGTTGTCTCAAATTCGTTGGGCTGACTTAATTATTGTTTTAAAAAGAGGAGAGATCGTTAGTTGTGGAAGCCACGCTGAGCTATTAAAAACTTCAGAAGAATATAAGAAAATTTTTGTCAAAAAATTTGAAGTAGAAGAAGAAAAATTATGTTAAGGTGTAATTAATAATGGCTTTCTTTGGTTTAGATGCGGAGGAATATGATAGAGTTTATAATGATCGACAATTATTCAAGAGAATTTTGAAATATTTTCGTCCTTATCTAAAGCAAATGACGATAGTAATAATTTTTCTTTCCTTATCATCTCTTTCCAATTCATTCATACCCATATTATCAAGTATTATTATTGGAAACTTGGAGACAACTCGGGATCCATTTTATCTAATTCTTATTATAATAATCACATTAATTCTTAACGTGCTGGCATTCGTGTTCAATTACTTTCGTTTAATATATAATGCTAAGGCTGTTGGGAGTGTTATTTTAGATCTTCGACGAAATGCAGATAAGGCGGTTCTTGATCGAGATCTATCTTTTTTTGACCAAAATCCAACAGGAAAAATAGTAAGTCGTGTCAATACTGACAGTAGAGATTTTGGTGATACAATTTATCTGTTCATGCAGTTTTTGTCTTCTCTCTTGATAGTAATATTTTTGCTCGGTTATATGGTTACAATAAATCTAATTATGATGTTACTTTTCTTTTCCATTATGCCAATTTTCTTCATAATTGCACTGACTTATCGTAAAGTCGCACGAAGAGCAACTTTACTTGGGCAAAGAAGCTTAGCTAACGTTAATACAATCATTCAAGAATCACTTGCAGGGATTCAAATAGCGAAGACTTTTCGTCAAGAGGAAAAACTGTATAAAAAATTTAATGAGGTTAACGAACAAGCATATAAAGTAAATTATAGAAGAGGTATGATTTTAAATCTTATCTTTCCAACTTTGAATATAATTCAAGGAATTGTTTTAGCTTTAATAATTTTGTTTGGGGGAATTTCCATTTTTAATGGACAAATAAATGCTGGGGAGTTATATTTATTTATACAAAGCCTTTGGTACTTGTTTTTTCCTCTGTTTACAATTGCTGCATTTTGGCCCCAATTCCAAGCTGGAATGAGTGCTGCTGAGAGAATTTTTTCCCTTATCGATACTTCCCCAAATGTAATCCAAACAGGTAACCAGAAATTAGAAAATTTCAAGGGTCAAATTGAATTTAAAAACGTTTCTTTCGAGTATGAGAAGAATAATAAAGTTCTTGATAACTTTTCCTTAAAAATCAAAGCAGGAGAATCATTAGCAATCGTTGGAGCAACAGGGGCAGGCAAAACAACTATTGCAAAATTAATTGCAAGGTTTTATGAATTTCAAGATGGTGATATTATATTAGATGGTATCTCTATAAGGAATTTTGATTTAAAATTCTATAGGAAGATCATTGGATATATCCCTCAGGTTCCTTTCTTGTTTAATGACACTGTCAAGAACAATGTAAGATATGGAAAGATAGATGCTACTGATGAGGAAATCTCTTGGGCATTAAACAAAGCTGGTGGTTCTGATTGGGTAGATGATTTGTCCGAGGGAGTTGAAACAAATATAGGTGAACGTGGCTCTCTTCTTTCAATGGGTCAGAGACAATTAGTCGCTTTAGCTCGCATCCTTTTGGAGGATCCTAAAATTTTCATTTTAGATGAAGCAACTGCATCTGTTGATCCATTTACAGAAATACGCATCCAAGATGCCCTTGATGAGGTGATCCAACAACGAACTTCCATTATTATTGCTCACAGACTTTGGACGGTGCAACATGTTGATCGAATTATCGTATTAGACCACGGGAAGATTGTTGAAACAGGTTCACACTCAGAATTAATGGAAAAATGTGGTATTTACGCTAATCTTTACAACACATATTTTCGACATCAATCACTTGAATACATAGAAAAAGCAAAAACGTTACAAAATTCAAGTAAAAAATAAAAATATTTTATATCAAAAAAGAGATCGAGAAAATTTATAATCTCCCGTAAAATAAAATATGAATTATAGAATGTTTAAACTACATACTTGAAGGCGAGGGCATTCTGCAATTTTTTAGATGAAAAACTAAGAAATGGAAAATGATTCAAATTCCCTTCTGAATCTAATAATTATCTCATTTTTTATGCTTTTCTGAAATATCGCATTTTCTACATTGCTCAAAACTCTTAAATTCAAATGAAAACACATAACTAATTATTAAATTTCTTGAGGGATTTCATGAAATTAAACGTGCAAGTAATCAAGAAAGTGCTATTAATTGCGAGTTTAGCAATTATTAGCGTTGGCTTAATAATGAGCTTGATTTTCAACGTGATATTAGCACCATCTACAGAAACTCATTTCACGATCAGAACTGATCCGGATTATCCAATATATGGAGAAACCGTGGACATCGATTGCATTTTATTTCAACCTAAGACGCAATATGATGTTTATACATCGCGACCAGCAGTGGTTTTAGTGCATGGATTTGCATGTTCCAACGTGTTCTTTAGGGGCGTTGCATATGAATTAACAAAACGAGGGTTCGTGTGCTTGACCATATCATCTCGGGGACACGGTGGTTCAGGATCGACTTTTGGTATTGCATGGGAAAATGAAACAATATCCGCAGTAAAATATTTACGAGATTATAATGCATCTTTGAGAATTGATGTAAATAGAATCGGTTTAGTCGGGCATTCCATGGGATCCATGGCAGTTACTCTCGTGTCCATCTTGGATCAAGAAAGGGGACTTAAGTGGATTAATGCTACAGTAGGGATCGGGGGGCCAAATCTAGACGGTCAAAATTTATTTTCAACAGCGATCCTAAATGCATTCGGGAGCCCCATAGTATATCCGTCCATCCCAATGAATTTAAATCAAATTATTGAACAAGTAAATTATACTGGGCGATTAAACAAATCACAAAATTATTTGAACATCATTGGAACTCTAGATGAAGCATTTAGCGTTGCATCCGCTAGAGAAGTTGTTTTTGGTTCCGCAAATACTACCTTTTGGGATGTTTATAGTATAACTAATTATAATCAAATCGTCCCGAGCATTACATATGGAGGATTTAATGGATCTGCAAGGAGACTTGTAGTCCTACAAAATATCGATCATCTTATGGAGTGTCAACGATCGGAAACGTGCATTGAAACCATCAATTGGTTTGAAAGTGCGATGAAAATGGCAAGTGTTTCTGGATATCCAGGCTCTTTAAATATTGCTACCGTGTTTGAAGATTACAGGGGACTCGCACCGTGGTTTGTGGTTGTTGGTGTTGTAATTTTGATCATTCCAGCAAGTATTTATTTAGGAAATTGGCTAAAACCCTCCATGAAACCGCCAACAAATGCCCAAGAATTTAAAAAGGAAGACAAGAAGAAATTATTCTTGTTATACGGAGGTGCATTCATTGGTATCTCGTTCCTTACGCCTTTAATCATTTTAGGAGCAAATTTAGCTACATTAATTCCAACCGATTTTCTTATGTCGAACTTGATCACGCTTCCATTCCTCGTACAAGGTTTGCTTATGATACCAGTGATAATCGCATTGATTTATTATGAGAAAAAGACGATAAATAAGAAGATGGAACTGAGTGACTATGGACTCACAACTGATGTGAAGGCAAATGCAAAAAGTGTCACATATGTAGCGTTGTTGTTTGGGATAATAAGTATCATTATGAATGTTGGTTTTTCTGCAGTTTACTTTGATATTTTCATTTATAGGATATTTGGATACATTGAAATGGTACTTTTTCTCTTTGTGGGCTTTCTAATCTTTGAAATATTTGCTAAGGGTATGATCCAGAATAAGTTCCATAAACAACATAGATTCATCAAAGAAAACATCTATGCAGGCGTTATATCGGGAATAATTGAAGGATTAGGGTTGAGTATAACAATGCTTTTTCTTATGGCATTTTCGGGATTTAATATCATTGCGTTGGCGGTATTTGGAATTAATCTACCCTTAATATTAATCCTCCCTGTATTAATGATTGGGCTATTTATTGGTTTAAATATTGTGATGGGGTTAATATATAGGAAAAGCAACCGAAATGTAATTGCTGCTGCGCTTTTTATGGCATTGTTCTTGGCATGGATTTTATACGCTGCCTTACCAAACGTGATCGCCTATTCTCCAAGATTCATCTTCGTGGGTTAATAATTTTCATTCAAACCTTTTTTTAATTTTCCCAAAGGTAGTTAAGAATTACAAATTATTATATCAAAAAAAGAATAAAAGAGTTATTTATTTAGCATTTCTATAAATGCTTGAACACGGGTGGTTATTTGTTCTGCATCTTCACTGGAATAATCAGTTTCGATTGCAATAGCTGGAATTCCTGCATCTTTTAATTGTTTTTCTAAACCTATTGCTTCCATAATATAAGGTTGACAGAATTGAAGTGAATATAAAATTACTCCATCCGCGTTATATTCCTTTACCAATCTCTTTATATCTTCTGCTCGTCCTTCATTGGGTGTGAAACAAGCACAATTAATTCCTAAGTATCTATCAGCAAGTCTTTCTATTAATTGGTCAATATTATTACCTGAAATATCTAATTTTGATTCAAAATATCGTGTTCCCGTGCAAGTTTCTTCAGCGACAACTACTGCGCCACTAGTTTCAATAATATGGTGTAATTTCCAATTTGGAATAGCCATCGGAGTTCCGGAAACAATAATTCTTTTTGCTCCTTTTTCCACAACCCCTATTCCATCTTTTGCTCGTTGTTCTACTTCATCTGCAAGCTTCCCAACCATTTGAATTTGTCTATCCGGATCATCATAGAATGCAATTTGGGATATTAATAAAGCATCTTTTCCTGAGATTGGAGGTGGGTTATTTTTTCTAGTAGAATATACTCTTGCTATTTGATTTCTTTTCTTTTGTATTTTTTCCATTGCTGTCTTCAAGTTTTCAACAGTTATTTTATTGCTAGTTACTTCTTCTAATTTTTTTATTAAAGATTTGAGTTCTTCAATAAAATGGAGTTTCGCTTGAATTCGGTCCTTACATTGTGGAGTTTCTACAACATATACATCTTTATATTGTCCTTGGATCTCCCATGCTTTCTTTTTTCCGTCACAAGTCGTTTCTCCTATTAATAAATCCACCGATGAGTAATAAGGACAAATATTTCCAATTCCAAATCCTAAGGCCGATTTTATTAAAGGACACGTATTTGGTGGGACAATTCCTTCAACTGCATAGTTTGAAAAATTTGTACCTCCACATAATCCAACGGAAATTCCATTTAATGCAACGATAATTTCATCGGGTACATATAAACAGAAAGTACCAATTACTTTTTGTCCTTCTTTTTTAGCCTTAACTAATTCAGTCACTCTTATGCCATGAATATCACCCACAACAAAATCAAAAAATCCCATGGATTCTGGTCGATTTTTTTGTGTATTGTGATAAATATCAACAAAAATACTGGGTAAAACTGCCAAGAGTTGGTCGTGTTTTTCCAAATCTAAACCTAATTCTTTCCACATTGGATGATGATCAATTATTTCAGTCATAATAATCACATTTTTTTTAATAACCCAAAAAATTTAGTTCTTAAAAAGATTATCAAAAAAAATAATGCTACCCATTAGAAAAATTAATTAATTAAAAAAATAGTTTTATGTTTCTTTAGCTTTTCTATCTCTTGATTTTATGATGGTTATATAAATACCAGCATTAAAGATCATAACAAATGCTATCAGCGAAAAGATTCCTGCAGTAAATCCTATCATACTAGGATGAAAAATATATAAAATTAATCCGCCGAGTAATGGACCTAGGATTTGTCCAAAACTATCGAGACTTGAAGCGTATCCATTGACTATACCTTGTTCTTTTGGAGATACCGATTGTGAAATTAAACTATTGAATGGTCCTCGTGTTAATGAAGCAGCAAAACTAACTAAAATTAATATTATCATGAAAGAAACAGGATCTCTAGAAAATCCAAGAAGAATAAACGTAATTACGAAGCTTAAAAGTCCAACTTTTAACGTATTAATTTCACCTAGTTTCTTTAATATGGGTTTAAATATTGTAAACCGAATTACGACTCGAAAAATTCCCGAAATCATCAGATAAATTCCAATTTGTTGTGCATTAAATCCAAATACAACAGCTGCAAATAAGGATATTGAAGAAATATATAAAAAGAAAGATAAAGTGTGAAAACCAAATTGAATTAACAAATAGAAAGCTTCATTATTTTTTCTTATTGAAAATTTTACATGCACATTTTGTTGAATTCTTTCCTTTTTTAATTTTAAACGTTTTTCTTTTGTCCAAGTTTCTGGAATATAGAATATTGTCATAATCATAGTTAAACCTGATAAACTTGCTGCAAAAATACCTGGTGCAAATAATCCCCAAATTGATAATAAACCTCCAATAGCAGGTCCTGCTAGGGATGCTAAAGTATGACAAACTCCAATATTTGTCATTTGTATCGACCTTTTCTTTGGGGGAACAGCATCACCAATTATTGCTTTAGCAATTGGAAAATTGCCTCCAAAGACCCCATCTATTATACGACTAATGAAAATTATCCAAATATTAGTTGAAAAGGCTAATATAATGAATCCAACACAAGTTCCCGCTTGAGAAATTAAAAGCAAAGGTCTTCTTCCGTATTTATCACTTAATTTTCCCAATATCGGCGCAAAAATCACAGTAAATATCGCGTTTATTGAAAGAAGAAAGCCTATTACTAAGGCATTGGTATTGAAATTTGTTAAAATCGCAGGTAAAATTGGAAGTAATATGCTAAATCCTAAAATATCAGTAAAAACGGCTATCCATAGTGGATTTAAATTTATTTTTGGATATTCAGACATCCCAATATCATTGAAATCATCTTCTTGAGGCAAATTATCCACAGATTTACTTTTTTATTTGGTAATAAATTAATAAAAAAAGAAGTTAAATCCATAAAAATTTTCGGTATTCATAAGTTTTTGAGATTATGAATTAAAAAAGACAAAAAAATTATCCTAAAAATCTCCGAGTATTCGCTGCTCGTAATACTAATTGGCTTAAATCGATATTAGTCTTTTTCCTGATATGTTCTGCGATTTCAGATGTAATTTTTTGATGCTCTTTGTTAATTTCATAATCTAAAGGAAAGTCCTTTAAAGCTAGTTTTAGATCTTCTGGAATAAATGGAGAATCAGGATTATAATATTGAAAAGCATCCTTGAGATCTTGTTCTAAATTAATATAATATTTTTTAATAATTGTCATATCATCTTCTGTTAAGGCGGTTAAACCTATTAATTCCGGGGGTAAACCTAAAGAATATAATCCTGCTGTGAAGGATATTGCTCTTGGTAAATATTGGATTGGATCTTGTTCTAATGAGCGAGAATATCCAAATAGACCTATGTGCAATTTTCTAGCTCTTCTACTGGGGATAAATTTAGCAATTTCATTTATTATTGCAGTCAAATCAATAACATGCTTCTGATAATCCCTCGAATAATTCTCAATTATTTCTAAGCATAAAGCTTCATCAATTTCTCGAGGTGAAAGGATATTTTTTTTATTTATTAATTTAATCGCTTTTCTCACTTCATCGAACGGATAATCATATTTGAACGAAGATTGAATAGTATAAGTTGTAACGTATGGGTATTCGTACATCACGCGTTCACAAGTATCAGGTTTCAAATTTCCTCGAAAGGGTGCTGAACCCACACCAATTATCGGGTATATATTGATTGCCATTTCTTTGGATAAAATGTATAATCTTTGAAGTGCAATTTTATTTATTAATACTGCACTTACTAATCCATAATTCTGAGCAGGATCTGATCTTGCAAGAAATACTCTCTGATATGAAATATCTTTATCTTTAATAAATTCTCTTGTTATATCCGCAGCATTCAACATGTTCATTTTATCTTCAAATAGTGGAATAACATTTATCTTTTTAGGTTTAAACTCACCAATCCATTCTGCAATTGTAATCTCGTCATCAATAAAACGCTTATCTTGTTTACCCACGACAAAATCCTTGTAATAATGATAGATTCTATCTAAACTTCGAGCAGTTGATGTCATGGGAAGAATAATTTCGAATATAGGAGGTATATCATCTTTATAAATTAATTTAGCAGCATCAAATGAACGGGGAATGCTCTCCAATGTTTCTAATAAGACTTTAGCTTCTGCTTTTTCAAAATTAGGATTTGGAACACGTAAAGTAAGAAATATATCCCTTCCTAAACGTTTTTCTTGTAAATAAGATGAATATTTTGTTAATAATTTCTTGACAACGAAGGAGTCTACTTCTTTACCTTCATAATCCCACATTTGTTCATCGCAATCAAGATGAGTAAACGCGTAAAATGCTTCTTCTATCTCATGTTCCCCATCTAAAATAGGGCTTTGGGCAAAAAAAGGCGTATTAACGTTATCAGGGTGTTGACTTGACATTGTTTTTGGAATTTTTTGCATTTAATTCAATTCCTTAAGAATATATATCATTATTTTTAACATTTGATTAAATAGTTATTTATTTTGGTGTTTATAAATGACCATAAAGAAGAAAAAATATTTTACAGTCAGGGAAATTGATGGACGTATGGGCATACAATCACCACACGAAGGTGAATTAAAAACAATAGAAAAAGGATTCATTAATTTTTTTATGAAATATCCAAAGAAATCAATAAAAGACATCGTTGAAAAAAAATTAAACGGAAATTTTGAAGCATTAGGTTTTGATGAGGATTATGCAATAACCTTGGAATATTTCCCCGGTGTTAATATCCATGTTTTATATAATAATTACGAAGATGATGAAGATGAAGCTTTTTCTGGTGCGGAACTTAGGTTTTTGTTTTCTGGTGAAAGGGTTACTTGGGTTCCTTCAGAGGATTTGCTTAGTTTATTAGAATCAACTTTTGATTATCTAGAGGAACAAGTGGAAGGTATAAATACAATATATAAACTTCCAAATTCAAAATCCGATCTCTTAGTTATGTCTATAGAACAGAGAAAGGTACCTTTTAAACATTTAAAAATTGAAGATTTAAATAGTCTTGCATCGTTCGTAGGTGGTATTGGTGGTCTTCTACATGATAAATGGACTTTAAGCAAAAATTTTTTTCCAGGAATTGAAGTAACCTTAATTTATGATATTAAAAAAGAAGAAATTGACTTTTCATATCATGGACAGAACCTAGATCACATCAATAATTATGCAAAAGATCAGTTTGCTATCTTTCTAATGAATCATTGTTTAAGATTTATTTCATCAACCTATAATATCAAAGAACCTGGGATAATAAAGAAAATTTTTTCATTTAATTATCAAAAATCTCAATTCTAAAATTATTTATTTTTCAATATTTTTCTCAAAACGGTATGCAAGATTCCTCCGTTTTTATAATATTCTATTTCAATATTTGAAAATAATTTGATTATAACATTAAATTTAATTTCTTTGCCTTCTTTATTTTTAGCTATTATCTCTAACTCTCCTTCTGGTTTCATGTCTTTAATTCCTTTAATATCAAAGACTTCAGTCCCGTTTAATCCTAATTTTACTGGATCTTCTCCTTTTTTAAACTCTAAAGGTAATACTCCCATCCCTACTAGGTTACTTCTATGAATCCGTTCATATGACTCGGCAATGACAGCTTTTATCCCTAATAAGAAAGTACCTTTTGCAGCCCAATCCCGAGAACTTCCAGTGCCATATTCTTTACCAGCAATAATAATTAAAGGAACATTCTTTGCTTGATAATTCATAGCAGCTTCAAAAATGTTCATTACTGTATTTTCAGGTAAAAATTTTGTCCATCCTCCCTCTTTTCCTGGAATTAATTTATTTTTTATCCGAATATTTCCAAATGTGCCTCGAATCATTATTTCATGATTTCCTCGGCGGGAACCAAACGAATTAAAATTTTCTTGCTTTACACCCTTTGAAATCAAATATTGTCCCGCAGATCCATCAGGATTAATGGAGCCTGCAGGTGAGATATGATCCGTTGTAACTGAATCTCCTAAAAAAGCTAATACTCGTGCACTAATTATATCTTTAACATCTGGGACGTCTAATGGGAAGTCCTTAAAGAATGGTGGTTCTTGAATGTAGGTTGAATTCGAGTCCCAATTATAAATTTGACCTTTAGGAACATCTATATTTTGCCATAATTTTGTTCCTTCAAACACGCTGGCGTATTCTTTTATAAATAACTCTTGAGAGACCTCATTGATAATTAATTGTTGAATTTCTTCATTTTTTGGCCAAATATCCTTTAAATAAACAGGAATTCCTGATAAATCTAAACCTAATGGTTCAGTCATCAAATCAATATCAATAGTACCAGCTATTGCGTAGGCAACAACTAATAAAGGAGAAGCGAGATAATTAGCTTTAACAAGTAAATTTATTCTCCCTTCAAAATTTCTATTTCCACTTAAAACTCCAGCAACTACTAAATTTTTTTCTTTAATTTCTTCAGCAATTTTTTCTGGTAAAGGTCCACTATTTCCTATACAAGTAGTACATCCATATCCAACAATATGAAAACCCAAGGTTTCTAAATAATTCAATAATCCTGCTGCTTTTAGATAATCAGTAACTACTCGAGATCCTGGAGCTATACTTGTCTTGACGTGTGGTTTGATCTTTAATCCCTTTTTCACAGCATTTTTTGCTAGTAGACCCGCCCCTATTAAAACCCATGGATTAGAAGTATTTGTACATGAAGTAATAGCTGCAATAACAATTGATCCATGAGATATCGTACCCTTTTCTTTTATTTCTTTTGCATTATACTCTTTTTCGAGAGAATTTTGAAAATTTTTTTTCATATCCCTTAATTTAATTAGATCTTGCGGCCTTTTTGGTCCCGCCAGACTCGGTTCCACTTCGCTAATATTTATCTCTAAATATTCGTTAAAAAATGGATTATTTTTTTGAGATAAAAACAATCCTTGCTTTATTGTATAGGCTTTAATTAATTCGACTAGTTCTTTTTTCCTTCCAGTCATTAAAAGATATTTTAAGGTTTCGTCATCAACTGGAAAAAATCCCATTGTAGCTCCATACTCTGGAGACATATTTGAAATAGTTGCTCTATCGGGCAAACTTAAATTTTTTAACCCCGGACCATAAAATTCAACAATTTTTCCTACAACTCCATGTTTTCTTAGCATTCGGGTTATAGTTAATACAAGATCTGTTGCTGTTATTCCTTCTTGTAATTTCCCAATTAATTTAACACCAACTACTTCTGGAATCAGCATGTAATATGGTTGACCAAGCATGACAGCTTCAGCTTCAATACCACCGACTCCCCACCCTAAAACTCCTAAACCATTTATCATAGTTGTATGAGAATCCGTTCCAACAACTGTATCCGGAAATGCAACTAGTTCTCCATCAAAATCTTGTAAGTGAACGACAGAAGCTAAATATTCCAAATTTATTTGATGAACAATACCCCTGCCTGGAGGAACAACTTTAAAATTGTCGAAAGATTTCTGTGCCCACCTCAAGAGCGTGTAACGCTCCTTATTTCTTTCAACTTCTTTTTCTTCATTTAAATTTATAGATTTTGCAGTTCCAAAATAATCAACTTGAACTGAATGGTCAATTATTAATGCTGCAGGAATTAATGGGTTAATCTTAACTGGATTCCCCCCCGCTCTCTGTACTGCTGATCTTAAAGCAGCAAAATCAACAACCGCTGGTACGCCTGTGAAATCTTGAAGTATGACTCGTGAGGGAATAAAAGGAATCTCCTTATTTGGAATTTTATTTGAATCCCATTTGGCTAAATTTTCAATATGATCTTTAGTAACGAGATTATCATCAAAATTTCTTAGTAAATTCTCCAATAAAATTTTAATTGAAACTGGTAAATTAGAAATTTTTCCTAATCCTATTTCATCTAATCTGTTTATATCATAATATGCTATTTTTTTTCCATTTACTTCGATATGCTTTTTAGCCTTAAAAAGATCCATCCAATCACCATCGAAAAGACTATTTGTAAATTACCTAGATAAATTCTACTTATTTAATTTGATATTTTAAAATATTCTAAATGCTTTTTTGTATTAAAATAGGTTTAAATTTACTTTCTAGATTGCCATTGGTGAAAAATCTCGTAATTAAAATATCTATTGAAACGATAAAGATAAATAAAAAGGAAAATTTGAATTAAATTGCTTTTATTTCTAGAAATTCGAAGTTTAATTAAATCAATTATTCCAGAATCAAGTTTTTGGAAGTCTTCTTTGATTTTATAGATTGATAGTAAAATTAATTATTTATATTAATTTTCTATCTCTGAAAGAATAAAAAATAAATATGAAATAAATGGGATAAAAATAAGAATTGCTTGATACAAAATATAATTATTTAGAAACTTGATAAAGCTCCGGTGATTAATAAGAAACGAGATTTTACTAAATTATATTAAGAACTTTAAACATTAAAAAAAAAATCCATTTTGACTAATTTTTTATATCTATATATTTTTCCTATTTTCCCAAATACATGTTAGAAATATAGAGATAATTACATAACCCATCAAATAAATTAGTACTAATATAGTATTTGGATAACCAGCAGCAAGATAACCGTAGATGGGCTTAAAATAATCGAGAGTTAATATAATTGAAGTGTATGGTATATTTAAATAATGAAACCAATATAAATCATTAAGTGGTGTAAGCATCGGTGAAATTACAAATATTCCAACTAGTATAATGATAACAGTAAATATAGTTTTATTAAAAAATGAGTTAACTAAAAAAGTTATTGATAAATATGTAAATGATATTGCAAGAGAGAGAATAAATGATAAAAATAAAGGGTAAATACAAATTATGGATTCAAATGATGGATATATGATAAGACTAAATATTGTTATAATGATGTAATATATCATAATCATTAAAATTATTAATAAATAACTCCCAAACATTTTACCCAAAGCCAAAATATCCTTTCTTACAGGCTGTATAAAGAGTGATAATCCAGTATTTTTTTCATATTCATAAGATAAAGAATCGCTTGAGAATAAAACAGGAAAAAAAATTAAAATAACTGCTAAAAAACTCAAATTGCTATAATGAAAACCATTAATATTAGTTAATCCATAATAAAAATTTATACGAAGTACATAAGATAATGTTAGTGGTACGATAATACATGTAAATAGAGCTAAAAAAATAGAAATTATGACCCCCAATAAAAGCCTTTTTCTTTCTTTTAATTTAAGAATCTCATATCTTGTTATAAAAAAAAATTGTATTAGATTCGATGGAGTTTTATTTTCTTTCAATTTTTCCCCCCTCCATTTCCTGTAAATAAAATGATTCTAAATTCATTTGTACAGGATTGAATGAATTCATTTCAATATTTAATTTTACTAATTTTTTAAGAATTTCGTTAGGTTTAATTTTTTCTTTTTGAAAATTGATAGATAAAATATATTCTTTACTTTTTACAGATTGTATGTATTCAATTTCATTTATTTCTTGGATTTTTTTATCGGAAATTTGTTCTGTAAGTTCTATTTCAATTTTATCAGGTTTAAAAAGACTCTGAATATTCTTTAGAGAATCTTGTTTTATGATTCTTCCATTATTTATCAGAATAACATCATCACATAATACGCCTATTTCATGAAGTAAATGGGATGATAAAAAAATTGGCCTTTCTTTTTTTATTTCAGCTAATAACTCCCTAATATCGGCCATACCTTTTGGATCTAAACCAAAAGTCGGTTCATCTAAAATTAATAAATCTGGGTCACCTAGTAATGCTTGAGCAATTGCTAATCTTTGTTTCATTCCCGTTGAATATTTACCAACTTTAACATCAATTTTTTTTAATAGATCTACAGTAATCAAAACATTTTTTATTCTTTCCTTGAGATGATTTTTCTTAATTCCTTTCAATTTGCCCAGAAAATCTAAATTTTGTCTTGCGGTAAAGAACGGATATAACATTGGGACATCGATAATTGCACCGACTCGTTTCAAAGCCTCCCTAGGATTCTTTTGAACATTTATTCCATAAAGATAGGCTTGGCCATTTTTAGGTCTTAATAAATTAGTTAATATTTTCATAGTTGTGGTTTTTCCAGAACCATTAGGTCCTAAATATCCTGTACAACCTTTTGATCTCACTTTTAAATTAATTCGATTTAAAACGCGATTATTTTTGAAATTCATAGTTAAATCTTTAGTTTCAATGCAATACAATTCCCAAAACCCCCGTATATAAATTCAGGAAATCAAAATCACAATAATAATAATGATTGATAGTAATGATTTTTTTATCAATTATATTATTATTTTAAATCCATTTTATATATTTTTTGTAATTTTTGGAAAAAATCTTCCTGTTTGAGAGATATAATCCTCATAAACCTTGCCAAACTTATTTTTTAATACTCGTTCCTCGCCTTTTGCTTGAAAAGGAAGTGCTATTATCATGATTATTAGTAACAGGACTGATATCCAAACACCAGTAGTGATAAAAAACATTAAAATTTCTAGTATTCCTCCAATATACATTGGATGTCTAACATACTTATATGGACCTCCTGTAGCTAATGCGTATTTCTCTTTTAATGGCTTGTATAACCTCGTAACATTTACATTATAATAAAAATTTGCGATATCCCATCCTATAACTCCCCATAAAATAATTATTCCAACCCAATTCATCCAATAAGGTAAATTAAATGCGATATATTGGGAAATTACAAACCACAAATTAAGTAAACAAAGTATCATTACTAGAATTTCAAGTCCTTTCGTTATTATTATAGGTAATGTAGTTCCTAATCGCGACCATAAATTTCCAGGTATTTCATTTTTAGAATTAACTTCAATTTTATCAATGAATATTGAGCCATTAGGGATTTTATCTCCTCTAAATCTTTTTATCAATCCTAATGCAACGATAAAGAGGATGCCCATACCAAAAAAGTTTACTAAAAGTTCTAAATTGCTAAGCATCGTTCATCAAGAATGTTATACTTTTCTTTTTTTTATAAAATATTTTCTCCCAAAAATCTTAAATTTATTTAACAAATTATAAAGACATAATTCAAGATAGGTTTGGGGATTTTTAAATGTCATTTAAAATAGAAACAAAGGTCACTCCTCCATTTATTAGTCAAAGATCAAATAAATATGTTGCATTTATTGTCATATTTATGGGATTAATTGCTTTGCTTGACCAATATTTAAACTTAGTCGAAACGGCTATTATTGATGATATCATCCTCGAATATTTTCTGGTGAATGACCAAACAACGCAGGGATTTTTCCAATTATGGCAAGGTATTTATGGAATCATTGGTTTCTTTGTTTTTTTCATTAGCTGGCTTTCAGATGCTTATGGTAGACGTAAGGGCTTATTAGTTTTGATATTAGTGATGGGCATTCCTGCTGTTTTAATACCTTTTACACCCGCAGGTCCAATGGGTTTTCATTTCTTTATGATTCTTTACGGAATTGTAATAATGGGCACTCTTAGTAACGTCTGGGAAATTCCAGTAACTGAAGAATCGCCTCCTAAAAAACGCGGACTTTATGGATCTTTAGCATTTCTGATTGGATTAATTCCAATATATGCAATAATTGCCCCCCGGATTGCATCAATTTTTAGTTGGAAGTGGGCATATGGTATAATGGGTATTCTTATGGTTGTTTGTTTAATACTTTTATATTTTATGAAAGAACCAGAACGTTGGGAATGTTGTAAAGAGGAAAGAAAACATGCTGCATATGAATTTATTAAACAATTGAAAACGTTAGAACGTAAGGACATAATTTTACTTGCATTATTTTCAGCTGTTTATGTTATTTGGAATATGGCTTTTAAAATGGGTGGAACAGGTGGAAAGCAATTATTTGTTTTCATAGGACAAAAAGCTCAATTTGATGGTTACATCTTGACGATAGCTGGTCTAATGACCATGGCCGGTGCAGTCATATCGGGTGTCTTAATGGATAAAATTGGTAGAAATGGAACGCTCGTTTTTGGGGCTATTGGCTCTGTAATATCTTTTATGATGCTTCCATTTACAGCGTCTACAACACCATTATTCTTTTGGACCGTATATTTTTTTATGCCTATTGTATTAGCGTGGATAATGGTTTATTTTTCAGAAATGTTCCCAACAAAAAATCGTGCAACTTGCACAGGAATACTATCATCAGTATCTCGTCTAGGCTATGTTTTCGGTCCAATTCTTGGTGGTTTTCTAATAAGTACTTTTAATTTTCACGTCTACTTTATAGTTGGGGGATTTCTAATGATGTTGCCCATGCTTGTATTGTTCACAAAACCTCTTGAAGCAAAAGCAAAAACCTTAGAAGAAATAGAGGCAGAACGTTAAATTATCATTTCTTTTTTTTTTTAAACCTTAGTTACGAGCTTTTATTTCTAAATCTTGTTTTTTATAATAAGCTCTTCCTTTGTCTGTTATAAAAACCGAAACACTATTTGATTTTTTTACATCCAATAAATCAAAAGCGACACACGCATTTACAAATGCTGAGATAAAGTTTCTATTTCTTTTACTTTCGGCAGCAATCTCCTCTATTGAAGCAAATACTTTTCTATCGACCGTTGCCAAGACTTTTAACAACTCATTTTTTGCCTCGATCTTATATTCTGCGGATCTATCTTCAGTCATATATCATCACTCTATATTACATTAAATTCCGACAATAATTTCATTTGCGCAAACATTAATAAATGTGTGTATACTCATAATAATACATTCATCCATGCATGCACTCCCGGATGCATCCCCTTTATCCTATTCCATATCATCGTCTTCGAGGAAATTTCATGTTTAAAGCATTTATCGTTAATGATAGACAAGTAAAAAATGTTTTATCAGATGCAAATAATATATATGAAGAAGCTAACATCATTCCTTCTATAAAAGAAGAATGCTTAAAAGTTTTATTTAAATACGTGGAAAAAAAAGTATTCAAACACTTCCCTACGGAAATACGAGAAATTTCTGCTGCTATAAATTACATAATTGAACGAAATCCTCATTCCTATCCCAATGAAATGTCTAGAGAGTTCATCGCACGAAGATTTGATATTAAGGTTTCTTCACTTGACTGGCACATAAAAAATCTAATTGAAGAATTAAACATAACTAAAATTCAAGATAAAGCTGGGAATCCATATTTTTTTGAAGATTTATCACTAATAAATTCGATTATTATTTCACAATGTAATGAAATCTTAGGAACTCATATAATTTTCTCAATATTAGACGATAAAATTCTGGATATTGACATAATTAAAGAAGAAATTTGTGATTTAATATTAAACAGGCTGAAATTAATTCCTAAAACATTTCAATTCAGCCTACAATATATAATCGTATCCCTGATACAACCTATTATTGATAAAATTATGGAGGGAAAATAATTTAATCCAGATCGATATCAGTACGTATTTTTAGAAACAATTCAAACTTTGATTACATTTAAAGAAAAAAATGTTAATATAACCAACGCCTCCAAAATTAGGAGAAAAATAGAAGAAAAATTGCATTTTTTTGTTTCTCCTATCAAATTAACAAAGAGAATTTCTATTAATTTACAATTTCTTAGGAAATCAGGTTATTTACAGCAATTATCAGGAAAAAATTTTTTCATACCTGATGAATTCATTGAAAAAGGGAATAAAATTATAAAAGAATTAACATAATATATTTTTTTTCATTAAAAGAATTTTTAAATTTCCATTTAACTAGTTAAAACGCTATGAATATTATTGGAATTGAACTTCTTCAAGGAATAATCACTTTAATTTTTGTTATAAGTTTCATTATTGTTGATATAAGAGTACTGTAAAAGATTTTTGGAGTGATTTTTAATACGGGTCATAACGTATACTTGTTTGTAAAAAATCAGAAAGTTCTTGAACTATTCCACATTTTAAATTATATTTTTTAAATAATGAAAAAGACTCGTCTAAAATTTTCCAATGTATTTCTAGTCGTTCCATTTTTTCATTCCAAAAATATAATTCCTCTGGAATCTCAAAATTCTCTTCAATTAACGTCTTAATTCTTAATTTTTCGTCTTCATTTTCCCAAGAAATAATCCCTTTAAGTAGAAGTCCATCATCTGTTACGACTTCATAGGGTTTTTTAACATTTTTAGCTGTTCTTTTCATTCGATTTTTAAATTGAAATCCATCTTTTAAGCTTGTGGTACAAAAATGAATATTTATGGTTAATTTATTAAGTGCCCAATTCATGAAATCCATAGTAACTTTCTCTGATCCATTAATTGCAACAAGAGAATCTTTTTTTAATGTAAATCCTTTTTTTCTTAACGCATCTGCATTTGTTTCTGAAAATTCAAATTCATTAATATTAAAAAAATCTAATTGATTTTTGCTTAGAAAAAGACCCAATTTTTTTAATTCATCAAGATTAATAGCAGGAACTTCTGCACCAACTGTAAACCCAATTTTTTTCGCATCCACCATTAAGCTCCATTGATTTTCCTCCACGTGAAACCTAATTTCGTCCAATCCTGCTTGTTTTAATCTTTTTAAATTTTCAATCGTCAAATGAGGACTTGAGCAACAATATAAATGAATATGAAATTGATCCCCAAATTGCTTTTTTAGCATCGAGATATAATTCAATGTTTTATCAATGACTAAAAGAGGATCGCCACCTGTAATGCCTGCACCCTTTGCGTTCATTTTTTTTACCTCAACAAGAACATCCTCAAATGATGTTACAGGTCTATCATTCGCAAAAATTACATTTTTTCCCTTACGCTCTTCTGATATTGGACAATAATGTGCACACATTTCCGGAAGTTTGCATAATCCTGTGATAAAAATAACTAGCTTCTTTCCCTCAATGCAAAGCTTACAACCCACTGGAAGAGTTCCAATTAGAAATGAAGCTGCTTTTGTTTTTCTAATTCGATTCATATTAATTCAAGATATTTTTTCAGCTACTTGTTTTTATTTTAGAATATAAATCGTATCGATTTTAACATCTTCATGTATAAATTTAATTAGGAGTTCTTCGTATATATAGATATGAGTAAAAAATCTGAGAATCATTTAGAAGATTTAAAAATTCGGATTCGCTCGATTGATTTTTTAAAAATTTTAAAGGAAAAATTTACATATGATCAGCTAAGTGAAAAAATAGATCTCCCTATCACGGTTTTAAATAGATATGTAAAAGGGCATGTCATCCCTAGTCGTGAAAGAGCTGAAGTATTAATCGATTTTTTCGAAAAAAATATTGATTTAAAAGAGGAAATTCTCAAGAAAATACATTTTAATAAATGGATGGAAAATTACCAAGAATATCAAAAATTAATTGATGATACTAGAAGAATCGAAAAAAGAATAAAAAACAGTATAAATTCGGTAGAAATTTCTACATTAACACAAGAAATTAAGTTTAATAATGAGAGAATTAAAGATTATCTTGATAAATTGAAAGAAACTCGCTATATTGATAATACGCAATTATTAAGTGATACTTTATTTTTAGGTGTGTTAGCTAAATTTATTGCTCAGAAATATAAACAATCTACTATCACAAAAATCTTAACTGCTGCAGTAGATGGTCTTCCACTGGCAGTTAGAATAGCTGACCAGCTCGAAGCTGAGTTAATTATTGCAAAAAACACAAAAGAGGTCGGTGTTCCGAAGTATATTGAAGAAAATTACACGCCAAGTTCTAGTTCTGGCAATTTACTCACGTTATATGTTCCAAGACACTTGATTTCGAAGAAAGATAGGGTTTTGATTGTTGATGATATCATACGATCTGGATACACACAAAATGCGTTAATTAAAATTTGTAAGAAAATAAATGCAAAAGTACTTGGAGTATTTATCATGATTGGGTTCGGAACCAAATGGAAAGAAATATTTGATAATGAGGAATTTAAAGTAGAGACATTTCTTAATATTCCAGATCCCATGGCTCTATAAAAAATGAAATTAATTATCAATTTTTAATTATTTTAAATATATAATAAAACTAGGGAGAATATTCGGTATTGAACTCAAAATTAAGAAATATTAAAGAAAATTAATCTATTATTTTTGGAATATTTACATCATATGGCGGATAGATTATCCCTTTTTCGGTAATGATTGCAGTAACTAACTCAGGTGGAGTCATATCAAAGGCTGGATTAAATACAGGAACTTCTTCAGGAACAACTCTCGTGGTTCCAACATGCGTAATTTCTTTTGATTCACGTTTTTCAATAATAACTTCATCGTATTTTGTCTTCAAATCAAAAGTTGAACTAGGCGCAGCAACGTAAAATGGTATATTACTATGATATTTAGCTAATACTGCAACTGAATAAGTACCTATTTTATTAAATACATGTCCAGTTGACACTATTCGATCCGCTCCGACAATTATCTTGTCGATTTGACCCTTAGCCATTAAAAATCCTGCCATATTATCAGTAATGACGGTGACTGGAATGCCATCGTAATGCAATTCAAAAGAAGTTAATCTTGCACCTTGTAATTTGGGTCTAGTTTCATCTGCATACACATGAACCTTTTTTCCTTCCCTCCAAGCTGATCTTATAACTCCTAAAGCTGTACCATATTTAACGGTTGCTAAACCACCTGCATTACAATGTGTTAGAATATTGTCACCGTCTTTAAATAATTCCTGACCGTATTTTCCCATGTCGATATTAATTTTGATGTCTTCATCTCTCATTTTTTTAGCTTCTTGAATTATTGCTTCTCTTTTTTCTTGAAATGGTTTATCTTGTTTCGCAATTTTCATAATGCGGTCAATAGCCCAAAATAAATTTATTGCAGTTGGTCGAGTTTCTCTTAATCGTTCAGCAGCAGATTTTAGGTTAAAATCAAAATTCTTCTCGTTAGAATTTTTACTTGCTAATGCTAATCCCATCGCAGCGGCAACACCTATCGCAGGGGCACCTCTAATGACCATTGTTTCAATAGCTTCCGCGACTTGTTCATAATTTTTACATTTTATATATTTTAATTTAACAGGTAGCAAATTTTGATCGATCATGTACACCATATTGTTATCTTTCCAGTCAATAGTAGTTAATTTTGAAATATCGTTGTTCATTTCTATTCCTATCCTCTAAAGAAATATGATAATGTTTAAAGTCCATTTTTATTAAGTTTTTTAATGAGGATTTAAAAAAATTGTAATAATTATTTCTCTTTTCAAGTTTGAAGACAAGTGGGCTTGACATGGAAGAATTTCAAAATGATGAAATCAAAAAAGAAGAAAAAGAAACATATCAAGGTAAATTTTCAGATGATAAAATAATAATTTTGCCTCCAGATTCAACTAATTTGCATGAAAAAGGATATTATGGAACCTTAGATGAAAAAAATAATTTAATTTTGGAACCTGTCGAATGCTTGCTATTAATAGAGCGAAAACGACTCGAATTATATGATGAGAAAAAACAATTAATGACTTTACAAAAATTAATCGAGATTTTTATTAAAAAATCTCCAAATGATTTTTGGACTAATTATTTAGTTTACAAAGATTTACGAAATAGAGGTTATATTGTTAAAAAAGGAGTTAGTTTAGATACTGCGTTTAGGGTTTATAAGCGAGGTGCAAAAATTGGGGAAGATACATCAAAATTCTTAGTCACAGTTATTATTGAGGGGACACCCATAAGTTTGACAAATTTAGATGAAATAGTTATTTCTGCTAAAAGTGTAAGAAAAAATCTCATTTTAGCAGTCGTGGATAGGCAAGGGGAAGTAACTTATTATAATTGCTCATCTTTTGAAATAAATCCCATAACTAGGGAAAATTAGCATAAAGTGGAACCTATTGAAGGAAAAATATGTCGTTTTCATCCCAATAATGGATGCAGAAGACAAATCTTTAAGCTTTATTGTTGATTTATTTGAAAATTATCTCAATTTAGACCATTTGATAATTTTGATGCCCTTTGAATTTTCAATACAACTGGATTTGGATCCAATTGATAAAAGATATGAAGTTGCCGATCCTGTATTAATGTCATTTTATGATTTGATGGAAACATTTGAAACGTTAAAAACTTCCCAGCAAATTAGTATATATCATGAAAAACAAATTGATGAATTAGCTGCTGAATTAGAATCTATCTGGGCAAGATTTTGGATACCTTCAGATGATCCAATCAGGAATGAGGTAAAAATTGCGAGAGAATTTTATTCATTATTAGAAAAAACCCCTTTAAATCCTTTTATCGAAATGTTTTATAAAAGATATTATTATAAAGAAGGCTTAGTTGACTTTAATCTCGACGATCCCTTGCAAGAACCCATCATTGAACGACTTTTTGAAGAAAGAAGACGAAAGAATCAATTTAAACGAAAAACTTTAATGAAGATTTCTGCATTTCAATTGAAACTAATGGAAAAAAAATTAAAAGTTTCTGCAAGATTGATGTGGGAAAGGTATTTAGAGTCAGGTAGATTAAAATATTATCCTCCTCAAAAAGCATATTCTAAATAATGAGATGATTTTGTGAAGTATGTTCCAGATACAAGCGTTCTAGTGAGTGGTAGCATCCTTGATTTAATAAAATCAGGGAAGTTAGAGGGTACTCCAATTAATATTTTGATACCTAGAGTCGTGTTAGCTGAAATTGAATATTTAGCAAACCAACGAAAAAAAATTGGCTTTGATGGATTAAGAAATTTAAAAGAATTAAGATTACTTGCTGGAATTAAAATTGAAATGGAGATGGTAGGAAATCGTCCAACGCTAGAGGAAATTAAATTAAGTCCTGGGGGCGAATTGGATTACATAATTAGAGAAGAAGCTAATAAAGAATTAGCAGTATTAATAACATCTGACAAAATACAAGCTTCATGTGCTGAAGCTGAAGGTATTGAAATAATATTCGTCAGGGAAGAAAAAAAAGTTCCCAAATACAATATAAAATCATTTTTTGATAATAAAACAATGTCTGTACATTTAAAAGAAAATTTGCCTCCATACGCAAAAAAAGGAACTCCTGGAAGATGGAAATTAGAAAAAATTTCAGAGGAATTATTATTATTTAATGATTTAAAAGAATTAGCATATGATTTAATATATAATGCTAGAAGTGGTAAAGAAGGTTTGATCGAAATTGAAAGAAAAAATGCCACTGTTGTTCAATTAGACGATTTTCGGATAGTTATCACTGAAAGTCCCTTTTCAGATCATTTAGAAATAACTGCAGTAAGACCACTTTTTAAAACTCGATTAGAAGATTATAACTTAAGTTCTAGATTAATTGAACGTTTTGAAAAAAGTGCTGAAGGAATATTAATTGCAGGACCTCCTGGATCAGGGAAATCGACTTTTGCAAGCGCATTAGCAGAGTTTTATAAAGAAAAAGGCAAAGTAGTTAAGACAATGGAAAAACCTCGTGATTTACAAGTATCACCTGAAATAACTCAATACACAGCTTTAGAAGGAGACATGGAAAAAACCAGTGATTTGTTGTTTTTGGTTCGTCCTGATTTTACAATTTATGATGAAATAAGAAAAACAAGGGACTTTGAGATATATACTGACTTGAGACTAAGTAGCGTTGGAATGATTGGGGTTATTCACTCCAAAACTGCTGTCGATGCAATTCAACGTTTTCTTTCACGTTTAGAACTTGGTATAATACCACAAGTGATAGATACGGTTATTTTTATTGATTCAGGATATATAAAAGAAAGTGACGTTATTACACTTAATATGACTGTTAAAGTCCCTTATGGGATGTCTGATAGTGATCTTGCACGTCCCGTTGTTGAAATTAGAAGTTTTGATGGATCTTTATTGTATGAAATATATACTTTCGGAGAACAAATAGTTGTAATACCTGTAAAAAAACCTAAATCTCCTGAAATAAAATCTATTGTTAAAAATTTATCGAGTCATATTATGAATTTATGTCCGGGTTCTCAATTTGAAGTTTTTAATAGTGGCGCAAATCGATATCAAATCTATCTAAATCGCGATGATATTCCAACAATTATTGGTAAAAAAGGAAAAACTGTTAGAGATCTAGAAGAAAAATTAGGAATTAAGATAGATATTATCGAAATGGATGGAAAAAAAAGGAAAAATAAAAAAAGAAAATCAAGAAGAAAATAATTAAAAATTTGGAGGCATTTGATCCTTTTTATTTTCACTCAAATTATTTTTATCCATGCTTTTGAGGAAAATATACATTTCCTTTTTTAATTTTTCGGATAATTCTTCAGCTCCTAACGGCCATAATTTTCTATTTTCTTTAATATATCCTCCAAAGATCCCCATCACTAAATTTAATGTAATTAATAATGGAGAAAATGATATAAAAAGCGGAATTATTTGAACTTGATAATTTGGAATTAAATCAATAGAACCAACGATAAAAACAACTAAAAACACTGTTCCAAAATGGCCTAATGAAATCATAATTCCATTTCTTCTTGATCCGGCGTAATAACTACCCATAAATACTGGTAAAAAGAAGATTGCCAAAAAAAACATCATTAAAATTATAATTACAACAAGTGCAATTCTTTGAATATATAAAAATTCTATTTCGCTTATCCCATCTGCAGTTATAACACTAATATCATATCCAAAAAATACAGTAAAAATATTTTGATCATCGGGTAAAAAAGTCAGGAAAAATGCAAAGCCAATAATAACAAGTGAGGATAAACCGATTGATATAAATAAACCTAAAAAAATTGAAATAGAGGTTCTATCAGCGATACCAAATCGCTTTTTTATTATATCATCGATTATATTGTCAAAATTCTGTGTCTTAGTTTTTATACTTGGATCTTCTTTTTTGATTTCCCTATAATATAAATCATAAAATTCAAGAAGCACTACTTTTAGGATTTTATATAATAGTTTTCCACTATCTTTATCGTCTGCAATAGCAACAGCCATGATAGGTGCAAATGCATGCTTAACCATGGATAATCTGCCGCCTTTTATTTTTAATTGTTGTAGTTCCTCACCCATGCTGTCAATAGCAAAATTTCCCAAAGCTATAATAAACCCTGAAAATATTTGCGCATCAATAACTGCATTAGAATAATGTCTTTCATAAATACAAATGCCATTTTCTGCAATGATGAAAAAACTTTGAATCAAATAAATCCCATTTTCTTTTAAATAATACTACATTCTTTATTTATAATATTTAAATTTTAATTCATTTTCAAATGATATATAATAATATTTTAAAGCTCTGTATGTTAATGTAAATTTAATTACTATATTACTTAAATTCGGTCTGGTGGCCTAGCCAGGATAGGGCACTTGCCTCCTAAGCAAGTTGTCGAGGGTTCGAATCCTTTAATATGAGTTATTAAAGGTCGGAAATCCCTCCCAGACCGCCATTTTTTAGTGAATTATTATTTTGTGATTTTTTTTACAGAATCTTCTAGACCTACTAGAACTATATCTGTCATATCCAAAAATAATCCGTTCTCGACGATTCCTGGGCATGTATTTAACTCAATTTCTAATTTATAAGGATCCTTAATTTTATTAAATCTTGCATCGACTATATAATTACCATTATCTGTAACAACTGGTCCAAGTTTTTTAACTGCGTTCCTAACAATAACTTCTGTGGTAAATTCTTTCAAAAAATTTACTACTTTTGTTAGGGCACACGGAATTACTTCGACAGGTAATGGAAATGTCCCTAAAACATCAACCATCTTGGAATCATCCACAATAATTATAAGTTTTTTGGCAGAAGAATCCACAATTTTTTCTTGTGTGAGTGCTGCACCGCCTCCTTTAATCAAATTTAAATTCTGGTCAACTTCATCTGCACCATCAATTGCGAGATCGACATCAGGATATTCATTTAGTGTTGTAATAGGGATTTTATTATCCCTTAATAGAAAAAATGATTGTGAAGAAGTCGGAATCGCTTTGATTTTTAAACCTTCGTTTTGTATTCTCTCGTGAAGGAAACTTACAGCGTGTGCTATCGTTGTCCCAGATCCCATTCCTATGATCATATCGTCCTCTACATATTTGACTGCTTCCTTCGCAGCTTGAATTTTTGCTTTGGCGTTATTATAATTCATTTAAATTACTCCGATTTATAAAGTGAAAACATAATCACGATAATTGTATAATTTTTGAATTTTTTGTACTCTTTAATTGAAATAACTTAACCAAAAAATTAATTTTTATATCGAAAATTTAATTTAGTTATCCTTTAAATTAAATTTGGGAATCTAAATGGATAAAAAAGTTGAAAATGAAAATAGAAAATCAGAAGAAGAATTAACTAAAGAAAATAGTGATGAGATTAAAAAAAAGCAAGAAATTGAAGAAGAGATGGAACCAAAAGATAAAACTTACGACCAATTAGGTCTTATTTTTTTCATAGGTTTTATTTTTTGTGTTTTTTATATAATTTTTAGTCAATTAATGGGATTATATCCTTTTCAGATTGAGGGTGAATTGATTGGAGGAACTTTTATAGGATCTGGAAGAATTTTTTTGGCAAATCCCGTTTTATTATACATAATTTACTGGATAGGGCTTGCCTTTTTATTACTAGGTTTTTATAGGATTAAATGGGAACCCCAATTGATAATTTTGATTGGCATAATAGGTGCATTAATCTTTTTTGCTTTTTTTATTCGTATTTATTATTGAGGGTTTAAGAATGAGTGAAAAATATAAAGTAACATTTATTGGAACAGGTTATGTAGGACTAGTAACTGCAGCTTGCTTTGCAAAAATTGGGATGGATAAAAAAGCGGAATTGGATTTAACGGTTTTTAATAATGATATTATTGAAGATAAAATAAATATAATAAAAAAAGGTCATTCTCCATTTTTTGAAGAAGGTTTTAATCCAATTTTAAAAGAAGTTATTGATAATAAGGTTCTCATTCCTGAATTGAATCTCGAAATGTGTGTAAAAAATTCTGATATTTTATATATTTGTGTTGGTACTCCTTCTAAACCAACTGGTGAAGTTGATTTATCTTATATTAAAAATGTTGCAAAGGATTTGGGTAAAATTCTGAAGAGTATCGATTCTTATAAACGTGTCTGTGTCAAATCAACTGTCGTTCCTGAGACAACACGTGACATAGTTGGAAAAACTATTGAAGAGATCTCGGGGAAAAAAATTGGAAAAGATTTTGGTTTATTATTCATCCCGGAATTTTTAAGGGAAGGAAATGCGGTTGAAGATACATTAAACCCTGATCGAATCATCATTGGGGAACAAAATGAAAATGATGGAATTTATATGGAAAAATTTTATAAAAATCTTTTTTATAATGTTCCAATTCTACGAATGAGTTTAGAATCTGCAGAAATGGTGAAATATGCCGCCAATTGTTTCTTAGCAACAAAGATTTCATTTGCAAATGAAATAGCATCAATTGCAGAAAAAACGCATAATGTTGATGTGGGAGAGGTTATGAAAGGAGTTGGATCAGATTCAAGGATTTCTCCTAACTTTTTTAATGCTGGAGCCGGATTTGGCGGATCTTGTTTTCCAAAAGATGTCTCTGCATTTATATCATTTTCAAAGGAACGAGATTATGAACCCAGAATTTTAAAATCTGTATTGAATAAGAATTATGAACAAGCAATCCATGTTGTTGATCTTGCTCGTTCCCTAGTATTAACATTCAAGGACAAAATAATTGCAATTTTGGGGCTATCATTTAAACCAGGGACTTCAGATATGAGAGAAGCTCCTGCTATTAAAATTATAAACAAAATCCTTGAGGAAAATCCTAAATTAATAAAAGCATATGATCCCGTCGCGGTAGAAGAAGCAAAACAAGAGTTTGGAAATGCTATCACATATGCAGAATCAATTGAAGAATGCTTAAAAGACAGCGATATTTGCATTATCGTTACCGAATGGCCACAATTCGCAAATATTAAACCCGAATTGATTAAAAACTTAATGAAAAATAAAAATATCGTTGATGGGAGGAGAATAATCGACTCAAAGCTTTTTGAAAAGGAATTTCAAGTCAAAATAATTGGACGAGGAATTTTGTCCAAATAAATCGAAATGAATTTCTTCGACTATTCTTCCTTCCTTCCTAATTTTTAGTAGACATTTTTCTATCCTTCAAGCTATCTAATTTTGTCTCGTGATTCATATAAAATATGGATGTTATATTTATATGGGGAATAAATTTGTGTTATAGAATAAAGAATCAAGAAAAAAAGATTTACTTATCCAAAAATAAAGCAATTGAATTGGCTTTGACAACGGAAATTCCAATTAATGAACCAATTTCATTGTTTGAAATTGCAATCATAATTTGGGACATACAAACGAGACCTTGGTATAGTTCAGAACTTGTTTCTATTTATAACATTAAATATTTTTTAAATGAATTAATCATTAAAGAACCAAGAAAAGTAATTGAATTGGAAAATGATTATTTTTTAATAAAATATCTCTAATTATTTCTATTTTTTTTTCTTATTTCTTTAATTCATAGGAAAAAATACAAGTTATTATAATCTTCTTTTAAAGCTAATTTTGTAATAAAAATTATGGTGCAGGGGATGGGATTTGAACCCACGCAGGCCTATGCCACAGGAGCCTCAGTCCTGCTCCTTTGACCACTCGGAAACCCCTGCAAATTTTTCTAGTATTGCAGACTATTCACTAATAATTATGAGACAAGATATATCTAAATCAGAATCATTAAGACAATTTAAAATTTTTTGTTTGTTAAAACATCAAACCTTACCTAATAAGAAAAAATTATAAATTAATCTTTGACATATTTAAATTAATTTAAAAGATATGTTATAGTCGAATGACCTTGATTGAATATATAATTAACGTTATATTATTGATTATAATTGGCCTTGCATTAGGTATAGGCGCAGGCTTTATAGGAGCTAGTGCAGTATCAATTGTCGTCCCAATTCTTTATGTTATCTTCAAATTTGATATTTTATTTGCATTAGGTACTAGTTTACTCGTTGATATTATAGGTGCTTCAATAATTGCATATTTATACTGGAAAAAAGATAATAGCGATTTAGAAACAGGTGCAAAATTAGGATTAATTTCATTTTTTTTTGCTATTATTGGGGCATTAATTGCATTTCAAATTGCGGATTTTTCTGAAAGTGTCTATACGGGTATTTTTAGTTGGTTTAATATATTCTTAGGTCTCTTAATAATTAGGGATGGTCAAAAAAGTTTAAAGAGAGAAAAGCAATTAGGAATTAAAATTAATGAAATGGAACAAGTACCAAAAAATAAATTTACAAAATGGTTAGAAGATGTTTCTCCAAGAACCAAAAATATCTTTTTAGTAGGAATTTCCGCGTGCATTGGTATTAATGCAGGGATATTTGGAGCTGGGGGTGGATTTCTCATAACTATAATTTTGATATATTTGATGCAATATAAAATATTAAAAGCTGTTGGCACTGCAACTTTTATGATGGTTTTAACTGCTAGTGGAGCATTTATCCCATATTTCATTCGTTTTGGAATCGTGATGGGACCAGTTGCTCAAGGAATATCTGTTCTTTTTGCTAGTATAATTGGTGTATGCTCCATCCTAGGAGGAACTTTAGGAACGCAGGTCGCCCACAAAATATCTGAGAATTACCTAAAAATGATATTAGGTGTTTTAATTATAATTTTTTCAATCCTTATGATTATTCAAGGATTTTTTTCCTGATTATTAATTTGTATAATGTTCTAAGTAAGTTAAAATATTTTTTTACAAGCTTGATTGATTTGATCCAATTCATAATGAATTGATTTATTATCTATTCTTTTTCGATGGCATGTTTTGGACATTTCTGCAAGTTTTAAATGAATTTGATTGGATTGATCAAATTTAGGTATGTATAATTCAGTAACCGGTCTTTTATGAAAATGTCTATCACTTTTTAATATTTTTAATTTGTCATTAAACGAATCACTATTAAAAATCGAGCATAAATAATGTGCTTCATTTAAATTTTGAGTTGCAATATAATATAAAGTAATATCAATCAATATTTTAGAGCTTTCAGTCAGAACTACGCTTTTTAGATTCGATCCAGCTTCATTATAAACTACTTTAATTGGACTAAACATCTCTTCTTTTAATAAATCATTTTGATAATTCAATCTTTTAAAGATTGAATCTAATCTTACATTATTACTACTTCTTGAATTTTGCCAAAAACTATTAATTAATTCATAAAATTGAGTTATTTCTTTATCTGCGGTATTTAAATTAATAAATTGATAATTTTGAGAAGAAATATCTTGGGTAATTGGGAGTATTATTGTTTTAAAATTGATTATATTGAATTTATCAAAATTTCTAGACATTAATATAGAAAAAATATACTTTTCAAGGTTTTTTGTGTTTAATTTATAAAATTCATTCAATTTTTTAGATATATCCTTAGCTTCATTCCTCCAAAATCCCTTTGATCTTCCTAATATTTCATCATCTACCTTAAATATATATCCATTTTTATCATTTTTTTTAGATATAAAGAAAAATATTCTCGGAAAAGCAGAAAATCCTCTATAGCACATATCTTCATAAGCTGAACCCTTTATTTCTCCAAGTTCAAGTTTATGCTTTTTTAAAACAAATTTTCCAACTTTTTCACCCTTTTTATATAATGGATAGAGATTTAGCTCTTCTTTAACCTTCTGACCCTCTATTATCTTTGTTTTTATCCGCTCATTTTTATTAAAATAAACGTCTTTACTTTTAACTCCCAACCAGGCAATGGTATCTGTACTAAAAACACGATCTTTAATTATATATAAAATGACATCACTAAATCCTTCAAATCTTCTAAATTTAGCCGCATGAGTTCCATTCATCAAAGCTTGTGTAGTTAAAAACAATATCCTTCCTGAATTTTTTAAATATGAATTTACTACACGATAAAAGAAAATTGTAGAGATTTCTAAATTAGCAATATTTTTGGATTCAGGATTTATTTTGTATTTTTTTGCTAGATTTAAAATGTTTTCTTGTTGATCTGACGGTAATTCTTTATAAGTTAGCCAGGGTGGGTTTCCAATAATTAAATCACAAGATAAATCGCCATTATTTTCTTCCAAACAATTTTTTAATTCAAAATTTTGAAAAACTTGAAGCCAAACCTTCTCAAAATTTGAGATCTTTAAATATAGAATAATTAAACAATTTAATTTTGTACATGCAATAGCTAAGGGATTGATATCATAACCATAAATTTTTTTTAATGCATCAATTTTTTCATCATCATCCAAATTTGAATTTAAAATTCTTTTATATAAACCGAATATAAACGTCCCACTTCCACATGCAGGATCTAAAACTTGTTCCCCAATTTGAAACGAACTTTCTATGATTAAAAGATCACTCAACCATGTTGAAGTATAATATTCTCCCAATTTATATCTTTGATTAGTAGAAATGATATTTTGATAAAGTAATTGAAACAAATCTTCTTCTTCAAAAATATCAATTAATTCTAATTTTCTTTTAAAATCATTAAAAATATTGTAAAGTTCTGGGAATTTTTTTATAAACCACGAAATTTTTTTCATTTCAGGAAAATGCATTTCAAAATTATCAATTCTAAGGATCTTTAAATAAACTAACTTTAGAATTATATATACATAGATTTGATTTAGGAATAAAGTAGAATTTACAACTGAATTTGAGCCATAAATAGCCATGAAATCTGTTTTCCATTCAATAAATTTAGGATTTCTTCTAAAATTTTCTTTATTTATGAAATTATTTGCTTCTTTAAAATAAGTCTCATATAAAGAACTTTTATTTCCTACAAAATTTTTTAATTGTGAATTATTTAGAATCAAAAATTTGCCTCGTTTAAATTCAGTAAGACAATTACACTAAAAATCTAAGGCATTCAATTTTTCTAAAATTAAATTTTTATGTCCCTTCAATACCAAACTTTTCCATTCATCAAATTTTGCCTGAAATTCTCTCAACTTTTCGTCGGAAAACATAGAAAAGTTGATTTTCAATATTTCTTCTCTCCATTCATTTATTGAATTTATGAGCTTATTTTCATTCAATCCAAGCATAAGAATCCTTTGTTGGAATTCATTTATATTCTCTAAATACTGGCTAATTACTTTATTTTTTTTAACAAGTTGCTGATCAATAATATCAATAATTTCAATAATTATTTCTTCATTTTGTGTTTGGATGATTTGATCCGTATTTTTAGAAAAATCTTTAAATTCAGATAATTTTCCATTCCAATCATCAATTTTAGATTGATATTTTCTCAAAAAAATTGTTCCTATTTGATTTAGCTTGTGGTCAACATCTTGTTTCATTTCTATTCCAGAAATTCTAAAAATTATTGTTAAATTTCCAATCCTCTTATATTTAAAGATTATATCTGCTAATTTAATTTCTTCAACATCCCCTTTTTGAGAAACCTGTTTAGCAAATTGCGAAATTGCTAAAAGAAATGCT
This sequence comes from Promethearchaeota archaeon, assembly GCA_011365055.1. The sequence continues at coordinate 123,423 of RDOG01000012.1, forward strand.
GATATCATCATATCATCGTCTTTTAAAGTCATATTATAAGTTCTTGAAAACATAGCTACGCCCGCTTCATTTATAATGTAAACCTTTTCGATCATTGATAACACTCCAGCATCTAGTCTAAATATTATCATACTTAATTTATCAAATTTTGGTATTTCATATAATTTTGGACATTGTTTGGATTTTTTACTAAATAATTTCAGAATCTATTTCAACAAAGATTTAGTTCGTATTATTAAAATTAAATGGAGAATTCAAATATCTGGAATAAAAAAGGATCAAATTAAAACATAAAAATGCATATATTAGCGTAGCTTAATGAAATTAATTGTCATATTACAAAAATGATATTAATATCATAATTATATCAGAAAATAAATTAAAAAAGAAAGAGATATAAAACATAAATTTTATAAATTCAGTGCAATTTGTCTCCAATTATCTATTCGCTTTTGTGAAAAACCTTGAATTTCCTGACAATGAACTAAATCATAGGGATTTTTAATCCCAAATTGTTCTAACTTGAGTTTTGTTTTTGGACCGATTCCTCTAATCATTTCTAAGCTATAAGTTTTTAAAATTTCATGGGGATCTGCTTTGGTTTTAACCAGAAAATTATCTGATTTCGTATATTTATTTGTTTGAAAGATAACCCGCTCTAGATCTTTCAAAAGTGAATAAACATTTGATTCCTCAATGAAACTTATTATTCTTTCAATCATATAAATCACAAGTTAACGATTCTTATCGAGATCATTCATATTAAAAAAAAAACATATATCTATGTATTACTTGAATAATACATCCAGGAATTTTTCAAAATATTCAAATTCTAAATAATATCACTATATAACAAAAATGCAAGCAAAATTCAATAAAAAATACTTAAAAATAGGATGAAGAACAGATCTATTCCCTCCAATTCGCATTAACAATTTCTGATAAATATATCAAATTTGGATTGATTTATATCCATTTAAAATAATTAATAGATCTCCAAGAAAATAAAAATTTGAATTACTTAATCCTTCTGATCTTGGAGAAATTTACAGTTCATTGCCTTTTATTATTATTAAATAATAAAAAAGAAATAAAAAATAAAAAAATTACGTTTATTCTGAAGGGACTATTCCCCTAAAATCTTTAGCTTGAAGAGTTTTTCGTTTATCCTTTTTTGCCTTTGTCATTGCTATGTCTAAAATCTTTTTTATTTGGTTATTAAGGGCAACACCATTAATGACTTCTCCAGCAACATTGCATTCTTTTGAATTGACATATTTCCGAATAGCAGCTTTTACAAATAATGTCGGCTCTTTTTCTTTGCTCATATTTATTATCCTCCTATTAAGAATAATTAATTAGAAATTTTTTCAGTTGTTTATTTTTTTAAGCTTTCATCCTATTAAATATTATCAAGAAAATAAAGTTATAAAATTTTTCAATTTCCAAGATTTTAAAAAAATATTCCGCTTTTCGGGTTAGTCGTAAAGAAGATACAATTAATTTAACATTTTTTGTTTCAATATTTCCTATGTAAATTATGAAAACAATGAAGATAAAAAACCTTAAAAATTAATATCTGGTAGATCGGCAATTGAATCGATAAAAATATCTGCTTTTATTTTTGAATTATTTATTAATTCCTCTCTGTATTTCCCAGTTTTTACAAGTATTCCCTTCATTCCACATTGCTTTGCACCACCAACATCACTAAAGATATCATCTCCTACCATTGCAACATCTTGAGGATTTAAATTTCCTCCTAATTCTTTCAAACCTAGCTCAAAGAACTCCCTTGAAGGTTTTCCAATAATAATTGCTTTTTTGTCCGTAGCGAATTCTAATGCACTAACAAATGGACCCGCAGAAAGCATGAGCTTTTTGTCAGAACCCATATAATATTTATCTTTTTCCAAAGCCATAAGGCAAGTTTGCTCTTTTAAAAGTAATCTAAATGCTTTATTCATATTTTTAAAATTAAATTGTTGAGCTGCATCACCAACAATGACATAATCTACCTTTTGATCAGTAAGAATAATTTTCTTTTCTTGAAATTCTTCATGAATGTCTCCTGTTGAAAATAAATAACATCTTTTTTTATTTTCTTTATTTAATTTTTTAATTGCAGCTATTGGAGGTGTAAATATTTCTTTTTCTTGAATTTCAATTCCCATTTTTAATAACTTTTTTGAGATATTTTTTCTTCTTTTTTGAGTTGTATTTGACATAAACAAATATTTATAATTATTATCTTTCAAGAATGCTAGTGTTTCCTTTGCACCCTTTATCAAATTATTATCTATATATATGACGCCTCCCAAATCTATCATAAACGCCTTAATTTCCTCCATTATTATCAACTCAGAAATCTTTATTTTGTGAAAAAGTATTTTCTATAAATTATCATCAATTCATTCTAATAAAACGTCAATACCATATCGAAAGGAAATATCTAACAATTTAATTAAAGGAAAAAAATTTAAAATATTCAAGATTTGAGTTTTGAGATTTATTTTTCAATAATTTTAGGAACTATCTAAAAAAATAATAGAAATAAAGATATAAAAAAAAATTTTGTCAGAACTAAAACGAGTTTTTAATTTGAAATTTTTATTAAAAAAAAAAGAAAAAGATTAAAGTCTCATATTTTCAAATAGGATTGTCATACCATTTCCAAAGCCTGCACAAAGTGTAAACATTCCATATCTCTTCTTTAAACGCGTCATTTCGTGTAGCAACTCTGAACACCATGCAACTCCTGATGCTCCTATCGGGTGTCCTCCTGCGATTGCACCACCAGAAGTATTTAATCTTTCATCAGTTAAGGCATCGCCGCCTAATTCATACATGGTTACAAACGGGACAGACGCGAATGCTTCATTTATATGTATTAATCCCATATCATCCAGACCTAGTCCAGATCTTGCAAATGCTTTCTTACTTGCGGGTATCGGACCGGTTAATACGATAGATGGTTCTGAAGCTGCATTGCCAATTGCTATAACACGAGCTAAAGGTTTTATTTTATGTTGAGCCGCTTTTTCTTCTGTCATTAAGATCATGGCAGCTCCTCCATCAGAAATAGCACTACTATTTCCTGCATGAATAACTCCATCTGCTTTAAATCTTGCTTTTAATGTTCTCATTTTTTCCATAGCTACGTCTGGTTTGTCCAAATAAATTGCTCTTGGAGTTTCATCTACTTTACAAGTTACTGTTTTCCATTTATTTGTTTCTGGGTCTTTCATTTTCTTTCCTTCATCATCACGTTCAGGATGAATTATGGGGATGATCCTTGGTTCGTATGCTTCTTTATTTCGCTGAATTTTAATCATATTACGATGACTTCTAGCAGCTAATTCATCTAGGTCCTCTCGCTTGCAAATACCTGCTTTTTCATTCCACATACCAGCAATTTTTTCACCTGCAGGTCCTAAACCAAGAGTTCTTTTCATTAGCAGAGGATGAACTTCCATTTGATTCTTATGCGTGGGTTTCATGTTATTCTTCTTATCTGGTGTATATGCCATCATTGATGATCCTAAGGGGTAAATAGATAAGAGTTCTTGACCTCCTGCTAATCCAATCTCTCCTTGTCCAAGTGCTAACATGTTGTTAACGTATTGGATGGCGGAAGTTCCTGCGTTACAATAAGCATCAACAGTAACACCAAATACAGGGTAGAATTCTTTATTCTCTTGGACAACAGCGGCAATTCTTCCAATATCTCCCGATTGCCCACCATATTGACCCGAACAACCAAATGCAGATACTTCTAACTCTTCTCCTTTGATATCAGGTGCCATAGTCATCAATTCTGACCAAATTCCAGCAAAAACTTGTCCTGTAAAGTCCTGAGGATTTGCCCAATAATGAATACCTTTTTTATCTCCAGCTTTCCAGCCGGATTTGCCCATTGGGGCTCTTTTAGCAGCCACAACAACTACTTCATGTAATTTTGTCATAAAAATTACTTCCAAAAATAATTTATATAGGGTACTATATTGGACAGATTTCAAGTAAAAATAAAAATTTTTGTCTAACTATCTGATTTTAACTAATTGTCTGATTTAAAACAATTTAAAAAACGAATAGATTCAAGATAAAATTTAATATTAGTCTTTAGATACAAAAATTTTACTTTTTAATTTTACCCCAAGCTTATTATTCAAATAAATTCCATTCTCAAATATTATAGTATTTTCTTCTTTGGAATAATCATTATTATGACAATCCCTTAAAGAATTTTTATAAATTAATCTTTCAATTACATTTCTTATGTATTTCCTTTTTTGCTTTAATTAGCCAATATCTTCAAGAAATTTATTTCTTCTTTCACGAGTATAGTATATTATCATAACGGTTATTATAATACCAATTAACATTATAGCAAAAAGGACAAAAAATAGAAAGTTATTTGTAGTAGTTCCCAGAATTATGGAGATCTTACTACCATTAAAGCTCAAATTTTCAAATTTATTAAAAGTACAATTAATTATCCAACTTTTTCCAATAGAATTTATAGTTTGATTACAGGGTTGATAACTAGAAGAATTTAAGGTAGCATTTTCAAAAAATAACCAATTTATATTTAATTTATATTCATCATCATCCAAGTCCGGACCTGGATTCTCATCAAGCATGCCTGTTGATAATTGATTCGCTTGCTTATAAAAGCTTAATTGCGAAGTTATATTATAGACAAGTAAAAGTTTAATGTTAGGTCCCCAACTCGGCCAATTAATAATATTCAAATAAATTTTAAATTGCGTTTCCAAGTAATTAAAAGAAATATTCTCATATTCTGTGGGTGCATTAAAAGTTATGACTCGAATTGAAAATGTTACGTTTGGGTTAATAGAATCATTCCAAGCAGATAAATTTACCAATTTTCCTTGTACGGATTCCGTGCCATTGATTGTTTGATCGGGTGGATTTGGAGAAAAATTAGTAAAATTTAATTGATCTACAATCATTATATTTTCTTCTGATTGATCAAATAATCCATTATTATTTGAATCATTGTAGATTATTATATTTTGAATCAAAATATCTGTTGAAGTATAATCTTTTAAATTTATGCTGTCGGAAGTGCTAATAAATAAAGAAGTTTGGTTCCATGAATCAAAATTCATCCCCAATCCAAACTCCTTGTAAGAATTCATAAGCGTATTGTTTACGTAGCTTGTAGTTGCAGAAATTTGTTCTGGGATAATAATAATCGTTGTCAAGATTAAAATTAAAATTAGCAAAGAAACCTTTAATTTATTTTTAATCTTTACAACCATTTATTATTTAACCTCTTTAATTAAAATAATTACATTTGTCCTTCCTTTTGGAACTTTTTTTATTAGACCCTTCTCTTCCAAACTCGTAAGATATAAAGAAAGCGTTGTTTTATTCAATTGACATAAATCTTTTAATTCCGTTTGGGTAATTTCCATTTTATGATCTTGTAATACATTCACTATTCTTCGTTCTAGATTATTTAAAATCACAGGTTGAACTGCAGGTACTGTAATACCTTCAGAATTTGTATTTACTTCTGGAAATTTTAATCTTAACATAAACTCAATTTTATCTAAACGATTTCGAAGATTTTGAATCATAAGTAATAAACCGTTAAAAATAACTAAGATTGTTATAAATAATAAAAAAATAGCAATAATAATGAAATCCTGCTGTTGACCGCCTATATACCAAATTGCCATGATAATAAACAATAAAATTATACCCGTAAGTAAAAGAATTAATGGTAAATTTCGTTCCAAGCTTTTTTTTATATTGGATAAGGGTTTGCTCATTATTTACATTCCTTAATTATATTTTCCACTTGTTTAACTGCAGTACCAATATAATTTTTAGGATCTAACCATGCATCTAAATCTTCTAAAGAAATTAAATTTTTAAGGACATCATCATTTAAAATTCCTTGTTTATATGAAATATCTTGATCTCTGCAAGCAATGGCTATTTCCCGTAACTTTTCATGAGCTTCTTGTCTATTTAATCCTTTTTCAACTAGTTTTATCATTATATTTTCTGCAAAGATTTGACCCTTTGTTAAATCAATATTCTTCTTAATATTATTTAGATTAAATTCTAATCCATCAATTATTTTTATCATTTGTGTTAACATATAATCAAGTAAAATGAAAGTCTCTGGAAATACTACACGTTCAGATGCGGAATTTGTTAAATCTCGTTCATGTTCAATCAAAGCTGCGTTATTAAAAACAGTAATCAGTTGTCCTTCTAGAACTCTATATAATCCACAAATTCTCTCAGATTTATGAGGATTACGTTTTGCGGCCATAGTACTGCTACCAACTTGTTTGGATTTACCATAGGGCTCGAATAATTCTCCGATCTCTGTTCTTTGTAAATTTCTTATTTCTTTAGCAATTTTAGATAAAGTTGCACCTATTAACGCCAGGAATGAGAATATTTCAGCATGATAGTCTCTTTGAATTATTTGGTTTGAAATGGGGCTCTCTTTTAACCTTAAATATTTCATCACTTTTTTTTGAATTTGAAATCCTTTATCACCAAAAGATGCCATGGTTCCCACTGCACCACTCATCTTCCCCACTAAATTTTTTTCAATTACCATTTTTAATCTGTTTTCATGCCTATAGATTTCTGAACCAAATAATGCGAATTTCATACCATAAGTTGTTGGAACTGCATGCTGACCATGCGTACGACCAATGCAAATGGTTGATTTATGTTTCTCTGCCCATTTTAAAAGTAAACTTTTAAGTGTAATAACACGTTTTAGAATTAATTCTAATGCATCCTTGAGTATTAATGACCATGCTGTATCAACTATATCATAACTAGTCGCACCTAGGTGGACATATTTCCCAGCATCCCCCTTACAAACTTCTGACAATCCTCTAACCATTGCCATAATATCATGGTCAATTTCTTTTTCAATTTCCTTTACTCTACTTAACTTCACTATTTTTATATCTGCTTTTTTTTCAATCTCTGCTGCATTTTCTTCACTTATATTCCCAACCTCTGCATGAGCTCTAGCTAATGCTGCTTCAACCTTTAACCATTTCGCTAATTTATTTTCCTCGTTAAAAATATCCTTCATTTCTTTAGTGAAATAACGATATTCAATTGGATGAACCGACATTTCAAAACCTTTTCAAGCTAATACATTGAACACTATTCTTTTCAACATAAATAATTTCTTTTAATTAAATTGTAAGTAACTCAATTAAATTTCAATTCATTTTTTTCAATATACCTTCAGCTGCGATTAATCCTGTTACTGCAGCTGCAACAATTCCCCGAGTTAATCCCGCGCCATCACCTGCAACAAACAAATTGGGAACTGAAGTTTCTAAAAAATTATTAGTAATCACGCGTTTAGCAGAATATTTTATTTCTGGAGCATACAATAGCGTGGAGCTACTGTTCAGACCTGGTAAAATATGATCTAATTTTTCAATTGACTCAATTATATCTACAAAAATGCGATGAGGTAATGCCATGCTTATATCTCCTGGTGTAACGCTCTTCAAAGTTGGTTGAACTGCATTTTTATTTATTCTATCCCAATTAGATCTTCTACCCTCATGAATATCCCCAAGTCTTTGAAGAAGGGGTTTACCTCCACCAAGTGTTCCGCAATTATAGGCAATGGATTTTCCATAAGCTGTAGTGTCTTCTAATGGTTCAGTAAGTGAAATTTGAACTAATAGAGCAAAATTACTGTTTTCAGATTTTTCAGTTTCGAATGAATGCCCATTAGTAGCAACAGATTCATCTGGATATCGTTCTTGAACGACATATCCTTCATGATTTACGCAAAAGGTCCTTACAAAATCGTCATATGTTTTTGGATAGATGTGAAATTTAGGATCTCGCTCAAAATTACATACTGAATTCATAATATATGATGGAACTTCTACTCTAACACCGATAGATATTGGTTCATACTTCGTTTCAACACCTAATTCTTGCATTTGTTCAGTTAACCAAACCATTCCTGAGCGACCTGGAGCCAATAGTAAGAAATCATAAGGTCTTGTAATCCCATTTAGTAAAATTATTTCATTATTTTTTATGGATTTAACTTCGGATCTTAACAAAAAAGTAACATTTTTTTTATTTTCTAATTCATCCTGAATTGATTTAATAACATTTGGAGCATTTTCAGTACCTATATGCCTTTGTGTTATGGGAATAAACTTTACTCCAACAGATGCTGCCTTATTTTTGATTTCTTCAATTTTTTTATCATTAGGTCTATATTTTTTATTTGGGCTCCCATGTTTAACGAAAATGGAGTCAATTTTTTCAATAAATTTAATTGCTTTCTCTTTAGATCCTGATAATTTGCTTAAATCTCCTCCTATATCTGGACTTAAGTTTAAAAGCCCTGATGAATATGTCCCTGCGCCACCAACTCCTGATAAAATTGCACATATTCCACAATGAGCACAAAGTCTATAATTTTTAATTAAAGGACATTTCCGATCTTCCACTCGGTCTCCTTTGTCAATAATTTCTATATCTAGATTTTCATTCTTAGATAATTCTAAAGCGCAAAATAAACCTGCAGCACCTGCACCAACAATTATTACTTTTTTAATTTTAAATCACCAAATATTTCATAATTTAATACTTGGATCCTTCAAGGCGAGAATTCTTAGAGCAAGAAATGCTGCATTTTCTCCATTATCTATCCCTACAGTAGCTACTGGAATACCTTTAGGCATTTGTACAATAGATAAAAGAGCATCCAACCCTTCTAATGCAGCTTTAACTGGAACTCCGATTACCGGCTTTTTTGTTTTTGATGCAACAACTCCCGGCAATGCTGCTGAAAGACCTGCAATTGTAATAAAGACCTGTGCCTTAGATTTTTTGATGTAATCATCCAATTCATCTGGATTTCTGTGAGCTGATATGATTCGTGAATCGTAATTAACTTTATATTCATCCAAAATGGTCGTAACTTTATCCATTATTTTTTGGTCAGATTGACTTCCCATTATTATTGATATTGACATAAAACCTCGAAAAAATCTAAATTGTTTTAAGACTTAAATATTGTGATTACAATGTGGGGTATTGAAAAAACATGTATTGATGCTTCCATACACTGTAAAAAATGTGGAAAGCTAGTCAGGAGAGCAATTTATAATGTTGAGGATTTTATATCTTGTGATCTAAATCATGTTTATTGTATTGAATGTAAAAATAAATATAATCTTGAATATTGTCCAGAATGCAATTTACCCTTACAATACGAAGAAATTAAGAATCCATATTTTATTCAAGAAAACCCTGATGAATAGGGAATAATATCCCTTGTATTTAACGATTCGAAAAGTTTAAAAAACGCCTAATTTTTCGGGTTATTTTGCAAATCCAATGAAAAAAGAGGCGTATTCAATGCTAAATATAATCTATTTATTATTATGAAAATGAGATATACTTTTTAAATTTGCTACTAATATTTTTGCAGTATTCGCGTTTGTGGCTAATGGAACGTCATATAAATTACATAACCTGATAAAAGCTTGAATATCAGGTTCATGGGGATGCTTATTCATGACATCTTGAAAAAATAAAACCATCATAATTTGATTCTCTACAACCATTGCTGCAATTTGAATGTCGCCTCCAAGAGGACCTGAATTTTTCTTTTCTACTTTTATTCCTTCCTTTTCTATAAGACCACCAGTTGTACCAGTACAAACTAGTTCAAAGTTTTCTAAAACAAAACGATGTTGCTGGACGAATTCGATCATTTCCTGTTTTTTGCCATCATGCGCAATTATGGCTATTTTTTTTGCGAAGGACGTGAGACCACCTCAAAAAGTAAAGAAAAAAGAAATACATAAAGTTTAGGATCTTTTAAGTGGTAATTAGTTTTTAATAAATTTTCAAATTCTAAAAAGTCTAATAAAAAAAATAGTAAGCAAAAAGATATTAATTCCTACCATGTATTAGTAATTTTATAGAATTTTAGTGATTATCATGATTCATAACGTTGCATTACTAAAAAAAGAAGGTGCTCAATTCATTTTTTACAAAGATTATTGGGGTCTTTATAAGGATTATCAAAGCATGTTACGAATGATTGCTGCTTATGTTCCATACATCGCAAATAAAGAAATTGGAGCCATGAAAGTTCTGAAAAATGGTGATTCTTATGAATTTCACTTCACAAACTTCAATCAATTTGTCATAGTTTTTGGAACTGATATTAAAACAGATCGAGTGATGATTCGTGCTTTCATGAAAAGGTTAGCAGAATTACTTAATATCATTTTTGAAAAAGAGATTCATATAAGCACTTTAAAACTACCTAAAGAAATGCAAGAATTTACCACTGAATTAGAAATTATGGTTCGAGCAAGCCCTTATTATGAGGCTCTTTATAAGTTGGATAAGACCGTTGAACAAAGATTAAACATAACACCTGCTTCTGAAGAATTAAACAGAAGGAATGGTTTGATAGGGGAGCAAGCTGCAATGTTAATTGGTGAATTTTTTGTTGAATTTCAAGACGAAAATACTTTAGCTTGGGAACCCCTCGGAGGTACTGGAAAAGGTAAAAGCGTTCAAGATTTAGCAAGACCCAAATTCTATATGACTTCAAATGTTGCACTTCAAGCTGATGGAAAGCTTCAGAGTGAAACGTATGAGGTATTTTTCAATTTCAGAGAATATCCTAGACCTCCAAAAATACAAATACCGCCTAAATTAGAAAAAATTTTAGGTTCATCAAATCAATTAAATAAAGTTTTAGAAACTTTAATAGATTGGGATATGGTCCATCCCCCAACATGGTTAGAAGTAGTACGCGAGCTAGAAGAAAAAGTTTATAAGAGTGAAACTCATATTATTGAACCTATAGTAGAAGAAGAGGCTCCTCAAAAAGGGAAAAAGGGCAAAGGAATGGACGAACCCACTGATCAAAAGAAAAAATCTCCCGATACTTATATCTAATTTTTTTCACTTTTTCTTAAAATGATTTTTTTTAAAGCATTTCTTTTCGCTTTCAAATTAAAAATTCATTACGAATAATAAAAAAAAATAAAAGATCGACGAATGTAAGTTTAAAATTATGATATATTTCATTAATCTAGAAAATAATTCGAAAATTTATTTAAATGGGGTTGAAATTATTATTATTTAAGGTGAACTGACCCATGAAGAAAAGTAATAAATTTGAAAAAAGTCATTATGATGATGATGAGATCGAAGAACAAGTCATTGATCATGAAAAATTAGAATATTTGCGCAATCATTTCGATCTGGAAAAAACCCATCCATATTATTTACTAAAAAAATTAAAAGAGCTAAAAAAAATACATGATGAAGAGTATTCAGATGAAATTTGGGTCATTGGATTTGAAGAACCCGATAATTTTCACCCAAATTAATAGCAAATATTTTAATTAACATTAATTCATTTATTTTTTATTATTATTTGAATCATATGATATTTTTGATTAATTTTTGGGAATTAAACTTAACATGTATTCAAAAGCTTTGATTGTTTTATCGAGTGCTTCTTGGTCATGCATCATGCACGTGTAGATACGACTTCCCTGTAATAAATGAATATTTTTTAAATGACATGCTAATTGATATTCTTCTGCAATTTTTCTCCTTATCGTGATTTGATTTAATGCGTCCTTATCTGTCAACCTTATAGCCAAAAAACTCGAAGTTTCATTATGTATGATTGATTTATAATTATAGGCAAAAAAAGGCAAATCTTCTCGTGTTTCATAAAGTTCATTTAATTCTTTGGTGAGTTTATCTGCATATGCTGCCGCTTTTTCAGCAGCATTATGCTTTTCTATATATTTTAGGGTATGATAACAGGCACAAGTTAAAATAGGGTTGGCAGATAACGTTCCTCCAGTATATGCTTTCTTTTTAATACCTTCAATTCCTGCTGAGGCAGTTAACATAATTTCTTTTTTACCACCCAAAGCACCGCAAGTGGGATATCCATGACCAATAATTTTTCCTAAAACCGTTAAATCTGGCATGACGTTAAAGAACTTTTGTGCTCCTCCCATTCCTAATCTAAATCCTGTGACAACTTCATCAAAGATTAATAATGTTCCATATTCATCACAAAGCTCTCGAACATACTTATTCCATTCAGGATGAACAGGATGCGTGCCCGACTCTCCTCCAATGGGCTCTAATATAACAGCCGCAATTCCTCCTTTATCTTGATTTTTTTCAAATGCCCGTCGTAACTTTTTCTCGTGATTTGGTGGGACGCTAATCGTGTTTTGATTGACTGATTTGGGAATTCCACTAGCCTCAAGTGGTCCAGTACCAGGAATGTGCAATGAATAAACTAATTGATCACTCCAACCATGATAAGATCCGCCTATTTTAATAATTTTTTCCTTATCCGTGTAAACTCTAGCTAATCTTATAGCTGCCATGTCTGCCTCGGTTCCTGAGGCAAAGAATCTAACCATATCAACTGCAGGCATGTGCTTTACAATCTCTTTGGCAGCAAGAATTTCATATTCTGAGGTTACACCTGACGCAGGTCCTTTTTCTTTAATTAATTCAATAACTTTATTATCAATTTCGTCAATTGCATGACCAATAATAATCGGTGCTCCACACATTAAATAATCAATATATTCGTTTCCATCTACATCCCAAATCTTACATCCTTTAACTCTATCAACTGCTAAAGGGAAGGGATGATTCAAACTTAAATTATGTTCTACCCCTCCTGGAATATATTTTTTTGCTTCTTCAAACATCTCAAAGGATTTTTTATTCTTTTCAAGATAATCCTTTTCCAATTTTTTAACTAATTCTTCAGGATACGGATGTGAGGGGCTCGTTACAATTCTTCTCAGGTTTGCTACTACTTCATCATAATTTTTTATTGGATCCATTTTTATTACCTTAAAATTGATTATTATCTGTGTAAATTAATTTACACAACTATATAAATTTTTTTTATTTGTAATAAAATCTAAAATTATAAAAAAAAATAACATCTAAATGAAGAATTAGATTATTTTTTATATAATAATAACATTTAATCACTAAATTTTTAATAAGTAAAAACATTTCAGAAATAGAGAAGAGATTATTGAAAATAACAAATTAATTTTACCAGAAAACAATAAAATGAGGAATTTATTAATTTATAATAATCAAATCCATTTCTATTTGTGATGTAAGTCATATTCAAAGACTTTTTCACATCACGCTAATTCAATTCGATTATTATTTAATTTTAACTAAAATATTTGTCATTATTATTCTTTCTTTATTTATTATCACGCTCCATTTCTTTTTATATCATTCATTTCTTTTTCCATGAATAAATTATATAAGAAAAAAAATATATATTTTCTTTGGATTTTTTGATAAAAAATG
>RDOG01000013.1 GCA_011365055.1 Promethearchaeota archaeon
ATTGAAATTAATCAAAAACAGAGTAATGTTAAGGGTATTTTTATATTTAATTGATTTAAAGGCAAGCTATGAGGTAAATAAAGATATTTTTAATGCATTTTATGAAGAAAAAGAATCACGTGTTTTAAATCGAGGTCAACTTCTTTCCATAATTAAACAAAACAGATTAGCGAAAAGACAAAGCAACCTATCGACTTTAGGAGCTTCTAGAATTTTAGAGGAATTGGTTAATATGAATTATATTCAAGAATCAACCAATGAACTTGGATTAGAAAAATATATTAATCAATTTTTAATTAACAAAGGAAAAATCTATACCAGAGCTTCTCCTATTTCTGATTTTTTGTATGAAGATATTCAATCAGTTATTTCGACAATAAAATATTTAAGAAAAATAAAAATCAATTCTCCTATACCTTTTAATGAGTTTAAATTAACTGAAATCTTGTGGATTAAAGAAAATCAAAGACGATTTTCTTGTTATGCATTAAGTAAAGAAGGATTGAAATTGAGAGAAGAGATTTATGAATTATTTAATAATAGTATTCAAATTAACGAAAATGGAGAAATAAAAAATAAATCAATTAAGCAAATATATCATAATACTTGCTTTAATGTTTTAAAAATGCGTGCAGAGATTAATAATTTTAGGGTAAGTATAGAAAGAGCTCAAAAATTATTACAACAAAAATTAAACGAATGTTCTACTATTAGAGGAAAATCACTTCAAGAAATTCTGTATAATATGGAAAAATCTGACAAAGTAGAACAAATAAAGGAAGACATCCAAGATTTAATCAATATAAATTTATTCATTAAGATGACTTACGGAGATTTAGCTAGATTTAATGCAAAATTACAAGAATTTGTTAAAAATTTAAAGAATATTATAGAACTACAAAAAGGTATTTTCGAAAAGACTGATTTTCCAAAAGCGGTTCAAAATATGTATGAAAACTTTAAAAATATGCAAAAGACATTTAAGATTCCAAGATTACTTACTTATCAGCAATGGTTAGAAGTACAGAGAATGGAGGAAGATCCAAAATTATCAAGAGATCAAGAAGCCGCTGCAACTGAGATTTTAACTTATAGCTTTAAAGATATTTTAAATTCCATAGATAGAATATATGAATTGAAATTTAATATAGAGGAATATATAGAAAGAGGAATAGGTCTTTAACTCATATATTAAAGAGTGATTATTTGGAAATAAAAGATATTCAATGTCCAATATGTGGAAGTAATGATATAAAAGCATATAAACGAGAAACATCTGAGGGATATGACTTAAGTTGCGAGATCTGTAATCATTTTTGGAGATATAAAGGCGATCATTTGATTTTCATACAATCTAAAGACCTTCCTAAATCTAATAAACTATTAGATATAGAAAAAAATGAAGATTCCTATACTATTTTTCAAAAAGTTGATGTATTAAAAGATGTAAAGGCGAGATTATCAGAAAAGGAACAAGAATTAATTAATAAATGCAAGAAATTTAGGATTAAATCTTTATTTGTTAAATCCATCAAGAGAGATATTTTCGATATAATGAAAGATAATGCTTATTTTTCAGAGTTTTATTGTCCAAAAATCTTTTTACGCCTCTGGTATGTAGATGATACATCTAAGGAGAAAAAAGTAAAAGAGAAAAAAAATTTGGAAGATGCCCTAGCAATTTTACAGGAGTTAGGTGTGATAATTGAAAAAAAAGAAACTGTAGAAGTGCTAATGTGTTCTTTAATCAAGAGAAATTGGGGTATAAAAAAGAGCAAACTCAATCTTTCTGCAAGAAAGATAAGAAGATGTCAAGATTTATTGAACCATCTAAGGAAATCGAAAAGGGATCAAGAATGGATTTCAGTCATCGCCATCAAAATGACTACTTCATTGAATGAAGTTATGAATCTTATCGATATAATAAATGGAGCACAAGCTGACAAGATAATTCGAATCTTGCCATATGAAGAGGAAATAACTGGTTATCAGATAGTAGTCTTTGAAGAACATGAGCGAGAAATAATCAAGGAGAAGCAAGAAAGGGTCAAGGAGAAGGAACGCATCAGGAAAGAAAGAGAACAAGAACAGTTAAGAAAGGAAGAAGAAGCAGCGAGGTTAGAAAAATTAAGGTTAGAAGAAATTCAGAAGCAAGAGGAGTACCAAGAAAACTTGAGACGACTCGAGAAAGAAAGGGAAGAACAACAAAAGTTGGAAGAACAAAGGGAGAGAATGCAAGATGTTGCACGCTTAGAAAGAATAAAAAAGAAGAAAGAAGAATTTCAATCAAAAATAAAAAAATATAATCTTTTTAATATATTGAAAATTTTATCATCCTCCTTTAAGTTAACTCAAGCGGATCTAAAGGAAATTTGTAGACTTTTAAATATTAAGACTAAGTCGAATCATATCAAGATGCTAATAATTTATATAAACAACAATGATATCAACATTCAGGAAAAAATTGAGGCGATTATTGATACAAGACCAAATTTTTTATCAGAGGTAGGCAAGTTAAATGATGTAAAATATAAAGAAATTCCTCATTCTGAAAATCAAGAGAAAAATAAAGAGCTATTAATTCAATATCTCGGTGGCTCATATAGATATGACCCAAAAAAAGACTTAAACAGGAAGATTCAATCTAAAATTCCTGACAAGAAAAAGAAATTGAAAAACATCAACACGAAAAAAGATCTTATTCATTATATAGAAAAATCGAAAATTACTCAAACTAAGGTCAATGAAATAAAAAAAGAAGATAAAATTGAAAAAGATCCAATAAAATCAGAATTACTAGAAATAAATAAAAATGATACAAACAGCGAAATACATAAAGTATTGATGACTTTATTGAACAATCAAGATGAAATAAGCGTGGATTCTTTTATTAGACAAACAAACTTTAATTTCAAGCAATTGAAACATTTTTTATCAAATTCTGAACCAACTTCGGAGTTTATATTAATAGAAAGACCTATTTCAAAGAAAATTATAAAGATTAAAACGAAAGAATTGCGAAAAGTAAAAAAAGAATTTGGGAAAAAGATTGAAATGGGTCTGATGTCAACGGAAAGCGAGCAATATTTAGTTCTCAAAATGCTATCTCATCAGAATCAAGTAGAGCTCGAAAATATAGCACAAAAGCTAGAGACATCTGAGGAACATGTCAAATCCGTCCTAGATGAATTAGAAAAACTCAGCAGTAACTGGATTGTAAAGTATTCTGCAAGGGAAAAGAAAGAGAAATTCATTATTAGGAAAGAGAGTAAATAAACGAAGGAAGATCTCGTCTGGCGAGATGTTATCACTATAACGATCATTATATCAATTTCGCTGAGGATGGCATTCAAGAATGCTAACTCCATCATTTCTCTGATTTATTTTATTTTATTCAGAAGAAGAATTCCGCAAGAAATGCTGAATAATTATAATTTCTTGAAGTTATTTCCAAATTTTTAATAATTATTATCATATTAGTTCTTAAATGCACCATTTCCATCCCCCTCATGGAGGACTTGCTTCTCGGCTCCAACTTGAACTTTTCCTTAATGACGTTTTTCTAGCTTAAAAGACTTAGCTTTTGCTAAAAATAGGTCATGACTTTAAATGATGAAATCATTTACTTATAGAACCACCTTGTATCGTGTGCATCATGCAAAAAGACTAGTTAATTTCCGTGTATAGTAAAAAAATACAAGCAAACCAGAGCTGCATGTTACTTATTTACCGAGAATTATCAGCTCGGGCAACAGCAATTACAATCGTCAAAAACTTGCATGGTTTGCAAGAATTATAAGAGGGTGATTATTCCATTATGCAAGCAGGTACCAACTTTCTCATCGTGATTCATAAAAGGGAAAAAATAATAGGGAATGGAAAACCCATTCACCACTTTTAAACTCAAGTATTTTTGTTGCAATGCTTGAAAGTGTGCCACGTTATCGGTAATGAGCATGTTAAGCCCGTGAGACATGCATTCTTGCACGATTAATTCATCATTATCTCGAAAGTTCTCGTGATGACCTTCATTTTTCAAGATCTTAACTCCTAGAAGTGCTAAAAACTCATACTTTAATTTGAGAGAATGTTCAAATTTTCGAAAATATTCAAATTCTTTCAAGACCGTTTTGCTCACGTGAATCTGAAAGAAATTTTGGTAAATCTTGAATTCAATTCCATGCCAATCACCTAGAAACAACCTGATTAATGTAGACGTATCTATTCCAGCCTGTATTAAACACCCATCAGGAAGGATTCTTTTTATTTTCATGTTTTTTCACCATTTTTCCTACTAATCTATAATAAATTAATGATATTTAAGTTAAATTATGCCAGAATTATGGTATACCTTACTTCCGCCGCGGAAAAAACGTGAGAATAATTCCGCTTGCAATTTGCGGCGGAAAAATTTGGTAAAAAATTCCGATGTGAAAACCCTATTATATAATGATGCCAAGTCATACTCGGTGGTAGGCTTGTATTCAACAAATCACGAATTTTTTATGGATTTAAGACGACGATTGGATGAATTCCGCGAAAAAGACGAGAAGAAAAATACAATTCGAAAGGAATTGTGCAAGAGATACATTTATTTCTTGAGAAATGACGTACAACAGAAGGAATTGGAGAAGCTTCCAGATCTTAAGTTGCCCGAACTGCTTACATGTTACATTCGATTTACGTATTTTTCTGACGACAAGTTTATGTTATTAGAGGATTTCATCGACAAGATCAACGATTCTGATGTCGATTTGTTCATAACTGATAGCGTTCTCGGGAAAAAATTCATCATAAAATCCTCGGAATCCGTGCGAAAGGAGTTCGTGAAGCGATTGGAGCAACTGAAAATTTTCGTTGTTTCATATGATAACCCATACTTGAAATTTAAAATGGCTAGCGATGAATTTTACGAAAAAACACATCAATTTCTTTCCAAACTAAAGGAGTTCTTGGAGCGGCCAATTCAAATCCTTCCCCGTGAAGATGAAAAGCGGTTTTCTCAATCAGTAACACCTAAAAAACCGGTTGCTGAAAAGAAGACGCCAGAATTATTTGATTTGGCGGATTGGCTGCTCTCTGATTGGCTAAAAATAAAGTTCAATTTACGAAACTTGTCTGCGGGGCAATTAGATTTCTTGATTCGGCTGGAGACACACATAAATGTCCATCGAGATGATCTATACGCTTATTTATTTGATCCTCACGAACAGATAATGACGACGATTCTTAAGAAATCCACGATTCAAGCAAACCTCGCCCTGTTGAAGACCATTTATTCATTGGATTCCCGCCCCGGCTTGAAGAATTTAATCAACTTACAGCAATTTGAAACCATGCTACAATCAGAGGAACTTTGCATTCATTTCACGAGGCATTATAAAGAGTATCTTGCATTCATCGAAGCTCAAAAACATTTAAAATTAATACATGTTCCGACTTTAGTCTCTATCGTGAATAATTTTGACAAGACTGACCAACTGCTTTCATTTCTACAATCCGGCAATTGGGTGCGCCCGTGGAACAATCCTCGTTCATCTTCCCACCGCAGTCAAAGTGATTTTTTTCTTTTGAAAATATACGATATGCAGGATGTTGTGGAAACCTTCATTCAAAAAATAAACGAAATATTTTCTCTATCAGATTACATGGCGTTAACGAGGGGACTACATGTTGTTTCTGACAAGGAAAAAATCGTGCTGAATGAAATTATTCATCACGCACTTAACATTTCAGTCTTACAGAAAAAAATATTCGAAGCTTCTTTTGAGCAGAAAATTAAATTTTTCGATTCCTTACGATTTTTCGGCAAATATCGAGAAGAAATGCTAAAAAGATTAGTAAATCTAAATGAATTATATCAAAATTTCGTTGAAATGCTCGAAAATAGTCCATTGAATGATGAGCAGTTACGATCTTTCTTAATAGACAGTTTTGAATACTTGGCACCTCACGACCAGTACAAAGTACGATTCTTTACTCCCAAGCGAGTTCGGTTACTTCAAGATGCTTGCACGACCTTTGCATTAAAATCGTTATTATTGGAGCTTTCTAAAGAATATTCCATCGCATTAGAATCGAATTTTGTTGAAAAAGTTAAGCAAGAGGAGTCAGTCATTAACTGGAACAAGTTTCAAGAATTTGTGACCAAGAAATATCAAATTATTTCTCAAGACCTTGACTGGATCAACAAATTTTATCCCCACTACAAGAACATTGAGGATGTCAAGCAATTCTTGAGGGAAGAAGCTCTAAAATCTTTCACCATTCAAGGGCGCTTGGACGAAAGACTTCATGGTGTTAATTCGCTATACCCTTACATGTCATTTTTTGGCTTGTGCTTTGATGACTTGGAGGTTTTTTCTAAAGTTCAAGACGCCATGCTGGCAGAGCCCGATCTTTATGTCTTCTTCTGCACGCTCACGGATTTTTCCGAAAATTATTACAAAGGGTTCCCTGAATGGCAACAATTCATTTCCATTGAAGTCCTAAAAAATAGGATAATATCCCAGTATGAAGGAGGAAAGCCCATTTCCATTGGTGATATTTACAACATAAAAAAATTTGCACCCGAACTTGTGCATAAAATTGATTGGATGCATTATTTTACCAAGAATTTTGAAGCGGAAGTCAAGCTTGGATTTCGTCACCTATCTAAAGTTGCTAGTGAAATTGAACAAATCACAAAGCAAGAAATATCCCACGTCACGTCAATCAGATCGCTTATGAAAACGTTAATTTCAGAAAAATATCGCTTCTTTTTTAATGATGAAGAAGTAGATGCATTCATCAAGAAGTACGTGAAACCTTGTACTCAAGAAGAGATCAGTCAGTTAAAAAAATTCCAAGAAATAATGCAAGAATATCGATTTTTTCAATAATTTGGCAACTTTAAGGATTTCTTTTCCTTTTTTATGATAATCTTAAAATATATAATCATTTTACATTGTATATATCTGAAAAAAGGGAAATCATATAGGTGATACGAGATGCCTGCTTCTCACGGTTTTTGGTGTAACTCGCGAACGATACCAATAAAATGTAGAAATTGTGGAAAAAATATTTTTTATTTTTCATATGACTGTGGATGTAGTTTATTGTTTGATGCTTTGAGAGACCCGTGGCCATTTCACTTTTGTCTGAGAGCAAGAAAAAGTTTTATTAAAACTTCAACTCTACCCAAAAAGCCTAAAATTTTAAATGATGGAAAATACACGATTCTTTTTGATGAGATTATAAAATCCCCTATTGAATCAATAAAAGGAATAGGTATTCAAATGGCAGATGACATGAATCTATTAGAAATATTTACTATTGAAGATTTTATAAAAACTCCGACGAATCTATTGAAAACAATTCCTAATTTAAGCCATACTCTAATTAAAGGAATAAAGGAAGAATTCGGCATTTCTTTATTGGTTAAAAACTTTAGAAAAGATCATTTAACAAGTTTAACTTCGCTAGGAATTTATTGTTTAGAGGATTTAATACAAAGAATTGATGATCTTGAGAATTCTGATTCCCAAACATTTAGAGAAGTATTTGAGACTGAAATGGAGTTAAAAATGATTAAGAAGATTCTTGATGATGTCGAAATAAAAAATATTGAATATTAATCTGAAGATACAAAAAAGGAGCAAGTAGGTATGAAAGAATGGTGGAAATGAACGAGGAAATAAGTAGAATCATTAGATGGATAGATGATCATTACGACGAGTTATTATTAGAATGGTCATGCATTCAATGTGGCGATTGTTGTAAGATTTGGGGTGGATATATTAGAGTAATGGGTGATGATAATAATCGCTGGGAAAATATAATAGTTAAGTCAAATTTAGGGACTTTTCCTATGTTTGATTTCATAGAAGGCGAGCATATCGTGATAAATCCTCGAAATGGTGAAGATTTAAGAAACTGCCCCTTTTTACGGAAGATGCGAGAGGAAGATAAATATATTTGTATGATAAACGATCCCAAGATTAAGCCTAACACGTGCAGGTTATTTCAGAAAGATCAAGTAAGAATTGAATGCCGAAACATGCGAGCATTAATAAAGAAGAAGAGGAATGATGAATTATTTACCGATAAATCTGGACAGTTTATGGCCGAGATGAGGAGATCCCTTTCTGAAATAAATAAAAAGCATGAAGCATCAAGATGGAAGGAATATTTAGATAAAAATTTTAAAAATGATCTTCCCCCTTGGGGAATTGTTTTTAAAGGGTACCTATACCTTTTAGATAATGAATTTGAAACTGCTCACGAGGCTTTTAAGCAGCTGGAAAAATTAACATTAAAAGAAATCCAAGAGAAATCATACAAATCAGATCCTCCTATGGATTTTCTCATTTTTCTTAATGAATTTTATTTCAAGAAAAAATTAAGAAAGTTACTTTTTGAATTTGATAATTTTACAGATATTCTTTTTAAAATTGGTCTTATAGAAAGCTTCATGGGTCACCATGCAACTTCCAGCAGCATTCTCCTATTAGTATTGGAAAAGGACGAGACTTACTTAGATATCATTAAAAATCACGAATCTTTCCCTTTTTTTAGGAAATTAGAAGAAAAATTTGACGATTTTTTTAGACAAATAAGCTTATGGAAAAAAAGTGGTAAAAAGACATACAAGGAGTATGTTGAATATCGTCATGAATTGGACCGAAAGAGAAGTTTTTAATTAAAATAAATGAATTCATCTTGAAAGAAAAAGAAAAGCATTCAGAATTAAGGAGGCTATTTTTTATCTTTTTTCAATTTCTTTGATCATTTTGATAATAACACGACGATGATTTCTGCGACACCGACATCCAAGCAGTGCAAGAGAGCTTAAATCGCCGGTTGAGGACACATTAATTTCTTCATTTTTTTATTTTTTGTTTTTTTTCTTCCAAAGCAGAAGGCATTCGAGATCACTAAAAGGAATTTTGATCCAAGATCGATCTCTAATAGTATATTTCTTTTATCAAGAAATAGCGATGTCTCCAAGAGCAACGCTACATTAAAGATATCTTCAATTATTGACTCGAGTAATGTTGGACTCCATTTAACGAGTCATCATCATCATAAAACTTATTTCCCTAATTTTCACGGTTATAATGATGATCTTTCAATTAATTTCAAAGATCAGCGTTTATGACATTTTCCCTTAAAGCATGCCGGCTCAAATAAAAAATTTGATGTAAGGATTTTTGATACCCACCAAAAGTCCATAGTGACTTTTTTTCCATATTACAAAACCTAATTTAGAAGCATTAATATTTGTTAGATATAGAAATTTTATATAGTGGATAGATCTTGGGTAGAAGAACATTACACTTTAAGGTATTAAAAATAGAAAGGGAAAAAGTAATTTTAGAAATTGATAAACTTTATTTTTCCTTTTTAGAAAATGAGGAAACTTGGATATGTGCTGGCAAACGGGGCGATATTAGAGTTCCAATTACTGCACAAAATATAGATACTATTATAAATCAAGTCGAAATCAAAATTCAAGACGTTATATTTGATTTAACCGAGGGTGAAGGCGATGGAGTTGTTATTTGGGATGAAAGAAATATTTTTGATGGATTTATAGCCACGCATATTGAAAAAGAATATGATTTTTATGAAAGAAGGGGTCTAACATTCCTATAAGCTGAATTATTATTCTGATTTAGTCCTCTGATTTTTCTATTTTATCAAGAGTTCTCAAAGCTATTGCTAAAGAACTAGATTCTGCGATTGCGCTACTAATTAGTTTGGTTTCTTTTATTTCATCAACTGAAAGACCCATTTTTAAAGCACTTTTGATATGGATAGATTTCTCTGTAAATAAGATGGTAGCCTATCGGTATTCGTTACAGCTCCAAGTGTTAGAGGGAACGTGTAAGGGCATGTCATTCACGACCGACAAGCCTTGAATTTTATTTCTAACTTTCATCTAAAAATTCCACCTTTTTTTGGCGCATTTTTAGATGATTTGAAAAGTAGAAACCCCAGGATAATTATCCCCTATATAAAGGTATCGGGACCTGAAGTGATCGATTTGACCTTGTGAAGCCTAACCAATAATAGTGGAAAGATGCGACTGAGTAATAAGGATGCTGAAATAAGGAAAAAGGAAAAGGTGTAAGGACCACGCTTGCTATGCGAGATAACTTTCATTAGACATTATCGAAGATCTTCAACAAGATCCCAATTCCCAATTTCAAACTTTTATTAAGAAAGTGGAATGAGATTGCACGATCCCATATTTATTATAATTTTTTTTAATTTATTTCAGTGCTTGTATTATCTAATTTCTTTTTCTGCTTCTCATTGATTTACGAAAAGAAGCTTCAAGGCAACAGCCTAATCAATCAACATTTTTTAAATCATATATGTAAATTCTATATATGCTTTCTGTTCAATTATTAACATAGAAGAATTTTTGTCAGAACATTAATATTTAAAAACTTATTTATTTAACACTTTATTGTTAAGATTAAAGTTTTTCTTAGGATATGCGATAAAGAGGTTAAACCTTTGATTAATTTGGTTTTAAATAAAATTTTTACTGGGTATATCCACCATTTTCACAAAAAAAATATTGGAGTTGTTTAACAATATGGGATTAATTGACAAAATATCTAAAAAAATAGAAGAGCATAACATTCAATTAAAAAATGTAAATATTATCTTATTTATAACAGGACTAA
The DNA here is from genome assembly GCA_011365055.1 of Promethearchaeota archaeon. The sequence goes on from RDOG01000013.1 coordinate 10,680, forward strand.
TACTAATAATATTATCAATGTTTTTAACCATTGGTGCAATGTTAACTAATTTTATTCATTACTCCACGCAATTAAATGCATATTCACTCATAATCTCTCTCATCATTATTGGTTCTTCGCTTTTAATAGCATTCTTTATCTTTGCAATTTATCTAGCTAGACCTCCAAGAAAACCTGAAGTCATTCATGCTCAAATCCTAGATGATGAATTTCAAGGTAAAAAACTTCATTTAAGCATAGATCAAAAGGGAATGGGTACATTAACTGTTGATGCATCCAGAATATTGTATTTAAATAAAGAAGCAACTGATTTTATGAAACTCCAGATAGCAAAAAATGACGAGAAATATATAATTGAGAACATGCTAAAAAAATATCATTTAACTGAAAAAACTGCAAGAGAAGATTTTAAAAAATTAAAAGAGACTATTATTTCATTAACTGAAATGGCAGATGTTTGTCCAATCACTTATTTAGAAGTAGAGACAACAAAACCCTTCTCTAAAATAACTAGACCAATGCGTGTAGACTTAGCGTTAACTTATAAATGTAACAATGAATGCGACCATTGTTATGTTGGTCGTTCAAAAGATATAAAGGAATTGACAACAAATCAATGGAAACAAATTATTAGCAAATTATATGAAATTGGCGTGCCGCACGTTACTTTTACAGGAGGAGAAGCGACCTTACGGGAAGATTTAATTGATTTAATAAAATATTGCGAGGAAACTGGTGTGGTATGTGGGCTCGTGACAAACGGAAGAAAATTAAAAGATAATGATTACGTGAAAAAATTAGTAGATGCAGGACTAGATTATTTTCAAATTACTTTAGAATCACATGATTCTAAAATTCATGATAAAATGGTTGGAGTAAATGGTGCGTGGAATGATACTATTGAAGGTATTAAAAATGCAATAGCTACTCCTATTTATACATTAACAAACACGACCATAACAACCTTAAATGCTGCTGAAATCGATAAAACTATAGATTTTCTTGGAAGCTTAGAAAGTGATAGTCAACATCTTGAACAATTCGCCATGAATAGCTTGATTTATTCGGGGAAAGCAGTAAAAGTAGGATCAGAATTGGGAATCAATGAAGAAAATATTGGGGATATTATTGATATAATAAAGGCAAAAGCAGAAGAAAATAATATGAGATTTATATGGTACACTCCAACTGAATATTGCGTGTTTAATCCGTTACATCATGGCTTAGGGGTAAAAAGATGTAGTGCAGCAAGTATAAGCATTTGTATCGAACCTAACGGCGATGTAATTCCTTGTCAGAGTTATTATAAATCAGTTGGCAACTTATTAAAGGAAGAATGGAATAAAATTTGGTATAGTAAATTATTCAAAAATATAAGGGATAGAAAATATGTCCAAGATAAATGCAAAGGATGCTCAGAATTAGAAGTATGTGGAGGCGGTTGTCCTTTATATGCGGAAAATAAAAATATTATATGTGGGAATGTCGGCTCTTCTCCTTAACTTTTTTTTCCTATAGCATAAAAGACTGGATTAAATGAAAACCGAATTCCTTTTTCTATAAATTCCTTTTCCTTCCTTTTAATTTCCTCCCAATTATTCGTAACTTTTTCTAGAAACCACCATTCTTGTTCAAATGCTTTTTTACAAGTTTCATTATCCCATGGAATTGATTCGATTCCTAATTCAAATTCTAAACTTGCATCCTTAAAACAAGCTCCCAGCATCCTTCCCACTTCAGGATTGGCACCAGCTTCAACTAGCGATTCTGATATAAGCTCCCTAAGTCCAAACTCAGGATAATCAATCTTCCCTCCATAATCCGGTTCAGCTAATGCAAGAACATATCCTCCTGAAATTGTCACTCGAGCCATTTCTTGTATTACGTCAAATGGTGATTGAACCCATAATAAAAGAAAATTACAAAACGTCATATCAAAAAAATTATCATTGAATGGTAATTTCATTGCATCTGCAATTTCAAATTTACCTAATAATTTATTTTTATGAAATATTTTTCTACATGCAGATACCATTTTTGGATCTATATCAATCCCAAATATTTCAGCATCATAGTTACGTGCGATTTCAAGAGAAATTTCTCCTGTTCCACATCCAACATCTAAAATTTTTGCGTTTTTCTCTAATTTAATTTTTTTAAAAATAAATTCTCTTGTTTCTTTAGTCCATTTTGCTTGTTCTTTGAATCTCTCTTGCCAAAATCCTATCAGAATTAACACCTTATATTGATGCCAAGGCTTCCTTAATTCTTTCGAGTGCCTCTTTAATTTTATCTTTTGGAATTGTATAAGCTAATCTAAGATGATTTTCCCCTAATTCTCCAAATTCATTTCCTGGGACTGTAGCAACCTTGGCTGTTGATATCAAATGTTCTGAGAATTCCCTCGAATTCATTCCAGTCCCTGATATGTTTGGAAAGACATAAAACGCCCCGCCCGGTTTTACACATTTTATTCCATCCAATTTATTAAGTCCATCTGATATAATATTTCTTCTCTCTTCAAATTCATTTCTTATTGTTTCAGTAAATGATTGATCTCCTTTCAAAGCTCCTACTGCTGCAACTTGAGCTGCACTATTTGCACAAGCAGAATTCATTTGATGTACCAAATTTATTGAATTTATTATTCGCTCGCACGCAAGAACATACCCTAACCGCCAACCAGTCATGCAATATGTTTTTGAAAACGAATTTAATACAATAACTCTATCTTGATCTCCAAGAGTTGCTAAACATACGTGTTTATTCCTATCGTATACTAATTTCTCATAGACTTCATCAGATAAAATCAATACATCATTGTCTTCTGCTATTTCAAAAATTTTTTTTAATTTTCTTTCGTTCATAATTGAACCAGTTGGATTATTTGGAAAATTTATCACTATTATTTTTGTCTGTGGTGTTATAGATTCATTTAATTCATCAGGATCTATTTCAAAATTATTAGATTCTCGTAATGGGTAGGTTTTAGGAGTTCCTCCAGCTAATATTACTTGTGCTGGGTAAGTTAGGAATCCTGGATCTGGGATTAAAACTTCATCCTTTACATCAATTAGTGCTTGAAAGACGTTGAATAATCCCTCACATCCGCCACAAGTTACACAAACTTCTTTATCTGGCTTATAATTTAATCCATATTCATTTTCATATTTTTGAACAATGGCATTTCGTAATTCTATATAACCTGGATTAGGTGAATAAGATGTATATCCTTCTTTTAATGCTTTAATCATTTCATTTTTTATATATTCTGGTGTATCGAAATCTGGTGCCCCTAAACCCAAAGATATTACACCTTCCAAACCTTGTGCTAAATCAAATATCCTTCGTATTCCGCTTGGTTTAATATTTTTCAATTTTTCAGCTCTAACTTTCATAATACATCTCCAGATGGACTTTTAGGAAAACTTGAAAAACAATTATTAATGTATTTCTTTATCGTCAATAAAATTATTAATGCAATTAAATATTATTGGATACACATTAACTTTTAATAAAATCTATTAAATTATATTGTTAATAAATTATTCTTATTCACAAAAATCATTAAAATTAAAAAACATTTCACGAAAGTAGAAGAGTTGTTTCCTAATGAGCGAGAGTGACAGAAAGGAACAGTATGTTTTTAAAATTCTGCTACTTGGCGATGGAGGTGTAGGTAAGACTTCTCTCCTAAGACGCTATATTGATAATACCTTTGAACCAGATTATAAATCTACAATTGGGGTTCAATTCATGACCAAGGTCGTAGAAACAGAAGATACTACAACCAAACTTGTCATTTGGGATGTTGCAGGACAGTCTAAATTTACTTCTTATCGTCATCTTTATTATAAAGACGCTGAAGGCATCATTCTGATCTATGATATGACTCGTCCGAAGACTTTTGAAAACCTACCAATTTGGATTGAAGATGCCTTAAAACATACAGCGAAAAACACAAAGATCGCATTATTAGGGAATAAAGCTGATTTAGAGGATAAAAGGGTTGTATCCCGAAGACACGGCGAAATATTTTCAAAATCTAATCCAAATATAGTATTATTTGAAGAAACAAGTGCAAAAACGGGAGAAAATGTTAATAATGCATACATGGCACTCGTAAGAGTGATCCTTGATTCAACTAAAAGAAGATAAAGGGGGATATTATTGTCAGAGGAAGTCGATATCGTCAAAGCGCTTTTTATTTTTAATAAAAAATCAGGGCGTCCTTTCATTAGATATCTTGGACGTAGAGGTGAATTTGATATCGAACCCTTCCTTGTTATCGGATTTCTTACTGCAATTATAAAATTCTCTCGAGAAGTAGGAAAAAGCGAATTAAAAATAATTGATATGGAAGAATTACGTTTTGTATTTACAGAAAAGGAAGACGTTGTCGTTTGTGCAGTAACTACAAAATTAATTAATCCATTAGATCTTCTATTTAAAGTTCAAACCATTGAAACGCTTTTTTTAAATTCTTTTAACGAAGAGCAATTGAATAATCCAAGAATCGAACTGGAGTTCTTCGAAACCTTTCTTCCTACACTTGAAGAGGTTCTATATGGCAGTGTAAGAAGTTTTTCTGAAGAAGAAATAAAGCAAATTAAAGTTATACTGGATAAATTTGTAAAAAAACATGTTAAAATGCATGGATCTGCAATAGTGTCATTTACGGGTGATATTTTAGTAAAGTCATTTGGTAATGATGAACAAGAAGAGATTGTGAGAACATTTTTCAATGCAATTTTTGGCACAAGAGTTTCTGGAATTGAAAAGATTCTGATAGAATTATCCCAATTAAGCTTCGAAGGGTACAGTATTCTATTTCAACGTATTGAGGAAGAAACTCTTTTGGTTCTTATCTCAAAATCTGGAGAATATTTACAATCCCATGAAGAACCAATTCAAAAATTAAGTTATGAAATTTCTAAATTACTTCGTAGAAAAGATGAATTGGTATTATAGTTCAATATCTAAAAACTGGCTCATTTTTTTAACTCCTTTTTCAAAATGTAACCATTATGATAATCTTCACAACATTAAAAAACCGACTTTAAAAATTATATTTAATCTTAATTTAAAATTAAAGTGATATTATTTCAATTATTTTTGAAAATGAAAAGGTGATTAAATATGGATATGAAATTAAAGGGAAAAGTAGCTTTCGTTACTGGTGGTGCATCAGGCATTGGAAGACAAGCGTGCATAATATTCGCTGAAGAAGGTGCAAATGTTGTTGTTGCTGATGTCCAGTATGACAAAGCTAAACAAGTTGCAGAAGAATGCAAAAAATTAGGTGTTGACGCTATAGCTCCTCCATGTGATGTGACAAAATTAAGTGAAGCTTCTGCTGCTGTTAAAGCTGCAGTTGATAAATTTGGAAAAATAGACATCCTTGTCTGCTGTGCAGGTATTTTACAAGATGCAATGATTCATAAAATGACTGAGGCTCAATGGGATGCAGTTATGAATGTTCATTTAAAAGGACATTGGTGGTTATGTCATGAAATCGTCCCAATTATGAAAGACAACAAATATGGACGAATTGTTTTAGTCGCCTCCACAGCATGGCGCGGAACAAGGGGACAAAGTAATTATTCATCAGCAAAAGCTGCCATGGTTGGATTAGCGAAAACTTTAGCTGAAGAAATGGCCTTTTATGGAGGTACAGCAAACGTAGTTGCCCCTGGATTAGTACACACGCCTTTAACTGATGCTTTCATTAGTAATGAAAAAGCAAGTAAACCAATGATTGATTCTATCATGTTAAGAAGACGCGAAGATATCGGTCCTCTTTTCGGGACCACTGATGATATTGCGAGTGCAATTGTTTATCTCTCCTCTGATCGAGCTTCCTATATTACAGGCGAAGTCTTGATGATATCTGGCGGAAGAAAAATGTAGAATTTTTAAAATTTCTACTTTCTTATTTTTTTTTAGTTTCCAAAAATAAAAATAGTTCATTATATTTACAATAGTTTATTGAATTTATTCATTCAATTTGGAAAATCTAAATTATTTAAGATAAAAGTTAGTGGAAAATATGACTAATAAGAACTTTAGGATTGAGGTTGATTCATTAGGTGAAAAAAAGATTCCAATTGATGTATATTATGGGATTCAAACACAAAGAGGCATTGAAAATTTTCCAGTTTCCGGTATGACGGAATCTCCAATCTTTATAAAATCTTATGTGTTATTAAAAAAGGCAGCGGCAATTGTAAACAACCAAGTTGGATATTTAGATAAACGAATTTCAAACGCAATATTAGATGCTTGCGATTTTATTTTGGAGGGAAATTTGTTCGATCAATTTAAAATTGATGTTTTTCAAGCAGGAGCGGGTACTTCATTTAATATGAATGTTAATGAGGTCATTGTGAATAAATCTTTAGAAATTTTGAATGAAAAGAAAGGAAATTATAAAATAATAAACCCAAATGATCATGTAAACATGGCACAATCTACGAATGATTCATTTCCAAGTGCAATGAACATCGCCATATTATTTGCCTTAGAAGAATTTTATCCTGTATTGCATGACTTATCAAATTCCTTTTTAAAGAAAGCGGAAGAATTTAAAGATATCATTAAATCAGGAAGAACACATCTACAAGATGCGGTTCCTATAAGCCTAGGACAAGAGTTCAAAGCATATGGGATCGTCTTAAAGGATTTAATAATTCGCTTGAAAGAAACAAGTAAATTATTAGAATATCTTCCGATTGGTGGAACTGCAACAGGAACTGGAATCAACTCTCATCCTGATTATACTAAGTTAATGATTAAGAAATTATCTGAAATTACACCATTCACTTTTAAAGAACCAGAAGACCTTCGAGCGGTAATGCAAAGCCGTAAGGCAATCTCTGCAATCTCAAGTGGTCTAAAGGAATTATCTTTAGAATTAATACGAATTGCAAATGACTTAAGATTGTTAAGTTCAGGTCCAACTACAGGACTTAATGAAATTGAACTTCCAAAAGCTCAACCAGGGTCTTCAATCATGCCTGGAAAAGTAAACCCAGTTATCTTAGAATGTCTAAACATGGTTGCCTTCCATGTGATCGGTAATGATTTAACCGTATCATTAGCTGTTCAAGCTGGACAGCTTGAATTAAATGTAATGATGCCTTTAATGATTCATAATATCTTGGAATCCCTAAAAATCTTAACAAATTTTTTAAAGATCGTGAAATCAAAATGTATCGATGGAATTAAGGCAAATGAACTTAGATGCAAGGATTATCTTGAAAAAAATCCTTCATTAGCCACATTTCTTAATCCTATTATTGGTTATTTAGAAGCTGCTAAAATTGCAAATGAGAGTGTTGAGAAAAATAAATCTATTAAAGAACTAATTTTAGAGAAAAAATTGATGTCAAAAGAGCAATTAAATGATTTATTTGATAAAGATTTCCTAATTGGAATAAAAAAAGAAAAAAAATAAGTTATTTTCTTGTTTGTAATTCAGCAGCAGTAGCTTTAAAGCCCTCTGCTATTTCTTTCTCGCCCATTTCTTGTGATAATCTTGCAGCTTCCAAATATAATTTAGCTGCTTGTTTATAATTTCCATCAGCTGCAGCTGCTTCCGCATCAATAATTGCTTGTCTTCTATCTGATTCTAATTTTTCTTTTTTATCAGCAATCGTGGCTCGTTTACCGTATTCATCAGCTTTTCCCTTAAACGCTTTTGCTCTATCCGTTTCTCCCATTTCTGTTGCGTATTTTGCCGCAATTTCATAATACTTGGATGCATCTATCCACCTCTCTTCTCCAACAGCTACTTCAGCTATTTCTAATGCTTCTTTTAATTGTCCTTGGAATTGATCTATTCTTTCTGCAGCTCGTATTCTGTCTTTTTCTACCTTGCTTCTCCTTCTGAGATCGCCTTCTCGTCTTTTTGATTCTTTTGATTTCTCACTATATTCACGTGCTTTTTCTTTCTCACCAATTTCTAAAGATAATTGAGAAGCTAATTTATAATGTCTTGATGCATCAAGTAGTCTTCCATCATCTTCTGCAGTCACTGCCTCTTGAAGAATTTTCTTTCTTTCTGCTTCTAAAGTACCTCTTCTTGCTTCAAGTTCTTTTTTCATCTTCGCTTCTAATTCTTTCTTTTGTTCAATCTTCCATTGTTTCTTAAGTTCAGCAGTTTTTCCTTTTAATGCATGTGCTCTTACTGCATATTCAGCGGCGCGATCTTCATCAGCTAATTCAACGGATAGTAAGGCTGCTTTTTGCCATAATCTCGAAGCATCTATAAATCTACCTGATTTATAAGCTTTTTCTGCCTGTGCAACAATAGCTCTACGAATGACACGCTTTTTCTCTTTTGTCTTTTCTTTCTTCACACCTTCAAATCTTACTCTCTTGAATAAGTAATAAGGTATGAAAGCAAGAAGAATAAACATGCCAGGTAGATAAATGATCAAAATCACTAACCAACCTTGTATAAAGTCATAAAGACTTCTTATAAGATTTCCTGTATCTGGACCTAATAAACTATCAATTCCTCCAAGTGCATGAATGAATCCTGTTTCCCCTGCTAGTAACATCTTAACACTTTCAATAAATTGAATTGCAACAAGTGGTTGTAGGAAAAGAATCCATATTGCTAATAATCCTGAACATGCAGCAAATGATATTGCTGAAAAATTATATAATTTTTCAACTTCTCTTTCCAATGGAGGAAGTTTCAATACCTTTTCAAATTTTTTTAATTCATTATTATTACCAGTTGTTCTGATCCATCCGAAATATCTGGCCCATCTGGAATGATGGTATCTTCCTGAGCAATATTTCATTAAACTTTCAGAAGTACCCTCAATTTTAGCATCAAATTTTGCAGCTTCACCCCTGGTAATTGTGGCTTCTCCTTCTTTAAATGTAATAACTGCCGCACCTACGTCCCAAGCTTTAATAACGCAAGTTAATTCCTCCCAACTAAAAACATCGGAAGCAATTTCTGGTTCCATTAGTCTTAAAGTGATTACTGCTCTTAACGCTTTCGCAACTCTATCCAATAATTCGTCTCGCTTTTCTTTTTCCTTAACTCTACACTCATCTGCTCGCTGTTGAAATTCCTTTGCCGCGTCTCTTTCACCTGCATCTTTTGATTTTTCGGCACATCTAATAAACATGTCAGATGCTTCTAAATATTCTTCTTTTTCTAAGAATTTATCTGCAAGTTTAATCAATTTGGCTCGTTCTTTACGTCTCTTCTTTCTCCTCTTTTCTTCTTGGAATTCCTTCTTTAATTCTGGTTCTTTCTCCCTAATATCTCTTGCTTGTGCAGTAAAACCTGTTGCAACTTCTTTCTCTCCTAAATCGAGTGAATATTTTGCTGCTTGTTCATAAGACGCTGCAGCTTTGGAAAATTGTCCTTTTTCTAAGAATATTTCTGCATTACTTAATACTTTAGCTCGACTATCCTCTAAATCGATACGCATTTTTTCCATTTCTGCTCGAGCATGTTCTTCTTCTTCTCTTTTCTTAATATCTTCGAAAATTTCCAGCATTTCTTTACTTCTGCTCATAAAAATTTCTGCTCTCTCTGGTTGCCCCATAACTTCACTCAAAGCACTTGCTTGTTCGTATTGTTCTGATGCAACTAAATAATCTTCATTAGCTACAGCTTCTTCTGCTTTTCTAAGGATACCTCTTCTCTCTACTTCTAATTTTTTTACTTTTTTTTCTTGCTCAAACTTTCTAATAAGTTCTGATTTTTGAGAGGATATCTCTTGTACTCGTGTCTTATATTCTTCTACGATATCCTTATCTCCAAGTTTCTCTGCAACTTGGATTACTTCTTTAAATTTATTAATTGCTTCATTAAACTTGCCCTCCTGGAGGAATACTTCACCTTCCTCAATAGCTTTATCCTTTTGCATTTCAAATTGATCTTTTTGACTTTCTATCTCTGCAGATTTACGTAACTCTGTATCTAATTTTCTCATATCTTTTGCTTTTTCTTCGAATATTTTTACTCGATCTTTTTCATTAAGCTCTTCTGAAATTCTCGCAAGTTGGTCATAAGTTTGAATTGCTTCAGCATATTGTTTACTTGCTTCTAAACCTTCTGCTTTAGCAATTAACTTTTTTCGATTCTCTTCTAATTCTTTTCGTTTTGCTTCTAACTCTTTTTTCTTTTCTTGTTCTAACTGTTCTTTTGGTATCTCGGGCTTCTCTGGTGGTTTTTCTTCATCACTCAAATTAAAATGCCTCCTAATTAAAGCAACTTTTAAAAAATCACTTATAAATATTTCAATGTATTTAAATAAGAATGACTAAAAACTTATTATTCTTTTTTTTATTTAAGAATGATCAATTATTTAACCTTTTTTCAAAACATTTATTTTGAAATCTCTCAAAAAACCGACTTAATTAAATTTCCCCTAATTAAAAGGGCTGAAATATATTGAAGAACGTAACTGTAGAATTAATATTCACTGGGAATGAATTATTGAATGGTAGAATTTTAAACACCAATTCAAGATATTTATGTAAAAAAATTTCAAATCTGGGAGCTTCAGTCATTAGAATTATTACTGTTCCCGATGATTTAGAATTAATATCTTATAATATTAAAAATTCGATTAATAATATTCCTTCAATTTTAATAATAAGTGGTGGAATGGGAACCTCATTTGATGATATGACTTTAGAAGCAGTTTCAAATGCAATTAAAAAACCTTTATTGATGAATGAAAAAGCGCTTGAATATATAAAAATTAATTACGAATTTTTGAAAAAAATTAAGCTTTTAAAGGATTTCAAGCTCGATGATTACAAAAAGAAAATGGCAACCTTGCCTGAAGGAAGTATTCCTTTGTATAATGCAATGGGTGCAGCACCTGGCATCATGCTTGAATGCAAAACACCCCAAAATGCCGAAACTCTTATACTCTGCCTTCCTGGAGTTCCATCTGAATTGAAATCTTTATTTAGAACTCATATCGTCAGAATTATTAAAGAAAAAGTCGGAGGAAATAAATATATTAAAGAAAGTTTTTTTGTTGAGGGATTCATTGAATCGGAAATTACCTTTTTATCTGAAAAAATAATGAGTGAATTTAATAACGAAATTTGGATAAAGACTTTCGTTAAATCACCTCATATTCGAAAAGCAATTGAATTTGAGGTTAGCTCAAGAGGTCTAGAAATTCCCACAAAGGAAAAAGTAAAAAACACAATAAGAAGACTTAAAGAAGAAATTAAAAAAAGGAATGGAAAAATATTATAAGTAGAGAAAGTGATTAAATGACCAAATTTTATTATTTTGTAGGAACTGCAGGATCAGGGAAATCTTTTTTAACTGCTGCATTTATGCAATGGCTTGAAGTAAATTCTACAGAAAATACAAATATCATCACAGTAAATTTCGATCCAGGAGTTTTAAATCTCTCATATTCTCCTGATGTGGATTGCAGGGATTATATCGATATTTACGATATAATGGAAAAATACGAATTAGGTCCAAATGGCGGTTTAATAGCTTCCATTGATTTGTTGATTTCTTCAAAATTAAATACGATAAAAGATGAAATAGAAGAATATGGTCCCGATATTGTATTAATAGATACTCCAGGCCAATTAGAACTATTTGCTTTCAGAAGTGCAAGTAATATAATTATCGATTCTTTAGATAATGAAAGAAAAAACTCCATATTATTATTTTTAAATGATCCAAGTTTAGTAAAAACTGTTGGTGGATTTATATCTTCTCAATTGTTAGCGTTGAATGTTTATTATCGATCTCTGATCCCCATTATAAACGTGTTATCAAAATCTGATCTATTATCTGAGACTGAAATAGAAAAAATAACGAGCTGGTCGGATGATGAAATGTATATAGAAGAATGCATTAATATAGAAACTATAGGCTCTTTCAGAGAAATTTCTTTACGTTTGCAACAATCAATAAATGAAATGGGTGTATTGCCTTCAATTATCCCAATATCTGCTCTAAATGATGTTGGATTACATCAATTATATGCTGAAATTTCTAGAATTCTCACCGGCGGAGAAGATTTTTCCGAAAGTTATTAAAATTCAAATTTTTTCAAAATAAAATAATATGCTTTTATACCTTGTTTGATTTGATAAACATCTATTATCCGATGATTCATTCTATAGGTGTACAGGGAGCTTAAAGTATAAATTGTTGTTAAAATTCTCGGAACTTGAGCAGAATAATTAAAAACATATTCATTTCTTCCTACTAATTTTGAAACTGCTGCAGATAAGGAACGTCGTATTCGAAATAGCAATTCTATTGCTTCAGGAGTCATTTCGAAATTAAAGGCATGTTGATAGAGGTCATCTAAACTACAGAGAGGAAATGCGGTAAATGAAGCAGGATAGGAAAAATCAAATTTAAGAAGAATTTTTTCAAAGGAATCTATAATATTATATACATCTGATTCCGAAATTGTATAATTGCCAAATCTTATTCCATAAATTTGAGTTAGATTGTGTATTACTGATTCAATAGGAAATTTACTAATTCCAATTTTTCTTAGATTAGAATTTGGGAAAATATTTTCATGAGATAATTTTCGTCCTTTTTCAAAATGAACTGTCTGTTTTAATTTATTGTGAACATGGTGTGAAATTTTTACGTGATTCATTTTTTTATATATATCTGTATTTAATAATTGGAAGAAGTCTCCAAGTACCTCTAATTCATCTAAAGGGGTCCTAAAAATTAAAATTCGCAATAAATTATAACTATCATCGATATTTTTTCTTGTTATGACATCCTTGCCCAAAATACTAGCTAAAATCATAATGGCGGATTTAATTTGCTCTTTAAAATCTCCTGATTTCTTTGGAATATAATTTTTCAATCGTTCCATAAGCGTTTCTATTCTATTTAAAGCAGGAGTTGAAATAATCACGTTTTCGTTGATATTTATATCATCTTCAGAATATTTGTATAATGCAGAAGCATCTCCTTTGATCAAACCTTGTAAGTTCTGAGAATGGGTCAAATGATAATAGAGAATTAAAGCCGTTTTTATTTCGGTAGGTTCAACTTCTTTACATTGACCTTTTTTTAAAGAGAAGGATTTACTTAAAAACGATAAGAAGTTATATAATGTCTGACGATTAACAAATTCGTTGTCATTATTAATTATAATGTTCTGAGATTCCGTGAAAATGTTTAACATCTTTTGAGAGTCTTTTTCTAATTTCATCTTGTTGATTTTTTTGAACAAATCCGGTGCTGAGAAACTTAAATATTCTTGCCTATAACTCACGGGAGATCCTTCCAAGTAAATCATTATTTTGCATTAATGAAATACCCTTGTGTTATCTCGATAGTACCTTGATAAATTTAGAAATAGAAACATTCTAAAATTAATTTTTATTTTTTGGTTAATTTAAGAAACTTAATTTCATTTTACTATTTCCTTAGTTAAAAATATAGACAATATATCTCAAAATAACCAATTTTTAATTTTTTACATAGTGAATATGTAATTATTAATGTTAAATCTTTCAATAAAGTATTTATTTCTCTATATTATTTCGAATTCACAAGCTGAACGTATAAAGATTTACATTTTAATAGAACTATTTACCGTATCGTCTATCTCTTTGCTGATATGTTCTTATAGCTCTCCAAAAGTCAATTTTTCTAATGGCAGGCCAATAAACATCAAGGAATATTAATTCTGAGTAAGCTGATTGCCACAAAAGGAATCCCGATAAACGTTCTTCTCCACTTGTTCTAATAATGACATCAGGATCTGGCAAACCACTAGTATATAAATTTTTTTCAATTTCTTCTTCGGTAATATCGTTTATATCAAGTTCTCCATTCTTAACTTTTTTGGAAATCTCTTTTACTGCATCAATGATTTCTATTCGTCCTCCATATCCTATAGCAATATTCAAAAAATAATCTTCATAATTTTTTGTTACTTCTTCTGCGTCTTTAATTACCTTTTGTACCTGTTCTGGTAACAATTCAGTCTTTCCAATAGCTTTCACTCGAACTCGATATTTATGAATCATTGGGTTCTTCAATATCTCTGTGAATTTTTTAATCGCAATTTCCATAATTTTTTGTACTTCTGTTTCTGATCTGTTAAAATTTTCCGTTGAAAAGGCGTACAGCGTCACTCCTCTTATCCCACATTCAAAAGAAAATGCTAAAACTTCTTCAACTTTTTGAGCACCAATAACATGGCCTACCCAAGGTTCATTACCGTGTTCAGATGCAAATCTTCTATTTCCATCTAGTATGATTCCAACATGATGAGGTTTTGGCTTGTCTCTAATCTGTCGCCATAATTTTTTCTTGTAAAGCCAATAAAAAGGGGCTCCAACAACTCTTTTTATGGTATCTATCTTTGACAAAGTATAATCCACATCTCTCAGTAATATATGTGATACATATCATTTGTATATTTAATTTTAATTATACGATCATTTAACGATCAATTTTTAGTAAGAATCTCTCCTATTTAATAATAAGTGAAATTTAATGAAACTATCCGAAATAAAAGATAAGATTTTACCAAAAATTACTCCGATGCATTCTGAGATTAATAAAATTAACAATATAATTTCCATAATAATTTCAGAATTAGAAAAGGAAGCAAAATTAAATTCAATTGCATATAATCACATAGAACCCCAAGGTTCTACAGGAATAAAACAAACAAATTTATCTGGGACTTCCGATATTGACTTGTTTTTCCTTTTGGATCCTAATAAATATCAAGAGATTCTTGATATGCCAAAAAAAGAGAAAAAAAAGTCTCTCTCTGGCTTATTTAAAGAATTATCTATTAATTGGGTTATGAAAGCTCTAAAAAATATTGGATGTTCTGATATTAAATTATCTTATGCTGAACATCCTTACGTTTCAGCAAGTTATGATGGATTTTCTATAGATGTTGCTGGATGCTTTGAACTATCCCTTAATACATTAAAAAATAATGGACCCATAACAGCAATAGACAGGACGCCTCATCATTCCAACTTCATAAATAAAAATTTATCAAAAAATGAAAAAAATGAGGTTAGATTATTAAAAGCTTTTTTTAAAAGCGCTAAAATTTATGGCGATAAATCTTTTATGGATAAGATGGGTTTTACTGGATTCGCATGCGAATTGTTTATTTATTATTATAAAAAAATAGAGAAAGTTTTTGAAAAAATACGTGATTCAGAAAATATTATTATTGATTATTTTCAAAGAAAAGATGATGAAATTAAAAATCAACCAAAATTTGAGAATCAATCAATCATAATTATTGATCCTACTGATCCTGAAAGAAATGTTACTGCTTCAATTAGCGAAAAGATATTTCAATTCAGTAAATTTATGATAAATAAATTTTATGAAAAACCGACATCTGATTTTTTTATAGAAAAAGCGATAGAAATAAAATCTAATAAAGAATTTGATCCGTTTTTGGATAATGTTGTTTTTATTGAGCTAGAAATTTATAATCAGGATGTTCATTATACTTTAATTAGAGATAAATTATATGTTGTTGCAGAAAAAATAAGAAAAAGCTTTCAAAAACCAGAATATTTAGATATAAAAGATTTTTTTTACTCAATAATTTATGATAAAATTAATGCATCAATTATATTTTATTTTAAAAATGGAAGATGTTTTGAAAAGAAATATTTTAAGATGGGACCTCCTCTCTATTTAAAAGATTCACTTCAAGATTTTAAAGTAAAAAATCCAAAAGTATTTGAAAAAAATGGAAGGCTTTGGGCTCATTTAAATAGAAAATTTCATAATGCGATTGATTTTATCAAATCCATAATTAAAAAAGAAGACTTCAAATATTTTAATATCAATGAAATTGGAAAAATTCCTAAATTAAAGCTTTCTAAACAGAATTTTTCATTTTTAATTGAGGAATTAATACCATTTTATTTTGAAAATAATCATGTAAAAAAATAAAAATAAATATTCGCGTTAAATTCATAGAGGTCGATATCATGTCATCATTTAAAATCCCGTATGGTACAAAAGAATTAGAAATAAATATTGAACCAAATGTCGAAATTGAATTAATTAAGCCTAAAGATGCAAAATGCTCTTTAGATTGTGTAAAAAGTTTACAAGATGCATTAGAAAATCCCATCAATACAAAACCATTTTCTGAAATCATTTCTGATAAACCTAAAAAAATTGTATTTGTAATTGATGATTATACAAGAAAATTCCCAAACGTGCTAATTATTCCTCCTATACTAGACATTCTTAAAAATAGGGGAATTTTAAAAGAGAATATAACTTTTTTAATGGGTTGTGGGACACATAAGGAACCTAATCAAGAACATATTAAAAAACTTTTTTTTGATAAAAACGGTAAGAACGTTTTAGAAGGTTATCGGTTAGTATGGAATGACATTCATAAGTCAAAATTTAAAAATATTGGAACAACGAGCAGAGGTACTCCTATAGAAATTAATGAAGAGTATTTAAATTCAGATATAAGAATTCTTTTAACAGATCTTCAATATCATTATTATGCTGGTTTTGGTGGTGATCGTAAAAGCATATTACCAGGTGTAGCATCTGAAAAAGCAATAGATCGTAATCATTCATTATTAATTGATCCTAAAGCTAAAGCAGGTAATCTTAATGGCAATCCAATTCACCTTGATATGCTAGAAATCGCCCAAAAAGTTGGTGTAGATTTTGTTGTAAACGTAATTACCGATTTGAATAATGAGATAATTGATATTAAAGCTGGAGCTTTAAACGATGCATTCCTTGAGGCTATAAAAATATATGATTCTAGTTATAAGATTGAGTTAACTTCTAAGTCTGATATGATAATTTTAAGTGCTGGTGGCTATCCTAAAGATATCAATTTGTATCAAGCTTTGAAAGGATTGGAACATTGCAGATCTGCAGTAAAAGATAACGGTTTTATTTTCTTTATAGCTGAATGTAATGAAGGTATTGGACATCAAGTATTTGATGAATGGATGGATAAATATAATACCCTCGAAAAAGTATCAAAGCAACTCCAAACAAAGTTTAAAATGGGTGGTCATAAAGTGTATTATCTTTTACTAGCTAAAAAACAAACGCCGAATATTTTCCTGCTATCAAAATTACCTGAGAATCAAGTCAAGAACAAATTCTTTTTAACACCAATATCTGATGAAAAAAGTCTTGAAAGAATAATAAATGATACGATAAAAAAGAATAATATTAAAAAAATCTATTTAATTCCAAATGGCGGCGATATATTAATAGAAATTAAATAAAAGGATCCTTTTTTTTATATAAAAACCTGAAAAAAATTCATTAGAGATAATTTTAATAACCAAAAAAATAGTCGTATTAAAAGGTGGAATTTAGAATCATATAGTAATCGTCAATCCAAAAAAATTGGACAACATAAACGATAATTAGGCGTAAATTAAAATGATCCATGGAATTTTAATAATGAATAAAGCAGGAATACCAATATATCGAGACTTTTGGATTGAACAACTTAAAGAATTAATTGGGAGCGAATCTACAGTTTTAGTTGCTGGATTTCTTAACGCCCTTTCGATGTTTGCTAACCAATTTCACTGGGAACCATCAAAAATTCATTTTAGAGATAATAAATATAGACTTGACAATTTTGAAATTATGTTTCATGAAGAAGGCCCTTTTGTTACAGTCATTTTTTTGGATACCTATCATTTTCGCGGTCAAGTCCAATCAAAAATCAACCTAATTTTCGATGAAGTTTTAGTTAAGTATTTAAAGAAAATGCTCTCTGAACAGCTTGTGGAGCTTTCTTTCGAAGATAAGAAATTAATAAGAGAAGTTTTTGTAAATTATAATGAAAAATCAATGATTATGGAACATATAAAACAATTAAATAAATTTGGTTTTGATTTTGTCTCAAATCCTGATATTAAAGGAATATTTATACTTTCCCTTGATGGAGAATTGCTCTGGAATAAACAATTAAAAAAGGAAGAAATAGAATATTTATTAGAAAAAGTTCAAGCCGCTGAATTGGGCGCTTTCAAAGAAGGATCACTATTTAACATGACCCTTGATAAAATGGGGGATCCAGTAATTATCTCAGAAACAAGATCAGATCAAGTTCCCTTCATCTATGGGTTGGTGTGTGACATCAATAGCTCTTTAGGTCCAATTGCTGCAGAGTTGGATAAAAATTTAAATAAAATATTTATAAATTCAAAAAAATAAAATGTCTAAAGCCCACCGAAAAACATGCTCCCAATTGGAATACTAAGTATAATAATACCTAAAAAGCCCAAAGCTGCTATTTTTCGTTTTTTACTTAATGGACTTACATCATTTTGTGGTCCAGGATGATTCAACCCTTTTGATAAAACAAGAGCTATAATTGCAAAAACAAAATTAATTATGAATAATACAACCAAGCCCGCTATTCCAACTATTTTGTAAATTTCTATATCATATCCTACAATTGTTACTTTTTTATCTCCAAAAATTGCTCTTGATACGTGTCCCCCATCTAACTGACCGACAGTCATCATGTTTAATGTTGTTAATAATAAACCCACGTATCCTGCAAAAGCGATTGGATGAAGAAATAAAAGTTGATCTGGCAAGGTATATGATTGTGCAGTTCCTGCATAAATTCCTATTGTAGTGGTGAAATTTGGAAAGAAAATCATCTCTGCAATCATCATAAGAATCATTCTAGGAAAATAGTTAGGTCCATTTAAAGCTTGATATAAGCTATCAACTGCTTCTTGACTCGTTGCTGGAAGATTAATAAATCCAATCGAATTTAAAAATTCTAAAAACCAATTTTGACGTAGTATTTGTGAATTGACAATGGTTTGCGTCAAATAATTATTCGTAGCAATTGGTTGAGTTAATCCAAAACCAATAATTATGACAATAAAAGATACTATAAACCCTACTAGCGGTCCTGAAATTCCTACATCAAATAATTCATTTCTATTTTTTGTTGGGGACTTTTGGTTAATAACCGCTCCCATTGTCCCTAATGGAGGCATTGGAAACGGAATGAAATAAGGATATGTTGCTTCAATATTATGTTTTCTACATGCAAAAAGATGACCTGTCTCATGCAATCCTAAAATTGCTAAAATACTGATGCCATAAGCAAAGATCAAAAGTATTATGAAAGGATTTGATCCTCCATATACTGAATCAACTATTAAAAACATGGCAGATGCAAACATTACAGAAACGAAAGTTATCATAAATAATGATAAATAAAATAAATTAGAACGTTTTTTACTTGAATCAATTTTTTTTGGAACTAATAATAACAGAAGTTTCTCTTTTTCCTCATCATTAAATTTAAAATACATGGTTTTATTTGTTTTTTGATCAAAATTTCTTAAAAATCCGAATAATAATAATTTTTCTAATTTATTATTAATTAATTTAAAACTTTTATCTAGATCATTCCCATTTTTTAATTCTTTTTCCAATAAATAAATAGGTAAATTTGTACGTGGGTCCAAATTTGCATCTATGATCTTAAATTCTTCCTCAATTATCCTATGTATCTCGCGCATATCAAACATTAAAACACCAATAAAACAAAATCATTTGTATTCATTTCTACATGGTAAAAGTAAATAAATTTTATATTAATGTTTAATAGTCAATGATTATCATTATTAGTAAAATTATGTGAACAGAATTCGGGTTGTATTAGGTGTCCAATCTAGGTTCAAAGCTACAATTAAATGAGTTCATTCTAAGGGAATTCGTTGAAAATGATTTGAAAACAGTAATGGAAATTAACTTGAAATGTTTACCTGAAAATTATCCAGATTTTTTCTTTCTGGGTATCCATTATAAATTTCCAAAGTCTTTTCTAGTAGTAGAGGACATTAAGATAAAAGAAATTGTCGGATATTGTATGTTTCGTGGTGAAAAAGGAGTATCTAATTTTGGTTTGAAATGGACAAAAAAAGCTCATCTTGTCTCAATTGCAGTTCTACCTAAATATCGAAGAAAAAATATTGGAATTTCTCTCTTAAAAGAAGGTTTAAAACAACAACTTGAACATTATGAATCAAAAGAAGCCATGTTAGAAGTACGAATTTCTAATTCAGAAGCCATTGAAATGTATAAAAAATTGGGTTTTATTGTAAAAAAGAATTTGACTGGTTATTATAAAGATGGGGAAACCGCCTACCTTATGTCTAAACTTTTAGATTAATAAAAACGAAAATTGAGGGAATTTTAATTAGTTCGCAGAAAATCTTCTTTAGTATTTCTTACTATTCCTTTAATTAAGCCCTTTTGCATTAATTTTTCAAGAGTAAATTTTAATGTTCCCTCATTCAATGCAAATCGATTCATGGGAAGTGACCAAGGTAATTCTTTATTTTCTTTTACCATTTGAACAATTAAATTTTCCATATCTTGGTGCGTAATTAAGTTATCTTCTTGTAAATCCACATAAATATCTCTTATAATTCCATCCTTCTTTAATTCAGAAACTAAGTCTCTAATAAGAATTTCTGCATAACCCAATTTTTCTGAAAGTACTTTTAAGCTTACCATTTCTTTGGTTTCTTGAATGTTTCCAATGAAATCTTCAACTAAAAATTCTACTTCATCCCAAAACTCATCCGGCATTCCAAAAACATCAAACTTAACCTCGTGATATGCGGAAGCTTCTCCTTCTGTAGGATCATTTAACCGAAAAACTTTGAATCCATAGTTCTTTTTAAATTTATCAAATTGCGTGTGATCAAAAACTAGGGCAATAGCCTTAGGATTCAGCCCAGGTCCTTGAAAACCTAATTGATTCCCAATATCTGTTGGTGAAAGAAATAGGCTTAATCCCGGATGTGAATGGTACCATCCTACAACAAATTCTCCTGTCCCACTATCATATAAATCAGAATCAATAATTGAAGCTCTAATATAATGTTCATCTTGAAACATAAATTCCGTGGATGTTCCTGTCATAATTGGAAATGAATCGTTCACTTGAACGTCTTCACTATCTATTTTACCTATCATCCAACCAGCAGTTTCTCTCCATTGTGTTTTTGGAATTTTAGGATTAGCAAAAAATAACATGTGCAAAATTAAACTTTTAACAGCTTTGAAATTTAATCGAATACCTCCGCCTTCAACAATAGCAACTTTTTTTAATTCGATTCGTGCATCTGGATTGACTTTAAAGATGGATTCATGAAATAATCCTAATAATGCAGCTCTTAAATGACTACCAGAAAATGCCAAGGATTGAGAATCTGGTTCTATAATATTTGTAATTACAGACTTTGCATCATCTGATTTTTTATTCAATAACAATTCAATGAACTGAGAGGTGTTAGCTCCTATTCCTTTTATTTTATACTTTTCAATTAGTTCTTTTGATTCTTTATTAACCATTTCTGCTTCTTCAGGTTTCTCTAAAAGCATGTTAATCATTGATATATAACCATTATATAAAACAACTCTTTCTTCAACGTATTTTTTCATTATATCGTCTTCAAGCTCCGAAACTTTCTTGAAGAACTCGTTTCCTCTTATTAAAAATTTTTGAGCTGCTTCATAATTTGGATTGTCTTTGTTCTCAGCAAGTAAACAAGCAGCAATATCTCCACAACAATTTGCTACTTTTCTATAAATGTCAATTTTGTCCTCAGGAATTTGAATATTCATTGCAGTTTGAACTACTTTTTTATAACATAGAATGGCCTTTTTATATTCTTCAAGTTCTGTATAACAAGCTCCTGCACGATAAAAACAATCTACAACAATTTTTTGTAAAGCAGGTTCATTTTGTGTTTCATATTCTTTAGCAGCTGCAAGATAATCCTTTGCAGCTTCAAAAAAATCACTAAAACTTTCTTCTTTTCGAGCTTTTTTCTCCCTTTCCATCCACTACAACCAATTTGGTTTTTATTTAAAGCTATAAATCAATTGTTTTGCTAAAATCGTGAAAGCTTCATCAACTGCTATGTTTTCTTTTGCAGAAGTCTGGATAAAATTCGAGCATTCAAGTCTATTTTTTAATTTTTCTCCTTCTTCTTCTGATACTTCTTTTTTTGGGAGATCAATCTTGTTGGCAATTAATATTTTTTGATAATTTGGTTCTGTCATGTGTTCTTGTAACGCAGGTACCCATTCAGTTTCTATTCGATCATAAGTTGATTTTCTGGAGATGTCATAAACAATTATGCAACCTTGCGCTCCTTGGAAATAAACATTTTGCATTCTAGCAAATCTTTCACGTTGACCCGCGATATCCCAAAGAGTAAATTTAATCTTAGTTCCATCTTCGAGCTCTACTGTCTTTAAATAAATATTAGCTCCCATTGTAGATTTGTATTCATCTTTAAATTGGTCTGTAACGTATTGTTTTACCAAAGACGTCTTTCCTACTGCTGGTTCTCCAATTATGATTACCTTAAAAACATATAATGGCAATTTACTCATAAATCCCACCAAATTTTTAAATTCTTGTCAAATTTCTCCTTGATAAAATTCATTAGGTATTCTTGATTCACGAAAGTCTTTTGTTAAATTGAATATATTCTTACTTAAATTCTTTTTGAATTTGAATAATAGTAATTATGTTAAATCACTTTTATAATTCATTAATATTTGAATTTATCACATAAATTCTTTTGATTTAAATTATTAATAAAAGATAGATTGAATATTGATGAAATTCCAAGCAGGATGATCATTCTGGATGTTTCTCTAATATTGCTCCGCATTTTAAACAAAATTTCAATTGGTTTGGTTGTAATTCTCCACAAATTAAACATTTTTCTAGACTTTCACTTTCTAAATATTTTAAATATTCTTCCGAAGTCAAATCTTTCTTGATTTCATAAGATGTTGTTTCAGAGAGATAAGAATTTAAATATGATGCTATTTCACTTATGCTTGAATCGCTTCCCTTAAAAATTACAGAAACGCTATCCATTAATTCTTTAATATGAATTTCTAATACTTGATCATTTATCTTAATTTTAAGATAATTATAATTTTGGAATTGTAATAATTCGTAATTATAAGATTCAATCCAATTTTTTACCAATTGTTCTATTTCCAAACTCGTTGCCTTATAATTAATACATTTTTCAAAGTTCACGAAGTATTTTTATAAACGGTGATTTATAAAATTTTATGAATAGAAAGAATATTAAAATTGGAGGTATTTTTATTGATTGGGAGATATTTTGAAGAATTTGAAGAAGATGAAGTTTTTATCACTCCAAGAAGAACATTAAGAGAATCGGATCTAATAAATTTTTGTAATCTTTGTTGGTTTAATTCTTCAATGTTTTTCGATGAAATTTATGCTCAAAATGAAATGCCTTTTAAAGCTATTGTTTTTCCAGGTCCATTTATCATTCCACTTTCTGTTGGATTATTCTTAAAAATGGGATTATATGAGAAGACAATCATTGCCCTTTTGGGTATTCAAAATATGGTTTTTAAAGCTCCGTTAAAAATTGGTGATACCATGCAAGCAGAAGTGAAAATTTTTAAAAAAATTGAATCTAAGAAATATTCTGATAGAGGAATTATGACAGTATTGTTTAATGTAAATAAAATAAAGAAAGATTTAACCAATGAGCACATAATGTCATTTGAAATGGTGCATATGTTAAAAAGAAAAAATTACCTATCTAAAATTACATGAAATTCATGTTTTAATTTTTTAGGAATATATTATTTTTTTTTTTCATAATTCTTAACATTTAAATTTTGAAAAAAGCATCTATATTCACTTTTAATTTTTTGATGAAGGTTTTTAAAATGGATGACGGAGATTCATTCAGAATCCCTGTTGAATTTGACAGGGCAAGAATTAAAAAATTGGCTAAAATCGGGGCTGTTATAGCTATACCGATTATTATAATATTAGTTGCATTGTTTTTTCTTATGGATTTTTTCATACAAATACAAATTAATCAACAATTATATCAACTCAGACTTGGTCTTGATTGGCTAATGGTGACCTTTTTCGGAGGATTAGGTCTTTGGGCCGTACCTTTAATCACATTTGGTATTTTAGCCGCTTTAGTCTCTATTTGCAATCCCACGACGTCTATAAGTTTAGAATTCATTTTAAGCACTGCAAATAAAATTAGGAACATAAATAAACAACCAATGGATGTTTTCATCTTTACAAAACCAAGCAAAAAAGCTGCTCTTCTCTGGAACTATCTCGCTATTGCCTTAGTTGGCGGCTTTTTCATAGGATGGACCATGACGAGCCTTTGGGAGTTATTATCTGGTGAAACGAGTTTAGTCAATCTTGACATGGCACTTTATACTATTAATATGACTGGCATATATTGGTATCCAAATTTAATTTTTACCGTCCTTTTATATCCCATTCAACCGTTTCTCAATATCGTTGGACCACAAACGATAAATATGGAGTATTTATATGTTTATATATACTTCTATTTGCCATTAATAAATTTAATATTCTTATTCTTTGTAATTAAATTAGCTTTTGACCTTGCTAAGGCTGGTATTGATAAACGTAGACAAGTATTTAACTCCCTCACGGTCTTTTCACGCATATTTTTACTGGTTGGAATTTGTCTTTTATGGGGATATTTCAATGCCCCGCTTGCTCCTTCAGAATTGGAATTTACAACCATTGTTAGCCAATCAACCATGATTTTACTGATTGGTAGCATTGCATTTCTAATTTTAGGTGGAATTAGCGCAATTGCGGGGATTTTTATGAAACCAAGCGACAAGGACGTTAAAATAGCAGGTAGGACTTTCAATAAGACATTTTTCGTGTCTATTATACTTGCTTTATTCGTGAGTGGAATTTTTATTGTTGGATTCATAGGCGTGGGGATAAATGGTCTTTTTGCAGAAGCAAGATGGACAAGTTGGACTTGGGACGCTCATCTACAAACTGAAATTTATTGGACACGTGCAGCTGCAGGGGTTTCGGGAATTACCGAAAATTCGACTGATTGGTTAAAATCTAATACAGATATCGTTGATATGGAACATGTTCGACAATATGATCAGTATGCATCAAGAACAAAAATGGTTAATCAAATAGGAACCAATTGGGAAAATCTAGCTGATAGTGATATTGTATTTCTAAATGGAAAAGAATATTGGGTTGCACCTAGGACTATCGAAGAAACCGTTTATGAAGGTGATTTCATCAATGAACATATAAAATATTCTCATTCGCGGGGCTTTATTGCAATAAATGTGAACACAGGTGAATTATTATCTGATAATCAAATTTATGCAGATTTTGGCGTTCATCAAAACCACTCTATTTATTTTGGTGAACTTCCAGAAAATAATTACTTTATGTTTGAGGTTCCTAAGTCACCTCCACCATTAAATTACTCAGAAATCGAAGATGTGTTCTATGATGGAACCAAAGACGTCACGTTATCTGGATTGTTTGGTTGGTGGTATATTTCTGATTGGGGTTGGAAAACTGTAGATCCCATTAATTTAGTAGTAAAAAGAAATATTCATAATAGAGTTGGAGATATGTTGCTTCCGTACATGGAAACCGGCGATGATCCATATTTAGTATTTGATCAGGTAAACAATGATCTTTATTATGTGGTTGATATCTTACTTAATTATCCTGCATTCAGTTATATGCGCTCTAATATCATGCGGTGGTTAGGTATTTGTACAATTAATGTGGCAACAGGAGAAATGGAGATTTATAAAATACCAGGTGTCGATGCAAGCTTATCTGAATTTGAATTCGTTAACGTGTATTTAAAAGCGTATAATTGGAAAACTACAATTCCTACTTGGTTAATTCCACAATTGAAATATCCAGAAACCCTTCAAGAAGAACAATTGGAAGTTCATTATAAATACCACGTTTTAGATAGCAACGAATGGAAATCTGGTGTTGATTTTTTCGAACGACCTGAATCAACTGATCTACATCACGTTCTCTATCGATTTGGAGAACAAAATGAATTTGTAGGAACAAACATCATCGAATTCAAAAGTTCAATTGGTCAGAACTTAGCTGGTATTTATATTAATGAATATGGAGACAAATATGGAAAAACTACATTTTTTAGAGCTGGTAACCAATCAGGTGTTTCTGATTTCATTGGTATAGATGTAGCGAGATCTTCATTTGAACAAAGAGCATCAGAAGAATTAATTTTGATTACTGGGAAGCGATATGGTAATTTTCTTCTTTATCCTCTAGAGGGTTCTTTATGGTATGTAATACCCGTCTATTCTGCAACAGGTGGTAATTTTGAGACGTTAAAGAAGTGCGCTCTCGTAAATGCATTTAATGGTGAAGAAGTCTACTGGGGTTCAACGGTACAAGGTGCTTATAATGATTTAATTGGTAATAAAACATCTGATGGTAACGTAACATTATCAGTTACTACTGCAGGGACCATGAGGGAAGATATACCTTTGAACGTGCTCGCAACAATTACAAACACGGGGAATCAGAGTTATATCGTGTTAAATGTATCAATTAATTTAAATGCATCATACATTGAAACACATAACATTTCAGTTCTTTGGAACTCGACAATTCAAACAGGAATAGATTATTTGGAACCAACTTATGATCCTGCAAATCGAACGTTTCTCATCGATAACTTTACAATGATTACGAATGAAATAAGAGGTGTCCCATTCCAATTGTTATTAGATCAACTAGGCGGAACAAGTTTTGGATTCACATTTACCGTGCAATTATATGTGGGAACCAATGCAACTGACATTCAATTAACGGAAAGTAGGACATTCAGCGTGATTTGTTACCCATAAAATTCTTCTTTTTTTTTAATCATCATCAATAATTTTTGAAAATTTTTTGTAATACACGAATACTGCAATAACAATTATTATGAAAACCATTGTAGGGATTCCAATGGCCAGATGTGTACCGATTATGGGTTGAATGGCTATCGCTATCGTGAGTAAAGCTCCAACAGCACCCAAAATTGGTGCTATTATCTTAAATATTCGTCTAAATGCATCTTGTAAAGAATTAATTTCCTTGAATTCTTCCTTAATTTTATCATCTTCAGAAATAATTTTTTCAAGTTCAATTTGCTTGAGTTCAGCCATTTGCCGATCAGTAAATATGATTTCGTTCTTATATGGCGTAAGTTTAACATTTGAAATATTTGCTATACCCAATATATGATATAATCTTTCTTTTAATTTGCTTGTTTTCATATTCATTTTAGAAGCAATCAAATTGAGCTTGATCTTTGATGTGCTATATGCTTTTTCTGCGAATTCAATATGCTTTAAAATTAATTGATTTTCAATTGTAGTATTAATCTTTTTCAACGAATCTACCATTTGTTCTGAGTCCCAATCTCGCAGGATTACACGACAAGAATCTTTTAAATTAATTAAATTATATTTCTTTTCCGATTCGTCAATAAATCTTTTAATATCATCATTTAATCTTCTTAAATCCTTCGATATGGCAATAAATTTTGTATTTAAAAGAGAATTTGCTTCTTCTAATCTTCCATGCTCTATATCAGATTTAATTTCATCAAATTGTTCCAATAATTTTTGGAATTCTTCTTTATTATTTATAATTTTTTGTCTAAGATCTTCTTTCAATAATTCAGTTTGAAAGGTATTAATTTTTTCTTCTAATTTTTCCTTATTTTTCAAGAAAATCTTTTCAATTTTAGATAATTCTTTCTCAAAATGTTTATTTAGATCAATTACAATTCTATTAAAATTATGAAAGTTTGCTTCGTGAGTTTTAATAAATTGCATCTGATTTCTTTTCTGTTCATCTAATAATTTTTTATAGTTTGTTACGTGTGCATCTAGCTTTAAATTTAAATCTTCTGAAATACTCACTTTTTCTCGTATCTGATTGAGAATAAAGTTGTTAATATTTTCCACTTCTTCTTTAATCTTTGTAAGTGAGTTTGCTATTAATTCTCCAAATTCTTTTCTAGCATCTAGTAGCGATGATATTTGGCTCAAATCTACATAAATTTCATTTTTCTTCTCTTCCCACTTCTCCATTAAAAATGAATTATATGGATTATTTATTTCAGGCTTGTAATTTTGACCAAGATAAATTTCATAATTCTCTAATTTTTTATATACTTTATTAATTTTTGCGTGTATTTCATTTAAATTATCTTTAAGTAATTTTTTTTCACATACTTTTCTAAAAAAATTCACTACATGTTCTTTTTCAGTATCTTCCAGAATTTTTTTAATTTTTTCTTCATATTCTAATTGTTTCTTATTTTCCATGTTTAAAGGTATGATTTTTTCCTCTTTTTCATCAAATATTGCTTCAATTTTCGAATATACCATTAATTTTTCAATTTTTTCTTTGATCTCATATCGTTTAATGCCAATTAATTGGGATAACTGATTAATATCAACTCTTCCACCTGTCTCTGGTTCTGATAAGGTGTCA
The DNA here is from genome assembly GCA_011365055.1 of Promethearchaeota archaeon. Next base: position 39,101 of record RDOG01000013.1, read on the forward strand.
AGTAAAGAAATAAGAACTGATTCGATAAGTTTTTCTCTCCTTTGAAAAAATAACGTATCAATTCCTTGAAGAAAAGTCTCCCATTTATTAATAAGAATGTTTGTAGTAATATGAAAATTTGAAAATTTTTTCAAATTATTCTTAATAAATTTCTTAATATCATCAGTTTTGGATTTTCTAATAGAAGTAATCTCATCTTTTTTCTCATTAATTAAATCATTCAAGCTTGTATTTGATGCCGAATAATCAATGGTTTCTAAATAATCTAGTTGCTTCATCATTTCGCTAATAGTAATCATATCTTTTTCAATTAATGCTCCTAATATATCTTTTTGTTCAAGTTCTTTTGCATCAAAGAGTTTTTTCTTTACTTCTTCCCTTTTATCATTTAATTTTGAATATATTTCCTCAACCTGTTCAGACCACTTTCTTGGTATGTCTAAAGCTACAATATTCGCAAATCCATCTAGTAATTTATTCGTATCTAAAATATAATTTTCAATAAATTGACCGGTTGAAGAAATTAATTCAAGTATTTTAGAAACTTTATTATCCAATTCTTCATCATCAGTTGAATCAGTTAATGATTCAATTTTTTGCTCTATTTCTTTCTTTTTATTTTCAATTTCTTTTAATAAATCATTTCGTCTAAATATTTTTGATTTAATATCCATTAATCGTTCTCTTGTACTCTGCCTTTTTCTATTCCACTGATTTTCTAACCAGTATTCAAAGGGTTCCAAAGATTCTTTAACTTGAGTAATGATTCTTTTGGAAATTCCCGCTTCTTCCGTTATGATAATATTTTTCAATGCATTTACATTTTTTGAATATTGCGCAATTTCCGCTGCTTTTACTTTGACTTTATCAGCAATTGATTGAATATTGTTTTCTAATTTATCAATATTATTTAATATTTCAGTTTGTTGTTGATCGATTCTTTCCTTTAAACAAGTATCATTAAAATTTAATATAATATCTTGAATAGATTTATCAAAATTAGTCAAATTTTCATTTATATAATTAACTAAATTTTCTAGTTCGTCATAGGCTTGAATTATTTTTTCTTTACTTTTAATTTGTTTATCTAATTCACTTCTTTCGATATTAAGCCTTTTTAGAACCTCTTTTTCAACAGCCATCCAAGCTTTCACGCTAATATGCTTTGAAAAATCAAAATAGTTGTATTTATTTGTAATACCTTTAACTTCTACGTTTAAAGATTCTAACAAATTAGTTTGATTCTCAAAATTTTTATTTAACTTTTCTCTTGCTAATTCTACTTCATCAGAGTCTAAAAGTGTCATAATTCCTATTCCAAATTCGTTCGGAATTCCTTGTGCTAATTGAGTGATTTGTTTAACCCTCTCATTATCCGCTTTGAACTCTTCTTTTTCCGCTAATACTACATCCAAAGGATAGTCCTTTTTCTTGATAATTAAATCATCCGGGACAAAATAAACGTTTAAAATCAAAGATTTTTTTAATAATTTTCGAGAAAATTCTATACTACCTATAATAAAGCGATGTTTAATTAAGTTTGATACTACATCTTTAACCATCTTTTCTTTATCTTTAATTTTTCTAAAAGTTTTAGCAAAATTACTTAGATCAATCCAAGTCTCATTTTTATTTCTTATCTGAATCATTAATTTTTTAGCAATTCTTTGCTCATCTTCTTTTAAATTTTTTAAATAAGAACTAAAAACATTTCTAAATTTAATTAAATCAACATCAAACCATTCATAAGTGGCCATCATGCTCTTTACTACGTTTAAAATAAGTAATTCATTTATGAAAAACTCTTCAGTTATACTTTTTAAATAGACTTCTTTTATGATTGCAACTTGCTTTAAAACCTCATTTTCTATAAAATCGATCAAATCTGGTGTGAGCATGATAAGTGATGAAATAGCTTGGGAAGTGGTTATCAGATCTGATGGAACTCCAACAAGTTTATCATTAAAACCTCCATCCTTTTTGTGTAAAGTTTTTAAAAAGTCAAATAATTTTCCTCTATTTATTTTATTGAGCCAATTATTAGTTTTTAAAAAACTTACCATCCAAAATGTCTCGAATATTGTTCCAAATTCTTTTTGACCAAACCCTCCATCATTTTTCTGAAATTTACTTAATACAACACCCCATCCATCATCGATATCTAAATTTAAAATTTTTCGACATAATAATAAATAAATATTATCAATTTTCTGTTTCGATATCTTTTTTGCTAAATATTTTGTATTTCTCAAAAAAAGTTCCATTATTTCAAGGGAATCTAAAAGATAAATTGAAAATAAAGCAAAAAATGTAGATTTTAATGATACTTGCCCACCACAAATACAATCAGGACTCTTACAATGTGAAAAAAATCCATCTGCATTTATAATTGACTTAATAAATCGTAAATGTAAGCTTTTTTCATCCTCATTTATTTCAATATTTAAAAGTTTAAGAGCAAAAATTGCATAAAATGTGGTCCAAATATCTGGTTGTTTTATTATATTAAAAAATCCACCGATTGGAGCTCTATGACGAAGTATATAATTTTCTACCTTTTCTTTATCTAAAAGTTGAACTTTATTTAAATTTTTAAGGGCAAATATCGCCCAAAAAGTTCTTTCAATATCTCCAAACCCGCCATCACTTTGTTGTTTTCCCAGAATAAATTTTGTTATTTTATTTGTTTTGAAATACAAATCTGTGATTTTATAATCTGAGAAATGAAATTGCCAAATTGGAAAAGAACCTTCAATCACATTTTCCATATATGAATTCATATAGAACTATCAATAAATAGTTTGTTTTAACGGCATGTTTATTTTAGACTTTTTATAATGATTGCATTTCTAGGACAAACATCAACACTTTTTATGCACGAATTACTAAGAATTGTAAAAGCAGTAACTATATTGAATTCGATTGATTATTGATTCTTCGACGATTCCTTTTTTTTAATGGTACGCTAACAATTTTTAAGGACAATCTTTTTTTCAAAGTAAAACGCGTTCTATTGGAGAACGACAATTCTTTTTTGAAATCTCTATTTCATATCTTTCCATCAATTTAATCCTTTCTTAATTAATATTATCTTAGTATTACAAGAATAAAAAGATTCTAAAAGAATAAAGTAATTTATATCATGAAGATGTGAAGGAGAAAAGATATTATAAATAAATATCATTTCTATTTCTTATTTGAATTTTTGATTAAAGTGAATTCAAGACATTCTTTGAAAACTTAGTATAATAAAAGGTTTAATTTAATGAAATTTACAGAATTTAGACTAACTGAAAACATCTTGAAAGGCCTTGATTATAGCGGATTTGAAGATGCAACTGATATCCAAGAAAGATCCATTCCCTTACTTTTAGAAGGAAAAGATCTAATAGGTCAAGCAATCACAGGATCAGGAAAAACATTAGCATTTGGAATTCCAATAATGGAACGAATTGATGAAAATTTAGGAAAAGTGCAAGCTGTAGTCATCACACCTACAAGAGAATTAGCAAAACAAATTGCAGAAGTCCTAAAAGGGATTGGAAAATTTACCAAATTTAAAGTTGTTACTATCTATGGTGGAGTTTCCTTCGATAATCAGATGAACTTCATAAAAAAAGGAGCTCAAATTATTGTTGCAACACCTGGAAGATTGATTGATCATTTGAAACGAGGATTAAGAATTCGACCAAATATAATTGTTTTAGATGAAGTTGACAAGATGCTTGAAAAAATGGGTTTCTATGAAGATGTAGATTATTTAATAAAACAAATGAGAAGAAAGTCAAACCAACAATTTTTGTTTTTTGGAGCGACGATTCCCGATTCAACCATTCAATTGTCAAAAAAATTTATGCACGATCCCGAAATGATTACGATAAGAAAAAAAGATGAAGATAGAATTCCTCCAACTATTGAACAATATTATTATATCAGCAATAGTTCCAGCGATAAATTAAATACATTGATAAAATTACTTGATCGAATTCTTGAGGAAGAAGAAGGTTGTAAAATTCTAGTTTTTGTCAAGACTAAAATTGGGACTAAGAATTTAGCCAGGGATTTGAACCAACTTGGATATAATGCACTCTCTATAAGTAGCGACATGAAACAATTTTCTCGGGAAGAAACGCTTGCACGTTTTCAACAAGATGCGACATTATTAATAGCGACTGATGTGGTCTCAAGAGGTATAGACATTGAAAATATAACTCATGTCATAAATTACGATATACCGATGGATATCGAGAGTTATGTTCACCGAGTCGGTCGTACAGGAAGAATTGGTAAAAGTGGGGTTGCAATCACATTTATTTCGCCAGAAGAACAAATAATTATTAAAGAAATCGAAGAGAAATATCAAACTAAAATACAAAAAAGGTATATTCAACAAGAAAGAGCTTCCCAATATTACTAATTATTGAAAAAAGAAGATAAATTTTTAAGAAATGATTTTTTCTTCTGTTAAATAACTCATTAGAATTGCTTGTAGACTATCAATTGTTATATTTTTGTTTGGCGTATTTACTTCGACGTTTGCATTATAAATAAATTGATTATCTGCATCAATTTTAATTTGAATTCGAACTTTATTTCCCAACCATTTTTTATCCTCTTCATCCCAAGTGAATTCTTGAATAATATTATCTTTAAGTACTAAACTATCACTTGTTATGATTTTTTTCTTTAAGAGAAAATTATAAAGATTCTCGTTATTATATGCTTGCCTTACGTGTATTCTAGTCCTCATATTTGGTTCTGATTTGACTTCCAACCATTTTACTACTCGCCATAAGCTATAACCAATTGCAATAAATCCTGTTATTCCTATTGCAGTCCAAATGAAAATATTTTGAGCAACCCAATCTACAACCCATCGTATTACATATTCTCCCGCAAAAAAGGTCATAAAATCAAATGCAATTGCTCCTGCAAGTAAAACCTCGAGAATATGTAGCGCCACGCCAGTTCTTTCTGAAGTACGGGACATCTCATCCATTGATTCAATACTATCATTTAGAGTTTCATTCATTCTAGACATTTGTTTTTCTGCCAAAGAATTAATTAAACCAGTAATGCCATGAGATTCCTCTACTAATCCTGATACTACAAGACCCGCATCATCTACTCTATCAGATGCTTTAGATACAATTTCATCAAGATTACATACATCTGCCATTTCTCTTATTGTAGGATCTTTTAAATCTAACATTTTTGCTTCTAAATCCATAAAATTTACAGAATGCTTCATAAACGATAATAATTCTTTCATAAGAACAACAGAAGCAGAAACTGAAGATAAAAGAGATTTTCCTTCCGAAATAGCATTTGGATCTACATCAGCTTTATCTAATAATATTCTTACTTCCTTCAATTCATCCCATAACATAAACATTTTAGCAAAATAATTCTTCATAAAGATATCTAATCCGTAATAAAAGCCCAAAATATTAATAAGGTCTTCAAATCTCTCAGGATTTTCGCTAATAATAATCAATCCTTCAGTTCCAAAGAATATTTTTGTTTTATTATCTGATAAATCATGAAATTTTATTGTTACTGAAAGTATTTGATTTAATTCGTTCTCGAAATCTTCACCATCGGCATATTCACAAGCAGGTTTATGTGGTGTAATTTCCTTAGCAATCATGATTATAAATTTATTTCGATGTTCAGGTACGTTAGAGAATACCAGATCTAATAAACGTCTTTGATAAGTACTCAATAAATTATTAATCATTGCTGAACTATCCATTACCAAATCAGCTATAACTCTTGTTAATTTATCCAAGGAAAAATTCTTTTCATTATCAATAGAAATTAGTCTTGCACCATAAATAACTCGTCCATATGCGTCCACATAAACGCAAATATTTTCTTGTTGAGCAACTACCTCTTCATATGTAATACTTGCATCAAAAATTACGTAATCGTTAGGATCATGATCTTTTACTGTAACACGCGTCAATGCTTCCTCTATATGAAAAGTTGCTTTTTCTGGTTCTCTATCAATCATTCCGCTTAAAAGTCCGTCTTTAACATCTTTCTGCGTATCTAATTCTTCATTAAACGCAATTATATGATTTGAAGAAAACGGAATATATTCATTTATATAAATTTTTAAGTCTTTCAAAAAAGTAAATTCTCTTAATTCGTCCTTAATCGTCGTCATTAGTTTTATCTCTCCTTTTATATTTTGATGCGTCTACATATCTTTGTTTCTTCCACCATTCATCCCTTTTTCCACTTTTACGAGAAATAGTATCAAGTGAACCATCCTCTTTTTTCTGTGATGATGTGATATATCCTTCCTTGGGTAGAACTTTTGGTTCTAATGTTGATTCTTGTTCATCTTCCCAAGGTATGACACAAGTACCAATTTTTTTTCTTTTAGTTAAAGCTGTTACAATTTGAACTGGTACACAAACATATGAAACATCTTCAATTTCGCTTATCTCAGTATTCATCATATTTCCACATTCTGCGCACCTCATGTAAATATCTGTTTTCTTTACAATAACATCAAATAGTTTCCCACAATTACATTTAATTAATCTATCGACTTCTTGTTTATCTTCATCAGGAATTAACTCTATATATTCTGCACCTTTTCGAGTAATTGTGTAAGAATAAATATAGAAATGTCTTCGAGTCGCTAATCGAATTTTTTTCAATAATCCGAGCTCTCTAAGATCATTTAAATCATCCTCGCCTTCTTGGCTCACGTTGACGTATCTTCTATTATCAATATAAAAAATACTTTGTGGTGCATAATCATAATCGAATATTTTATCAATTATTCCCTTAAAAATTAGACCTTTTAATGGTAAATCCTTTAATACTAACTTTCCATATTCACTTTCTTGTTTTGTATAGTTACCAATCATATATAACAATCTTTTCATCTGTACTGTAATCTTGCCTTCCATTTATTTCATCTCTTGATTTATAATTTCTTTTTTTTTAATAGATTGACATAATTATAGGTCTTTTTTTTAAAATTGAATTACATGCATAATTTTCCTAATTAAATTAAAAAAATTTTGTTTCAATAACATTTGTTAAATCTTTTTTCAAAAAATATAAAGGTTTATGTTATCTTAAAAGCGACAAATGAATAGAAAGTAAAAACTTGAGAAGGATATAGAGAAAATAAATTATAAGAATTAATCTTCCAAAGTAAGAATATTATTAATCTTAAATATTAAGACTTTTTTAATTTTTTTTTATGAATTCTGATAGAATTAGTCTCTCTATTACTCTTATTGAGAGATTTAATTTTATATAAAGATTTAAATTTTTACTTAAGTTTTTTTTATTAAAAATAATTACTAAGCGAGAGAAAATTGTCTGTTGATAATAGTTATATTGGGTATATTACCGAATTTATTACAACAATCAATTCGGAAATAGGTTCTCGTGAACCTGGTAGCGGAAAGGAAAAACAATTTGCTGAGATAATTGAAAATGAGTTAAAGAAATATTGCAATGGGACAAAAATAGAATCTTTTAAATTCACCATTGCTTTTTTAACATTTTTAAAAATAATGGTTTTGGCTTTTATCATTTCAATTATTTTTTATTGGTTCTCTCCACTAGTAAGTATCATCATAATTTCTTTCACTTGGCTTGTTATATACTTAGAATTTTTTCGTTATAAAGAATTTATAGATCCAGTTTTTAGGAAGAAGGAATCTCAAAATGTTATTGGAGTTATCAATCCAAAATCCATGGATGATGTGAAGAATGTTTTAATAGTATCTGCTCATCATGACACAGCTTATCAATACAGATTCATGATAAGAAACGAAGATCGAAGTTTGATTTTAATTTGGGTTGGAATTCTCACTAGTTTTTTTCCATTATCTATATCAATACTCAAATATATTTTTACTGGATACCAATTTTTTACATTACCAAATATTTTAGATATTAATTTAATATTTTTCATATTAGGATTAATCATATCAAGTTTAATTCCTTTATATGTGTTGATTTATAAATTTTTTAGTTTTAGACCTGTCTTAAAGGTCGTTGACGACGTAGTTGGTGTTGCAACATGCTTGGCATTCGCTAAATATCTTCACGAACATAAAGATGACGAATTTTATCCAAAAAAAACTCAAATAAAAATCCTATCTTATGGCGCAGAAGAAGCGGGTTTAAGAGGTTCAAAACAATATATTAAAGATCATTTAGGTGAAATCTCTCAATTTGAAACAGTTAATTTAAATCTACACTTAACTAATGGGGAAAATCTCTTATTAATTAAAGAAGAAAAATCGTTGAACGCTTTACATTCAATGGAAATAATCGAACAGATAAATAGATTAGAAAATAATCAAGATTTTAAAACTGTAAATTTGAGGTTTGGCGGAACCAGCGCTGCAGTCTTTTCAAAAAATAAAATTAAAGCAATTACAATTGCAAATTCAAAATTGAGTGCGTTTCCTGACATTTTAAAAAATATTAATGAAGAATCTTTAAAAAATTTATTACAATTTCTCCTAAATTATCTAAAATATTTTGATTCGTGAAAATTTAACTTAATTTTTATAAATATTTTATCTCCATTTACCTAAAAATGAATTAAAATACATGTATTAATTAATGAAAATTAAGATGTAAAAGACTCATGTGAGATGACACCATATGGAAGAAGATCAGGAAAACAAAGAAATTATTGACCAAATGAATATTGCTTTAAAAAAATTAAAAGATTGGTTACAATCTAAAACATTTACTTCTAAGTCTGAACGTTTTGAGGGTAGAGAACCCATTGGAGCAGTAACGGCACCAATTAAAAACGAAAAATTTGTTTATGTGGTGATTTCAAGAGAAGATAAGGAACAAATTCCACAATTATCTCAAATTTTGTTAATTTTTGATGAGAGATTTGATGCGATCGTATCTGGAATCGTAACTGGATATAAAATAACAAAATCTGATTTAGATTTAAATAATGCGGTCATAAAAGTCGATTTATTAAATTCTCATGGTGTCAATTTACGGGATATTAGAAAAGTAAAGATCATTTTAAATCCTGGATCTCCAGTATTTATGGCTTTACCCGAGGAAGTGTTAAATGTTCATGGATATCCTTCTCCTTCAGAAGGAATAACTTTGGGGATTATATTGGAGAATGAAGAATTATTACGCACTGAAGATGGACCTATTAAATATATCTTGAAGGATGATTTTATTTCAAAACACATTTGTATTTCGGGAGTCACAGGGCAAGGTAAATCAGTCTTATTAAAGAACATGATTTTTGAATTGGTTACAAAGCCTACCAATCTTATAGTTTTTGATACTCAAGGTGATTTAGTACAAGTCATGAAAAAGATGCCAGAAGAGTATTTAGATGCAGAATCAAGATTATTATTAAATGATTTAAACTTGAAATATCAAGGTTTAGAAGATAATTTAGTCCGTAAAGCCATTAAATTTTATAAGCCTGTTTTTACTAAAGTGGGTGGCTTTTTAGATACGTTTCCGTGGGAAAATTTTGGATTGGAATCAAAATTTATAAGATCAGGTGAAGAATTATCTCTTTATTTACCTGAACTTACACAAAAAGCTCGAAACGCGCTGATGGGGTTATACAAAATTTTTACAGACGAACATCAAACCTTTCATTTAGATAGTTTCATTCAATGGATGAAAGGAAATGAGAAAGAAATCGATAAAAATCAAGTAGCTTGGACTGATATGAAAAATTCTAGAGAAATAAAATTGGCGAAATCTACTTCAGCGAATTTATTAAGGGAATTAGAAAATTTTTCCGCACGTGGTATTTTTGATCAAGTAACCCAACCGGACATACAAGATATATTAAGCAAAAAAATCGTATTCTTTTATCTTCCCAGAATAATTGGATATGAAGAAGTAAGAACCCTTTTAGTATTCGATATAATTTCTAAAATTATAAACTTTAAAATGCAAGCTGCAAATCAAGACAAATTTCCAGGGTTTCTTTCACGCCAATCTATCATTATTATCGACGAAGCTCATGAAATTCTTCCAAATCCATATGGATTATCTGGATACGAAAACATTTTCTCAGAATATGTTGATCGTGAATTTTGTCTTTTAGCTGCAGAAGGTAGAAAGTATAATGTTTCTCAAATTACTGCTTCTCAAAGATTGCGAAAATTAAACCCAAATGTGGTTGAACAATCTAATACACAGATTTTTTTTAGAGGATCAAAAAAAGATATTGACACGCTTTCCATCCCATTAAACTTGAAGAAAGAACTTTTTACATTAAAGGTAGGTCATGCAATTGTAAATTCGCCAGGGAATCTCCCGATGAAAAATGATCAAGAAATTAAAGTCATTCCGCCTAAATTTTTGCATGTAAATCCATTAACGGCTTCAAAATTAGTCCATGAAGGCAAAATTAAAAAAATTAGTTAAGTAAATAATAAAAGAAAAAAAAAATTGGAAAGTTACATTCCTGCTGCAGCTTCTTTTTCTAGCTGCCTAATTTGTTTTTCTAAATCTTTAATTTTATTTCTTGCTTCTTTTTCGAGGTTTTTCTTATCATTTAAAAGATCTTTTTGTGCAACATCTTTTTGTTTTCCAATATCTTTTTCTACGTTTCCTACGTTTTTATCTTCTATTTTTAGAGTATTTTGAGCATTTTTTAAAGCATTTTTTGCTTCATTTAATTCATTTTTTGCATTATCAAAATTTGATTGTGCTTTTTCGAGTTCTGAAGTTTTAATGTTAACTTGTTCCTCAGCAGCGTTTTTTGCGCCTACTGCTGCATCTAATTCATCTTTTCCCTTTGCATCAATATCTGATAATTTATCCCCGAGCTCTTTATCTTTAGCTGCTAAATCAGCATTTAATTGTTTTTCAATAGCGCTAATTTCTTCTTTTAATTCATCAATTGACATTTTTTTCACCAAAATTTAATTATCGTTTTCTAATGTAGATTTTTCTTCCTTAAATACATTCTTGAATTTCCAGCCTTTCAAAGTAGTTGACAGAAGGCTAGAAGCGTTACATCTTCTTAATTTAAAGGAAATTTTGAAGTGTTTTATTTTGATGAAATAATTATTATTTGAATAGTATTTAAGTGTTTATCTATAGCATATTTTACCGTACTACGAATCTCTACCATTTTTATTCAAATAAGCTCAATTTTTAAAGAAATTCAGATTTTTATAACTATTGAAAGATATATATAAAGAAATTGATATCCATTATATAATTAAGTTTTTTATTTTATGATTCTGGATTAATCTAATGGTGTTTTCGTGGTCACTGGGAAAGATATTTTATGGAGTATTTCAATTCCTTTTCGCATCAAGAATTCTTTTGAGTTAGATGCAACTGAATTTGTAAATTTGTTAGTATTCGAGTCACTTGATGTATTTTCAATAGAAATTGCAAAAAAATTAATAACACTTGCACAAGAAAAAGGATTTATTGAAATAAAGGATAATAAAATGAAATATAAATTGCCTGATTTATGGAAACCCATGATTTATAAGTTAGATTGGGTTCCAAATTTTGATGATATAGGTGATGTACATGAATATAATTTGCCATCTCTCGAAAAAGTTCCAGAATTACAATATATTCCCAAAATTTCAAGCACTTTAACTATAAAATCTGAAAGTGATTTCATTGATGAATTAACGGAAAAGGATTCCACCATTCGTAAAGAACGAACTATCATTGAAAATGAAGTGAAAATGGAATCTATAAAAGAAAAAAAACCAAAAAAGAAATCTGTTGAGGAAATTATAGAAGAAAAAAAATCTCCAGCTCCTAAAAAAATCGGCAAAAAACCTAAAAAACATGCAAAAAAAGACCAAGATAAGAAAGTGAAATCATTAGAAGATTTTTTTTAATTTGAAACAAGTTTTAATTTATGAAAATCTTTCAATAAAACCGCATAAACACCCGAAATTGAGTAAATTTAAATAAAACCAATTATTAGATGTACTTAGATTTTGATTAGTAGTTTAATTTTCTTAAGATGATTGAAATGAGTAATTCAAGAACCGAATCTAGCAAGCACGATCAAAAATTTAAAATTGCAGAACCACATGATCTTTCAGAACGTTCAAATTGGCTCCGAACTTATTATTTTAAAGGGAAGGGTTTAGAACGTGAATGGATCAATGAATTTATGTCTTTTAATCTCTATCCAGGTGAACGGATTTGGGCTGAAACTGATTATTATATCGTACCTGAAACCTATTTTTATATTGGGAAAAAGAGTTGGGGTGTTCTAAGTCGGTCAGTTACAAACATGGCACAACAAGTGAAAGTTCCAGACAACTTTTGGGAGAAATCCCTCCCTGAAAGGAGAATGATTTTTTTTGAGACTGTTTTGCTTGATTACGTGCCACAAGAAATTATTGGACCCGAGCTACTTGCAGGTGGTCGTTTTAATCTTCAGTTAAGCAAATGTTTAACGAATAAGATTCAAAAAGAATTTGATAAACGAAATTTAAAATGTCGTCATGAAGTTTTTGAATATCATGATCAAGGATTTGGGAATGTTGGGGCTGCTGGAGGTCATTTAATACCCGATTATGAAACAGTGGTAAAAAAAGGGTTCAAGCATGTTTACGAGAAAGCGAAAATAGTATATAATGGCCTATCTGAAATAGAAAAAAAAGGATCAAAAGGTGAAGAATTAAGAGCTATAATGATAGCTGCGGAAATTACTAAAAAATTAGCTGCGAAATATGCTGAAGAATGTAAAAGATTGAGTGAAATAACTTCAGATCCCAACCGATCAAATGAATTGAAAGAAATGGCGAGAAATTGTGAAATCGTGCCATGGGAACCTGCAGAAACATTCTGGCAAGCCGTCCAGGCTGTCTGGTTCGCGCACATGCTTGTCATGGCAGAAGAATCTTATCCTGGTCCTGGCGTGTCTTTTGGAAGGTTTGATCAATATATAGGAGATCTCTACAAGAAAGATGTCATTGATAATAAAACTATTACGAAAGAATTTGCTAAGGATATTTTAGGTTCTTTCTGGTTTCATTGTAATACCGCTTATGATGCTCAGATTCAAGTAGGAGGAAATCAAGGAATTACTGCTGGATTTGGTCAATTAATGACGTTATCTGGATGTGGTCCAAATGGTGAAGATTTAACTAACGATTTAACTTATACTATTTTAGAAGTGATTGATGAATGGCACCCTATTCTAGAACCCAAACCAAATATTAGGTTACATAGAAATTCTCCTGAGAAATTAATTGACCGAATTGTTGAAATGATAATGCATTCTCAAGGTGCTCCATTTTTACTCAATTTTGACGAGCGTAGTATAGAAGGCTTGGTTCTAGAAGGCATTCCAAGAGATGAAGCATGGAATTACGCATGTGTAGGTTGCCTCGAAAACACAATGCAAGGAAATGATCGGTCAGGAACTGTTAATTGTAATCCAAATTTAACTAAATCTTTGGAGTTAACTTTGTGGAATGGAAAGAGCGTGTTTTACAAGGGTGAAAGAGCAAAGAAAGCAAAACAATTAGGACCAAAAACGGGTAATCCCGAAGAATTTCAAACTTGGGATCAATTCCTAAATGCATGGATTGAGCAAATTAAATTTCTTATAAAATATACCGTGAACGTTTATAATGATACTGAACAATTTAGAGCGGACTTCATGCCAACGCCATATCTTAGCTCTATTGTGAGAGGTTGTATAGAAAAAGGAATTGATATTAGACGGGGAGGACCTGAAATACGCTTTATTACTGTTGAAGGTGTTGGATATGCAACTCTTGTTGACTCTTTATTAGCAATTAAGAAGTTCGTTTATGATGAGAAAAAATACACTATTGTAGAAATAAAAGATGCCCTGTTACACAATTTTCAAGGGAAAAAGGAATATGAATTGATGCAAACAACCTTAAAGCATAAAGCTCCAAAATTTGGAAACGATGATGATGAAGCGGATGAAATTGCCAGGATTGTCATGGAAACTTGGACAAAGGAAACTTTCAAGTATCATACTCCTACAAATTTTCAATTCAGACCTGGCATGCTATCTTGGAATTATTGGGCTGGTGAAGATGCAGCTTTCGCGCCAGCAACTCCTGACGGACGGTTAGCTGGAACATTTTTATCCAATGCAATCTGTCCAACGAATGGCGTGGATATTAATGGTCCGACTGCAGTAACTAATTCTGTGGGCAAATGTCTTGGAGGAAAAACTGAAAATGGCGAATATATTAATTACCTTCCTAATGGTGCAAGTCATACAATCACGTTTTCTCCAACATTATTACGAAAACCAGAAAATAAGGAAAAATTCAAGGCATTTCTACGAGGATATGTTGAAAATGGCGGTACTGCCTTACAAATTAATATTCTTGATGCCGAAATTTTGAAAGAAGCACAAATAAATCCTGTTGAATATGCAAATTTATTAGTACGGGTGACCGGTTATAATTCTTATTTTGTTACGCTCGGAAAGGAGCTTCAAGATGAGATTATAGCGCGAGAAATGCATAAAATGTAGGTGATGAAATGATAAATTGGAATCCAACATTTATAAAAGATGCGATGAAAATTAGCAATTTAGAGATTGCAGTTAAATTAATTACAACTATTGATCCACGAGGCTGGCCTCATACTTCTTTAATCGCATTTAATCGCGCAAAAACTGAAAAAGAAGTTGTCTGGGGGCAATTTACTGAAGGAAAAACCAAAAAACACGTCTTTGACAACCCTAAACAAGGATTATTGTTTATGACCGCTGAAATGCCCTTTAAATTCGTTCAGGCGAAAGTGAAATTTGTTGATACAATGCTTGGCGGCGAGGATTGTGAGTATTTTTCAAGACTTCCCATGCTCCGGTATGCTACATATTTCAACGTGTGGCGAGCATTTTATAATGAGGTTATAGCAGTATCAGATGTAAGAGATTTAGGTTTAATTGGGATATTAAAAGGGATCATTGTCAATCTAATTGGCAAAGGTGGGGCCAAATCAAAAATTACAGACGTTAAATTGCAAGACTTTGGTATTAATTTAGTAAATGGACCAATTAATCCCAAATTTATTAGTTATATTGATCCTTCTGATGGATTTCCAATGACTATTCCTTGTTTTCAAATAAGGGCTCCTGATCCAAGTAAACTCATTTTCACTCTTTCACAATTTAAAGAAGATCTTTTACAAATCCCTGAAGAGTCAAAGATTGCGGTATATGCATTGAACATGGAACTAGAAAATCAATTAATAAATGGAACTTTTACCGGTTTCCAAAAGTTTCGGGGTATAAAATATGGAATTATTGAGATCGATGAAATATACAATAGCATGCCTCCATTTCCCGGAGTAATTTATCCTGAATTACAAGTACGACAAAAAGTCATTAGCTTTGAGTAAATTTTCCAACGATTTCTTTATTTTAAAGGGATATAAATCATTGTTTTAGGTTCTTCACCAGGATTTTCTCTTGGATCATTCAAATATGCTTCAATAACCCAATTTTGTGCTTCATGTCCTTGTGAAATGATAAAAGCATTTAATTCATTATATGATTTTTCAACTGTCTCATACGGTCCTACATGTAATGTAGTAGCAAATTTTCCACCAGGAATCTTACTTGATTGAACACGTCCTTTATTGGGATGTTTTACAGCTACTGGAAATCCAAGTTCAATGTCAAGATTCGACATGTCCATGTTATAATAAATGACAAATGGTTCACCAGTAGGTTCTATGCCCAATTCTCCAATATATTTCATGATTTCACCATAACCTTCCCCTAAAATATTAGGAAGTTTTTCAACAGGAGATTTTGTCCTAATACTCAAAGTTTTCAATTCTTTTATTTCTTTAAGTTCCATAATCTTTCACCATTAATTTATTGTCGATTAATTATTTATTTCTAATTTATTTTTAAATTAAAATCAGCGTTAGAGATATGAGATAAGTAAGTTGTATTACCCCAATATTACAAGGAATAATATAGGAATATAGGGAAGACATATTTTGAGATAATATCACTTACGAGTTGATCTCATGAGCGTCGAGAAAAAAAAATGTGCTAAATGCCAGTCATTTGAAAAAGTAAAATTGTTCGATGACTTATGTATTAAATTTAATAATTGGTGTAATGCAGTTCAAAAACCAATTGCGTTAATTCATGGTTGTAAATTACAAGAAAAAATGGATGATGATAAATACAAGCATTATATCTTTCAATACTTTTAATATCCCTTCATGCATTTTTTCCTATATACAATCATTTAATTATTTGTTCATGCTTATTCCTTGATGGCTAACCTAATCTAATGAGGATATTTACATGTCATATGAGACCATAAATAAATTTGTACGACTTGCATCGCAGCATGCTTCGAGTGCAGTAGAATTAGAACGAAAAAATGAATTTGAACGAGCTATTGACGAATATATTCGCGCTGCAGAGATATTAATGGAATTAATCAAGGTTGCAAAAAAATCTCCGGAAAGAGAAGGATGGGAGCGCAGAGCAGAAGAATATGTCAACCGTGCTAAAACATTAAAATCAAGTGAAAAGGAATCTACTACTACTGGAAGGAAGGAACTGCAAGATGTCGATTGCTCAAACGTTGGAGATTTTTATGATCCCAAAAAAAATAAGCTAGATTTTTCAAAGCTTGCTGGATTAGATGAAGTGAAAAAGATCTTAAAAAGAGCGATTGAATGGTCTTTAAAATACCCTGAAAAAATGGAACAACATGGGTTGGAATCAACAAAAGGTATCTTGCTAGTCGGTCCTCCTGGATGTGGAAAAACTTATCTGGTAAAATGCGCAGCAGGGGAGTTTAAAATAATGCTTTTAGTTGCAAGTCCGTCTTCAACTTTTAATAAATACGTTGGAGAAACTCCTAAAGCCGTGAAAAAAATTTTCACTTGCGGCGAAAAATTAGCTCCTAGCATCATATTTGTGGATGAAGTTGATAAATTGTTGCCAGATCCTGCTCGAACTTCTGATACATCTGGCGTGGGTGGTCAAGCGTTGAGCACGTTTCAACAAGAAATGGACGGTGCAGCTTCCGGTGAAGGTTTTGTGGTCATCATGGCAACAAACGATCCTGAAAATCTCCATCCTGCACTTACTCGAACGGGAAGAGTCTCATATCGCATTCTGGTGCCTCCTCCTGATGATAAAGGAAGAGCTTCAATTTTTAAAATTCATCTTAAAGCACCCAAATTAAAGATTGCTCCTGGGATCGATTTTAACAAGCTATCCCAAATGACTGCGCCAGAAAATGGTTGGTATTATTCTGGCTCTGATATTGAAGAAATGTGTCGTCGAGCGAAAGAAAAACGGTTTGAATTAATCATAAAATCAGATGATGATAACATTCCTTTAGATTATAACTTGTTGGAAGAAGCAGTTAATAGCGTAAAACGCTCGATTTCTCCAAAATTACTACAACGTTACACGAATTGGGCTAAAGAATTCGAAACATAAAAAATAATTAGCGGATGAAATTTCAGGTTGAATTTGCATGTTTAAACGATCTGTCATGAAATATTTTTTAATTTGTAGCATTTTAACTCTTCTTCTATCTTGTTTTCTTTGCTCCCCATCATTAGCATATGGAACTGATATATTCTACCCTGAGCCAAAGAATCCAGGTATTTATCACGAAAACTTCACAAAATCAACAAGCCAAGTCTATGCTTATTATAAAGTTTCTTGTAATGAAAGCGTTCTTTTAAACGTTACCCTTATTTTTAGTCATCCCACAAATTACTTGAATTTGACTCTCCTAGATCACAATGATTATGTAACTAATGAGTCTTGTTATAACATTACGAGTAATAATGCAAGTCAAAAATGTTTATTTAATGGAGATTATAAAATAATTGTGGGAGCGACAGGGACTGATGGGTGGTATAATTTTACTTTATTGATAGAAATAACAGACCTTAGTCAAGAAAATCCAAATAATATTCAAATTCCGGGTTTTGAATTCCTCTTTATTATAGTGAGTTTAGTATTTAGTATAGGATTATTTAGATGGCAAAAGAAAAAAAATTTGATACAATGAAATTTGTTACCATAAATTGAAGAAAGAAGTCTCACATAAGAGAATTAAAATTAAGATTAAAAAAAAATTATATCAAAATCATTCTTCTTCATTTGACAATTCTAAAATTCCTTTAATTAATTGCTTATCAAGATAATATCCCGCGCTTATTATTTTTAAAATACAATCTTTCACTGATGGTATTAAACCTTGTCTTTTAGCTTTAACTAATACACCTAAAGTACCTTGAACTTTTAAATTCAAGGATTTAGCTATTCGTCGTCCTTTTTTTTCGTCAAGCAAAACAGGATTGTTTGTTTCATTAGCCAATGATATCGTTGCTGCTTCTCCTTCATCAAGTAAATCGGTCAAGATTTTTAAAACATCTGTTTTAATTGTTTGTTTCACTTCAATCCAGGGTTCTTTAAGAATTTGTTGCCCATCTGGTTTTTTCAGTAATTCTTTTTTAACTTGATCAGGAATTATAACTTTCTTATAAAGTTGTTTTAAAAGCGGAAGTAAGGACGTTTCATATAATACAATAATTGGACCTGTATCAGAAATTTTCAATCTAAAGTTTCAATCTCCTCTTTTAAATCCTCTATAGTTATATTTGTAAATGAAATTTTCATTTTTCCTAATTCATGGAGCATGTCCCATACGGATATTTCAGCTAAATCTGCTGCTTGCTTTAAAGTTATCTCACCTTCCTCAAAAAGACTTGAAGCTATAAGTAACTTTACTTTTTTTTCTGAAATTTCAGATGGAATTTTTATAATAACTTTCTTTATTGTCATTTTCATCAATTTTCTTTTTTAAATTACAAAAAGATGAATTCATATAATATAATGTTATGATACTGATAAAAAGTTGCCGATTTCTTCTTACTAAATGATTTCCCAGAACAATTTTTTAAAATCAGAATTTAAAAGCATCAAGATTCAATTTGTATCAATTTGTAATATATTTAATCTATATTTTAAGAACTCTTATTTAAGAGAATTGAAATAACTCATTACAAAAATAATAATATTCATTTATACGACCAGAAAAGATATCTACAGCAAGTTCCACATATAAGAAAAATTTTTTTAATAGTTTTCTAATTACTTATTATCATTTTTCCACTGTTTAAATATTTCTTCAGCTAGTTTTGATGTATAATCGTCCACTTGGGAAGATATGGGAGGATCTTCAATGGTATCTGCTATTTTTTTGAAAACGTCAATTGGAGCTAATTTCGTTAACGTAATTATTTTTTTTAATGAGACCTTGCCTTCTTGATAGTCTTTTAACAAAATTGGAAGGAGATCAGTTGTCAATCCTTTTAGTAATAATTCCCTAACAATAACTGATTTTGCTACTCCTCGTCTTTTTGCTAAAAAAGACACTATTCCATCAATTTCTTCGTCTACTCGAAAATTTATTTGAGTCACGTGTTATTATTGACAGCAAAAAAATATAATTATTTTGCTATTTATTATAACAACAAGATTTTTATTATTGACACTTGCATGTGATTAAAACTTGACATGCTGAAAGAAAGTAAAGAATTTAATCCAGATTTGCTATATGACTGGATTAAAATTGAAATATCTCATCAAGTATTGAAAGAATTGGAATATTTTAATTGTAAATCATGTGTCAAAGAAAAAACCAGCATAGTTCCAATAAAAGATGAAAAAACATATAAACAAGCTATAAAATTAAATTTTGATGAAGCTGATGCCAGTATCATCAGCAAGGGAAAACAGGATTTGGATTCAATAATAGTTAGTGAAGATGGTCTATTGTTGGAATATGCTCGTATTAAAAACTTGACAGCCATCCAACTTATTGATTTATTCTTGATTTTAATGCAAAAAAAACTGATTAACTCAACGCAACTATATCTCTTGACAAAATTTCTCAGACATCTTAAAAATATAACGAAAAAAAAAGAAAAAGCTATTCTTAAAAGACGATCTTCGATGGAATGAATTTAATAAAGATGTTTAACTTAGTCATATTTTGAAAGAAAATATAATGAAATTAATTTTCAAAATTTAATTTCAACCTCTTAAACAGTATCTCCAGAATTCACAATCTCGACATTTTGCGGCATCTTCAACAGGTTTAGGAATAATTTCTTCAATAAGTATTTTTTTCATTTCCTTTAAATGAGATAAAACCTTTCTCTTGTCCTCGATGTCAATTTCGTGAATAAATTCTTTATTTTCTTTTAAATACCACACTTTTACTTTTTGGACTAATAACCCAAGCTGCGATTCCACTAAAATTGCTTGAACAATGAGTTGGGCTAAATGATGATCTGAAATTTTTTGTTCTACATGCTTTCCTGTTTTAATATCAACTGGTATTGCTTCATTTTCGTAATATTCTAAATAATCCAATAATGCAACTAATCCAAATTTTACATCCTTTAAATAAATATTGTAGTATTTCTGAATTTGACCATCCAATTCAGGATTTTTCTTCCGAATTGCATCGTGAATCTCTTCTCCACGTTCCATTTTATACGTTCGCTCTGGTTGAATTCTCATTACATGCCTGAAATATATTATTCTGGGACAATACACGTATTGTCTCATATCTTCTGCAGTAAAATAAATCTCGTCAAGAGATGAAATTGAATAATGACTCATTAAAACCCAACCATGCTTTTCATTTCTTCAAAACTAAACATGTTATTTTCCTTTACCACGATGCACTTTTCCAAACAATTGTTACAAATCGGAAATAATCGAATATCTGCTTTAATTTTCCTTGAGACGGCACTTAATTGCATGGCTATCGTCTCCATTAAATTCATTGTCGAATTTCCAAAAAATACTGAATATTCAATCCGTTTCAACCCAAAATTTTTAAGCACTTGTGCAATTTTGGTTCGATAATCATCAAATTCTTCAGGAACATCATATATTACTAGAAGCTTCATGAACATCACCATGGCATTATAAATGGTAAATATTCTGGCGTTCTACCAATGAGAAAATGGACAAGAGATCTTGCTTGCCGAAGTATCAATTGACGATAACTCACCCGTTTTCCATTTGAATTTTCCATTCCATTTTCAATCTCTTCATATAAATGTCTAAGGAATTTTTTTTTTCCATCCTCCGTAAACATCATCATGTCTGATGGTCTCTCAAAATCTTCCTCAGTCAACATTTTTTTCGTGAATAACTTGAACACGAGGCGATCTACAATGATTTGCCTGAATTCTTCTATTAAATCTAATGCGAGCGATGGTTTTCCAGAACGATCTGAATGAAGATATCCTGCAAAAGGTTCTAATCCTGCAGTCGCTATTCCTATTAATATCTCTCCATATAAAATTGTATAACCAAAACTTAAAGAAGAATTTAGCGGGTCTTTTGGAGGTCTCCGTTCCCGCCGCTCAAATCCGAGCCAACTTGGAATGATATTTTTAATCGCTTGAAAATATTCTCTGGTTCCAATTCCTTCAATTCCCATGATATCCCATCGAACATCATCAATATTCCCCATTACTCCATCTAAGGCTTGGATTTGTTGCTTGATGTTATCAATCGCATCTTTTAAAATTGGTTCAACGACTTGATCTTGCATCCTATTTTTTCGGAGCCTTGCTAACATTCGAGCTTTATTTTCTAATGCAGACATGGCGAATTGTTTTGCTAAATAAGTTCCTCGATCATCATTATATGCTAAAATTTGTTCTCGGCGGGTTAAAACAGTCCCATGGGCTGCGAATGGATGAAATACTGCAGTTGGACGATGTTTTTTAACAAAGATTACAGAAATTCCGTTGCTCGCTAACATGAATAATGCATCATTACTAATCTGAACCTTTGATCCAACTACTAATCCTCCTAAATTGCGTACGGCAATCTCTTTTTTCTCTTTGTCAGGATATTTCACGTAAATAGTCGCGGATTTCTTACCAATATAAGTTCCAGGCTTATCAAATACATAAATCATTAACCGATCACGTTCAAAATTTTTTTTCCACTTAATTTGTTGAGATCAAATGCAACTCGCTCACCATCTTGCTCCAAGACAGCCACATTTCCACGAAAATATTTTATATTTCCATTTAATTTCTTAATATACTTGCAATATTTGTCGATTCTTGGGAAGTGGGTATAAAAATTGCTTAAATTGAGCTGATATTGAGGAATCAGTTCATAAAGATGCTTGAATAAGTCTGAATAGATGTTCATTTTTAAAATATCTGATTCAAAATCATGCTTTTGATTCTCAAATAATGGGGCTTTCTCATCAAAAGAAAGAGAATCGAGTATCCCACACTCTTCTTTTATTTTCTGTTCTAATTCATGAATGTAGATAAAATTATTTAAATTATTAGATCGTCTAAAAGTTATTGCATGACTTGCTCCTTGCTCTAAAAGACGATAAATTACCCGATCCAATCTTGAAATTCCAACTTTTATGTGATTTTGACCAAAAGTTGCTAAATAGAGCGCATGCTCTCTTTTACAATAATTTTGACTAAATTCCGATTCACAACAAGGATGTTCTGGTGAACAATTACCTGTTCCAAATCCCGGTCCTTTTTTAACACAATATAAAAAATCAATTCCTGATTTCTTAAGACAATCAAGGCAATGATTTGTGGGTTCCTCTAATGGTTGAAAACATGTCTCACAATAATGTCCCTCACTTAGCTTAAACATCACATGCCCATAAAATGGGACTATTTGCGTGTCATCATGATCCGAAATGATATCTAAATGAGGCATTAACAAGTCTGAAACTGGTCTATACGTATAATATCTTATGTAAAAAGTTGGATATAACGAAAACTCATCAACTCGTGAAAGCTCTCTTGTTGCATTTTCTACTTCTTGAACATCTTTCGACGTAATTTGCAAATTTACGCAATCCCCTATATATGCACGTAAATTACATGTTACAAATGATTAATCAAATATTCAATAAGTTATTGTTAAAAAAAGATCTTTATTTGATCATTTAAATAGTTAACGTTTTTAAATTAAACTAATCAACGATTACTTCCCTACTTACTCATTAATCAAAAAAATTAGTTGATTATTCTCCTCTTACACCATGAATATTGTACATGGTCTTTTTATTCGAATTTTCCACTTAAATTATTTATTTCAATAAAGACATTCTCTTAATCTTACTAATTTCGAGGATTAATGTGTGAATTTTAGATCTCTTTTTCTTATCACAGTGTAATTTTGAACATACTTATTTTTCTAAAAAAATGAAAGATGATATCGAACACGATTCTCATTTTTTGAATCTAATTCTAAAACAATGAAATGGAATATTCATATCTTCTTATCAATTTAGATTTAAAAATTTCTATATTTTTAAAATTGAATGGAATTCAATCTCCCAACGTTTCATGTGTCAAAAAAATTTTATTTTATAATTGAACTCACTGCGATGTTCTTCTTGATCAATGAAAAGATTTTTCTTATCCTTATAAGTAAAATACAAAAATTATGATGAGAAATTAATTTTCAAAAAATCATTTCTATATTTATATTCTTTTTTTTTCACGAATTATAATTCAAACGATTTTGACATGTTTTCACATTTTCAACAACAACCTTTTAATTTTAAATGAAATTCGATGTCTTAAAAACATTTAGACCGAATTGACAAGTACTTTCAGCAACATTCTTGGATCTTGCCTCATGCATGATGCTATTTCAAGTACTTCATCTGATTGACCGGATAACTTTTCCCACGCCTTTTGATATTTTTGAGTCTTGTTCTCGAATAATCTGATCTTTCTGAGAATAACCGATTGAATCTTTTTCCTTAATTCTTCTGTTAATCTGGGATTCTTCCATGTAAGGTTCTTCTTTAACACATGCCAGATCATGACCAACAATTTTCGTGCCGCTGCACAAACAGCTTTCCAGTAGCTATCCATGGCTTCTCTTTTTTCAACAATGAATTTTTTCAAGGGATTAGAGTCATGTCCTCTTGCATGGATGTTTTGACAAGCTAATACAACCGCTCGCCTAAGGAACTTGTTTCCTCCCTTGTGAATTCTCCCTGTAACGTGTTTCCGATGTCCTGATTGATACACGCGAGGTGCCAAGCCAGCCCATTTTGCGAGCTTGCTTGGGTTTGGAAAGTAGGAAATGTCCGCAATTTCAGCCACGATGGTGGCTGCAGTATCGGGACCGACTCCGGGTATGGCTAATAACAACTTCACTTGCTTTAAGAACTCCTTATTATTCCTTGCCATGACATAGTATGCCATTCGTTGTTTTTCCATGGCAAGATCAAGCAATTGAAGTTGCATGACCTCGTTCCCGAGTGTAATTTTTTCGATGTCATCTAACCGATCTTGAAAAACCATCAATGCCTCGATGAGATCCTCTTTAACAACACGCTTTGAAGTTGGAGGCACCATGGCTTTGATGGTTTCGTGGGAAACCATCCCTTTTGAAGCGAGATCTAACATTTTTAAACCTTGCTTGGTTTTATAGAGCCCAACACGTTTAAATTCTTTCTGGTGAAATAATTGGTTAAGCCGTTGCTTGATTTTCGTTCCATCGTTGATGAGCTTGAAGAGCTGGCGATTCGATTTCCGTAAGCTCATGATCTCCTCACTCGAAATTATAGAGGGTTTCAGCCGACCATCGCGATGTGCAACCGCAATTCGTCGAGCATCAAACTTGTCCGTCTTCTTTCCTTGCGTGGTTTTGGTTTGTTGGGGATTTGCAACAAGAACCGTTAGTCCCACTTTCATAAATTTATAAAGCAGCTTGAAATGATATTGAGCCGTGGATTCCACCGCAACATCCTTCACGTGCTGCTTTTTACAAAACGAAATCAAGGATTCAATGCCTTGAAAGTCATTTTTGACCTCGCCTTCCATCTCGATTTTCTTTTCCGTGAGAATGCAATACGCTAACATGCTTTTATGCACGTCAATACCCATGATCGGACCGCTTTTTCGTTTTCCTTCCCCCTCCGTTAGTGGCAAAACCTTTTTAGACTTGTTTTTCCTAATCATATTCATTCACCTTGAAAGAGATGAATGAGACACCCGGGCATCACCCTCAATTTATATTGCGAGCTCTGTGGCTCAAGCGGATGATTCGAGTGCCCGGAAATCATAGTTTTTTTAACAGGTTGAGATTTCTGCGAAAAATCTCTCCTAAATAAAGTACATGATTGGTCCCATTCATCATCTTTCTTATAGTTCGTGAGAAAAAAAGATTTTTGGTGGAGATGAATTTCGACAGAAATTTGTTATTCGTTTTTTTATTTTCTATTTATATGATATAAAAAATATTTGGGATGGTCTTTTAAATTGCGAATTGAAGATCGAGAACAAGGGGTACAAATGGAATGTATTTTTTGTACGAAATTATATCCAGAATTGAGGAAAAAAGGATGTCCAGCATGCAAAGGGGTTGGTTTTATTTTCCAACCTGCCCAAATGATGGATGTAGATTCTTTTGAGCGAGAAATTTTTAGTCATTTACATGAATTTTTACATCATTACTATAAAGATAAATTAGACTTTGATTTTATTGAGAAGGGCTTTGAAGAAAAGAAAAAACTTGCTAAGAATGCAAAGAATGATGCTATTAATTTACTTAAAAAATTACACATTTATGGGTTTGATTTGAGTGAAGCACTTATTCGATTAATTCATAAAATTGATATGATATATGAATTGGAAAACATTTAATCTGTCACTTCATCTAATAATTCTGTTATATCTTTTATTAATAATTGATCTTCAATATTTACCATCTTAAATTGATTTTTACAAAGTGGACAAGCTGAAATTAAAACTTCTGCTTTAGTTTCCAAAGCTTCTTCAAAACGTTTTGATCCAATTTCTAACGATTTTATTTTATTATAAACTCTAAAACCGCCTCCTGCACCACAACAGGTTGCATCTTTTTTATTTAAGAACATTTCAATGAATTCTAGTTGAGGAATTTTTTGGAGCAATTCTCGAGGACTATTATAAATATCTAATTTCCTACCTAGATGGCAAGGATCATGATAGGTTACTTTCTTCGGATATGGTTTTATATTAAATTCATCTATTTTATCTAAAATAAAATCAATTATATGCTTTATTTTAAAAGGAAAATTTTCTTCTGAATATTTTGGATACTCTTCTTTCCACATTCCGTAACATGCTGAACATGATGTGATAATCTGAGAACAGCCCGTTTCTTTTATTTTTTTAATATTATGTCTTATCAAATTTTCAGCAATTTCAACATTACCGGTATTTAATATTGGTGAGCCACAACAAAATTCTTCGTTTAAAATGCAAAAATCAAAATTTCCTTTTTTTAATAAATTTAAAGTTGCACGCGCAATTTCAAATTCCCTATACGTTGAAACACATCCAACAAAATACACGATCTCTGCTTTATCTTTTTTTGGAATTACATCCTTTAATTTTTCGAATCTATTTTCATATACTTCGTTAAGGGAATTATTCGAATTCAAAACATTCATACCTAATTTCCTGATTGATTCTGGAGCCAATTCTAAGTCTACAATTTGAGCTCGTGCTTTTTTGATTAAATTCGGAGTATTAACATGAGGTCTACAATGCGTTTCACAACCTTCGCATAATGTACAATAATATATCGCATCGATTCCCGCTTCATCATAAGATTTTATGTCATTATTGTGTAAAAAGGGGACCATGGCTCGTGTATTTGGCTTTAATCTTTCTGATTTTGAAATATTTCCTGTACAACAGTAATCTGTGCACATTTTCATGCAAGTTTCGCACATCATTGCTTCAAATAACTCATCTTTCTTAAAATTTATTAATTTCTTTTCTTTAAGAGTCTCATTTTCTGCCAACTTAATCCCTCCTAAAGTCCCATTTTTCCTGGATTCATTATATTATTTGGATCTAATGTCTTTTTCAAATCCTTTAATAATTGAAAGCTCGAACCAAGTTGTTGTTCCATAAATTGTCCTTTAAATGAATTATCACCGATTCCATGATGATGAGCAATTACCCCGCCTGCTTCGAGACAAGCCTTTAGACCATCAAACCAAGCTTGTTTGTATAAATTTGAGGCTTTTTTTTCCTTTTTAGTATCTTTTTCTATCATAACAAAGATTGTATACATGCTTCCACCGTCTGGATAAAAATGAGACCAATGTGCCATTACATTAATTTTCTTTCTTTCTACTGCTTCCTTCATTTTGAAATATAAATTTTCCAAATTATCAAAAGTGGTTACCACATCAATTGTATCAGCTAAAACATTTGCTTGTACATATTGACGGTTTGGATAATACATGTTAAGTCTATTTTCCCACCAAATCTTTCCTCCTTCTTCTCCCATGTTCTCTCCGCTATTTTTAATACAAATGTCGTAACATAATTTCTTTTGCATTAACATAATATCCCGTTCCTTCTCAATACCATCAAATGCGAGTGTTAAATATGATTGACCCTTTTTAATATCATTAATTCCGTAAACCATTCTAGCTTCCACGTCGTCGTACAATCGAACAACTGCAGGTCTAATGGAAGTTTGAAATATATCATAAACAGCTTTTAATCCATTTTTTAATGTGGGAAATAACATACCTACAAATTCCCGAAATTCAGGTAAAGGATGTATTTTCAAGGTAATTTCAGTAATTATACCTAACGTGCCTTCTGATCCGATAAATAATTGTGTTAGTTTTGGTCCTATAGACGCTCTTGGGGCAAGTCGTTCGTTGGTGTGAATGACTTCGCCATTAGGTAATATGACTTCTAAATCAGTTATCATGTCTTCAATCTTTCCATATTTTGATGATAAAGCACCTGCAGAACTTGTTGCTGCAAAACCTCCTATCGTGCTGCATTGTAATGAACTAGGAAAATGACCGAATGTAAATCCTCTTGCGTTTAAATAATTTTCAAGATGCTGCCCCAAAACACCTGCTTGAACAGTAACTAACCTTGATTCTTTATTAATACGTATTATCTTATCAAATTTTTTAATATCAAGAATTATATCTCCACCTCTTGGAGTAGTTCCTCCGCATACTCCTGCAAATCCTCCACCAGGAATTATGGATATATTTTTTTCATTACAAAATTTTAATAGTTTCTGAATTTGTTCCTTTTTTTCAGGCCATACTATAAAATCTGGTTGAGGTTGTTTCAATATCTCTTTACTTTTATATTGCATTAGTGTTAAAGGAAAACTATCTCTAGAATAAGCTAATTTGTCCATTTCTTCATCTGAAACATTTTCTGAACCAAAAATTTTCACTAATTCAGCTTTTATTGACATGCTTATCATCCTCTTTAACTATTAGAAGTCTGATTTATTTTAATTTATTTCAAGAAATTTAAACAAAATTATAGCGTTTAAATCTGAATTAAATTCAATATTCTTTGTCTAATTGAATTAAATTCTGAACTTGTTCGATTTCGTGGCCTTTCCAATGGGATGGAAATAAATTCAATTATTTTCGCAGGGAGTGGACTTAAAACTACAATTCTATCAGATAGATAAACAGCTTCATCAATATTATGTGTAACAAAAATAATAGTTCTTTTAGATTCATGCCAGATCTCAATTAAATCATTTTGTAATTTATTTCGATTTTGTGCATCAATAGAAATTAATGGTTCATCCAAAAGAAGAAGTTCTTGATCAATTGCTAAAGCCCGAGCTATAGCAACTTTCTGTTTCATTCCACCCGATAAATCTTTAGGATAAAAATTTTTAAAGTCTTTTAGTTTTATTAATTCTAATAACTCTTCAATTTTTTTATTTCGCTCCTCTTTCTTCATACCTTTTAATTGCAATCCTAATTTAATGTTATCTTTTACCGTCCGCCAAGGAAAAAGAGAAAATTGCTGAGGTACATACCCAATTTTACTTGTGGGTCCTTTTATTATTTTGTCATTCAGGATAATAGAACCATTATCTGGTTTTTCTAATCCTGCTATAATTCTAACCAATGTTGTTTTTCCACATCCACTTGGACCTACTATTGTCAAAAATTCATGTTCATTGACCTCGATTGAAATGGATTTTAAAACCTCAAGTTTCTCTCCATTATTTGGAAAAGACTTTGATATATTTTCAATTTTTAATTTAGTTTTTACCAAGCTGCTCCCTCCAACGTAACGCATGATTTTCAAATAATTTCAAAGAATATGTCATGCCAAATCCGACTAAACCTGTTATGAACATTGATGCGAGCGTCAATCCAAAATTTCCAAATTGCGCTGAATATTGAATGAGATAACCTAAACCTAAAGGTACATTTAATCCAACTAATTCTGCTGCAATCACACACATCCATCCAACTCCAATTCCTATTCGCAAACCAACTAAAATGGAAGGTAAAGCTGATGGTATTATCACATAGGCTAAAATTTCTCCCTGATTGGCTCCTAATGTTTTTGCTACATCAACATGAATAGGTAAAGTCTGTTTTACGCCATTATAAGAACTCGTTAATATTGGGAAAAAAGCACCAATAAAAATTACAAATGATTGTGAGATTAATCCAAGTCCAAATAATACTAGAGCAAATGGAATCCAGGCAAATGGAGGTATGGGACGAAAAATTTCAATAATGGGGGAAGCTGCCCATTCAGCTTTTTTAGAAAGACCCATAATTAATCCTAAAGGAATTGCTATGATTGAAGCATAAAAAAATCCAATAATAACTCGTAATAAACTAGCTCCAATATGGTGAAAAATATTGTATCCAAAATTATCTCCTTGGAAAATAATGATCCCCAATGCTTCTAGTAATTCCAATGGCGTGGGAATGATATTCGTTGGATTAAGTGTAGCAATTAATTGCCATATCATCAGTACTGTAACTATAGAAGAAAAAGTAATGATAATGTGGTAAATTGTTTCTTTTTTCATTTGATTTCCTCAAGCATTTAGAAAACTTGAATCGAAGAATTCTTGAAAGAAAGCTGTTCGACCTGCAGGCCATGCAGGGACGTTATCATTTAATTGCGTTAGATTATCATAAAAACGCTCAATTTCAGGCATGTATTTACTGTAATTGTATATGTATCCCACATTATCAATTCCCATTTTTATTGCTGCATCTGATGTGATGCTCGTATATTTCTTTGCAGTCAATATCAATTTATCATAATTGCTTGTATTGCTCATCCAATCTATTGCTCGCTTGTGAACTTTTAATAACTTTTCAACCGTTACTGATTGGGTAGATATTAACGTATTAGACGCTGCGATGATACAACAAGGATGGTTGGGCCAAATTTCCGAACTATTTTTTAGCGAGGTCGCGCCAATACTATTTATTGCTTTTGCATTAAATGGTTCCCAAGCTACAAAACCATCAATCTCACCAGTATTTAGTGCATTTTCCATGTTTCCAACCGATAAAGTAACATGACTTCCTAAATCATTAAAACTTAATCCTACGCTATCTAATGCTATCTGTAGAATGAAATCTTGCATGTTGTTTAAGGATGGAACAGCTATTTTTTTTCCAGCTAAATCATTGAGTGTATTAATTCCAGATGAAGTACTAACAATTATTGCACTACCATTCACATTTACACCTCCCACAACTTTTATCGGCGCATTTTGCGTAAGTTTATGAGCCATAGCGGGTGCCAAGCCAAGATAAGCAATATCTAAACTACCAGCTTCGAATGCAATCATAACTTCATTTCCATTAGGAAACCAGCTTACACTTTGAAGGGTAATACTTAATCCTTCATCAGCAAAAAAGTTCTCTTCAAGCGCAACAAATAAAGGTAAATGGTGTAAATCCCCTGTCAGAGCACCTATTTTGATTGAAGAACTTGTTGGATTTTCAATTAATAAAATAATAGTAGTAATTCCTATGGTACTCCCAACAATAATTGCCCCAATTATCAAAACTTTTACTTTTAATGATAGCTCCGCTTTAAAAACCTCCAATTTTTCATTCAGGATTTTTCCATAATTATTTTAACAGATATTATTTATTGATTTGAATGAACATCCTATGATCATAGAGATGATCATAAACATTTAAATATTATGGTCAACCTATGTTCATTATATATGAACATATAATTATGGAAGTGAATTAAAATATCTGATTTAAAACCCAAAACTAATAAATTAAAAACTAAACCATCAAAGTCTAAACCTACGATACACACTACTATATCTGAAGATGCAGTTAAAATTTTGAACAAGTACTTGTCATTTACTAATGAAAACGAGAATTTAATATATAATAGTAAAGCAGAAATTATTGAAGATGCCTTGAAACTGCTCGACAGATATTATAATCCTGAACTTCAAGATAGCTTGAACTTATGGAAACAATTTCGCGGCGATTTAGACATGGTTGCAGTTGGAAAAACAACATTTTTAGCTTACATTTCTGGTGATAATAGTCGTGCTTTTAAAGAAAATATTGCAGTTGAAATTATTGAATGGTATAAGAAGAAAAATATATCCGAAATGTCTCTTGAAGAAGTTTTATATGCTCTCAAAGATATTTGGATTGCTGCAAATTATTTCACGAAAGTTGAAATAGAAATAGGAAGTAAAGGGAGTTATCAAATGTACGTTTATCATAACTTACGAAATAAGAGATATGGTGAATATTGGGGGCAATATTTTACAACGTTCTTATGTAATAGAAAGAATTGTGAAACAGAACTATTTACTAGGAATGAATCATTTATACTAAGAATAAAGGAACGATAAAATGATATAATAATAAATTTAAAAAGTTTTATACCTCAAATCTGTTCTAATAATGAAATAGGAATCAAAAATCCTAAAAAATTTTATTTCTTATAATTACTATCTTATTCGAAAAAAAGTAAAATAATTTATGTCTTTGATTCCAAATATTGCTTTAATCGAATATTCAGATATTTTACCTCAAGTAGTTTGTAATATTGTTCAAATTGGGCATAAGAATGATGAATTTGCAGAAGAAGCTATTGATTCAAGAATAATGGAAGAAATCAAAGATAATGCGATGAAATTTTTAACTTAATTTTTTTTTAACTACAGTCAAGATATATATTCATAAAGAATAGAAAAAAAATTGGAATTTTTTTTTAGAATTTTATTCTACTCTAGGGTGAATATTTCCAGAGATCATTGAGATAATCCTTTGTTTGGCTGACATTACCATATCCATATCCTCCGAAAAGCCAGAAGTTTCCTGTAGTATCAGTCAAAGGGCAGCTATAAGCCCTGGCGCCTAGAATGTTCATTTCATCCGCCACGCCCTTCGTGCCATACGTTCCATTATTATTTTGGGAATAATTACCGGATACCCACGTCCAGTTCGCTCCATCAAACTTCCATAGATCATTGAGATAACCAAATGTTTTACTACTACTACCATTACCGTTCCCATATCCTCCGAACAGCCAAAAGTTGCCTGTATTATCTGTCCAAAAAGAACTTCCATACCTAGAGCCTGGCACGTTAGTCTCGTTCGCTATGCCCTTCGTGCCATACATCCCATTATTATTGCAGGAATAATTACCAGATACCCACGTCCAGTTCACTCCGTCAAACTTCCACAGATCATTTAGAAAGCCGACTGCGCCGCTGCTATTATCATACCCGTATCCTCCGAAGAGCCAGAAGTTGCTTGTATCATCAATCCAGGAGCAACTAGCAAGCCTAGCACCTGGGATATTTGCTTCACTCGCCACGCCCTTCGTGCCGTAGGTTCCGTAATTATCAATGGAATAATTGCCGGATACCCACGTCCAGTTCGCCCCATCAAACTTCCACAGATCATTGAGACGCCCATTTGCTCCGCTGACATTATCGTATCCTGATCCTCCAAAGAGCCAGAAGTTGCCGGTATCATCAATCCAAGCAGCACTTCCATATCTTGCTCCTGGGATGTTAGCTTCACTCGCCACGCCCTTCGTGCCATACGTCCCATTATTATTTTGGGAATAATTACCGGATACCCATATCCACAAGTTTGACGTATCTACAGAAGGAGGATTTTGAGGTCGTGGAATAAGAATTATTATAAGAATAATGCTTATGATTAGAATTGCAGAGATACCTAAAGAAAGAAATATCTTCTTATTCTTTGATTTCATCTTCATCCCTTTTATTAATATTCTTAAATATTTTAAAAAATTACAATTTTCATTATGTTATAAATATCTTTTTACATGATATGAAGTTTGGGACTAAATATTTTTCAACAATTATTCGATTAATTGAAAAGAAATGATAAATAAATCCATCTTACAAGCGGAAATAAGGTAATTAATTGAATTTCATGTTCAAATCATGAGATATTGCTAATAAAAACGATTTTTTTTATTTGAGTAACTTTTTAATTATTTATATTCATTTATATTCTATATAATAGACAATTTTTGATAATAAGATTTTAACAAAAAGAGGGATAAAAGTAGAAAAAATTAAAGAACTATTCAATGAAAATGAAGAAATTTTATGGTCAGAAGAAGCTAGTTCTAATGCTTTTAAGGAGCAACCCTTTGAATTAGCAGAAAATACAGTATTTCCTTTAACATTATTATTATTAACGGCAATATTTTTACCATTACTGCTAAATAATTTGCATATTCCTTCAAACATAAGCATAATATTTACAACAATAATAGAAGTTGGGTTGATTTTAATGATAATTTTTCCTATAATTATATTGGTATTTGAATTTAAGAATTTAAAAATTGGTTTTATTCAATATATTATAACATCCCATAATATCTTCATTATAAAAAATGAAGTAATTAAGAATTTTCGATATTTAAATGATAAATATTGCAGACTTTATTCTTTTGAGAAGAAAATAAAACAAAATATTGCGTACCTCAATATCAATCAATTTTTTTTATTTGAAATTAAACTATTTTATGGAAATTATAATATCTATTTCCAAATAAGTAAAAAAAATTCGCATGAAAAATTAAAACTTGCAGGAATTAAGAATCCTTCTAAATTTCTAAACATATTAACTGATAAATTCAACTATAAGAGAAAATTTGAAAATGTGAATTACGAAACATATGTCAGAATGGATTGAAAATATTATTATAATGAATTTATATATTCAAAAAAAGATAAGTTAGAAATTTATCTTTTCAAACATTTTTACTACATTCTCACTCTTTTTTGTTATTTATTGTCAAGAATAAGAATGTTTGAAAAAAATAAATTCCAATTCTATCATTTAAATTAATGAATTCTGAAATTGAAACTTCGAAATAGTCTTCCAATAATAATAATTTAATTTGTTAGAGAATTTTTTACTTTTTTATCGTTTCCTAAATCACTATCTTTTTAAACTCAGAGAACTATTCAAAAAAGAGGGAGATTATGATATATGATATTCTACCTTGTACCTCTTTAATGTTTGATAAATGTTATTAGGGGAAAAATAATGAGTGAAGAATGGTTTTCTAATAACTTGGAGGATATTAAGGTAATATTATCGAAAGGTAAATTGAAAATTCCTTATTTAGAAACTATAATGAATTTTTTCAAGACAATTAACAAAAATCAAAAAAGAGAATTTATTAATTTCTTAAAAATTGCTGAAAAAAGTTCGAACCGAATATTAAAAAAAAATGCTATTATTACGGTAAGATATTTCTTCAAGAAGGATAAACAATTCTCTAAATTAATTTATGACTTTAAGGGAAAACGAATATGGAAAAGTAAAGCTGATGGTGATTTATATTTTTTATTTAGCTTCCTGTTTGGGATCTTATTAGTTACAGTGATATTTCTTTTTATATATATTACATATTTTTTGTTCATTACTGAAAGTAGTTTAGTGCTTCCTATACTATCGATTATAACATTTATGATTGATTCTCCCATTTTTCTTTATTTCACGTTAATACCTATTGTTCCTTATTTAGTCATTTATGAAAATGGTGTTACGGTACGGAGCACGTTATGCTATTTGAGTAGAACGTATCATCCATTTGAATACATTAAAAAAATTGAAATTCTAGATACATGGCATACCATTGCCTATAATAAATACAAAGGTTCAACACATGATCCGCGTGGAAAGATTCGCATCACGAAACGAAATGGAAGTTATCAAGAATTATCAATTGCATGGGTTACAGAAATTGAAAAGGCTAGTGAAATTATTGAAGGATTAATGCTATCTTTATCGATAAAACATTTATTAGG
This sequence comes from Promethearchaeota archaeon, assembly GCA_011365055.1. The sequence goes on from RDOG01000013.1 coordinate 74,283, forward strand.
TCTAAAAGATAGATTATCAAAGGAAGAATATGATAAGCTACTAGTTTTGGAAAAACATCCCATTATCATAAAAATTATGACTATCGTTTGGATATCGGCATTTGGGCTTCTTTTATCATTTATATTTTTATTGATAATAGGATATAATTCGCTTTCCTCCGAAGTTGAGACATTAGCGGAAGCCGGAAGAAAATTGGTAGATCTGGGATGGATCTTCTTCATAATAAGTGTAATTCTTTGGATAATCTATGGTTTTTACGCTGTTTACTACAATAAACATAAAGAAAAGTTACAGGATAAACTCAGAAAATTTAGATTGGGATAAAGGTAGAAGAAGTTAGAACATAAATTAAAGTTCCAATTCGTATAAAAAAAAAGTACTTAAATAAAAAGGGGAGGATTAGACTTGGTAAGTTTTTCTGAGATGAAACTCTGCGACTTTTGCGGGGTTAAATGATTTTACAGGTCGATAATAGCCTGTCACGCGACTCCAAATATCCGTTTCTGAACCACAAATTGGACAATTCGGATAATTTCCTATTACCGTTTTCTTACATTTCAAACAAACTGAAAGAGTCGGAGTAATTGAAAAATATGAAAGAGTACTATTTTCAGCTGTTCGTTTTACGAATTTTGTTAAGCTTTCTACATTTGAAATGGAATCCATGAAAAGATGACTGATACAGCCTCCGGTGAATTCTTTGTGAAATTGACCTTCAATTTCAATTTTATCAAGAATTCCATTATAGTCCACAGGTAGATGAGTGCTATTGGTATATTCTAGAATAGATTTTTGATTTATTGAGAAGTATAATCCCATTTCTTTCCCAAAATATTTATAATCTGCAAAGGCAAACCTTCCAGCGGTCTTTTCAGCAGGAGTCTGTTCTAGATTATAAAGCATTTTATCTTCTACTTGAAATTCTGCTATTTTGTTTCGCATGTAAGTTAATATTCTCTTAGTTATTTGCTGTCCTTTTTCTGAAAAAATAGGTTCATTTATAAAATTCATGCAAAAATCATGCATGCCTACGATTCCGATGGTATTAAAATGATTCATGAATCCACTACATAACATTCGATGTGTTGTTGGTAACAAGCCATTGTGTAAGCTATCTGTTATTACTCTTCTTTTATGCCTTAATTGTTTTCGAGCTATTTCTAAAACAGTATCTATATTATCCCAGAGCGTGGTTTCTCCACCGTGCCTACTAACAAATCCAATTCTTGGCATGTTTATTGATACGACTCCGATGCTACCAGTGTTTTCCCCAACCGCCCATAGACCTCCACTATGTTTGACTATTTCATCGTAATTAATTCGGAGCCTACAGCACATGGAAAGATTGTCTTCAGGTTTTAAGTAATCAACATTATAATTTAAAAAATATGGACTTCCTTTGAGTGCAGTCAATTTCATGAGTTTTTGTGCAATTTCTGAGCCATAATCAAAATCTTTGTCTATAGCAATAGTTGGTATTGGGAATGTGAACGGATTTCCTCTTGCATCACCTTCAGCAATTACTTCAAAGAATGCAGTATTTATCATGTCCATTTCTTCTCGAACATCATCATAAGTATAATTTAATTTTTGTCCACCCACAATTACCGGTTCGCCTGCATAACGCTTCGGTACTTGAAGGTCTAGTGTGATATTGACAAAGGGTGGTTGATCACCATATCTTGTTGGAAAATTCAGATTAAATACAAAGTTTTGGATGTTTTGTTTTACTTCATTATATGATAATCTATCTTCTCTAATGAAGGGAGCCAAAAGAACATCAACATCAGTAAAAGCCATTGCGCCAGCCCATTCTCGTTGCGCAGTTACAATAAAATTAATCATGTGATTAAAGATTGTTTGCAAATGTTTTGCAGGTTTTGCAGAAATTACCAAATCTAATCCATTTAATAAAATTTGACGTAAATCCCATCCAGAACAATACCCGCAAAATCTACTCGTCCATAAGTCATGAATGTGAATCAAGCCAGCTTCATGAGCCTTTACCGCATCAGGAGCAGCCAAGTAAAGATCTTTTAGTGCATTCCGCCTAAAATCAAACTGACTTACAGAATTCACTAACCCACTAAAACTTTTGCGGGCATTTGCATTATCATTCTGCACGAAACTATCTTTAAGATATTTATGTATCAAAGAATCAATCATATTATCAAAAGTCTCCAAATCGAAGGTAACCGACCTTTGAGTTGGATATAATTCAATATTTTCTGTCTGAATTGTTTCTTCATTGCTTATCATGAATTTCACATCCTTCGAAACGACGAATGACATCTCTCTTAATTATGAATATAACCCAAAAAATTTCGATAATTTTATCTAAAATTTTTTATATACTAAAAATGAAGAAAAAACTTCAATATAAACGTTTTTGAGTGTAAATTCGCATTTTTTCCAATGGAAAAAATGGGAAATTTTCACATTTTCGTGTAAAAATCGACGAAAATGAAGACTATCTACGCACGCAAATTTATCCGACAAAAAACAGAAGGTCCTTGACTTAAATATAGATTATATCCATTATTTATTTCATTGTTCTGCATGTAATTTATAAAATTGGATTATTTTTGTCGATTAAAATTTGCAGAAAAATCATACTTAATAGAAAAATAACATGAATTTTTTTTTGTATTTTTTTTTAATACCACGGTGAAGATATAAATCGAATATAATTAATACTAATGAAATTTTGTAATCCCAAAATTAAATCATTAAATCAATATTTCGAATATTCCGCATAAATTACTAAAAATTAGGTGGATCGACCTTATGAATCACAGAATTTCGAGTCAATTTTTAAATATCAACCGCATTGATTGCAGAAATTCTCATTTTTAGGATTTTGAGAAAATGAATTATTTAATAGAGGTCATAAGACAAAAAATATTTTTCTAAATTACCTTGGAAAGATTTTAAAATACCACGGTGAACGTATATATGAAATATTTACTCATATTTTAAAATTAACAACTTTAGATATGGGACATTTGATTGGGATATTCGTCTATTTCTGTTCTTATCCTTCCCAGGGGAAGGATGTCCTAACATTAGCCATTATTGTAGTATTTTTCAAAATTGCTTTATTCGCCAAAAAAATACTCCATAATACTTTTCTCTGCTTTCTGTAAATGATTTAAAATCGCCGCAGTACTAACATGGAAATTTTCTGCAATTTGCCGTGTTGAGATCTGTTTAGGCATTTTGAAATAACCGTTTCGTGCGGCGTATGAAATTATTTCTTTCTGCCTGGTTGTAAGTCTAGGCATTGTATTCACAGTATTAATATTCAATTCATCTAAGTTTGTTACTGAAAGTAATTTCATCCCCTTAAACATCTTAAGTTGGTTTAGAACAATATTCAATTGTTCATCATCATTTGCTATAACTGAAAATAAGACCATTTCAGGATCCATAACTAAAGGTGGTATCAAAGTATAAGAACTTGAAACGAAAGCAGGCCAGAAACTGGATGTCTTTCTGTGCTTCATAATACATAGAATCTCATTTTTTCTTTTTTCGAGAATATAGAATTCTTGGACTTCAAAAAGTTCTCGGAGATATTTCTCAAAGTTCCCAAATTTTTCTTTTTTGAAGAGAATGTTAAACAGCGCAATAAAGGTATTGTGATCATACTTGTAGATTTGAAGAACTTCAAGATTTTTTATCACGTCAAAGTAATCTGGAAGCCCTAAATCAAAGAGATCTTGAGACCGAATTTTAAACTTATAAATACGCATTTCAATTCAAGTTATTATGAAGAAGTCTCTATATAAAGAACTATGTATAACAACTTTTCATAATTAAAAATATTTAAAGAACTTCTTATAAGAACCTCAATTTTTATGTAGTATAATTCAATAAGTAACTCATGGACAAATTAGAACAACGTAAATTAGGAGCATCAAATGTTATAGTTCCTCCCATGGGTATAGGAACCATGCTATGGAATTCTAAAAAATCAAAGACTAAGGAAGATATTCTCCAAGCATACCGATCCGGTCTTGATAACGGGGTAAATTTCTTTGATACTGCTGAAATGTATTCGAAGGGAAATTCCGAACGTATGTTGGCTGAATGCTTCGAAAAAGATGGCCGCCCAATTATCATATCTTCGAAATTCGCGCCTCCTTCCTCTATGATTCCCATGAGTCCTAAACGCTCTACGGTTCCAAAAAAATCTCCCCGAGCTTTGATGGAAGCTTTGGATGGCAGTTTAAAGCGTCTCGGCATTGATTGTATAGATCTTTACCAAATACATGCACCACCGTCTCATAATACCATTGAAGAGTACATGGATGTCATGGCAGAAGCAGTAAATGCAGGAAAGGTTCGTGCGGTAGGTGTTTGCAATTTTACAGCAAGTCAACTCCGGAAAGCTCATGCTCGTTTAGCAGAGCATGATATACCATTGGCTACAGAAATGGTGGGATATAATCTCTTACGGCGTTATCCTGAGACTAACGGAGTGTTTAAAGCTTGCCGTGAATTGAACATTACTCTAATTCCTTATTCGCCTTTATCACAAGGGATTTTGACTGGCAAATACCGTAATCGTAAAAAAAAGCCATCCTTTGTTTATCGTGTACTTATCTATTTCGGTCATTTGAATATAGTTAAAGAACGTGATGATTCAAGATCATTTATACGAAAGCTCTTCAGTAAACCACTGGAACTCGATGATAAAAAGATTGAACCTTTATTTACAATACTGGATGAAATTGCAATAGCACACGATAAGACTCTTGCACAAGTAGCAATTAATTGGCTTATAACGACAGAAGAGATATGTGTCATACCAATTCCAGGAGTTAGAAATTTACGGCAAATGAATGATAATATAGGTACACTCGGTTGGCACCTTACGAAAGAAGAGCGTGCTCTTATCAACAAAATCGAGATTAATTGAAATGATCCGTTAACGTGGCTTGCAACAGAGCTTCTATCAATTATTTTAATATTTTTTTTTTAATTTTTTGTGTTAAGCCAGGGGAGTGAATTCAATTTAATTGGAATAAATTATTTTTTCTATTTTTTTAGATATATATTTTCACCGTAGGATTCTGGAATCTAAAAAGGTATTTCAGAAACTCGTGATCTAGATGAGTATTTCCACTCAGAAGTTATATTCAACTTTTCTTAGATTTTAAAATACCACGGTGAACGTATATATTCTAATAAGTACAAAAATTTAAAATTTATAATAAATAATCGTTATAAACATGATTCTATGAGCTTTTTAAGACTCTATTTTTATATAAAAAGCAAGTATAGACGTGCTTGAATAATTTTTCTAAAACTTCTCAAAAAAAAAAAGGAGAAAAAAATTTATTCCATTCTCTTGGATTTATGGGGTATATTTCCAGAGATCGTTCAGCCATCCAGCACTAACGTTGTCGTATCCCCATCCGCCGAAGAGCCAGAAGTTGCCGGCTGCATCTGTCCACGATGTGTGGGAATACCTTGCTCCGGGCACGTTCGCAGGATCCGCCACGCCTCTTGTGCCGTAGATGCCCTTGTTATCTTGAGAGTAATTGCCGGATACCCACGTCCAGGTTGCATCGATGACGTTGAACATCCAGAGATCGTTCAGAATGATATCTTCACTAACATTGTTGCATCCATTTCCGCCGAAGAGCCAGAAGTTGCCGGCTGCATCTGTCCACGATGTGTGGGATTCTCTTGCTCCGGGCACGTTCGCTGCATCCGCCACGCCCTGCGTGCCGTAGATGCCCTTGTTCAGGTTGGAATAATTGCCGGACACCCACGTCCAGGTCGCATCGCTGACATTGAACATCCAGAGATCGTTCAGATGACCAATTCCAGCACTAACATTGTCGTATCCCCATCCGCCGAAGAGCCAGAAGTTGCCGGCTGCATCCGTCCACGATGTGTGGGATCCTCTTGCTCCGGGCACGTTCGCGGCATCCGCCACGCCCTTCGTGCCGTAGGTTCCATTGTTATTTCTAGAGTAATTGCCGGACACCCAAGTCCAGGTGTTCTTACCAGTTAGAAGAACCGTGACTTCGTCATCGATGCTTATGCCTTGGTATGTAACGGTTATCTTGATGGAATAATACCCGTTCGTTGGAAAATTAAAAGTTTGAAACGTGAGATTGGTTCCGGTGATGGAAATGCGAGAATTCCAAGGTGCACTTGTGTAATTCGTGGAAATGCTAATTTGAGAAGTGGGCAATTCTGGTGTAACGTAGTTTGAGATGTTTATCGTCCGATTAGATGCAGGTTTACTTGCATCAATGGTCAAGTCCGGAACGGAGACTGAAAAATTGGCGCCGGAAGGACTTTTAGGAATTAGAAGAAATACCATGATAAGAATGACGCTTATAATGACTATTCCTGGGATTCCAATTGCCAAAATCTTTTTTGATTTCATGTCTAAAAACCTTCCTTTTCATTATCAAGTTAAAAACGCATTTATTGGCAAAAAAAAAATGTAGATTTATAGTATAAATCTATCGTGTGAAAAAACGAATTCCTCAATTCCTTTCTTTTTTTTACATGAATGGCTGGGCATGAGCGTGAAGTCAAAAGAATTAATAACGATTCTTAACCATGCATCGACAGCTTTAAAAATTACATGTAAGATGGTAGAAGCTGGAGCTATAGAGAATTCCTTCAAAATATTTATACAACCTTCTCATTATAACATGTATATCCAGTTATTTTTTAATAAACAATATTTTTAATGAAATCTTTAGAATTCCTAGTTATTAAATTCGTATTTTCAAATAAAAAGAATGTATATTTTGACCGTAGGATTCTGGAATCAAAAAATATTTTAGAAACTCGTGCTCTGGATGATTATTTTCAGTCAGAAGTTGCATTTAATTTTTCTTGGATTTTTAAAATCCAAAAAAAAAAAATAATTGGAGAAATAAATTATAAGTTGGTGCCTTATATGAGTAATAAAATGAAGGACCAATATGATGCGATAGTAATCGGTAGTGGTGTCGGAGGTAGTGGATGCGCGGCTCTCCTAACAGCTGCGGGCTATGACACGCTAATGATAGAAAAAAATGAACGGCTAGGGGGTGCTTGTAGTTCCTATTATAAGAAAGGTTATACTATAGATGTCGCTGTCCACATGTTTTCTGGATCAAAACATTTCAATAGAATTCTCAAAAAGACGGGGCATCCCGGTGAAATTGATTTTATTAAAACCTTGGGAGAACGATCTGTAATCTTGACTAAAAATGCTCCTCCGCTTCATATGTTTTCAGAGGATATGAGACCTGGAACAAGACCTGTCGATAGTATGAATTCCTCCCAAAGCGCGCTCAAAGATCTAGGTTTCTCAGATAAGGATATAGAAGATCTATTTAATCTATTTCTTCAAATATTGGCTGTCCGAAAAAATGAGATCCTTGACCTAATGCACGTCCCCCTTTCTAAGTGGATCACCCAATTTACCGACTCCGATGCTGTATACTATCTCATGAGTTATGTTTGTGGCATATTTTTTGTAATCCCAATTCACGTGGCATCAGCAGGTGAGTTCGTGTATTCCCTTCAAAAAGGAATTCCAACCATAACATATCCACGTGGTGGAGCAATTGCCATTCCAAATGCCTTCGGTAAAATCGTGCAAGAAGAAGGCGGGAAAATACTCATGAATACACGGGTGAAAAAAATTCTCTTAGATGGAAATAAAGTTGAAGGAGTTCTTCTTGCTGATGACCGAATGATCAAAGCTCCCATAATTGTCAGTAATGCTGGCATCAAACCTACAATTTTTAATCTTCTGAGTTCCACGTCCATGTTGGGAAAAAAATACCTGCAAAAAGTTGAGAATTTAATACCTTCTTTCAGTTCTATAACATTTAAAGTCGCATTGAATAAACGGATTATCACGGAATATGATGCCATGCACATTTTTAATCAACGATTCGATGAGTTTCAGAAACCTGATACCGATAGACCGTGGGATTATTATTTTGAAGAAGAACAAATTAGAAATACTCAATTTATGGTCCCCATTCCCTCGAACATGGATCCTTCTCTCGCACCAAAAGGGAAACAATTAATAATTTTCGGTTGTGGGGCGCCACCAAAATTACCATCAGGAAAAAATTGGAAGTTCCTTATAGACAACTATTGGGAGTTGATTTTAGATTTATACCCAGATATTGAAAAGAATTTAGATTTTTTGGACATCACTACTCCTGAGCACATCATACAATTTACTGGAAAGTCCGAAGCTCCAGTTGAGGGAACGGCTTTTACTATTGATCAAGTGGGTGAGAAACGAATCTCTTCTCGAATTCCGAACATTGAGGGTCTTTATATCGCGGGAGACACTGCTGGTCAGAATGCTCACGGCGTTGGGACGGAAATGGCAGTCAATAGTGGGATTCTAGTTTTTAACATGATCCAGCAAGATTACCCGAAATTATGTAAAAAATACATAAAAATCAAAGCTTAAATGATTAAAGATTAATCTAAATATTTTTCTTAAATTCTCTTTAAAGAAATTAATCTCCAGACTGGTGAGTTCGAAAATTTTAATATTGCTCTTATATTTTTCTAAATAAATAAATTGCCCATCCAATTGAATCACGTTCCCATTTGAGATAAAGGTTTTTCTCTTTGTTTAATTTATTTAATAATTCGGGGATGTCAGGATCTTCAGGGTGTGATAGAATGTATTTATCTGTTGCATGCCATTGAAGACCTAAGTATCGATCCCATTCGTCGTGAGTGCTTACGAAAGTATATAATAATCTCAAGCCAAGATTTTCTCCGATTTCCACGTTTCCTTCGTGCGTGCTGAATGTTTCGAATTTTATTTCAGAGAGATCAAAATATGCTTTTGGGGGCTTACTAATCCAAAAAGGCTCTCCCACTACAACGAGACCGTTGCGTTTAGTCTGGTTCATTAAGAATTTAAGAGTTTCTTCATGCCCTTTATAGATCCAACTGGCACCAATACAACATGTTAGATCGAAACTTTCAGGAGTATCAGCCACATAGTTCACACCATCCATTTGGATTAATGTTATATCTGCGTTTGGAACGCGTTCTTTAACTTTTAATTTTGCATCTTCAAAGTAATAAGGCGAAAGGTCAACGCCCACGGCGGAAATATTAAAATTCTCAACAAGGCGAATCAGAAATTCTCCTTTTCCAGTTGCTATTTCTAATGCTTTAGAACCTGGTTCTAATCTCAAGAGACGGATTAACGCGTCCAATTTTTCGACGCTCGAAGGGTTACATATGAGATGCTCCTTATGAGTAATATCATAATATTTCCAGAATTCCATAAATATCATCCTCTTGCATTTTTAATTTGCAATAGAAAATAAAAAGCAAATTGTAAAATCATAAGAATTCAAAATATCATTTGTGAATAATAAAGAAAGAATTTAAATTTTTTTTTTAATTTTCAATTTAAAAGAAGGTATTCTTATGAAATTCTCGATATATACGTTCATCGTGGTATTTTAAAAAGTATTTAATGACATAAACACTTAGCGTCAAAAAAATGTTTCTACTTTACACTTTGAAAATAAGATTAAAATTTTTTAATAGAAATTTCTTTTATGAGAAAATATCAATTAATTTTCGTTTAACTTGAAAAGAGATTTTGATATTTCAGCCAAAAATAAAGATGAATGAAGTTAAAAATTAGTTTAAATTTTTTTAATTTTTTTAGTGTTAGAAACAAGGAAAGAAAAGATTTTAATTAGAAAATATTCAGAATTTTTGAGTTTCCCGATAAATCCGATGTGATAATTTAAAAAATGGGTTTAATTAAATAGTTTCTTTCATCCCAAGCTCGTGGTCCGAAAAAAAGAAAAAATTATGAATTAACAGATGACGATTTTGAATTCGTTCAAAACTTATATGATATGAAACAAATACCCTCACATTATTTTGACATTTTTTCCAAAGAATTAACAATGTCAAAAGCTTATGCTTTTGGTAAAAAATGTTTGGTCATAGATTCCATCAAATTCCTTGATATTGAGACTTTATTAAACACGAAACCTTATTATAACAATAACAAACCCCAAAATATTGATTTTATTGGGTATTATGATTTTAATCAACAAAAAAGAATTATTAAATATGACGTAATCTTGTTTTCAGTAAGCTGATTTCAAATATTAATCTATATTTCTTCAATTGCTTTGTCTTTACCAAACTTTTCTTTTAATTTTTTTGATTTCATATTGTATATGATAGCGTGAATCATTAATATTTTTAATAATAAGCTGATTTTTTGGTTGAATACTTGATTTAGATAAACCAATATTATGGGATTTAGAGTATTATGGATTTATCAAAATATAGATCAGATCTCTACCATTGTCTTCATTGCCATTTATGTTATGCTGTAAATTGGCAAAAAATAGATGAATGGCGATTTATATGTCCAACGGCAGCTCGGTTTGGATTTGAATCATTTAATGCAGCTGGCAGAATTGAAATTGCTAGGGCGATAATTGAAGGTAACTTGGTAGAAAAAACTGAAAAGCTTTTGGATATTTTCTATAGTTGTACAGGCTGTAATGGTTGCATGGAACAATGTCATGAATTAACTGGCGTTAAAACAGATCATACAAGATTATTTGAAGACATTAAAGCCTTTTTTGTTGAAAAAGGATGGGGACCATTACCGAAACATTTAGAATTTGGAAAAAGTATCATCGAAAACCATAATCCATACAACGAACCACATGAAAAAAGGTTTGATTGGCTCGATAAAAAAATAAGATCAGATAGTTCATTAATCTATTTCGTAGGATGCACGAGTTCTTATCGGCAACAGGCGATAGCTAAAGCAACAGTTAAGATTTTAGAAAAATCAGATGTTCCTTTCACGATTTTAGATTCTGATGAATGGTGTTGTGGGTCTCCTATAATACGAACTGGTCAGCTTGGCGAAGTCAAAAAAATAGCAATCCATAATGTAGAATCAATTCAAAATATAGGTGCAAAAAAAGTTATTTTTTCTTGTGCTGGATGCTTTAATACATTCAAGAATGATTATAAAAGGCTTGGATTAGAATTTAATTTTAAGATCTATCATACTTCTCAATTCTTTTTGGAATTATTACGTCAACACAAAATGAATGTTAGGGATTTGAAGAAAGTGGTAACATATCATGACCCATGTCACTTGGGACGCCATTCTAATGTGTATAAACAACCTAGAAAAGTCTTAAATTATCTAAATGTTGATTTTCATGAATTTCAAAGAAATTCTAAGGAATCATTTTGTTGCGGGGCAGGAAGCGGTGTTCGTGCAGCATATCCAGAATTTGCTAAATGGACCGCAAAAAATAGACTTGATGAAGTTAATGAAACAGGGGCAGATATACTTGTTTCTACTTGCCCATTTTGTAAAAATAACTTCGTTGAAACAAAATCAGAATCATCAGAATACAATTTTGAAATTATGGATTTAAGCGAATTGCTTTTGGAGGCATTAAATGATAAATAAAAAAGAAATTGAAATTAAATTGATTGAAGCCCCTCTTATTTATGAAGGCACTCTACCTTTAAGAAAATGGAAAAAGAATTTCGGGCCCAAAATATGGCTTAAACATAAATTTAAACACAATTTAGCATGCTGTTCTTGCATGTTAGCTTGTAGAACGGACTATCAAATCTTTGAGGGTGAATATAAGGGATTAAAAACTTTTACAGGTCACCATTTTCTACCCGCTCGCGCTGCTCTTCGATTGGGACTTGAAAAACCCGAACAAGCTATTAAATTATTAGATGTATGTAATAGGGTTGGTCTTGGATATTTTACCACGACGGGGATTTTAAACTTATTATCTCGATATACTGACTATTTAAAACGTGATTTTTCTGAATATTTAAAAATTATGGAACATATTTTAAATAAAACTGGTATTGGAGACGTTTTGGCAGAAGGTTGGAATGTAATTTCTGAAAAACTAGGTATTAACCTAACAGAATTTTCTGAAGGAACGGGTATATTCAAAGGGGTGGATTGCATTCAAGATGGAAGAACAACTTCCATCGATCCACAACGTTTTTCTTACATTACTAATCCTCGACCACATCATGGTGGAACTCAATCTATATATACCTTGCCAAAAATGTCCCTTCAAATATTAAAGGATGATGCCAGTCATTTGGGAATAAACTCCGAGGAATTTGAAAGAATTTTTACTGAAACACCATATTATGGAAAATTTAACGTTGCTAGATTCACAAAACACGCGGAAGATGCAATGGCTGTTCATAATAGCTTGGGAACTTGTATCGTGTCAACTCTTTTTGGAACTGATATCATAAATATTGAGAAATTAGTTCCACTATATACGGCTTTAACCGGAATTCAAATGACTCCAGAAAAATTAAAAAGAATAGGAGAAAGAAGTTTCACATTATATAAACTATTAAACATTAGAGAAGGATTTAAAACAAGGGATATATGTTCTGAAAATTGGCTGACACCAAAAGAAACGCCAGAAGGCAAAAAAGTTCTTATGGATTATTATAGAGAACGTGAATTATCAAGATCTGACATCGAAAAATTAATCGATGATTATTATAACGAACGAAAATGGAATCCCGAAAATGGAATTCCCTCTAAAGCAAAATTAAAAGAATTAAAATTAGAAGATTTTCTTTTAATGTGAGTATTTTATTTCAAAAATTAATATTTTTCTTTTTTAGGAATGCAAAAATAGTAAAAACCTTTTTATGATACATCTATTCAATAATTTTCCATTTATTTTTATCCTTAGCTTATTTTGTGAATTCTTATTAATTTATTTAAAATGATTACATTATTTTTTAATTTCTTTCAAATAGGTTTAAATCTTCTTTTTAAGTTTCCTATATAAAGAAAATTGATGTAATAAAAGTTATTTTGATTATTTTCTTCATTTTCTTATAAAGAGATTTGAAATTATTCTAATAATTGAAACAATAGGTCTAACAATTGTCCATCGAATTACAGATTTTAGATGTTTACTTTGAATCATACAATAAGCTACTCTTGGACTAAAAATATAATAAATAGATTCGAAGTTGTTCATTAATTTGTTACCTATTTCAGTAGATCTTACTTTTTCGTCTCGAATAGTTCGAAGAAATTGAACTTCAGGGTCAAAAGGCGAATTATAGGCAGCTGTAGCAATAATGCAAGCATTAAGTTGATTTCCAGTCATCCATTTATGAAATAATCGACTTTTTCTTATATTTTCTTTCATATTATTGTAGTATCTAGATAGAGATTAAAATCTTTGGATTATCTATAAATAGGAATGGATTGCATTAATTTTAATGGTTAAAAAATGAAGATTTTTAATAAATAAATAATATTTTTTCAATGCAAAATCATCAAGTTTTCCATTCCATAAAATTTCTTCATCAAGTTCAATTACATTTTCTATTTTTAGAAGAGAAATATCGCATAACTCCTTTATAATAATATATACTAATTAATTTTATATTATTTTTTTAATATATATCCTTAACGTAATATTTTAGAATAAAAAATAGTATTTCAGTAAATTGTGATATAGATGATTATTTTCATTCAGAAGTTACATTCAATTTTTTTTGGATTTTAAAATAATAAAGTGAAGATATATGTGCTCATATATCAAAATTAAATTGAATTTGCCTTCTTCTATATAATATAGGAAAAATTTTTTTATTAGTTTGATATAAAATAATATACCTGAATCAAAAAAAAAAAAAAAAAATCATTTTTTTGAGTTATAGGGTATTAAATGCTGAGAGGGATATGATATGAAAAAAGAATTTGAATTAATAGATGGTTATGGAAATAAACATTTAATTAGAGTCGAAATAAGTAATTGGGATTTAAGAAATAAAGTAATAATTGATGGAGAAGAAGTATGGAGTAAAATTGTTCGCTCTTCATTCACCACTGTTAAAAAATTTAAAATTATTGATAAGACCGTGGCAATTACAATTCAATATTTAGGAGGAGACGATTATAAAATACTACTCCATGAAGATCACAAAAATTTTATTTCTGATGACGAAAAACAGGAAATAAAGATAAGAAACCTTGAAAAAATTATACCTAAAGATGAAGAATTAGTATTTAATGCACCGTTTCTAATTGATTTTCCCGATCGAGGAGGATACGGTATTTCTCGGATTCCAATTGAAGTTAATGCAGCAATCACAAAGAAAGGTGTTTATTATATTGGAACCAGAATTCCTGCTTATATAGATTGGGCTATGTTAAAAGTTAAAAAAGATCAATTAAATACAGGAAATAAAGATATTGGTAACTTTAAATTAGAGAAGGATGATGTTTCTGATGATTTTTCTTTATCATTTGAGGAAAAATGTAAGGAACTAAAGATTAGTCGGGAAGATTGGTGGAAATCTCAAGCATCAGACCAAAAGCAACGGCTATTAAAAATCAAAAAATACTCCCTAGGAATTAATAAAAAATTCTTTGAAAAAGAAAAGAATTCGTTGATTGATTCTGAAGAATTTGAAAAATTAAAGAAAAAAATTCCAAATAATGAATCTATTGAGCACTTTGGCATTTTTACTAGTACTATAAGAACAGGCAGTGCTTATATGAGTGATCTTACTCCTTTTTTCGCCACAAGGAGCGGTATCGCATTTAATTTTATTTTGAAACAGCCAATATTTCGTAGTTGGAATCAATATAAAATTCAAAAAAACGATGCTAAATCTGAAAAAGATCTAAAAAAATTTCAACCATTCCATATGGATAAAGCTTTTATCCATGGTATGCTAGGAAATAAAATGACAGGATCTGTTATACGTCTTAATCCGTTTTACTCTGAACAACATATGCCTCCAGAAGAATTTCTGATAGAAGTCAATGAACTTCGAAAAAAATTATTGGTATTGAAAGAAAAAGCTTCGAGAAAAGGATAAAAATCTCAAACACACACTCAATTTTCATGCTTGAGAGTTATTTAGAGAAAAATTTTTTCCAATTTAATTATTATATTCAAGACCAAACACTATTGAATTGATAGGGATAATTTTAGCATAATAAAAATTAAAATTATACGTGCGGAGGAAAAGTAAATATTTTAGATCCTTTAAATCTGCAAGAAATTTACTATATACTTTCACCATAATATTTTAAAATCCAAAATATTGCTTATTGTTAATAAGTAATAGTGTTAATTCCTTGAATTCGATCAAAATATTCAGAATTTCTAGTTATTATCGTAGTTATTTTATTTGCAATCATCGTTCCGGCTATTAAAATATCAGCCCCTCCAATTAATTTCCCTTCTTTCCGAAGGTCATTCTCAATTTTAGCTGATTCTTCAGCTGCTTTCAAATCAAAAGACAAAATAATAAGTTTTTGTAATAATTTTCGTCTAACTCGTAATTCTTTATTCGAATTCCTAGCACCATATGCCCCGACTAAAAACTCGTGTACTACTATCGTATTGGTTGCGTGAGACCCTTCCTTATCGAGTCGGTCTAGAATAGTTTCAGCACTAGGGAATTTTCTAATAATATCAATTAAAAAGGTAGTATCAAAAAACTTCACCTAAATGCGCCCCTGAAAAAAAATATTCCTACTTTCTTCTAATTTCTGCAGCTCTTCTTCATATTCACTATCATCCTTAGTTCCTTGACCCCAAGATTCCTTTAAATTGCTAAATAATTTTGAAATTCTTAAGATCGTGTCGGAAAATGATTCATTTTCCAATTTTAAATTCTTTAAAACGCGATATGCTTCTTCTCGAATTGTTATAGTTTTTGTTGTCATTTAATATGTTTATGTTTAAACATACATAAATATTTTTTCTTTAATTATATGAGAGTATTTTTAAGCAAATGTAATCATGTTATTCAGAAATAAATCTTTAATATTAAATATGGAATTTCACCGTTATATCTTAGAATATTAAACCTAATAATGGAAAAATATTAAAGAAATAAGTATATTTCTCTAGAAATTAAGTTAATTTTTTATTGGATTTTAAAATCTAAGAAAATTAAAACAAGGTTTTGGGTACTTAGATTCATCTCAGATATATTTTTCAGTCTTAAATTGGTAGATTCCAAAATCCTATGGTGAATGTATATATTATAAAATAGATTAAAATTAAGAATTCTAAAAAATTTTTATTGTTCAAAACAAAATCCAATCAATTATTTTCCTTAATAGCCAATTAATTGCCCTTTTAGATTTTATTTAACCAAGAAGTATTATATATGAAAAATTTATGAGAAATTTCCTAAATAAAAAATAAATTAAAAAATGTTGAAAAGAAAAATCTTATTTCTTTTTGGCTTCTTTTGTCTTTGTTTTAGTGGTTTTAGCTTCTTTAGGCTTTTTAGGTTTTTCTAGTTTTTCAACGGGTTTAGTTGGAGTTTCTTTTTTTGGAGTAATGCCTTTTTCACCTTTTAAATTGGTAGGTGAGACCTGCTTTTCCTTCCCGCTACCTCCAATTATGCCCTTCTTATAAAGTACGAAGAGACCTCCACACGCACCTCCCACGATGCACAAGAAAGCTATCAAGATGATGAGTCCGAGCGCATTAGGATCAATTGGAGAAGCTCCCGAGGGTAATGTAACACAAATAGGTCCAAAGCTCAAGATGCTGCTGTTCACACCTAAGGTTTCATTCACAGCTATTATTGCGTAATAGTAGGTTCCACTCACCGTGAGATTATCAATAAAGCTATTTGTATATATCTTTCCGAGGAAGGTTAGTGAAGTTAACTCGTGAAGCAATGCCTCTATAGTTAGAGACGTGATTTGAGAATAGCTTCTATAGACCAAATAATAATCTGCCCACTCAACTTGATTCCACGTTAGATAAATCGAGCTATTTGTTGTTGTAGCTGGTAATTGAGGACTTTCCGGAATAATTGGTAAATAATTCCTTATCATGTTAAAGGTTGAAATCGTGCTGTTCAAGCCTGCCGTTTTATTTATAGCTATTACTGCAAAATAATAAATACCAGTTGCATAAATTTGAGCGAAATATTCTGTGGATGTCGTATTTAATAGGATGTATAATCCATCAAGACTTGTTATTGGGGAGCTGCTATTATACACATAATAAAAATCAGCCCAAGAAACATCACTCCACTCAAGATGCACGGAGTGACTGACATTTACTGTTGGGAGAGGTGTCGTGGTGGGGCCAAGTGGATTACAGTCATTGTTTTCTATAGTATTATTATATGAATTTAATGAAATATCAATACAAGGATATGCATTGCCAAACAATTCATTCCAAGTGATGGTATTATTGTGAGAATTTGAGAATTTTATTCCACTTTCCACATTATAATTGATAATATTATAAATGACCGTGTTATTTGGAGTATTGTCAAGGAAAATTCCATTTATCGTATTGTAATTGATCGTATTGTTCTTGATGGTATTGTTATTTGAAACTGAGATCCATACCCCGTGAGAATTGTAGTTTACCGTGTTGTTGAATATTTCAGTGAAGTCAGACTGATACAGCGAGATCCCGCACGGAGGACTCCAACCAAGATTGTAATTGACCGTATTGTTTATTATAAAGCAGTTATCGCTATTTGTTAGTTGAATTCCACCGTTATTAGAATTTGCCGTGTTATTAATCACCCTACAATCAGGTGACGTATCTAACAAAATCCCCGAACCCGAAGAATGATCGGTGATAGTATTATCCGTTACGTTTACTCCATTAACATTATTGAGATTGATCCCACTTCTCGAGTTGTTATGAATCACGTTTTCAGACACCGTGTTATTATCCGAGTAATCATATAATAAAATGCCATTTCCAGAAGTCCCTTGATTTCCCGTGTTATTGTAAGCGGTATTACCTTTCAACGTGTTATTATAGCTATTCGTATCTAATTGAATGCCATTTCCTGAGAATTCCCAACTAAGGCCATGATTCAAGAAAGCCGTGTTGTTTTCTAGCGTGTTATTATAGGTTCCATATAGGATAATCCCGTTCCCCGTTCGAGTAGTAATCCCTGCAGAATTGTTAAAGACTGTATTTTCAACAAGCGTGTTACCATTTCCTCCATGTAAGACGATTCCATTTCCCGAATACGACCCGCTTGATCCCGTATTATTATATGCTGTATTATTAATTATCTCGTTATTGTCACCAGTTACCAAGATTATACCATTTCCCGAATAGGAACCTGTGCTTGCCCCATCGTGATAGGCTGTATTATTAATTAGCTTGTTATTATCCGCACTATTTCGTAGTAAAATCCCATTTCCTGCATAATTCGTGCTTCCAGAGTTGTTATAAAGGACATTATTGGTAATATTATTGTAATCTCCATTGTCAAGATAAATACCGTTACCTGAATATGTTTGGGATCCTCCAGTTATATTATATATGGTATTGTGGTCGATCACGTTAAAGTTATTCGTACCTAAGTAAATGGAAATGCCATTTCCAGAATAATCTCCAGAGGAGGTAGAAATGTTATGAATGGTATTATTGGCTAGAGTGTTATTATTAGAACCTGAATGAAGGAGAATTCCATTTCCACTAATGACAGCTGATGAACAAATAATGTTATAGATTGTGTTATTGGCCAGCGTGTTATTATTAGAAACTGAATAAAGGAGAATTCCATTCCCACATACCATTAATCCATCACAAGAATTGTTACAGATCGTGTTATTGATCAGCGTGTTATGAAGACTAGATTCAAGGAAAATTAGATTTGAACAAAAATCTCCAGTGGTGGGACAGTCATAAATGGTATTATTGGCCAATGTGTTCCAATCAGAATGCCTAAGGTAAATTCCATTTCCAGAATATATTCCAGATGAGGTATAACTATCATAAATGGTGTTATTGGTCAGAATGTTATTAAAAGTCGTAAATAAAATGATTCCATTTCCTGAATAACTTCCACTTAACCCATTATTATCATGAATGGTATTATTTGCCAGCGTGTTTCCATCACTATTATCATAAAGAACAATTCCATTTCCACTATAATCTCCACCAGTATTCGGACCTTCATTATTTCCATATATGGTGTTATTTGCCACTAAGTTTTCAGTACACTCATCATTAATAACAATTCCATTTCCAGATCTATCTTGACCATCCCCCCGATTGTCATGAATCGTGTTATTGATCAGCGTGTTCCCCGTACAAAGATAGTCTAAGAGAATGCCATTTCCAGAATTATAATTATTATTTGCCTTAGTGTTATAAATTGTATTATTATTCAGCGTGTTCCCATCACAAGCCCCAATGAGAGCAATTCCATTTCCCGAATCATATCCATTCCCAGAATTATCATGAATGGTGTTATTGGTCAGCGTGTTCCCATCACTATTATCATAAAGATAAATTCCATTTCCACATTCGAAACTTGCAGATCCAGTAGTACTATAAATAATGTTGTCGGTCAGATTATTATTAACACTAGACAAAAGGATAATTCCATTTCCCCAACAGTTCACTGAAGAAGTAATGTCATACACCGTGTTGTTAATTAATTGCGCATTCATAACGTTTTCTAAGTAGATCCCGCACATTGAATCATATAGCGTGCAATTTTTCAAGATAAAATAGGCATTCGTATCAGAAATAGAAATACAAGTAGATCCATTACCATCAATAATGTAATCTCTAATAACCCATGGGTTCATAGCGCTTCCATTCCCCATGCCGTCATCATACGTGTCGAAATCATCGTTACTAGTTATGGTGATGTAATCATCACCCTTTGTAATTAACGTGAAGTCTGAATCGTTAGCTAAACTTGCTATCGGCAAGTGTATGAAACCCAAAAAAAAAGGCAAAACCAAGAAGAAGGTAATTAAACCTAATATTATGATTTTAACTTTATTTTTCAAAATTTTCATCTCTATTTTAAAAGATTTCCTTAATGAAAAAGTAAAATTAGACAGAAATTTTATTAAAAATTAATATAAGAATTTTTTTAATCTAATTTTTCAAACCTTTTAGGAATTATGTTTATTTATAAAATCTAAATTAAATATTTATTCAATTTAATTTTAATATATTATTAAAATTTATTTTAATCCCCTGCATTTAATCTTATTGGAAAAAAACATCTTTGAAATAGTCTCAATAATTATAATTTTATCTCTCCCAATTGTTATTTGGCTATTATTAATTATATTCGATATATTACTATTTTTTATTTCTTGGAGCTTAATTATCAGGTACATTGGTGGATTCTTTGTAGTTCTGATCTTAAGAATTAGGAATAAAAAGTGATTTAAATTGAAAAATAGAGAAAAGGGCAGATTTATAAGAAACTTAGGGTTTTTTTCTTTTTTTTTTTTGTATCTATTTTAGAAGTTTTTTTGATAGAATTCCTTAGATATAATCCCATCATTATGAGTATTTCATTAATAATGGTATTTTCTTTTTTTTTCTCTAGTTCCTTTAGGAGCAGAGAAAAGTAATAGTGAAATAGACAAAGGTTATTTTTGGGATCACTTCAAACTATATGTTGTTGTAATGAGTTGGATCTTTATAGTAGATATTGTATTGATAATTTTCGGACTATTTTTATTTATAATTTCTCATTAAATTGGACCAATAACAAGTTTTAGTTTTCTTCCTTGTATGTATTTCTACATTAAACGTCTGTATTTCTTCAGCAGAAAAAATATCTAAAGAAGAAAAATATACCACAAAAAGAAGAATATTCTAACAGAAAATAAATGAAATTTTTCAATAGAGAAGTTGAAGAAAACAATAAGACATTAACTTAAGGAATGGAGAATAACTAGATTCTGGAAGATAAAATTGAGAATTCATAAAGATCTCAAAGCAATCCTATGGAGACAAATTAAAATATATCTTCAAAATTTTTAAAAAAATTTTTTAAGGTGAAAAAAGATGAGGTTAATTTAATTTGTTGAATATATATACGTTCACAGTGGTACTTTAAAATCCTATAATGAAAATATACGTTGAATATATATCACTAGAAATTGATATTTTGATTTCTGTTCATTTATAGGGTGGATAAAGATCTTTTGAAATTTATTTGAATCAATAAATATAATTATATGTAACAAATTGGTGTGAGAAATTTCAAAGGTTATCATTCTATTTGAATCGCAGAAAATTTTTACCAGTCTAATATTAATCTCTAGTAAAATCAATTATCAATAAATTTAAAGAAAACCTAAAGAAAATATTGCAAATAGTTCATTATAGTGATAATTTTCTAACTACATGTCCTTAAAAGAAGTTATAATTTGAACATTAATCTTATATTTTTTTTAGTTTTTTTTTAAATTAAATTAAATTAAATGAGGTTTTTAAAATGGTTGATTATTCAAGTATGATTATTTTAGTATTAGCTATACCTGTAGCAGCTGTAATAATATTCTTTTTAGCGAAAAAAGATATAAAATCAATTGAATTTAGAACTGGAATCTTAATATTGGCTGTGGGAAGTGTAATGCATGTTATTGGATTGTTATTAAATGGACCTTTCGTGAATAATATTATAATAACTATATTATTAGATCCCATAGGTATTATAATAGAAATATATGTGATATATTACGTAATTAAAATCATTCGGACGAATTACTCAAAACTCGATACCATAATCAAATCCGGCAGCCAAGTTAGCATAAATGTAGCGAATATGGCAACAGAACTGGCAGCAAGCGCAAGTGAAGTTAATTCATCTTCAGAAGAAATTGCATCTACAACCCAAGAAGTTTCAACAAGTGCAATTTCTCAAGTTAAACAACTTTCTGGAATCATGAATGCATCAGCTGAGGTCAATAACTTAGCTATAGAAGTAAAAAATTCTTCTGATAGCATTAATAAAATCATGAGTATCATAACTAACATTGCAGAACAAACAAACTTGCTTGCATTAAATGCAAGCATTGAAGCAGGTCGTGCAGGTGAAAGTGGAAGAGGGTTTGCAGTTGTTGCTGATGAAGTGCGTAAATTAGCTGAAGAATCAAAAAGTGCAGTTGGAAATTCTAATGAGGAAATTATATTAATAATTAGAAAAATTGAAAAAACTGTCGAATTAATTAGTAATATAAATGAAGATATTCAAGTAGCATTAAGTTTAGGAGAAGAAACTTCTGCAGCAATGGAAGAAATTAACTCTTCAGCAGAAGAACAGACTGCCTCCATGGAAGAAATCACTGCAACTGCGAATCGATTAGGAGAACAAGGAGAAATTTTAAAATCAACTTTAACAATAAAAAAAGATAGTTCATTAAAGCCAAGTAGTTCTTTAAAAAAGATCTGAAAAATATTAGATGAGTATCTTTTTTTTATCTACAAAAATTTTTTTTTTAATTTTAAAATCTAATCATTAGCTTCTATATTGTGAAGTGCCATCTTTTTCATACTCTAATCTAAAATTTAATTTATTTGTAATTATGTCCTTTAATTCTTCAATCCTTGATACATAAGCGAAGTAAAAATTTAGATTTTCATGGTTACTTGGAAAAAAAATCACGTTGTGCCCCTCACGAACAGTCCCCCGAAGATCACTTTTAAAAATAGGACTGTCAGAATACCTATACTCAAATTTGAATACGATTTTAATAACTTCAATGTCTTTGAGACTTATATGAGCAACTTGCTCTTCTAATTTAAATAAAGAAGAATTCAATTCTAGATCATCATAGAAATGAATGTTGCCATTGTTTTTTAGTTTAACAAGAGGGGATGTCATTAATATTCTTTTGTTTGATATGTAATAAAAGACATTTTTATAAAGTGGAACTAGTTTTATTAAGCCATAAATCCCGAATATCCCAAGAAGAGTACCTATAATCACTATTAATATAAAAATCCAAAGATTTTGTGTGTAAAAACCTCTCGTTACAGCATTTATACTCAACCCAATTCCCATGGGGACTATTATTAATGATATTCCCATCAGAACTAATGGTAAAATGCTTTTTACATAATAGGAATTTGTTTTTTTTAATTCATCTGGTTGACCTGACCAGAGAATTTTTTCACCTTCAACTAATAACTGATTTACTTTTTCCATTTTTAATCCACCCAAATATTTTTCTAAAATATTTCATCAAATAATCTCATATTTCTATTTTTTTCTTATTAAAATATACATTCACCGTGGTATTTTAAAATCCTATAATTAAAATATACATTGAAAATATATCACTAGAAATTGATATTTCTATTTCTGTTCAATTATAGAGTGGATAAAGATCTTTTGAAATTCATTTGAATCAATAAATATAATGGTGTGTAATAAATTGGATTGAGAATTTTCAAAGATTACCAATATTTTTTATCTCAGAAAATTTTTTTAATCTACTATTAATCTATAATGATATAAAAATTATCAACAAATTATATAAAAAATCTTAAGAAAATATTTCAAAGAGTTTTATACAGCGAATACTTTTGGACAATTTGTCTATAAAAGAAACTAAAACATTAGACTTCAGATTTATATTTATCTAAGTTTTTTTTAAATTAAATTAATTGAGGTTTTTAAAATGGTTGATTATTCAAGTATGATTATATTGGTATTATCAATGCCTCTTTCAGTTGTTGTAGTATTCTTTTTAGCGAAAAAAGATGTAAAATCAATTGAATTTAGAACTGGAGTCTTAGTAACAGTCGTGGGAGATGTAATGAATATTATTGGATTGTTATTAAATGGTCCGTTCGAAAATATGTTATTAATAACCATATTATTAAATCCCATAGGTGTTTTTACAGCATTATTGGTGACATATTACATAATTAAAATCATTAGAACGAATTATTCAAAACTTGATGATATAATCAAATCCAGTAACCAAGTTAGCTTAAACATGGCTAATATGGCTGCAGAATTAGCAGCAAGCGCCAATGAAGTAAACGCATCTGCAGAGGAAATCGCATCTACAACTCAAGAAGTTTCTTCAGGGGCAGTAACTCAAGTAAAACAACTTTCAGACATTAACGATACAGCCATGAACATAAATCAATTAGCTGAAGATGTACAAGATTCAGGTGATGATATAAGAAAAATAATGGAGATCATCATAAACATTGCCGAGCAAACTAACTTGTTAGCGTTAAATGCAAGCATTGAAGCGGGTCGTGCAGGAGAACAAGGAAGGGGATTTGCGGTTGTTGCCGATGAAGTAAGAAAACTAGCAGAAGAATCTAAATCTGCGGTTGGAAATTCCACTGAAAAAATATCGAACATCATCAGCAAAATAGGTAAAACTGTTGACTTAATTGGTAAAATAACTGAAGACATTAAAGGTGCATTAATTCTTGGTGAGGAAACATCTTCTGCAATGGAAGAAATTAATTCTTCAGCAGAAGAACAAACTGCTTCAATGGAGGAAATCTCAGCAACTGCAAATCGATTAGGTGAAGAAGGAGAAGTTTTAAAATCGAAATTAGCAAAACAAAAATCTGGTTCGTAAAAAACAAGTGTTTCTGAAAAAATAATTAATTTACAGACTATTTTTATTTCATTTTATTTAATATCATCATCTCAGATCTTTTTAATTACACGATATTCGAAATATATATATTCACCGTGGTATTAAAAAAAAATATTTTGTTATAATTGACGATAGTTATCTTGGTACAAATAAAAATATTTAAAATGAAAAAAGATATGAGAAGAATGAGAGTGTTTCTAGCCGAATAAAAATTCTATATTATACCAAACTAGGTGATATACTATGGAAGAATATGTAACACGAGAGAACTTAAAAAAGAGTCGTTTTATTTATATTTTACTTCTTATACAAGGGATTTCTTATATTCTTTTTCTAATTCTGGGTCAACCACTAATTTCATTATTCGAAATGAATGATAAATTTTTTTCTGGAGAAGTTTGGCGTCTAATTACTGCTATTTTTGTTAATGATGCATCTATCGTTGATTTTCTGACCGTTATGGTTTCCTTCCTAATCATAGGTGTTTTTTTAGAAGCGTTTTATAAAAAATGGATCATGATAACCATGTTTATAATTAGTGGAATTTTAGGCAACTTATTTTGGATTCTAATATTTCCAACGCTTTCTTTTAAAGGAATAGGTTGCTCACTTTGGGGATTATTGGCCATAACAATCACTTTAATGTATAAAGATCCAAAATCATACATCTTATTAATTATAAATAGTTTTGTACCACTTATAGAACCTCTGGCTCAGATGCTTATTTCAAGTATTTTCTATCCTTTCATTCTCGTTTTCTCTAAATTGTTTGTAGATTTAATTATTTTCGGAATATTTTTAGGATTTGGTCTAATTTACTTAAAATTAAGAACACCCTCCACAAGTGCATTTAAAAAAGTCGTTAATGAAATTGAAAAAATACCTATTTTTAATGAAATTTATGATTTAATAAAATATGAAAAATTTGATCCAGATACTTTAGAAACTCAACAACAAAAAATATTGAAAAAATTTGCAAAATTTTCGCTCAGTACTGAACAATTATATAAAATAGAGTTTAATGGTGATGTCTGGTATAGACTCGCTAGGATCGCAATAAAATTACAACAATTTCTACTCGCTCGTTCTCTTTATTTTAGAGCAATAAAGGAAAAGAATTTTGAAAATTATCATATTGCAAAGAATGGTTATGCATGGACCTCATTTCTCTATAATCTCTATGACGAAGCAGAAAAATTGTATAGGGAGATCTTGAAAGAACGACCAGATCTTTCTTTAACTTGGAATAATCTTGGATACCTTTTGATACAAAAAGGAAATGTAGAAGAAGGAGAAGCCGCATATAAAAAAGCGTTGGAACTCGATCCCAAAAATTATCTAGCTTTATGCAACCAAGGATGGCAAGCATTTAAAGTAAAGGACATGGCTGAAGCAGAGCGAAAATTTAAACAATCTTTAGAAATACTCCCAGAGTACGGATGGTCGTGGCATGCTTTAGGCGAGCTATATTCAAATATGGGTAGATTAGAAGAATCAGAAAAAGCTTTAAGGAATGCTATAAAATATTTAAAGAAAAATTCTGATATCTGGTATACATTTGGATTAATCTTAGAAAAAAACAATAAAAAAGACGAAGCGAAAGAAGCTTTTCAAAAAGCTTTAAAATTCGCGCCTAAGAATTGGGCTCGACTTACAGAATTAAAAACAAAATTATCAAGATAATTTTTAAAAATACTCTATTTCACTTCAAATTAAAATTTTTTTTTAATTTTTAATATTTTACAACTTGAATATTAATTCATAAAAAAAATGCTAAATACCCATTTTGAAAGTTAAATTTTTTTAGAATTTAAATAAAAAAAGGTTGATTTAAGTCGAAACAAAAATATCATCATTTAAGAAAATTTTTGAGGTCGTAATTAAATAAATTTTAATAGGGTTGTAAATTTATTTTTAACAATTTTTTAATATCGAATGATGATAATGATGGAAAAACCAAAATTTGATGTGATAGTAATTGGTGGTGGCTGTACTGGTGCAGGGATAGTGAGAGATTGTGCCATGCGCGGTTTAAAGACGTTATTAGTTGAACGAGGTGACGTTTGTAGTGAAACTACAGGTACTTGTGCAGGTATGATTTCTGGGGGTGTCAAATATCTTCTTGAACCGAAAATTGTTGCACAATGTGCTAAAGAATCTTTAATCTTATGGCACATTGCGCATAATATAATGTTTAGAACTCCAATAATTTGGGCTGTAACAACAAGGAAAATGAAAAAACTGGCAGCTGCAATGGTTCCTGCTTATTCTTCTTATCTTGGAATGAGAGAAGGTGGAAAAATTTTCCATATTTCACGGGAAGAAGCTTTAAAATTGGAACCTCGATTATCAGATCAAGTAGCTGAGGGTGTATTTTTTGAAGAATTATTCGTTGATCCCTGGCGATTGACCTTACATAGCATTATAGACGCTCAAAATTACGGAGCTGAAATTAAAACTTACACGAAGGTAATATCGCTTTTAAAAAAGAATGATACAATTTATGGTATTCGCATACAAAACATGAAAACAAATGAAATTGAGGATATTACAGCTAAATATGTCATAAATGCTGCTGGTCCATGGGTCCCAACGATTTGCAGCATGGCAGGAATTGATTATAAATTAAGGCTCAATAAGGGGTCGCATATAATTTTTGATCGTAGAGTATCAAATATTGGATTAGTATGTTCAGCATATGATGGCAGAAATGCGTATATGTTTCCACATGAAAACACTACCATATTGGGTGTTACCGCAATTGACATTTTTGATGATCCAGATAATATAAAACCTGATTATGATGATGTTGAATATATGCTTTCTAGCATGGAGACTATTATGCCTGATCTTCGAAAACATCGAATAATAAGGACATTTGTGGGCGTTCGACCCATGCTATATAAATATGGTGTTGAAGAAGGAGATGTTACAAGGGGATTTAAAGTTATAGATAATGAAAAAAAGGACGGAATTAAAGGTTTTATAACGATAGCAGGAGGAAAGCTAGTTACACATAGATTAATGGCAGAAAAGGTTACGGATTTAATTTGTAAAAAATTAGATATTGATAAATCGTGTGAAACAGCAATCAAACCATTACCAGGTGCAACAGGAAATGTTGATGTTGAAGTTTTATCTGAAAAATTTAAACTTGATTATCATGTTATCAAAAGAATGGTAATAAGGCATGGTCCTAAAACTGAAAAAATTCTCTCAAAGTTAACAAATGAACCTGTATATAAATCCACGATTTGCACGTGCGAAAGTGCTACAAATGTGGAAATGCGATACTGCATTCAAAATGAATATGCAAAACATCTGGATGATTTAAGAAGACGGTTAAGAATCGGCTCTGGCCCTTGCCAAGGTACTGGATGTATTTTCAAAGCAATTACTATATTAAATGACGAATTAAATTATCCCATGGATGAGAGTAATGTAGATTTATTAGATTTTTTAAACGAACGATGGAAAGGAATTTGGCCCGCTTTAAGAGGAGAGCAACTTAGTGAAGCTGAGTTATCACAAGGGATTTACGGTTGCGTCGGTAATTATATTGATCCATATTTTATTCCCAAACATAAATATAGGAGTTATAAAGTATGATGGCAGATGTTGTAGTAATTGGGTGCGGTTTGGCTGGATTATCAGCTGCTTTGAAGTTGAATAGTAGGAATAAAGATGTTATCCTTGTTAAAAAAAGTACAGGTGCAACATTTTTTTCATCGGGTGCTATAGATGTTGCAGGATATTATCCAATGGCAAGGGATGCTTATTATGATTCACCTAAAGAATGCATAAAAGATATTAAAAAATTAAACACCAATCATCCCTATTCCAAACTTGGAGATATAACGAAAATTGAATCCCTCTATAATGAATGGTTGAAGCTAATTAATGAAGAATATAAATTGAAAGGTTCTTTTGATAAAAATATTCAATTAATTAATTTTACTGGAACAATTAAACCAAGCAATTTGGCTGCTCCACCGATTTACAATGGTAATTTAAAGAATTTAAATGGAAAATCATTAGCATTATTAGGAATTGTTGGTTTTCCGGATTTCAATCCAAAATATTGCCAAAAATCTTTAGAAAATATACTTTCTTATCTTAATAAATACGAATTAAAAAGTATTTCTCATTTTCATGTTAATTTAGATAAATTAAGCGAAATTAACAATTTACATTCAATGACTCTTGCTCAGTATTTAGAAACAGAAGAAAATCTTAATATTTTTATTAAAAATATAAAGGCGGATGCTGAAATTTTAAAATATGATGTTCTGGCTTTTCCTTCTATTTTAGGGGTGATGAACTCAGATAAAATAGTCCAAAAATTAAAAGAGTCTCTTAAAATAGAAGTAATTGAATTGTTATCCTATCCTCCATCTGTTCCTGGTTATCGTTTACAGTCCCATTTAGAAAAATTAGCGATAAAAAAAGGAATTAAATTACTTGAAGATTTAGAAATAACAAATTTTCAGTCAAAGAATAATGAATTAAAATCCGTTAATGGTAAATATGGGAAATATAAAGAATTATCCATTGAAGCTAATGAATTTATTCTTGCGACAGGTAAATATATCGGGGGAGGTATCAAGGAAGAAAAGAATTTTATAAAAGAAGGCTTATTTAATCTACCAATATTTGATGAATTTGGTAGACCTGCTTTATTTGAACCGTTACAAAAAATGTTCAAACCTAAAGTCCTCCCAAAAGAAGGACAACCATTTCTTTCAGTTGGTATAAAAATAAATGATAGTTTTAAACCTATAGATTCTAAAAATCAAGTCATATTTGAAAATTTAAAAGCAGCAGGATTAATTCTATCAGGTTATAATTATGTAAGTGAGAAAAATGGGCTCGGAGTAGCGTTTTTGACAGGCATGGCAGCAGGAGGTAATTGAATTGATTAATAATGAAATATCAGATGAAGAAAAGGAAGCATACTTGCAAGAATTTTTAAAACAATATGAAATTCTCATATTTACAAAAGAAGAAATAGAACAAATTGGTCTATTAGATAATTGTATTAATTGTGGCACTTGCACGATGTTTTGTCCTTTATTAGAACCAACAAATGGGGAACTTTCACCGCGTAAAGTTGCTATTGAAGTATCAAGAACTGAACCATATTGGAAAAATATTAGAAAAATAGCATATGATTGTACAAATTGTGGTAAATGCGAAGAAGTTTGTCCTAAAAGTGTTCCAATACCAAAGATCATACGAATTTTAAGAAATAAAATATATCTACAAACCCCTGAACTCGTTCCAGATGGATATAAAGGTTTGGAAAATAACTTGAGAAATTATAACAAATCTTTCGTTCCAATTGAGGAAGACGATAAAGAAGATTATATTGAAGAGGAGAGTGAAAATCTAGGGATTCAAAAGCTTGAGGATATCTATAAAGAGGATGCAGAAATTTATTATTTTGCAGGTTGTCAAGCAAGTGAAAGAATGTTTAAGATTAGAGAATCTACGAAATTTATTTTGAATAAGTTGAAAATAAATTATTCGCTAATCAAAAATGAATCGTGTTGTGGATTGCCAGCAGTTTTATTAGGTAATCCTGAGCTTGCAGATCATTTCTGTGATGATTTATTTACTTATTTACAATCCACTTCAATTAAGACGCTAGTATGTACTTGTGCAGGATGTACAGCAAGATTAAAAGAATTTTTTAATAAAAAAGATATAAAATTTAGTGTAAAACACATAGTAGAGTTTTTAATTGAAGATATATCGTTGGAAAAACTAAAAGCAAATTATAACATTCCTTCAGATTCATTTAGAATCACGTTACATCATCCTTGTGATTTACATCGAGGAGTTGGAAAATATTTCATTGAATATCTTGAATCCATTTTAAAGAGCTTGCCTAATGTTGAATTCATCAAATTAGATGCACATGATGAATGTTGTGGTGCCGGAGGGCTTGCGGACATATTTATTCCAGATGTAACTAAAGTATTGCAGGATATTAAAATTAAAAAAATTAAAGAAACAAGTGCAAATTTTGTTATTTCAGCATGTCCAAGATGTATAAGTCAAATTGAAGAGGGCATATATGCTCAATCTATTGATATTAGTGCCGAGGATATTGTAACATTTTTGGTTAAATTTCTAAAAGGTTAAAATCATGGTAGAACTTAAAGATATAGAACAAGCTTATAAAAGATTAGATGGAAAAGCTAATAAAACGCCAGTTATGACATCTAGAACATTGAATGAAATGGTGGACGCTTCAGTATTTTTAAAATGTGAGAATTTTCAACGAATAGGTGCTTTCAAGTTTAGAGGAGCATTTAATAAAATAAGTCAGCTTTCTTCCGAACAAAAAAAGAAGGGAGTAATCACTCATTCAAGTGGAAATCATGCACAAGCCGTTGCAATAGTTGCAAAATTACTTCATATTAAGGCAGTAATCGTAATGCCGGATAATGCTCCAGAGGTAAAAGTTAATGCCACAAAAGGATATGGCGCTAAAATAGTTTTTTGCGAAAATAATGCTGAAGCAAGAGAAAAAACAGCCCAGGAGTTAATAAACGCTAATGGCTATACAATGATTCATCCTTATGATGATGATCAAATTATTGCAGGGTCAGGAACTGCAGCATATGAACTTATTAAACAAGTTGGAGAATTGGATTACGTTTTTTGCCCAATTGGCGGTGGTGGGCTCATTAGTGGAACTGCAGTTGCGACTAAAGGATTATCTAATTCTTCAATTGTCATTGGTGTTGAACCAGAAATGGCAAGTGATGCCTATAAATCTTTTAAAAGTGGGAAAATTTTCTCAAGTATTTATCCCGATACGATCGCTGATGGTCTACGCACTTCTTTAAGTGAAAGAACCTTTGAATATATTAAAAAATATGTGGATGAAATAATAATTGTTTCAGAAAAAGAAATAATTGACGCAATGAAATTTCTTTGGGAGCGAATGAAACTCGTTATAGAACCTTCAGGTGCAGTCCCAGTAGCTGGTATTATTAAATATAAGGAAAAGTTAAAATCTAAACGTGTGGGTGCAATAATTAGTGGTGGAAATATTGATCTAAAAGATTTTTTTGAAAAATATTATTCTATCATTCCAAAAGAAGATTAATATTATAATTTACTTCAAAGAAGATATTATCTCTTCTATAATTTCTTCCATTCTTTCTCGTTCTCTTAATCTTGTTGTCCAATCATGCATTTCTTTTCCAATTGCTTTATAACCATGATAAGCGCCCATTATTCCTCCAGCAATACATCCTGTAGAATCGGAATCACCATCGTGATTTACTGATAAAATTAATAAATCTTTAAAATCTTCAGGATTCGGATACTTCATGCAACAATATAATGCAATAGCGACAGCTTCTTCACCTACCCAACCTTTTCCAATTGTTTTTATCGCTTCTTCTGAATTCTCAATTTCTAACGCTTTTTCTGCCATGTCTATTGCATCGCAAAATTCTGATTTACCAGGTTCTGCGATATCTGTAACTATTTTTTTAACCAATTCTGGCCATTTTTTAATAGTAACTTTATCAATCGCCAATCGAACTAAATAAGCAGCCCCTACTGCAGCAGCAAGAGCCGTCGGGTGTGCATGAGTTATTAAAGAGGAGTTATAGGCGATCTGATATAATTTATCTGGTTCTGAAAAAAATAATCCTATAGGGGCAACTCGCATGGCCGAACCGCAACCTTTACTTTCTTTAATACCTGAGTTCCACCAATCTTTCTTTGGATCATTTTTATAAAAAACGACTGCTTGAATACACGTATTTCCAGGTTTGAAACCAGTATTAGTATCTAACCAAACAATAAATTCTTCGGCTATTTGCTTTGAAATTGTTTCAATAGATAATTTATATGTTGTTATCAACGCTCTTGCAACTGCAAATGTCATTTCTGTATCATCAGTCCAAATTGAATTCATTGGGAGATCAATAATGCCATTTGGTCCATAATCTTCTTTAATTCTCCATAGATGCTTAAATTCTACAGGTTTGCCTAATGCATCTCCTAATGCTAAACCCCACATTAAACCTTTGACAGTATCTTCAAGATCAAAATAATGAGTAATTGAACTCAATCCTCAATAAAAAAAAATTAAATAGATAAAATCGTTTCCCCATTTCTTTTTACAATATATGAAATCGGATTTATAATTGCTAGCGTTCTTAATTTCTTAACAACACTGATTTCATAATCAACTGGCTTTCCATCTTCTTCAACTTGAAATTTGTGCTTAGTACTCAAAAGTGAAGTTTCATTACTTACTTCCACACCATCATATAATACCTTTTCTTTTCCGAAAAAATATAAGCGAACTTCAATTTTATGATTGTTGAAAATAAAAAACACTACCATCACCTCATTAGTAGAATAAAATGATCGTCGATCCTATATAATTGATTATGAGTTCACTTTAACTATAATTTCAATTTAAATAAACATTCAAAAAAATAAATCTTTTAAAAATTTAATTAAAAAATGTTAAAAAATACTCGGTTACTTTTTGTCTATTCAATCCAGTACATACCAAGGCAGAGTTTATAGAACTTGAATTGATATTTGTCTTGCCATATTTAGAATTTGTTGAGATTGTTATCGAATATTCTTTTAAATCATAGATGGAGCTATCAATTGCATATAATAAAGCTATGGGGTCGTGTAAAAAGCAATAGTTTTCTCTTCCAGGTAAATTTAATAAAAATTTTAATAAATGTTCAATATAATAAAATCGCTCATTCCCAACGTTCCTTTTTTGTAATTTATTTAAAAACCTCTCATCAAAAGGATAT
Organism: Promethearchaeota archaeon; assembly: GCA_011365055.1. Next base: position 107,533 of record RDOG01000013.1, read on the forward strand.
TTAGTTGTAACATCCAATCCAAAAAATATCTTTTTAATAGGATGGCTCATCACAATATTGGCAGCTTCTGCGTCAATATAAATGTTAAATTCTGCATCTGGAGAGACATTACCAGGTACAAAGAAAGCTCCGCCCATTATTATTATTTGTTTAAGTTTTTCGACGGTTTTCGGATATTTCATTATTAATTTGGCAATATTAGTTAAAGGACCCAATGTTATTAAAATAATTTCATTTGGATATTCTTCAATTGATCTTTTTAAAATTTCAATATAATCGTTATTTACTATTTTTAATTTAGGAGATGGTAAATTTAAGTTCCCAATTCCGTCAGAACCGTGAACATATTCTGCAGTTATTAAATCTTTCACGATAGGTTTATCACTACCTTTATAAACATATATATTTGTTTTTTCATAAATCTCTAAGAAATTTAAAACATTTTTTGTAGCTTTTTCTACAGTAACATTTCCTGCTACAGTCGATATTCCAATTATTTCTAATTCATTAGAATTTAAAGCTAAAATTAATGCTAAAATGTCATCGATTCCACCGTCTGTATCAATCCAAATTTTAAACACGTAATTTGCCCCATATATTTATTAATTTTTCAACTAAAATTTTTTAATTAAGCTATTACTAATTTTAAATAGCATTGAATATATACGTTCACCGTGGTATTTTAAAATCCAAACAAAATGACATGCGAATTCTGGCTGAAAAGTAACATCTGTTTTACTTTTTTTGGTTACTAAATTTTAATTTCTAAAATACAACAATGTGGACACGTGCTTTTATTTATCGGAAATT
>RDOG01000014.1 GCA_011365055.1 Promethearchaeota archaeon
ATACGTTTTATTTCGATACCACGCTGATTGAACTGATGAATAGTTTTCTAAGACTATAGGAACGTCAGGAACAAAAAAATACGTGTAAGCCTCTGGAGATTCCAACGAGAGTTCAGGTCCTGCTCCTATTGGTTCATTTGTATATTGTAATTCATAAAAATAATAATCATTTTCATTGGGATAAAACGAGGCATTTATCAAAATTCCAGTTGTATTATCATAGAACGCAATATCTCCTAATTCAGATTCGAGACGCCAACACCATATCTCCGTGTTATTCTGGCTGTACCAAAATTCTTCGACTCCCGTGACATTAAATGCTTGGTTGATCCCATTTCCGATATATACGTAAATCGTTTCATTAATTGCAGTTGTAAGTGGGATCCAAAATGGATCAAATGCACCTTTTGGTAAAAATCCACCAGTAGAAGTTGTAACAATCCGCGTTAAGTTATTAGTCTCGTGGCTCTCAGGATAATATGAACCAGCCCTCATGCCATTATTTGGATAAAAGTATTCTTCTGTGTGGGTTCCATAATGAGTAAAATAATACCATGGACCGCGACTTTCCGTGGAATTATAAACATTTCCACTAATATTCGCTATTCCAATAAAATCCATTGCAAGATCATCTCTCAAAATGGAGGGTTTAACATCCCCAATGATAAAAAAATCGATATTTGTCATATTTCTCTCTATACCATTTGAATCATTTGCACATATTTCAAAAGTATAAATTCCGTTCTCTTGTCCTGTGGAATTCCAAGTATTGTGGTAAAGAGAATTTCCTAAGTCATTTAATTCAAATTCATCAATAATTACGTAAGTAGGATAAGTCTTGATCATACATGAAACAGTATGTATTCCATCTATATCGGTCACGTTCGCATAAAAAGTAAAATTCGAGTTTACAAGCGCATTTAAGGGAGAAACCGAGACGTTTGTAATTATTGGTTTATCGGAATATCCTGCAAAATAAGATAAACTAGTGTAGATGCTCCCTATAGCGCCATCTACACTTCCTGGGATCGAACAATATGCTGAAACGTCATAATAATTGTCTCCAACACAGTCCGAGCAAGATGAAAAATTAAAAACCAAGTTATTTCCAACAACATATGCGAGCGTGGTATCATTATACCAGCCACTTTGCCATGTAAGAGAGGAGGGATTCCAGTACTCGTAAGTAGTTAGATTTTGAATGTATGATTCATTACCCCCTGTATAATTCCTATGAAATACAACATATTCAGCCGAGGCATTATCGTTATCTGAATCTATATATAATTCATATATGTATTCACTACCCGTGCCTGAGTCTGGAGGGGCAACGAATGTAACATTTAACAAATCCATGCTTCTATTTTCATATATATATGTAATATCAAGAGTGGAATCAGCAACTCCCGTAACATCACCGCTTGGATCTGTATAAACTAACAATAAATCTAAATTATTTGTGGATAAATCAAAATTTTGATTTATTTTCTTTAAAATTTCTGAAATTATCGTATTGAAATGAGGTAACATCATGAAATTAAAACCGAGAAGTATGATTAATCCTAAAACTATTATTTTTGATTTATTTCTCAAATCGAGTCCTCACTAAGAGTGGATGTGAAATGTATGGATTTACAATTATAATTATCGCTTTATATTTTTTTTCCTCTATCTATAAATTTCTCAAATTTATTATGCAATTCTTGAGATTTTTAAATTAATGTTATTTTAACCAAATAACTGAGTATCTCACTTAAGATTCTTCAAATATTGATAAAAATTTATGACTTTTTTTTAAAAAAATAAAAAAACCATTTTAAAGTTGAATTAAAAGTAATTTATCTACCTTGACTAAAAATTTCCATTTAAAATATTGGAAAATGTAAATCTTTAAATTAAAAATAAGCAATTCTACTCTATTTAACTGCATTTTAACAAACTTTTAACTCAACCTCATTTACCGTTTCTAAAAGAAAAGAAATATTGATAAAATATATCTACACTTATTTTTCGTCAAATTTATTGAATTTATTTTAGGAGTATTAGAAATGAGAAAATAGAAATTACTTTTATAAAATTAAATATTTTTCTGATTTTTGGGTATCAAAGTTAAGAAGTAGATCTTTCTTATAATTATTCCTAGAATCTAAATTTCAGACCATAATGAAAAGAATATAAATAATTAATAGATGGCATTTGCGATCTTTTGTATATTTTTGTCGTAACATTAATATTTTTAAGTATTAGTCCCAATGGTTAAATATAATGCTTCATTATTTTGAAATTAACACAGTAGGATCGAATAAAAAAATGTTAGATCGAAACGAAAACTTCATTGAATTCCAAAAAATAAAAAATGAAATACTAAAATATATTGAAGTAACTAATCTCCCCATAAACTCCAAATTAAGAATATATGAATTAGTCAAATCATTAGAAATCGAATTTAATAAATTTTTATGAATAATTTAATATTTTTTTCTCAAATACATTTATATATCAATATTTTACCCAACTTTTTTAACCCAAATCTCAAAAAAGTTGAGGTAAAAATATGACGCAAGTACTTAGTGAAGAATTTTATCAGGAATTAATTAGTCGTAATCAGGGCATTTTTTCTGTTGAACAGCAAGATAAATTAAGAAATGCACGCATTTGCGTAATTGGTGTGGGGGGAATTGGAAGTCCTGTCGTGGAAATACTAGCTCGAACAGGTATCGAGCATTTTACTATTTGTGATAAAGATCGTTTTGAAATTTCCAATATGAACCGTCAGACTTTTGCTTATACCGATACTGTTGGTAACCGTAAAATCGATGCGACTGAACATTATTTAAAAAAAATCAATCCCGCTATAACCGTGAAAAAACATGATCACGTGGATGAAGAAAACGTTTATGAAATGATTAAGGATGTAAATGCGGTGATCATGGGTGCAGATGAAGTGAAAGCTTGTCTAACTGTATATCGAAAAGCGCGAGAACATCACATCCCTGTGCTTGAAGGGTTTGCCGTGCCATATGCAAATGTACAACTCTTTACAGGTGAAAGCATGTCATGGGAAGAGACATATTGTTTAGGAACTCAGGAACGGGAGATTAGTTCTATCGGTCCAAAAGAAGAAGATAACCTTCGAGTACAATATTTAATGAAATTTGGCAAGCTTGAAGGGCTCATAAATTATTATTCTGGAGAAACTATCCGAGATATGATTGAACATCCCTCGCGTTATCATTTTCCGAATTTATGCATTTGGAATTTTATGAGTGCCCCTTTAATTGCTAATGAAACATTAAAACTCTTGTTAGATTGGGGAATTTTGATCAAATCTCCAAGAATGATTGTCTTTGATCCATATGCTTACAGATTGATGCTCTATAATCTCAAGACTGGTCAAGTAAAAAAATTATAAATTTTTCTTTTTTTAAAGAATAAAAGTAGAGAATAACAAAATCAAGGGAATTATTTACATAAAAGGTTGTAAAATTGGGAAATAAAATTATTTATCTGGACTATTCATACACAGATTGGCAAGTAATCTTCTCAATTAAAAAAATGCTCCGATTTCTACGATATATTAGTAATTATAAATGTACATGTAACCAAGTCTTATCTTATGGCATTCAAGCTGAATAACGTTATATTTAACAAGTGTATTGAATGATAAGAACAGTTAAAAATCAAAATGTCCTTGTTTATGCATCAAGTTCGTGAGGGATGGGTATAAAAGTCACGCTTAATGATGGGAGATTAATAAAATTAAAATTGGCTGAACACGGCGACTTCAAGGGTGTAGCTTTTGATTCAATGTATGCATGGTATCAACAAATCGACAACCTCATTACCATATCCTATAAACCAGAAAATTATAATATTCATAAGAAAATGCTTACTTCTCAACTTGTTAACAAGAATATATCTGTCATTATCGGTATCCATGATAACAAGATCATTGCTCAAATTTCTCTATTTCAAAATGAACCAAATATTTTTCAAAAAATTAGTCATGTTGCTGGTTTTCTTATATTAATACATCCTGAATTTCAAAATGTCGGATTAGGGACTGCCATGATTAAGATGATCGAAGATATTGCGATTTTGAGAGGTATTAGGAAAATAGAAATCATATGCATTGCAGAAAATGAACATGCTTTACATGTCTATGAAAAGTTAGGCTATCTTCGCGAGGGCTACCATCCCAAAAGCGTGCAACTGAAAAATGGGAAGCATGTAGCAAAAATTTCCTTGGGGAAACAGCTCATTAAATATTAAAAATAAAGGCCTTTTTATTGTAAATAGATGTATCTATAATTATTTTTAATCTACAATTTATCTTCTAATATGAAATGTTATTCTTATATTTTTTTAGCTTACCTTCTGCCAGGAATACGTATTCTATTTCTTCCATCAAGAATTTGACGATTGGAATCATCCTTTTGGGTAGATTAAAGTATTTTTTCACATACTCCACTAGAGTGGTACCTAGCCACATCAGTACCTTAATGTAATGACTTGGTTCTAATTAAATTATGCTTATGGGATCACCTCGACACATCTTACCACTTGACGGGCGCCCGAAAAACGGAAAAAATAATAAAAACAAACAATTATAAACTGGGAATTATAAGAACCACTAAAAAAATAGAACGGGAACCTTTCGTCTGGCAAGATAATATCGTTCCTACCTACGTTTTTTCACAAAATACACGGCGCCGATTCCAATCAATGCACAGGATCCACACGCTTCCACCAAGATAGCTCCTAAGGGAATAGCTTGATGTACGTTAGTTAAGGAGATTGGCTCACTTTCATATCTAGTATCGTTCACTATCAGATAGATCTCAAAAGTATGTGACGTAAATGCATCAAAACTCAATTCGCACGTGGATATAGTAGTGGTAGAGCTTTCAAGTACCATGGCCAATAGCAAAATGCCTTGATCCCTGATTTCAATCTTGACGGGCACGGCAATTTTAGCTCCGAGATCATCTTCCACGTAAAATGTCAATTGTAACGTGTTTCCTACCACGGAACTGGTAGAAAATAATGTGGCCGGCGCTTCATGCAAGCCCATCGTGAAAGGCTCAGACGTGGCAATTTCTCCCAAGATATTTTCCACGCATATTTGATATACATGCATACCCTTGATCCCTAAAAAGGAGACGTAATTCGATCCCGACGTAGCTTGGATTTCTTCTAATATTTGGTCATCTACCAAGATCCAAGACTTATTCAAGGGTTGCAATGTCTCGATGAAAAACTCAACGGTTGTAGGATTCAAGACTTTAAGTTGATCAGGTAGTTGCGTGTTAGTAATTGTAATTGTGGGCGTACAATTCGTGCAGGTCAAGATCGGTGTTGCCATGATGTAACTCTGGTGATATAGAGATTCGGCAATATTAAAGGACGCATAATATTGATGTAAATAATATGATCCCGTCACATTAAGGTCTAACAAGATACTTCCTTGAGCATCCGTCATAATTGCATCGGACACGATAGTAGTCCAACCTGAAGCAATCCAATGAAATACGTTAATATCAACTAGCGTGTCTTTCAACAAGGTTCCATTCAATGCATCCTTTACTACCAGCAAAAGATGCAGATTATTCGGCTCATCATGAAAATCAATTACGCATGTCCGGGCACGTTTTGTCACCTCCACGGAAACAGGTTCCGTGCAATAATAATCGGATCCAAAACTCACTTTGAAATGATAATCTTGAGAACCGATTTGTAAGAAGGTAAAGATAATGCTATCCGATTGTTCCGAAAAACTCACTTCATGATATCCACCATCCTTGTAGACTTCCAGCTTGGTGATTGGATGGGGATACACGCCATCGATTATGGGGTAATTGCACGATACCGTATAGGGCTCAAAGATTGGCGTACTGGGAGCTCCTTCCTGAAATTGGATCAGTGGTCGCAATGGTCGTACCAATAGAATGTAAGCTATATCAAGATCCATCGTCACGTAATCCGTAGTGGCAGGTTCCGAAACTTGAAAATTAATTGAATATCGAACCCTGATGGTCCTGCTGGACAGGATGGTTGGTGTGAGTGGGAGTAGCATGGTTTGCTCGTTTTCCTGTGGAAACATGCTTGATAAGGGGTCATCTGCAGTATTTCCCACGCTCAAGAATTGCATGGCAGTGCCATCATAATATTGAATGGAAATGCCTTGATAAGATCCGTCAATATTGGTCTCAAAATGCTCATGGTGGTGAAATTCGCAGGCAAACACGTCATCAAGCACGTAATCATCCAGATCGAACAAGACGTCAAAGATTAATTGGGTTTTATCTCCTAACGGAGCTAAATGAAAGTCCACGCTTGCTTGATCTTCAGTACTCATCAAGGCTTGATGTGATGTTTGGAATAGATAATTGCCCGCACCATCAAGTATCAATGCCTGTGGTTCGTCTTCCACGCGCACTGATTCGCCAACACCAGCTCCAAAAGAAGTTTTTTCGGGACATATCTTGACAAATTCCAGGTTATTTCCACCTAATAATTTCAAGTAATAAAACATCAACCACAAGTCAATGGAGGATTGGTTGGTTGTATACATGACCATGAAGGAAACCTTGAATTTCACGTAGCCATCATGTACGATCCGGATTTTTTCTACATCATGTAAGGTTACTTGGGAACTGGCATCTTGAATCTTGAACGGGTTACTAGATGAAGTAGCATTGAAAACTTGTTCATATGCCCAAGAAGTCTCATATTGATACAATTGCACCGATAGATTTCTGAAAGTGCAGGATCCGCTAGCAATTTGGTAGGGGAATAAACGAAAATCCAGTACAAAAACATCTATGGTTTCAGGCAACGAATTTGCAAGGAAAAAAACGTCCACGGAGAGCGTGCATTCAGTTCCTGACACGCCAAATTGTTGCACTAATTTAATGAGGTTAGAATCATTCAAGTTTTCTAAATTAGTATCCCCTGCAATGGAGTAGGGGTCTATTTGGAAATAATCCACGTCCGAGGTATCATCTAGTGTCGTGAGGGGTGACGAAGCCATCATAATTGGGTTCGAACCCTTCGTCCACGTGAATAATATAGGAATTGCTAAAAGAATCACGATTACTATAATCGTTAACCAAGTTTTTCGTATCATAAGTGGAAAAATTCCCCCCAATACCATTGTAGAAATGCAGTGTAATTGAATCCAAACAAACCAGAAAATATGAAATTGAACAAAAATATTAACAAGACTCCAGAGACAATCAACTTCAAGGGTGTATCTCCATACGCGCGCATCAAGATCATCAAGAATCCAATGATTACCATCGAAGTCAAGATGACAAAAACAATGGTGATGCCAAACCAGCCCCATTGAGCCCAGGAGTTCAACCAGTCTGAAAAATAACTTGCTTGATTCATCAACTAAAAAATCCCCGTAACAATAAATCTGCTCCAAAGGTCTGCAAGAACCAACCTTGCACGAACATCATAACTACCAGTGCTAAAATCACGGTAAAAATCATTTTCTTGCACTTTCCTTGGCTTTCCACTTCTGAAAAATACATGAAAATGAAGATGAATAATACTAGGAGTAGTACCATAATCACGAACAGGAAGATAGTCTGTAACAATGGTAATAAGATATCCGTGAAAATGTCTTGTACAGGATTACTCGTGATACTTACATTGTCTGTACTTGCAGTGATATTTTGCATCCAGTCCGGGGCATTCGCATCCATTATTTCACGTAAAAATAACGGAGCTCCAAATGTCGCCCAAAACCAAGCATCTAACATAATCAAAGAACCCAATGCAACAGCAATGAACAATAAATGTTTTCGAGAAGAAGCTTCTTTTTCGAGTCCCGTCCATGGTAACAACGCGATCACGTAATATGCAGCAACCAAGACTAGTGCCATGGTGGTAAAAAACACGATCAATTGTAAAACTTGTAACAAACCCATAAACACGTAAAATATAATGTTAGTAATATGCATGATTTTCTCCATCTACGTGTAAATGAACACACGGGATCAAGCACTAGACCTCCATGCGACCATGCCTTCCATCAAGGATGCTGGGACGTGGGAAAACGGAGCACCGGCATTTAATGTAATATATATTAATAATTCCTTGATGTAAGATAATAAGTCTGCAATTGTGCTATCTGCATGTTCATTATTTTTTTCAGCTTGCATTATTCTCACTCCTACTTGACGAAGAATTGCACGTTTCCGCGCTCAGATATGTCTATGCCACCTTGTAACCCCAGATGATTTAAAATTATTTTAGCGACTTTCCAGCTCGTCTTCGTGAACTCAAATCCCGTAGTCATAATCTGGTCTGGAATTTTCACCATAATGATGCGATCTTCCCCTTTTCCAGCAACAAGATCATGTGCAGGAAAATACCCTGCGATCTTGAATCCATGATCTAAAAACAAGCGTTGTTCTTCAGGCTCATACGCACTGATGCATGCTTCAATGAACTTGATGTTTCTTTTTGCACAGAACATTAATAATTCTTCCAATAAAAAATATAAAACATCGGGGTGCCCTTGCGTGAATTCATCAATAGTCAAGCTCTCTGTGAATGGATTAATAGTTGTAGAGATGCTGGCAACGGTATTAGTAATGGTAAACGTGTGATAGTACTTTCCCGGCGTGAATGTGAATGTCAAGTCGCAATCTTTTCGTTCAATTTTTGGAACGTCAATAATGTCGTATTCTTTACCCATCTTGACATATTGCTTGCGTGAGATCTCATAAAATGATTTGACTTCTGGTACCAGTTTCACATCGGTCCTCCGGTTCGTAAACGTCTCGTTCCAGATGAGTGTTTGGACCAGTTCAGATTCTCGGTCTCCAGTTCCTGTATCCATATCTACCATTAACGCAATAGGGCGAAAGCCTGCTTTTTCCAACGCGCGTTGCATGGCAATATTGTCGGGCTCTGTTCTGGATTGTCCGAACCACATGCGAACTCTATCCTTGGTTTCCATCATGACTTCCATCATACACTTCATTCCAATCTTGTTCATGACTCCTTTATCTTGCAGCTCGGGTAATAAGACCGTTCGACCGCCATAAATGCGTCCATGCTTAGCATTCAATAACATAACACCACAACCGACAGGACGTTCGTTGCTATCAGCACATACTTTCCAGATGATGTTGGGATTATTCACTTGTTGTCGGATCCAATCAGGATCTTCATATTCTTTTAGAGGATACTGACCAGCATACACGATAGTAAAAATATGAGCCATTTCTTCGGCATCTTGTTCTTGTAAATCGCGCATGTGATACTTGAATGTTTCATTTGGATGGGTTATTTCTTCACTTAAGACCATTCCAATCCACCTTTCCTAAGGCTGGCTGGAACAACAAGTGGAGTAACCACTAACCCAATGCAACCTGAAGTCAGGGCGATTCCGTCCAATCAGCCTTGGTTGAATACCTTTGGAATAACTTTTTTTATCTATACATTGATATCGCACCAAGTTTTAAATACCAAAAGTTAAGTCTTCCCTACTAGTCCGAAAGTTTAACGTCGGGCATTTTCTTGCATTTCTCTCGTCGCTTGCGAGTTCCGCAACCGGCAAAAATTAAAAATTTTTTAACTTTTTGCCATCTTTGTGGAAGAATAAGATCTCAACATTAAAAATAATATTCTAACTGATTAAAGTCAAATTACTTTTTATAGAAAGGTCTTTACCTTTAATTTTGTTATTATTGCTTCCGCTTAAGATAAAAATATAATATCAAAGCAGCTATTAATGCAGGGATGATCCACCATGCATTGAAACTACTTATAATTTGAGATACTGGTTCTAAGCTTGATTCTACCGTCCCTAATGACCCGAACACGTCATAACAAAAATCACCGAACACATTTGTTTGATCTACCCACACAACGAACCCAGCATCCCGAGCGGATACGGATAATTCTTGCTGAACCACAGTAATGCCCTGCCGATAAGGACGCAATGGTAAAGACACACATCTGGTAGTAATGAAAGTTCCATTAATGCTAAATATGGATAAGTACACTTCGCGCAGTCCCATGAAAGCCTTGCTATACCCTATCAAGACATATGATGCATTTATTGCAACGTCCAAATAGGATGGTGAGATAGTCAGATCATCAGTTTTATGTATGAGAGAAAAAATACCATTCCTGAGCACGTGAACTTCCAAAACTGAAGCATCGATCTTAAACAAATATAATGATTCATTATTATGAATGAAGGAATATGCATAACTTTCCGCAGGATCTGAACCAAGCAACATATTACCCGTGGTTTCTGTCCACGACATCAAGTTAGCTATAGTATGGGGAAATTTGAGTGTGCTTATGATGTAATAATACGTGTTATTATACATTATTCGGTCAGGATGCAGCCCATTGCGCTCATATAATCCTTCACTTACGATATGAACGGTTCCTAACGTGCTTGGGCCTAACCAGCGTGCTAAACAAGAGCATTCTTTTATACTCAAGTATCGGTAATAAGTAAATGCAACATGGAGTGTGGAAGTAACATTGTCTATCAGTAAAGCTAACACACCTTCAAACAATTTCGTATTATACACATCTGTAAATAAGACTGATTCTTGATTCCAAGTGAAACTTGACAGGTTAAGTACCCGATTCATTATGAAGAATGAAGAGTCATTATAATAACTACAAATTACAATTAAAGTCTCTTGAAAAATCACTGCATCATAAGCCTGCATCTCATTATGTTCAAAAATCATAGTAATATTTTCAGTTCCTGACTGATTCAAATAACATTTTATTGCATCTCCTTCCATCCATAACATAACAGTTATGTTGTCATGCTCTACCAGTTTTGGCATCCGACAATTCTCGGGATTTGCATCTGAAATCAAGAGCACGTTTCCATAAGAAGCATTGCCCGTGACAGGAATCGGGAATAAGGTAAGAATCAGACACCAAGTTATAAACACTATTAAAAATACTTTACTCTTGTTCATAATTCATACGCCTCTAAGTCAGTGGAATGGCACTCTGGACAATAAAATCCATCCTTATGCCAAGCTTCCAAGTATCCGAGTTGTTGGTCACAGTGTTGGCATTGGAAACTGAGCTCTTGAGATATGTTTATAACAAGATCCAAATCTTCTTTGATTACTTTCTGTTTATAGCCAGAAATGACTCGAACGAATTCTTTCTTCCCTCTTGCAAAGTAATTGATAAACCCCGCTTCTTCCAAGTGGTACAAGGCGCGTCGGATGTTGTTACTACTTGTGGACAGATGGTTCTCGAAGATCGTGTATTCAAGAACTTGATGATTCCTTGCATCATTTGATTGATCGGAATATAAATAACACAATCCCAATATAAATAGCGAGAGTTCTGATAAATCAATTGTCTTGATGTTGAAATCGCGATCTTGTTGTCTGAGCTTCCTGATCATCAAGTATGCTTGAATACGCAACGTATTCAACTCAAATAATTCAATTAAATGTAATAAATTCTTTATGCTATCTACATATAAGTAATTACAAGTGCCAGTGGGACGTTTCACGATTATTTTATTTGTTTTGATCCCGTAGTTTACTAATAATTCACGCATCTCATCGATAAATCTGCATTGCATACCATCGCGTTTCAAGTACTTGCTCTTGATAATAAACCTAGGATATTTATAGACGCGGTTTCGCACAGTTAAGGAACATTTCTGTGAGTGTAAGTAGCCTTTAACCAGTTCTATTTTTAGATCTTCAGAAAAATAACTAGGAATATTTGGATTTTTCAAATTTAATCCTAAAATCTTGAAAAATCGATAAATAATAGGGGGAAGCTTCACAACATATTTGACTTGATATCTGTTCGAATATGCTTTATGCGTGCCCTTACGACGAAGCTTAGCGCGTTCCCATCGAAACGGAATCTCATGCTGTTTGCAAAATTGTTGGATGTAAAGACGCGTTTCTTTTCGAACTGTCATAATTTTTTGGTTGCCATTAGTCCGGCTACTACCAAGAAGCAAGCCCCATATGAAAGCATCTAATTTTGTTAATGTCAATTTATGTAATATTAATCGTTCATTAGAATTTTTATAGAACTTTAATTTGTATGTTTGAAAAATCGTTCTTTCTTTCCAAAACTTTACCCATTGTCCATTAGGGCGTTTAACATAAGTTGAACTTGAAGTTAATCTTTTACTTATTTCATCCTGTATTGCTACTGCTTCATTCAATATATTTCAGAGCTTCCCGCCGGGAAAGCTCCAGTCTTCCCACGATCTAGATCTTAGTAACATGCTTTAAATAGAAAATCTTGTCTTCCTACAAGATCGCCATGATGACTTCAAGCAGCCATCTAAATGCATTTTTGGAAAAAAAAAAATTTTAAATCCCGGCAAAAATTAAAAATTTTTTTACAAAAGTCCACTTGAGTTTCTGGAGACGGAGAAAAGAAAAAGGCACATGATGAACGCGTTAATCCAACGTTGCATAGTCATCATCATCAAATTGGTGGTCTCGGTTATCTAGTCCTGCAGAAAAAAATTGTTCCAACTCCTCGTCATTCAACTGGTCCGTTGGAAAGGTCATTTTCATCTTGATAGGGTGATCCAGCCTGCTGGGGTGACATTTTCTTGCAATGATCAAGAATGTGATAAGACACATGAACATACTTCCGAATAGCGCAAGGAAATATCCGTAGTAATATTGAAGCATAAAAAATAAGATTATTGATACGATCAACGTGCTGATAGTCAAGCTCCCTGCACGCGGGTTTATTCCAAATTGCTTGCTTAACACGTTCAAGTCTTGTACGGATGGTAGTTGTCCCAGAAGTAGCGATCCAAGAACAATCAGGATCGCCACTTTCAAGTAAGCATCCAGTAGCGTCTCACCTAATATGGTATAAAACCAATATAATGCAACCATAAGCGCGGTGCTTAAGATGATGGGACCAATGACTACAAACAACATTGCTACGACATTACCGTTCGGACGAACTTTAACTTCACCATAAGGAAATCCATGTTCATCCCAGCTCAACCATGTGACGTGACCAATTTCTATATTGCACGATTTACATGCAAGATAATGTCCAGCTTCGTGAATCGCGATCCCAACCATAGTTAAATAACTAATTATCTTAACTACTCGTCGGACTCGCACTGAGTTTTTATTTAATTTGATAAAGAGCACTAAAAACAAGTCAAATATCAGAGATGCAGTTATTGTAACTATAAAGCAGCCGATTGCATAAAATGCTAGCAATTCTAGTCCCTGAAGCATCAAGGTACCTCCATGTATTTAAATTCCGCTTGAAATCTGTGTTTCCAGATTTCCAATTCTTTTAATAAACATGCTCGGTTATGCTTTACGCACTTATCATAATATTCTGGCCAAGTATCAACGACCAATTCACCATGTCCATGAAACGGATCACCAAAATTTGAGATCCTAAATAATTTTACAGCGGACCGCTTACTTTCGTACCGCCAGGCATTCAATTCCTTGAATTTGATAGTCATTCCGAATCGCGCCTTAATGATGCCTTGCTCAAAAATGCAATTAAAAGCCCACAACGGGCGCGGAAGCTTTCGCAAATCACATTTAATGACGTCCAATAACTCATCAATATCATCCACGTGTGTTATGTACTTGATTATCATGCCTTGATTAGTTATTACACCAAAAATCACAGGGTATACTTCTTTATATTGCATGTAGTTCTTGTATCGCTTGTTAAATTTACCAATAGTCTCTAAATCTATGATGGTTCCTATTTTGAAATACCATTCTGGCTCTTCATGTTTGAATATCATATTCATCAAAAAAAATCGGGTAAAATCTTAACTTTTTAAAGGTTATGTCTTGCTTGATAGAGTGCAGGAAGTGGCTGAAAAATAAAAAAATACGAGGGAATTAAGTTTTTTCTAGTAATCTCTTATTCTAGAATCGTCAATCCTGAATTATTTCTGTTTCTCACAGTGGTAGCATTTTCAAAAGCTTGAGGAAAATTTCGAGGATATTGTGGAGAATCTCAAGGAGAACCAAGCGCGTGTTCGGGTCAACAATGCAAATAATCACCACGATCCCGATAAGGAAAACCATAATGATTAGAAGTACTTTTAAAAAAAAGATGAGCTTTTTTTCTCGTTTTTCACAAAGTTTTTTTTCGCATTCGAAATCGCCTTCAGGACAAGAATTGTTTATTGTTATCATGATGGATTATTCAATGATATGCTTTTAAGTCTTAAAATATGACAACGCAAAAATAGCTAGTTCACTTAGTTATCATCAATAATTCCAGATTTTGTCTAACCGAGAGATAGTTAGATTTTTTCCAATCTTAGAAAATGTCTTGGTTACAGGATCAAAAAATGCCGTGGGTGTATCGTGTATGAACAGTTCCATTAAAATCACGGGTTTAATTTCGAGGTGAAATATCATAGGAAAGTGCGTTTCTACGTGGTTTATATACTTATAAAACGTTTGGACATCTTCTCTCGTGATCAAAGTGTGCACGTGAATGAATGGTGGTTTAGTTCCATTTATTGGCATCGCTAACATGAAACTTTTGAAAGGAAATGTCTTGAAAAGATCCATAAAAAAGTTTACATGCCAATCCAACATTACATTTCCTGGTGGCTCGAATGTAACGTAGAAATGGAGCCCTGCAATAGTTCCCGCTGATCCAAACATCGGTTCGTATTCGAAATAGGGTGTGTAGCTGTCAAAAAATGCTTTTTGCTTGTGTTTTGTTAAACCTGTCAATTCTCGAAGATGCTTGATTGAAAATACCGCGTTCAAGCCTTGTGCCCAAATTATGCGCAAGAAATCTTCGTTAATTTCACTCGGAGGTACTGGTGGGAGCTTAGTAGTTGGAATCGTTTGGTACTCCTCGGTAGATCCAGCCATTCGATCATATTTTTCAATGATTCCTTCGAAGCTGGATTTGAGAAATGATTCGTTCAAGACCATCTCTCCATCTTCTGAAAAATGATCTTGGGATAAGTTCGAATCAAAAATGTTCCCGCTTTCAGGGTGCCGAAGGGTAGTGAGTTTATAGAGTGTGCTCGTGATACCCTCTAACTTAGCTTTTTTTTGCTTAATAATTGAAAGCGCTTGCGATGATTCCGCTAAAAATACAGAATAAGATTGTAACGACAATGGACTTGTCCTAACAATCGTATTTTTACCCCAAAAGCCCGTTCCATCGATTATTATTGGAGGTGTGCAGACAAGTAAGTAATTATCAAGTCCGATATATTCATACTGAAATCTACTAAAATAGCGAAATCCCATAACAACCAAGTTGTCCAAATATTTTTTTACGGTTGGGTAAGTAAAATGCAATTTATCGGCTAATTGCTTCCTATATGCAGCTAAGTGGTTTAACCTGGTGTGAATACTTGCGACTTCGCGAGTCTTATGGTCTAATTTGAGCAATTCTACATAATCACGCTCTCTAAACATAATGAATTGGACGTAAAACCGGAATTCAAACAATTCTAAAGGTCTATTGATGCCAAATTTATCATTATAAGTTTTTAATTCCTTAAAAAATGCGACCAGCTCAGATAACAATCCAATAAAGGAGGGTCGTGCACCCAAGAACGTCCAAAAAGCAGGAGTATACGATCCAGAACGTAGTTCAAATAATTCTACATGGAATTGCAAATTATATGCATTTAAAAGATACGTGAACATGTCTCCATATCCAATTTTAATAGTGCCTTCTTGAGATAGTTTCTGCTTGAAATATTCAAATACAAGATATAAGTCATCCCAAGGATTTAACGTGCATCTAATTAGTGGAAAGTCTTTTACGAACTCAGCCTTGCTTTTTCCAGTCAAATTTGCATCTACCAACGATTGTAATTTGTCGCGCAAATAATCTTGCATTCATAAGCCTCCTATTTTATATTCTTCCACATCCATCACGGCTCCTCCTTGTTCTTCAATAAAAGTAGGTGCATATGGTGGTTCAAACAAGCAAAATAAATAACTTTCCTTCTCATTAACAAGCTCTCTTAAACAAGAAAATGGGCTCCGATCCATAAGCAATTTTAATCTTGCTACAGATCGTGCTTCTTTTAAAGGCATTTCAATACAGCGTAGGCAGGTGGGTGGAACAATCATCTCTGTTGTATAAACCAGATTTGATTGGAATGACGTGTAAGGATCTGTTACAAGTTCAAACAGATGAAGAGTAAGAAATATCTTCAAATCTGCATTAAATATGGAAACGTTTTGAACGTGAAAGTTCTTCCCATCCTTGTATAGATTTTTCACTTCGTATATATCGGTGAATTGTTGTGATGTAAAAAAATCGGTAAAATCTGGTTCAAGATCCGTTGGAATAGAAAAAAAATAATAGTATTTCCGTTCCGATCCCATTCTTGTTATTAATCTATCTATAATATTTGGATAAAAACGCACTGTTTCAGCGCTTTCCTTGATTTTAAATTCACGTTTTACAAGTAAATGTTTCATATTCTTATGCAAATCAGGATTAAAATAAGAGTCTGGAGTCATCATAGCATTCCTTTATTTTGACATAATGTTTAATGAGATATTTAATGGAATAAATTCGTATATTATTTATTTGATTCAGTTAATATAAGATATAATCTCGAACGCTAACATTAATATTATTTATTAATTAATAATTTAACCAATGATTTAAATCCATTATCTACATTTTCGCCTGTTTTTGCCGAGGTTTCAAATTGAAAGTTTATTTTAAAATCTTCATTTAAAATTAATTTTTTTATATCTTCTTCATTCACTTGTTTTTCATCAATTAAATCTTTTTTATTTCCAATTAATACACAAGGGATTTCCCCTGTATTTTTTATAACGTCTTGATACCACATTTTTATATTTTCTGTCGTTTTACTCCTTGTGACATCATACACAATAATGAATCCCGCTGCATTTTCATAAAACGTCTGTCTTACTTTAGCGAATTTATCTTGACCTGCAATATCCCAAATGGTTAATTCAACTTCATCCTCCTCAATATTAACAGTTTTTTTAGTAAATTGAACGCCTATCGTTGGAATGTACATTCCTCTAAAGGTTTTTTCAGTAAAATTAATGATCAAAGTCGTTTTTCCGACAGCAAAATCTCCTACTACTACAATTTTGAATTTAAATTTGGTCAAGAATCATACACCGACTATTTAACGAATTCTGGAAGTAAATCCTCAATGTTGGTACTAAGTTGAATATTATTCCAAATTTCTGAATTATTACTAATTGACTCTTCTAAAGCATCTTTTAAAATTTTTGAGGATTCATTTTTTCCAGCAATCATTGATAAGGTTTTATATAAAAGATGTAAAATTGAATTTATCTCCGTCGTGATGGTTTCAGCGGTATAAATTGTTTTATTTTGCTTAAAATTATTTAACACGTTTAGAATTTCTAATTGTTCTTCGTTATAATTTATCCCATTCAATAGTGCTTTTCCGTTTTCTGAACTAAGTTTTTCTGCTTTTTTTATTAATTTTATAATGATAGTTTCGCTTAATATGTTTTTACTCTTAAAAAAAACGTTATCAATGAATATTTTATAGAATTTGATTAAATCTTCCAAAGAATGGAACACCTTAATGATTAATATGTTGATTTTAATAACAATTGTAGGATCGGATAACAAATTCCTAAATCTCTTATTTCATCCAACTTCATAGAAAGTGAAGGATTTAATTGGGTTATAATCTTATTTATTGGCTTTTGACCAATTAAACTATATCCTTCTATTATAAGTTTCTCTAAAATTTTATGCAAGGTCGCTTTTAATATATCTACATCTATTTTTTCAAGTTCTACTGAACTGAACGATATTCCATCCCACGCTATTGAGATTTTGTCTAAACCCTCAATATTTTTAATTATATCCTTTATAACTTTAGATAAAGGAGTAGCAAAATCATCATCTAATACTTCAGAAAAAGCCATGATTTTTAGAAAGAAAATATTGATTAAATTATCATAAATATCAATTAATATCTTTTTATCTTTCAATTCTCTTTGTCTTCTTTCTCCAAATGCTTTAACTAGAAGATCTAATTGAAATTTAAAATCCTCAAAATGCTCAACATTTCCTGATTTCGCTAATTCTTTTAAATGGTTCTCCCATGGTATAGGTGAGAATTGTTCAAAAAATTCCTTTCTTGCATCTATCAAGAAATTTTTCAATTCTGCATCTGAATCGGTTGGATCACCTGCAACAGTAAACACGACGCCCGAAAATCCTTCATACATAAATTTATAATTACCCATGTTAATAGATTCTACTCCTTTCTGATCAAATTCTGATTCGGCAAGTGTATTAATCGAGCTTAAAAAGCCAGAAAATAAAGATTCGTCTACTTCTACACTACCATACTTTTTTGCACACAGAGAGATACCACTTTTTTTAGTAAATATCCAAATATTATGAATAACCACGGAATATCCATCCAAATTTATATTATTTAATTATAATGATGATCGACTAAAATGAATAATTTTTTCTAAATTCTTCAATGTATTTTTCTTATTACTTATTATTAATAATTTTTTTCTCAAGTTTATGAAAATAAAGAGCAGTCGGAAAACTAAAACACGATTTAAACTCTTCTTTACAAATTTTACACACATAAACATATTCTTCTAATTTCAATCTATCTTTGTATCTTGCTATCCAACAATCATTTGCATAATAGCATAAATAACACCAATTTGAGGTTGGATCATAATTTCCAAAACATTTACCAGAAGGACCAACTTCTTTATAGCTAGGGATGAACATGCTTATCGCGATTTATCTCTCTCATTAGTTATATAAAATCATTGATTAAATTAATTTTTGGAAAATTTTCCAATCCTAAATATCGAACAAAATGACGAATATCGTTTCCATTAAGTAAATGATTTATTGCATTAATATATTTTCTACAAAATCGTTTAACCCATTTATCTTTTCCATATTCTTCTTGAAGTTTTTCTATAGTTTTTTGTATGATGATTGAACCATTCCATCCAATCTTAAGGAGCTTAATAATGTCAATAATATCTCCTGGAATTTCTATTAATTCAATTTCCTTTTTATAATATTCAAATATCTTATCAATATAATTTGATACATTAATTTCTTCATTATTCCAAAATAATTTAGCGAAAACGCCATCTTTCGCAGCATTTTCTCGAGCAAGCAAATAATTTTTATGATTAAGTAGGTTTAATGGTTCTTTATCGTTCAACCATGCAAGAGTAATAATTTGGATGAATGCTAACTCCACAATAATGAATTCCGGAATATTTGAATCAAAAACTCTAATTTCTAATGTTGGAGGTTTTCTTTTTGGAGGATTATTGAAGCAAATCTCAGCAAAATGATCCTCGCAAAGTGGAGTTTCAGAAGCTGTAACATTACAACCTTCTTTAGTATAATTCATTATTCTATTTGAAGCGATATTTGTCAGTTTTTGTTTGTAAACTGGGGAATTAGCACCTATAGCAATTAAAAAGGGGAGGTGATCATGCAAATGGTAATATAATTCGCTTGCATCTTTTCTTGTAATTCCTCCTTCTGGATCTAATCCTACATGTATGTGGACTCCTGCGGGTTCTTGATGCCAAGTTCCAAATAATCCAAGTTGGGAATTGCTTTTTTTTTCAGCAAAGATTGAAAATTTTCTCAAGCCATTTTTCAACAGGAAAAAAGATTCAGCTAAATTAGAAAATATTATTGAATTATATTCTGGACCAATGGTCATGTCATCAATAAATAGTTCACCTGTTTCTATTGCCTCTTTTTTGGGATATATTGGTGCCTTTGCCTTCACACCTGATGGACGAATTACGTATGATTCAACTTCCACTCCAAGAGTTATCGGGAGAATTTCAAGATTTAACGTTTTGATACTTAATAATTGTTCTTTTGTAGGATTTTTAATAACATCCATATTCTTTAAAATGATATCACAAAATGGACACTCAAAAATGGTGCTAGAAATAGAATTTAATTCAAGCTCAAATTTTTCTTTACATTCAGGACATTTAATTGAGACCAATCTTTTTCATTACCTCTGTATATAATATAAAGTTGGATCAGTCTTCCTTGATTTTTTTGTTCTAAAATATCTTGCTAAAAACGGATGTGCTCCATGGGGGAACACCTTCAATTTTTCAATATAATTTAATACATCCTTTACATTAACCATGTCATTATTTTGCTTGTTTTCAAGAATATCCAAAACCCATTTCCAATTAAATTCGTTTTCAATTCCTGCATAAGCAGCATATAAAGCTAAAAAATTTGTGTAAACATTGGTACCCGTCATCAATTTTTTCATAAAATTCCATTTAGCCATTTTTAAATATAACTCATTTAAGGATTTCTGTGCGTAATCTTGTAATTCCTTTAGAATTTCAAATTTCAATGGGATCACTTCTCCTAATTTGTCCGGAGCACGAAAATCCTTGGGATGCGTGTAATCCTTCGTCCAAATTGCTATTTTATTAATATTTAATGTGTAATCGGGTGGTTTGAAAAATGAAGTTCCCCAATCATTAAATTTGACCTCTTCCATATTCTTTAAACTAAATCCGAATATCAAATTACTTATTGGGGATTTTACGGAAGTTTTAAGATGATCGATGAAATCCGAAACCTCAATTCCTCCTAAGGATTCTCCACTATATAAAAATTGGAATTCCTTAAAAAATATTAATTCTTTTGAATTATCAATAGTATATGGACCGTGTTCAAATATACCAGCACGGCATTCTGCTTGGGAGAGAAAATTTTGATTCGTCAATAATGCAGAGGTTTTTTTGAGTTCATTCATAATTGATTTATCTTTAATTACTATAAAATCATCTTTTATTTTATCTAGTTGTTTATCTGATAAAATTTGTATTATATTTCCTCCATCATCCGCTGTTAATTTTTTATCATTTCTATAATTTGGACTTAATCTTTTCCAAAAATCTAACATAAATTTAGTTTCAGCGATTTTTTCTTCATTTTCTATTGGTTCCTTCAATTTTTCTCCTTTATTCATTTTAAATTTCATATCATTAATATGTTGAGCTCTCCCATGTAAATATAACATCGCAATAGAATGAAATGCAAGCTGATTTAGATAAGATCCAAGCGTTTTAGAACGGCGACCAATCTCCTCTGGTTGGATTTTTTTTACAATTTCTTTTAAAATTCTGTTTTGAAAACCTTGGAGGTATAAAATATAACAAGCCGTTGAGATGTAATGCGTGACGGGAAATAATTGACTCTCAACAACACTCCGACCAATTAGACCTTTTCGGATGTTTTCAGATAAATAAAGTATTAAATTATTAGTTTCTTCATCACTAAGATTCCCTAACAATTAAATCCTTCCTAAAAAATTTCAATATTGATTCATTTACATTATTATTAAAGGCAATATTAATCTATTTATTGAAGAATTATAAGTTAATTTTTCCCTATTTAGAATTTCTTTCCGACCTCTCTATGTTTTAAAAAAATAATAATTGGGCAAATATTAGCTTTATAATCGAATATTCGCAAAAACTTAAAAGAATCTATTCTTTAACTAATAATTCTCCTTCATTCTTTTCATTTGTTCTTATAATTGCTTTCTTTCCATTAAGAGATTGAAAATCGACATTAAGATTTAATGACATGATAGCTGGAATTTCAAATTCTCTGCTAACTATCGCTAAATGAGAACCTGCTGAGCCTGTAGTACAGATCACTGCCGTAATTCTTGATAAAATTGGACCTAGAGTAGTAGTACCTGCTTGCTCTACTAAACAAATTTTTCCTTCAGCAACTCCTTGGATTAAGCGAATCACATCATCTACATTATTTATGACTGCAATTTCTCCTTCAACCTCTTCTTTAGTAGAAACCGATAATCCTTTCCCAACAATTTTATTTTCCATGATAATCACCAAATTTAATTAATATGTAGTATCTATATATAGTTGGTTGGGAGAAAAGATATTTAAGATGTTCTAAGATTTGATTCATAGGAAAGAACTAAGGGAAATAAAAAGTGATTTAATTTGAAAGAACGAATTTTAAAATATTTGGAAGAAAAAGGATTAGAATTAAAAGATCCAGACCTTTTAGCTTATTTAAATAAAGGAATTGAAATAAATGATTCCGATGAGCTCAAACATGATTTTTTAACATCATTTCCAGAGCACCATAACGAAAGTTGGTATTTTAATTTCATAGATTTTAATGCAAACGTCCATATGGTATCTCGAATCGGATTTGAAATGGGAAAAAAGAGAGCTGTTACAATGTTACTGTTAGTAGCTGATAGAAAATCTGAGGCTTATGGAAACGTTATCCCTCTAGAAAAAATGCCTGATGAAATTACAGATAAAAAAATAAAATATGAATGTATAGAACCCTTTAAAAAATGGAGGATTACTGCAAAACACAGAAAATTTGATTTAGATATCATATCCGAAGCCCGATTTCCTCCTTTTAATTATTTAAAGGGTGAAGATCCCATCGAATTAATAGATCGTTTTGGGATTGAAATGCTAGATGTCGCAGCACAGATGCATTATGAACAAGGTATGAAGGTTACTGGTAAAGTAATATTAAAGAAAAAAGATGAAGCAGGAAAAAAAATTGAAGAAGTACGAGAAATAAATTGTTTTGGCCATCGAGATCATTCTTGGGGTACAAGAGATTGGGTGAATATCGATAAATGGAATTGGATTTCTGCACAATTTGATGATAGAACAATAAATATTGCGAGAATTGAAGTTTTTGGAAAAATTGTTTATTCTGGCTTTGTTTCTACTAAAGAGAAGAACATTCCTGTAAAAAAAGTGGATGTTGAAACTACTTATGGGTATAATGATAATCCAAAATGGCCTCAGTCTACTAAATTTACAATTCAAACAGAAGAAGAGACTTTTATAGTGGTCTCAAAAACCTATAAATCATTAAACTTACAACGACCATCTGAAAAAGGAATCACAGAAATTTTTGAACAAATAGTTGAATTTGAAATGGATGGGAAAAAAGGAACAGGAATTTCTGAATATATGATGTCAGTAAAAAATTAAAGTGAAAAATGTGAATGTTCCTAAGATCTATATGAATATTGGTTTTCCAAAGTCAATTGATAAATATCTAAACCTTCCATTTGATGGAATTGGTGTCTTTCGAATAGAATTTATGATAGCTACTTATATTGGACAACATCCCGGCTGGCTTATTGATCAAGGTAAAGAAAAAATTTATACTGACAAACTTTTTGAGGGCCTTAGTTATGTTGCTGAAAAAATTCACCCTAAACCAATGGTTGTTAGATTTTCTGATTTTAAAACAAACGAATATCGTGATTTATTAGGTGGTACTGAATATGAACAAAAGGAAGAAAATCCGATGATGGGTTGGAGGGGAGCTTCTCGGTTTATATCTGAAAAATTTCAGAAAATCTTCAGATTAGAATGCAAATCAATTTTGCAATTGAGAGAAAATTTAGATAATATATGGGTTATGATTCCTTTTGTTCGTTGTGTTCCTGAGGCTAAGAAATGTTTGGATATTATGACTGAAGAGGGATTAAAAAATAGTAATTCTTTTAAGATTTGGTTAATGGCAGAAACTCCTGCAGTTGCTCTACTCATGGATGAATTTAATAAATTAAATATTGATGGATATAGCATTGGATCAAATGATTTATGTCAATTTATTTTAGGTGTTGATAGAGATCACTCAGATTTAAATAAAATGGGTTATTTTAATGAAAGAAATCCTGCGGTTGTAAAAGCTATTGAGATGATAATCGAAGGAGCCCATAAATCAAATAAGTCTTGTTCTATTTGTGGTGAATGTGTTTCTCAATATATGGAACTCGTTGATAGATTCGTCCAATTAGGTGTTGATAGCTTGAGCGTGAATCCAGGTTCAATCCTTAAAATAAGAGAATATCTAAAAATTTGACCTACAACAAGTTTTTTTTAATATCACGGTGAACATATATATTCCACTGAAATTAAAATTACGTTAATCATTGGGGAAAGTAAAATATTTCTTAATAAAATTATAATCAGAAAATATTTATAATTTCATTAGAACAAAAAAACTATAATATTAGCCTCCAATTAAGATGTTAAATTTTATAAATATTAAATAATCATCTTATTCTTTTATTTTATTGCTTTATATTCATATTTCTAGAAATAAGGATTTCTATTTGGAAATCACCTAATTTGCTAAAATAATACTAACCATAGTCATTTTTGTAAAAATCTTTATTTATTTAAAAATAATAAGTATCAAAATAGATAAAAATTTCAGAAGAATTTAACGGGAAATATATGTACCAAGAATTAAATGAGAAATTGAACCAATTTATTAAAGATTTACTAAATCAGATAAAGATTTGTAAATTAAAAGCTAATTATGATGAATGTGGAGAATACATTACAGAAATAATTAATTTTTCAAATGAAGAATTATTTATGTTTTCTAAAAAATTAGAAAGTTACCGAAATTATATCTATATTAATATCATATTAGATCTGTTACCTAATAACATTGTGGATAAACTCATAACTCATGGGGACCCTTGGATTTTGGAAAATTTATCGTTAAAAGTCTCTGGAGAAGTGTGTTTACAGCGTTTTAAAAGGATAAATTTTTACTATTATTTAAATGAAATTATAGAATATCTTTCTATAATAATTTTGATTCTTTTTACAAATTTATTGACGGTTTTTATTGTTAAAATGGGGATTATTGTTGTTTATGCTTTATTCACAATAACAGGACTAATTTTTGCAGTAATTCATGTTAAATGGGAAAAATACTACGTGATATTAAGAAAATCTAAGCATTTAAATAATAAATTAGAAAATATTGATAATGCTGCTAATTTATCATGGGGTGTTATATTATTTATTTTTTTTATATTATTTGTGGATTATGATTCATACCTAATTCAAATCTTTTTTGGCTTTATTCTTTCGTTTTCATTAATTTTTCTAATTGGATTTGGTTATGGTCTATTTTACATTTATAGATTACATTTAACTAATGAGATGTTTGATGAATGATAAGCAAACCTCAACCGTGGCGTAATACCAAAGTATGAAAGCCAAGGATTCTAATCGACTTTTTAATATTGGGGATTACATAATTTGATATATAATGTGAAGGAATTTTCTAAAATAGAATAAAATTTAAAATGCTATAATTTGAAAGATAAAAAACCCTTTTATTCTTTCATAAATATATATTTTCATAGTTATATTTTGGAATATTGAATTTATTATCTAAAAAATGATAATAGGATGCTTATTTTCATCTATAATGTTGGTAAATTTTTCTTTGGATTTTAAAATCCTTATAAAAAACAAAGAAAAAAAAGATTGAGAGAGCATGTTTATCTTTAGGCATATTTATATTTAGTTGCAAGGAGATAAATGATACCGAAAACGCCAATACAGAAGAGAATCACGTAAACCCAAACCGAAATACTGTAAATTGCAGTTGCAGGACTTACGATTAATGCCCAAATTCCTTGTATTGAATCATTAAGAAACTTGACAACAACGTAAGTAAGAATGAGTAAACTCGTTCCCCACGCCCATTCTTGATCTTTTATGAGACCATATCCGCTTATAAAACCCCAGCCAGCAATAACGATGTCTGTCCATGCAGATGTTCCAACTGCCCTTGCAACGGTTGGGTCTGAACCGCTTAATCCAATAAGAGGGTTGAATCCTACTAAGTTCATAATGCCAATTACTAATAAAATGGCACCAGAAATCATTAAAATGACTCCGTAAAAAACTGAGCCTCCTTCACCTGAGCTCATAAATCATACACATCCTTTTTTATTTCTTTCGCTAATATCTTTCTTATTTCAAACCAAAATGGTGAGAAATATGATGCTTTCTACAAAATAAAATAAAAAAATATTTTTTAATAGGTATAAAATTGTAAGTTATTCTTTGATTTAAATGTTATTTTATTTGGTAAATTACCATTTATATGAAGCCTTTCAAATTTTTAGTTAAAGAATTCACCCAAAACTAAAATTATAAAGAATATATATATGTGCATTATATTCGGAATTATCTGATAAAATTAAAAAAGAATTGCATCAGTATAAAATCTTGATTATAACTAAAAATTAAAGAAATTATGAAAATATAAAAAAAAAGAGAATTGAAAAATAATTAACCTTCTTTTCTCAAATTATCAATCGCTAGAACTGCAATTCCTATTGCTGCCAAAATAGCTACAATAATCCAGAAGATAGAAGTGACATCCGGTATACCTGCCATTAAGGTCATAATACCTGGAACAATATTACCAATAGAGTTGGCAATTGTCATTGCAAAAATTACTATTCCGATTCCAAAGGCCCACTCCTCTTCTTTAAACAACCCAAATCCTGCTAGAATTCCAAATGCTGCTAGTGTCAATGTCGGGACTGCATCCCATACGGTCACGTAATTTTGAATCTGCGAGCTTGTTCCTATTGTTGCAAGAATCCAGTTTGATAAGTTAGCGCCGACAAATAATTGGAGGATTCCGTTAATGACGAGAAAGATACCTATTATGATCAAAATAACTCCAAAAAATTTAGATCCACCAAAACTTTTACTCATTTTATCACACTTCTTGTTTTTCAATTTTTCCTAATTTTTTCAATGATAATTATCCCTAATTTAAAAGGATGTAATAATAAGGTGAGGATAATGGTATAAATATTTTTTGAAAGGTAGTATATTATAGTACATCAAGATTTGAAACATGTTAAATGATAATACATTTGTAAATTGTTTAATAATTCGGGAAATCACAAATTTATGTGAATATGTAATAAATTGAAAAGCCAATAGTAAATAATCCAAATAAAATTTTTAAATTTCTAGATGATATTTTCTCCACGATTTTTGGACCTATTTGAGCACCGATAATTGTACCTAATGCTAATATCAAACCCAAGAAGATGTCTATATATGAAATAATGAAATTAGTTATATTGTTTGTAATAGCTGCAAAAATAATCATAAAAGTGGAAGTGGCTACCGCAAAATGCATCGGCACATGACATAAAATATTAAGAGTTGGAACATTGATAAATCCACCTCCAATTCCTAATAGTCCTGATACAACGCCAGATAGGAAAGAAATTGGGAGAATAAGAATTAAATTTAATGAATAATCGTATTTTTTATTATCTTTATCAAAAAGTGATCCATTAATATTAAATTTATTAAAAAAATCCCCCATAATTCTCATTTCAATAAAACTTTTTTTTTCTATATCTTCCGGCTTTTCTTTTAAGCTCTGAAAAACCATGTAAGCGCCGATAAAAATTATAAAAATAGAAAATATAATCTTCAACATATCACTAGTTAGAAATTCTTTAAAAATACTTCCTAAAATTGCTCCTAATATGCTAGTAATTGAAAGAATTAATCCGATTTTAATAATTTCTTTATTAATTCTTCCCGTAAAGTAATAACGAATTGTACCTGACATTGATGTGAATAATATCACGAACATCGATGTAGAGATGGCGACGTGAATATCGAGGGAAAATAAAATATTCAAAGTTGGAACGAAAAAAAAACCTCCACCAATACCTAAAATAGGTGCGATGGTTCCATATATTACTCCAAGTAGTATTAAAATAAAATAAATTAACATATCTTATCAAAGATTACTTGAATTAATATAAATTTTTTTTATCGAGAATTTTGTAACTTGCTTAATCTTATAAAGTATTGTTTAGACTAAGATAGTTGATTCACTCTATTATACCAAAAAAACATATGGAAGGGATTAAAAAGAGGTTAATTTCTTATATAATTACAGTGTTATATCGCACCTATTGGAGTTGATATTTTGAGCGGAGATGAAAATATAAAACCTACTAAATCTATCGATACTATTGGATTATTTTGTCCAGTTCCTCTTTTCCAAACAAGAGAAAATCTAGATTCCCTAAAAGTTGGGGACGTTCTAGAAGTTGTTGCTGACGACCCCGCAGCAGAAGAAGATATAAAACGATTTACTAAAAGGACTGGACATAAATTATTGAAATTTGAGAAATATGACGATTATTTAAGATTCTTAATAGAAAAAATTAAATAATTATATAAATCGGAGGTTTTTTTAATATGAGTGATGAAGAATTTGATATTTTATATGTACAAACAAGTGACGCACCAGAAAGGCAATATTCGCCCCTTGTTTTAGCTCAAACTGCAAAAGCCATGGATCTCAAGGTAAAAGTCTATTATTTGGGTATGGGATTAAAAATGCTCAAACCAGGTGTAGCGGATCAAATAAAAATGGGTAATTTTCCAAGCGTTAAAGAAATGTTAGATAAGACCATGGGAATGGGTATTGAAATATTTGTTTGCGAAGCTTCAAAGCAGATGTTAGGTTGGGATAAAGTAGAATTGATTCCTGGAGTTAAAATAGTGGGTGCTGCAACCTTGAATGATCTTGCGTTAGAGGCAAAATCAACCATGTGGTTTTAATAATTTAGCAAAATATGAGATGTTGGAGGTTATTTAAATAAATACTAAATATTATCTAGATTATCAAGCTGCAAAACCAGTTGATCCTGAAGTTTTCGAAGCAATGAAGCCGTATTTCGTCGATAAATTTGGAAACCCTTCTTCCTTACACCTAATTGGAGATGAAGCAACAGAAACTTTAGAAAAGAGTAGAAAAAAAATCGCTGATTTTATTCATGCAGAAAAGAAGCAAGAAATAATTTTTACATCAGGTGCAACTGAATCAAATAATCTTGCAATTATAGGATTTGCAATGAGAAATAAGCGAAATGGAAAACATTTAATCATATCTGAAATAGAACATATTTCTATACATAATATTGCCAAATATCTAGAAAAAAATGGATTTGAAATTTCAAAGGTTCCTGTTGATTTTAATGGTCTCGTAAGATTAGATAAATTAAAAGAAAAAATTCGTGAAGATACAATTTTGATTTCAATTCAATATGCGAATAATGAAATTGGTACAATTCAACCTATTAGAGAAATTAGTAAAATAACTAAGGAACATGGAATAATTTTCCATTCTGATGCTATTGCTGCAGAAGGAATACTTCCAATTGATGTTGTTAAGGATGGAATTGATATGTTAACACTTTCTTCTAATGATATTTACGGACCCCGAGGTATTGGCGCTTTATACGTGCGAACAGGTGTTAATATTAATCCAATTATAATTGGTGGTGGACAAGAGCGGGGGCTTCGATCTGGAAGCGAAGATATTCCCTCAATTGTTGGGATGGCTAAGGCTTCTGAAATTGCTAAAAATAATATTAAAGAGGAAAGTGAAAGGTTATCTCAATTAAGAGATTATTTAATAAAAAATATTCTTGAAAAAATTCCTAAATCCCATTTAAACGGGCATCCCGAACATAGATTACCTCATAATGCTCATTTCCGTTTCGATTATATTGAAGGTGAATCATTATTGTTATCTTTAAAGGATGAAGGTATTTCTATTGCTACGGGATCTGCTTGTACATCTAAAACGCTTGAAGCATCTCACACGCTCATTTCAATTGGTTTATTGCATGAGGAAGCACATGGCTCTTTAGTAGTAACATTAGGAAGATATACTACTCAAGAGGATGTAGATAAATTAATTGAGGCACTTCCTGGTATTATTGAAAGATTAAGAAAAATATCTTCAATTACTAAAGAGGAGGTAATGTAGATTAAATCAACAAAATATTCAGAAAAGGTATTAGACCATTTTAGAAATCCTAGAAACGTGGGAACTCTAGAAGGGCCTAATGTAGCCGCAGGAAGAGTTGGAAACCCAACATGCGGTGATTTAATGGACATTTACATTAAAGTTGAAAATAATAAAATTGTAGATATAAAATTTAAGACTTTTGGATGCGGTTCAGCAATTGCAACAAGTAGCATGATAACTGAACTTGCCAAAGGCATGACATTAGAAGAAGCTGAAAAAATAACTCGTCAAGATGTTGCTGATCAATTAGATGGCTTGCCCCCCATCAAAATGCATTGCTCAAACTTAGCAGCTGATGCATTAAAAGAAGCGATAAAAAACTATAGAGCGGGAACTAAAATAAATCTTGAAGAACCTGTTGTAGCAAGAACATGTACTGTTGTATCTGAACCAGAAAAAATAGTCGGAATTGATGAGTTCTTGAATAAAGGTGTGTTTCGAGAATACAGCGATCTGGAGATATTTAAAAATCAACGGGTATTGATCGTAGAAAATGGCGAACCAAGCATTAAATTGGCAATGGAATTAACTAAAGTTACTGGAAGGGTAATTTTTATAACACCATTAAAAAATATACTTGCAACTGAAGAATTAAGTACACAATTAAAACGATCCGATGTTAAGGTTCTCAAACAATCTGCACTTCTTGAAATAATGGGTACAAACTCAGTTGAAAAAGTAAAAATACATGATTTGGATGAAGATGAAGAATACGATCTTTTTGTTGATGCCGTCATTCTTCCATAATTTTTTTTATTTATGAGAAAAATATGTTTTAATAATTGGTTTTTTTTCTATTAATCTTACAAATCCAAATCGTTCAAACTGAATTGTATTTCCAATTATAACATTTAATAAATTTGTTTCTCCTACTCCTTTAATTGTTGTACCGTCCGGTTTTAATACACTACATTCAATGTTATCTTGATATGGTACCCAATGTAATATAGAATATTTCTTATCTCTCGCGATATCTAATTCCTTCGATGAAAATATCGCTTTAATTTTTTTATCAATTTCAGTTATCTCAATATTGAATAAGTCTTTTAATCTAAGTTTTTTTTCTTTTTTTAGTTTTTTTACATCGCTTAAAGCAATATAAAGTTGAATTTTTCCATTTTCTATTTTTAAATCAAATTCTCTATATCCTTTTTCAGGATTATTCGGCAATTTTAATGCTTCAGCTTTTAAATTTTCATATGGAATTTCTGAAACCTCTATTTCTCTAGGATTGTCTACAAAAAAATATCTTTCAGAAATAGGATCAATGTACTTTTTATTAAAACTATATAATATCTGCGGCGAAAATTTTATATCGGTTAATGATAGTCCAAAATCCAGTATTGTGTCTCTTATTGCCTCAGCTCTAATTCCCCGACTTTTCAAGCTGTTGATTGACCATGTACGGGGATCTTCCCATCCAATATAATTCCCACTTTGAATTTGTTCTCGGTTATAAGTTTTTGAAAGTTTCATATCTTGAAAAGAAATGATTCCATAATGGATGAATTCAGTGTTTTTTTTCCATCCAAACATCTTCCAAATGAGTTCTTCAACTCGATCTTCCTTCATGAGATCTTTTCCTCTAATTATATGGGTTATTCCTAAAAGATAATCATCTATTCCCCAAGAAAATTCTAATAATGGCCAAACTCTATATTTTTGCCCAACTCTTGGGTGATCTCGCTCTGAAATCCTCATAATTATGTGATCTCTTAATGCTGGATCTGCTAGATCCATTCCTGTTTTTAACCTTACTCCTGCACTTTTTTCTGGAAAAGTCCCATCAAGCATTTTTTCCCAACGAGCAAGATTTTCCTCCACTGCCATGCTACGACAAGGACACCCTTTCTTCTTGATTTTATATTCGTCTCTCCATGTTTCTCCATCACAAGTACATACGTAAGCTTTTCCTTTCTCTAACAATTTTTTACAATGATCTTGATAAATATCCATGCGATCTGTTTTATAATAGGATTTATGGATTTTAATTCCCAAAAAATCTAAATTTTCTTTTATTAAATCATATGCTTCTGGTAAAACCCATTTCTGGTCGCTTCCAATCGTATCATCATATACAAGAAGTAACTTACCTTGGTACATTTTATTGCAATATTCGTCATTTAGTAGAACCATTCTGGCATTACCTATATGAAGCGGTCCTGAAGGATAAGGTGCTAATCGCATAACTACTGCGTGTCCTTTCTTAACGTTTGGTAGTGGTGGTAAGGTTTTTTCTTCAATGGTTTTTATTTTTTGCTTATCTTCTAAAAAATTAGCAAAATCTTCAGAGAATTTCTTTTTCTGGGCTTCAAAATTCATTGAGTTTATTTTTTCAACAATAATATTGACTTTATTTGATAATTCTTTAGCTTTTGATCGCAAATCTGGATGATTTTGAAGTATTTTTCCTAATATCACTTTGATATTTGTTTTTCCATTAAAATTAATTGCGTTTTCGAGCCCTAATCGCCAGATTAATGATTCTATTTCTTCAGACATTCCTATCATCATAAAATTTTATATTTCCTAAAATAATTCTTATTAATTTGAAAATATCTCAGTTAGACTTTAGATATCTAATGGGGTTAAAATTTTTTATTTATGTTTTTTCAAAGGAAATTCGATGAAAAGAGTTATCTTTCATATTGATATGGATGCTTTTTATGCTTCCGTAGAGACAATTAATAATCCTAATTTAAAGGATAAACCATTTATTGTTGGTACTGGACCAAATGTTGGGATTGGAAGTGGAGTGGTTACAACAGCGAGTTATAAGGCTCGGGAATATGGCGTAAAATCTGCAATGCGAATTTCTCAAGCGAAAAAATTATGTCCGGATTTAATTATAGTACCTCCAACATGGAAGCTAATAAAAGAAACCTCCGATAAAGTAATGGAGATTTTACAAACTTATTCTGATGATTTCCAACAAGTGAGCATTGATGAAGCCTTCATTGATGTGACGAAGAAAATTGGACCAGATGAATCTCCTATTGAATTAGCTGAAATCATTAAAACAGAAATACAGGAAAATACCAAAATTACTTGTTCGATAGGAATCGCTGAAAGCAAAGAAGTTGCTAAAATAGCTTCTGATATTAACAAACCAAATGGAATTACCTTTATTCCTTTAGAAAAAGTGGAAGAAATGTTAAACCCTCTTCTTGTTCAAAAAATCAGAGGTATTGGTCCTAAAAAAGCAGATTTTCTTAATATGAATGGAATTAAAACAATTGCTGATTTAAGAAAATTAAAATTAAGCGAGTTAATCCCTCTATTTAACGGTAATAAAAAAATAGCTCATCATTTTTATAAAGTAGTAAGAGGTTTAGATGAAGGAGAAGTTCAATCCCATGGAATCAGAAAGTCTATTGGTAAAAAGAAAAATTTTGGGAAAATAATTACTGATTTAAATGAATTAATAGAGGGTATTAAACATACTGTTAATCTCATTCATGACATTTTGGAAAAAAATAATTTCTTTTTTAAAACTATTTCTGTTGAAATCGTTTATAGTGATTTTAAAAGAGCCAATAAAGCTTTTACTATTGATAGTTTTAGTAATTCAAGGAAAAAATTATTAGATACCGCAATTAAATTAATAAGAAAAATTATAGGAAACGAATTCTCCATTAGGGGCGTTAGAATCTCGATTTCGAACTTAAAAAAAGGAGAATATAGTGGAAAAATTAAAGTGCAAAGATCTTTAGAATCTTGGTACAAATAATTGCTAATATTTGAATTTTTTAAAAATCCTTCTGTAAAAATGTATGGATTATTATATTTCTTTTCTGAATATTGTTTAAGAACACTTTATCTCTTTTTATCAAATAAATAATATAAAAAAATATCTGAAATTAAACATCTATAAATTCCGAATCTTATTTGGATGTAGAACTGTTACTCCGATTCACACTACATAATTTTAAATAAAAAAATTAGGTGTTAATTTTATTCAAAGTATAAAATTCTTATATATTTAAAATAATTGAAAAGGAGGATTTTCGTTGAAGCGAATTAAAGTAGTTTTAATTTTATCAATTGTAGTTTTTACGTTCTCAATGGTTTTCTCGATATTCAATTATAATGATATATCAAATACTTCACTGGTTCAAGTTAATATCAACTTGACAATAAAAGCGGACAATCCACTTGAAATAGATGGAAATTACTGGTTGTCTCAAAATGCATCTGATGGTATCGGAACTTCTGAGGATCCTTATATTATTGAAAATTTAAACATTGATGCAGCAGGAAAAGGTGTTCATGGCGTTTTAATTACAAATACTGATGACTATTTCATTTTAAGAAATGTAATAGTAAATAATACTGATAGTTCTTATTTTGGAATTAAATTCCTAAACGTCACTAACGGTAAAATAATAAACTGTACTACAACTAATTGTGGTCAGGCTGGCATATATCTAAGTATCTGTTATAATATAATCCTAATTGATAATATTGCCAATAATAATTCTCTAAGTGGAGTTCATCTATTCAAGAGTAATAGGACGACAATTATCAATAACACTGCAAATTATAATGGAGCTTTATATCCTGGAATTTTCGTTGGTCAATATAGTTCGTATTCTAACTTGATAAATTGTACTGCCAAATATAATGATTATGGATTAACGATAATGCTAAATAGTAATTTTAGCACGGTAACAGGTTGTAAGTTCACAAATAATCAAATTTCGGGTATTATATTAAGCTCGGGTAGCTCTGGAATATTCAGTAATAATTTCGTGCTCTATAATGATCAATATGGTGTAGATATCGAAAGTTCTGACGTAGAAACCTCGTATTTTTATCGAAATTTAATCTGGCAAAATGGAGATAATCGAGTGGATAATCAAACCAGAGATTTAGGAACAAATACAACTTGGTATGAAAACATTTATGATGGGAATGCCGATTGGGACTCTGATGGACTATCAAATGACAATGAGTATTTCCATAATACTAATTCATTTCTTTCAGATACTGATGGGGACAACCTTAATGATGGATTTGAAGTTAATCAAGGTACAAATCCACTTGCCGATGATACTGATAATGACGGATTAACAGACTATAACGAAATTTTTGTTCACTTTACTTTGCCAAACAATAATGATACGGATGCAGATGGATTATTCGATGATGA
Source organism: Promethearchaeota archaeon (assembly GCA_011365055.1). The sequence goes on from RDOG01000014.1 coordinate 34,916, forward strand.
GGAAATTCAATCATATCTAACTAATCCAAATTCGAATGATACTGATAATGATGGTCTATTAGATCCAAACGAAATAATACATATGACAAATCCACATGACTCGGATTCAGATGATGATGGCCTTTTAGATGGGTATGAAGTTCAAATTAACACTGATCCTAACCTATCTGATTCTGATGGTGACGGACTTACCGACTCTGTTGAATTAATTATTGGTACGAATGCTACCTTAACTGATAGCGACACAGATGGTTATTCTGATGGATATGAAGTAACAATGGGTACGAATCCGAAAGATAAGAATAGTTTTCCCTCTACTATAAATATCCCCATATCTATTGATTATACTCTTATCATTTTAATAATCGGTATCATTATCGCATCTGCAATTGTTGCAGCAGGCGTATTGAACTTCTTGGCATCAAGATCAAAAGCAAATGTAACATCTGCACCAAAAAAAAGTACCAATAAAGACGTTTCTAAAGTTATACATTAATAACAAGTTAAAATTACAATTTTTAATTATTCTTTTTTTTATTTTAAAGTAACTAAGCTTGTAATATCCTTTATAAAAAACTATCTATGAAATATTTAATCAAAAAATACAATTAAAGTGATCTTTCTATTAAATTATGTGCTATTCCTTTAAGATTGCTCTTATTTTTTTTTTAAAATAATTTATCTGCTTTTAATTTAGTAAATTTTAAAAAGATTAAATTATACGATCAAAAGAGAATTTACATCAAAAGTAATTTTTTTTATTTTAATTCGGAAAAGATGGGAAGTTAAATAAAATTGATTCATCAAATGATTAACGTTTTTAGAACTATTGAATATGTGATAATAATCTATTTTATTATTAGCTTAGGCCTCCTAATTTATTTTAAACGAATCAATAATTTATCAAAGATTTCACAAATCTTATTAAAAATCGCTATTTTTGCAGAAATCTTTGCGTTGTTAATTACAGGTATTTTATCCGTACTTTTTGCATCACTTGGAGGGGATTTGATGATGTTCTATTTGCCTTTAGCCGAAATGATTCTAAATGGACAAAATCCTTATTCTAGTGCATTTGCAAACAGTGGTCCACTAGAATATTCTCTGTTTGCATTAGCTCTATTAATTTTCAACAATCCAAGATCTATAGCGTTTTTATTCTTAATCTCATATATTGCACTAGTTCCAATTAGTTATTTTGTCCTAAAACATATTTTCCCCGAAAAAAATGGATTATGGTATCTTTTTGGTGTTTCTTTGATATTTAATTCTGTTTTATATTTTCATACAACAATTGTTACATTTGATGATGATATATTATTTACAATTTTGCTTTTTTTAATGCTTTATTTAAAATTACGTTCAAAAAATAATGAAAATTCAAGAAATATCTCTTATATATTGTATATTGTTGTTCTATGTATTGCTTCTACTGTAAAATTTTTTTCCGTTTTAATTTTTATTTTATTTGAAATTCTAGATTATCAGGATATGAAAACATTAATTAAAAAATTACTTATTGGATTTGGATTCATTATAATAAGCTTTTTGCCTTTTATAATCATTTGGGGAATAAATAGTGTTATCGGGCCTCTACGTTTTATGAATCAAATTGCATATCCTCACATGCTTTCCTTATCTGTAATATTAGATGATTTATTTTTAATTTATATTAGTTATATTAAAATTATTTTCTTAGTGGTATTTGCCTCATCTATAGGTTTATCAGTAATTTTAGCAATAAAATTGAAACCAACTAATTTTAATTTCATCATCATTACCATAATTGCTTTAATCTCAATATATTTTGGCCAAATATTCTTGACTTTTTGGTATATAACATGGATAATTCCACCTCTAAGCTTATTCTCTATATATTTGATTGATAAATCAAAAAATATGAGCCTTGTTATAGGAATTTTTATTATTTCTATAAATATTCTATCAATTTCTGGCCATCTTTTTGAATGGTATACAACAAACCATAAAACCCCAGAATTATGGATAATAATTTTATTATTTAATGCAATCATGATAACTCTTTATGCTATTTTAATTAAAATTTCTAGAGATGAAGAAAATATATGGTTAAAAAAATATTCATTTGGAATTTTAATATTAATAATTATTACTGGAATTTCGTTATTTACTTTGATATCAATGATTGAAACACTTGAACAACTTAAATTAATTGCCTTTTTTAATTGATTTATTAAAAAGTAATATGTTTGAATTTAAAAAATTTGAATTTTTGACTTTTATTAAAATTAATTTTCTTAAAACACAAGACACATCCGTATTTTGTAGAGAAGTTATAAAAATTACTTATCGGGTAATTGTTTGAATAAATTGAGAATCAAAGTTAATAGTAAAAAGTTAATAATAATATCAATCTAATATTATTTTCTGAAGAAATATGAAGAGAAGAGAAATTATATTCTATTCATATTATTTTTTTACAAATTATTAAAAAAACAATCTAAAAAATGAATTGAGATTAAAATGAAAAAATTTCAATATTTATAATTATCATATGTCATACAAAAACTTAAAATCATTATTCGTTTTTATTTTCTTAATTTCATATATTTTTATTTTAAGGTGGGTTAAATGACTGAGTTAAAAGATGTAGTTATTGTAGATTATTTAAGAACTGCTTTCTCTAGATCTAGACCAAAAGAAGCAGACCGGGATGTATTTAATTGTTTTCGAGGAGACGACTTAATTTCTTTAATATATGAAGAAATAATCAAGAGAACCAAAATCAATGCTGAAGAAATAGGTGATGTTCTTACAGGATGTGCATTTCAATTAGGTGAAAATTGGATGTACGGTGGCAGAATTCCAAGTCTTGCTGCAAAAATTCCATTATCTGTCCCAGCTTTGGGGCTTGATAGACAATGTGCGAGTTCTCAATCATGTATTCAAATTGGTACAATGGAAATAATGACTGGTTTTAGTAATATTGTACTTGCTGGTGGTTTTGAACACATGACGCACATACCAATGGGTGAAGGTGTAAAACCCAGTCAAAAAGTTGGCCAACATCCAAGTGGTTTTGATGCTGGTGTTGCAATAAACATGGGTCTTACTGCAGAAAAACTTTTTGGAATTAATGAATTTGGAATTACAAAAGAGCAAATGGATGAATGGAGTGTTCAAAGTCACTTGAGAGCTGCAAAAGCTCTTGAAGAAGGTTATTACAAAGGTGAAATACTTCCTCTAGAAGCAACCTTAGCTGATGGCTCAAAAAAAATTATTGATAGTGATCAATCAATACGTGCAAATTCTAATATTGAAGGAATGGCTAAATTAAAACCAGCATTCAAGAGAAAGGGTTTTATAACTCCAGGTAATTCTTCTCCATTAAATGCAGGAGCAGCTGCTGTTTTGCTTATGACTAGAGAAAAAGCCGAGCAATATAACTTGAAACCGTTGGCTAAAATTATGTCAATGGGCGTGGCCGGTGTGGATCCAAGCATAATGGGATTGGGTCCTGTTCCTGCATCGGAAATTGCACTCAAAAGAGCTGGTTTAAGTGTAAAAGATATCGATTTTTGGGAAATAAACGAAGCTTTTGCTATTGTTACACTATATTGCATTAAAAAATTGGGAATTGATCCCGAAAAAGTCAATATAAAAGGTGGAGCAATTGCGCTCGGCCATCCCCTAGGTGCAAGTGGTGCAAGATTAACTGGAACTTTAGCTAGAATTTTAAATCTTGAAAAAGGGAAATATGGTCTTGCTAATCTTTGTGTAGGCGGCGGCCAAGGAACAGCAGTTATTTTAGAACACGAATAATTAAAATTTCCAATTTTTTATTTTTATTAAATAGATGGTTTTAAGCGGATTTCTATAAACTTCTTGAGATGCTATTTTTTAATAAAAAGCAGGATATAGGTATGTTGGTGTAAATTCTCCAGGACTCCATTTCTTAAATTTTAAAAAAAAAAAAAATCGTTCCATTCTTATGGATTCATGGTGTATATTTCCAAAGATCGTTCAAATTTCCATCAGTAACATTGTCATATCCCGATCCGCCGAAGAGCCACAAATTACTGCCAGCATCCGCCCACGATGTGCTATCATACCTCGCGCCTGGCACGTTGTCGGGATCCGCCACGCCCTTGGTACCGTACCTTCCAAGATTACTATTGGAGTAATTACCGGACACCCACGTCCAGGTCGCATCGGTAAGATTAAACATCCAGAGATCGTTCATGTATGCCTCACTAGCACTAACATTGTCAAATCCATATCCGCCGAAGAGCCAGAAGTTGCTGCCAGAATCCGTTGAAGCAGCAACAGACTCCCTTGCCCCGGGCACGTTATCGGGATCCGCCACGCCTTTCGTGCCGTACGTTCCATTGTTATTGCGGGAATAATTGCCAGACACCCACGTCCACGTTGTTGTCGTTACATTGAACATCCAGAGATCGTTCAGCCGTCCAAGACTAACATTGTCGATTCCCGTTCCGCCAAACAGCCACAAATTACTGCCAGCATCCGTCCACGATGCGCTTGAATACCTCGAGCCGGGCACGTTGTCGGGATCCGCCACGCCTTTCGTGCCGTAAATTCCCTCGTTATCTGCCAAATAATTGCCGGACACCCACGTCCAGGTTGATGTCGTTACATTGAACATCCAGAGATCGTTCAGCATTTGAGCCAAGGCACTAGTATTGTCGTAGCCGTATCCGCCGAAGAGCCACAAGTTACCGCTGGCATCCATCCACGATGCGCTTGAATACCTCGAGCCGGGCACGTTGTCGGGATCCGCCACGCCTTTCGTGCCACAAGTGCCTAGTGTGTTTCGCAAGTAGTCTCCTGACACCCAAGTCCAGGTCGCATCGCTGACATTGAACATCCAGAGATCGTTTAGAAATCCAGTACTAACATTGTCGAATCCATATCCGCCGAACAGCCACAAATTACTGCCAGAATCCGTCCACGATGCGCTATCATACCTCGCGCCAGGAACGTTGTCGGCATCCGCTACGCCTTTCGTGCCGTACGTTCCATTGTTATTACAGGAATAATTGCCAGACACCCACGTCCACGTTGTTGTCGTTACATTGAACATCCAGAGATCGTTCAGATAGCCAGAACTAACGTTGTCGAATCCATCTCCGCCAAACAGCCACAAGTTATTGCCAGTATCCGTCCACGATGTAGAATACTCCCTTGCCCCGGGCACATTGGCGGGATCCGCCACGCCCTTCGTGCCGTAGGTTCCGTAATTATCAACGGAATAATTGCCGGATACCCACGTCCAGGTGTTCTTACCAGTCAAAAGAACCGTGATTTCGTCATCGATGCTCACGCCTTGAAAAGTAACGGTTATCTTGATGGAATAATACCCGTTCGTTGGAAAATTAAAGGTTTGAAACGTAAGATTGGTTTCCATGATGGAAATGCGAGAATTCCAAGGAGCACTGGTATAATTCGTGGAAATGCTAATTTGAGAAGTGGGCAGGGTTGGTGTAATGTAATTTGAGATGTTTATCGTTCGATTACATGCAGGTTTACTCGCATCAATAGTCAAATCCGGAATGGAGACTGAAAAACTGATGCCGGGAGATTCTTGAGGTTTCGGAAAAAATACCACGATAAGAATGACACTTGTAATGACTATTCCAGAGATTCCAATTGCTAAAATCTTTTTCGTTTTTGATTCCATTTCTAAAAAACCTTCCTTTACATTATCAAATTAAAAAAAGCATGTATTGGCAAAAAAAGAATGTAGATTTGCAGTATAAACTTAACGCGCGAAAAACGAATTGCTTAAATCCTTTCTTTTTTTTACATGAATGACTGGGCATGAACGAGAAATCAAAAGAATTGATAACAATTCTTAAACATGCATCAACAGCTTTACAAATAACATGTAAGATGGTAGAAGGGGGAGTCATATAGAATGATTTCAAGATATTAATGCATCGTTTTCATGATAACGTGAATACCCATTCTATTTTTATATAATTTATTTAAACTAATTCTTTTTTCTACATAATTTAAAGTACGTATTAAGATGCATTATCAAAAATAAAACGTAGGGTATAGTTAAAATTAGGTATAAAGGATTTCTCCAAAGAATTAGCAATAGTGCAGCAACTATTGAAGCTATTTCTAGTATAATAATAATTTTTGAGCTATAATAAGTGTTTATAAAATAGCATCTCGGAAGTCGATCATCACCTTCATTAATTTGAGGAACATAAAGAAATCCTCCAACATTTTTATTTTTTAATCTAGGTGTAAGCGGATAAATACCCCAATCAATTAAATCTAAAAGAACGTGAAAAATTCCAACAATACTTATCCAGAGAAATTCTATTAATAATATTCCAAGAGGTAATATAATTAAATAAGGTATGAAACTATGAGTGGGCAATCGTCTATGGTTATGATCCTTAGCATATTTAGAGAAAAGAAAATCAAAATCAATTAGAATTGACACACTAATAATTAGTACTATTTGGTAGATTTTCAGGTACTCAAGGAAAATCATTGATATGCAAATACCAATTGCACAATGAACATTAATATGCATGTGTTAAATAATTTGTAATTATTTAAAAAGAGTTTCTGTTAATTAAAAATCATTTTCTGGTTTGATCTAAATGTTTTTGGGTTATATTTCATTATTATTTTCAAAATTGATTTTTTTCTTCTCTTCAGTACGTCATAAAAAGAAACTCCCACCAAAACCTTACTTGAATATTAAAAATGAATTATTAAAAAATGGATTCTCTAAAATTTTTGATCTTCTTTCCAAAAATCTAAAACCTCCTTTAGGAAAAATAAAGAATTATTGGGGAATTTCTTCCGAAATATTTTTTGGTTGTTATTTATGGGATACTGCTTTTATATCTCAAGTATGGAAATATTGGGATGCCAAAATCGCTTATGAAATTCTTAAACCATTTATCGATAATCAATTGATGGATGGTCGAATTTCAGATTTTATTAATCCTTTTAAGATTGGAAATAAAACACAACCGCCATTGTTGGCATGGGCAATTTCAGATTTAGATGTTCCGATTGAATATTTGAATGAAGTTTATCCTATTTTAAGAAGATTTAATGAATGGTTATATGATAATCGAAGATTAAAAAATGGATTATTCAGTTGGATCGATCCTTGTGAATCTGGGATTAATAATTCACCTCGCCTTTCTGATATGAGTGGAAAAAGTAAAAAAGATTTGTCTAATCTTGCTACAATTGATTTAAATTCATATATTGTTTTACAAAATAAAGCATTGATCAAGATTGCTAAAAAACTAGATGATTCGAAATTTATTAGATATAATTATAAATCAGATATATTAGAATACGAAGAAAAAAACAAAAAATTAATTGATTTAATCCAAAAATATTTATGGGATGCTGAATATGGTCTCTATTTTGATTATAATTTTAATGAAGAAAGAAGAATTGAAATTAACACGATTGCTAGCTTTCTTCCTTTGACTGCTGAGATTCCCAATGAACAACAAATATTAGCATTGATAAAGCATTTAGAAAGTTCGTTTGAATACAACACAAAAATTCCTTTACCATCTGTTGCTCACAATGATAAGAAATTCACAAAAGATATGGGAAGCGGTCCTGTTTGGTTAAATCTCGCTTATTTAGTAATTAAAGGACTCGAAAAAAAGGAAATATTGAAATTTAGTGGCGAATTAGCATATAAATTGGTAAAAGCTATCTTTAAAACTTATACAAACGAGGGTTCTTTTTATGAATTTTATGATCCTGACAGGTATGATTTAAAGAAACTTTCTAGAATGAAAGGAAATTTGTATAAACGATTAACCCGGGGTAAAAAACCTGTGAAAAATTTCGTAGGATGGACGGGTTTGGTCAATTCATTGTTAATTGAATCCATAATTGGTTTTGATATCATTGAAAAAACCATACAACCCCGATTTCCTGAAGATTTCAAGGGTAAGAATCTAGAATTAGGATTCCCTGCTTTTAAATTCGTTTTAGAGATTTCTTATAGCAGTGATAAAGATATTATTATAAAATTATCAGATTTAGAAAGAAAAAAAGAAGATCTAATTAAAAAATGTTCTCTTTATCAAAAAATTTCTTTAAAAGAATTCTTTGCCAATTAACCATTCTCATATATAACGCCCGTTCCACCATCTGGATACCAGAATTCGATAGCATCTTGTGGGCAAATTACCCAACAATGCCCACATTCTAAACACCTTTTTTTATAATTTGGATCAATTACTGCTTTTTTATCTTCTATCTTATAAATTTCAACTGGACAAATTATCTCGCATTTGCCACACCCTATGCACTTATCAGCTAATACTTTTAAAAAATCACTCGATTCTTCTATATGTCGTTTATTAATTTTTTCAAAATCAATTTTTTCCATCTAATTCTTCTCCTGTTTCTTTTTCTTGGATAAACTAGCAAATAAGGCTTGAATTATTTGATTTATTGGTAAAGTACTTTTATTATCCTTATTTACTTCGGCAATAAAACTATCAAGATATTCTGAATATAATTTCTGAGCTAAAGGGGCGTGTTTCGATAAATTATCTTCTAAATTTTTTAAATTCTTATAATGAGTTTCTGCAACGTTCGTAAAATTATAAAAAATATCATTAATGGCAAGAATTAAATCATTTGCAGCACTAGGATTAAAAAATAATCCTCTTACAATACTTGAAAAAGAAGGACCTAATAAAAACTCTTCTCCAATTATAGAATTCTTCCAATTTGTTTCATAGGAACTGAGAAATGAATCAGAAAAATCTTCATTTGTAATTGCATCTTCTACTGTTTTAGTCGCAATTTCTCCCGATAACATTGCATAATAGACACCCTCAGCTTCAAAAGGGCATAAAAATCCTGCTGCATCTCCTAATAATAAAACATGATCCGTAAAAGTTTTTGATGGTTGATCAATCATTGGTAATAAATGTGCTTGATACTCCCGTAATTTTCCTCCTGTTAAAATGACTTGCTTTTTAATGTCTTGAACGTCATATAGCTTATTAAGAAGCAGTTTTGGTTTCCAAGATTCGTTTACAACATGATTAAAAAAACTCCCTAAACCTAGATGAAACCCTTCCAAAGTATAAAATATATAACCAGTTGGAAAGCTAGCTGAGTAATAGTAATGTAATGCATTACCTCCTGCAACTAAATCAATTTTTTCTTTTGGAGCTGCAAAATCATAATTAATCATCCAACAACATTCATTTCCATTCCACTTTTTTTTCAATCCCGTTTTCCTCGCAATCGTCGACATCGCACCATCAGCAGCTAAAATAATTTTGCCTTTGAATTTTTCTCCCTTTCTAGAAATTAACTCACATTCTTTTTTCTCTTTATCCACCTTCATGTCAATGATTGTAGTTTTCGTTTTTAATTCAGCACCTTCATTTGTCGCGTATTTCATCAACCAAGGATCGAAAACTCCACGTGCAATGTTGATAGTCAAGAACTTTTGCGCTTCTGGATAAGGTGCAAATTCTGAAGCGGAAAATGAAAGTTTTGAGCGTTCTTTATTATCTTTATCTACTATATGTATCGTTGCCATATCTGCTAATCTATATGGTAAATCATCAAACATCTCATTCATAAATTTAAAATCTTTCCATAATTTAGGCGATAGACCACATCCAGATACAGTCTTTTCACCTGGCTTCTCACCGCGCTCAAATATTATTGTTTTTAAACCTTTATCTGCGCAATATTTACCTATAATTGCTCCAGCAGGTCCTCCACCAACGATCAGAACATCATATTCCTTCATTACATCACTTTCATTGTATCCTTTATTATTTTTAGAAGTGCTTATTATAGCTAATAATACTTATCAAAAACTTTTTTTGTAATTTTTTTTTTACGTTTTTAATAAAATTTATATTATTTTACGATTAAATAAGCTCCTCTCAATATTTATCAAAAATTAATTATGTTGGTGATTTTATGGGTTTAAGTCTTGGAAAATTCACTGAAATTATGGACAAAATATTCGGCGGAGCAACGATGCGAGGTCTTATTCAAGGTATCGCGCTACTTATCGTTGGGATAATCATATCTGTCATTCCCGCTGTTGTTACAGCCAGTGCAGCAATGTATTTGCTTACAAATCCCACGATGTATGCTCAAGTAATCGCTACTGCAGCAGCATTGTATTGGTTATATATAATTGGTGAAATCCTAATAACTCTTGGTATTGTTGGTATTATTTGGTGGGTTCTCCGGAAATTTGAGCTAATTGTAGAATAATTATTTTGTTTGTAAAAATATATCTTTTAACAAATACTTTTTTTTATTTGCTTATTTCTTAACAATTTAGGCGTTATTTTTTGAAAAGCAAGATTTTAACAATAAAAAATAAAAAAGAAAAGTTATCTTTTAAATCCTCGTATTTTATTTTTCATTCCGATTTTTTCCGAGAGCGCGAGACCTTCCTCGATCATTTTATTTGCTTCCTGTTCATTTGTTTCTCTTTTTGGTGCATCATCCTTCCATTTTTGCTCCAATTCATGCCAATATTTAGGTTTTTTTAAAGGCATTAGAAAAGGTAATATTCCTGATTGATTTGGTCTTTTACCGAACATTGCTCTTCCCCAGCCTTGGCCTGATCGAAAAGTGACCATGTACGATGTTTCAAGACAGATGGCAAAGAAAATAGTTCCAAAGCTAGCTTGAACTGGTATTTTCAGGTCAAATAAACCTAATAATAAGCAATTGTAATACCAATATATTCCTGTATTTTGAGTGGGCAATGAAACAAACGGAATATGATTTAATTGAATCAGTAACCAATCAAATACGCCAAATACAATTAATCCGTCTAAGATCCAAAAGAAAATTAACCAAAACATGCTTGCGTATGCTATCCATGCAATATTCTTTTGTACTTTTTTAGTTGAATAAATCCATTGGATTATTAATGATCCAGCAAACATAAATAGATATGTTAATAAAAACCCCATATTCTTCATCTCCTATTCTTCAAACCATCCATTATCGATATACCATCTAACAGAATCTTTAGTTACATCAAAAGCTGTTGGATATTTATATTTAAAACCCAATTTTTTTAATTTTTCGTTTGAGAAGAAATATTCGTGAGTAATGTATTCTAACATTGGTCCATCTATTTTGGGACGAATTCCCCATTTATTTGCTTTTAATATTTCCTTTCGAAACCACCAGTCCATTAACTTTGCCGCAAAATTATATGTTTTATACCAAATAGGTATGACTACAGTCTGACAATCTGAGATTGAAGAAAGGTAATCCATAAATTCAGCTTGCGTGCAATTATCCGATCCCAAGTTGTAGGCTTCACCAATTGTTTCATCGTGCTCAAAACAAAAAATCGCTGCTTCAACAAGATCTTCAACATGAACAATTGGCATGTGTAATTGCTTTAAAGAAGGACGCATGACTGGAACAACCATCATTCCAAATTTATAAACCATGTAAAATATGCTAAATGCACCATAGAGTTGCGCTTTACCTGCAATAGGCTGAGGGCGAAGAATGGTCATTGGAACTTTTTTATTTTTGTAAAAATCGTAAACTACGAATTCTTGAAACATTTTTGAAGTAGAATACCAATTAGGCGGATCATAATCTGCTGTTTCATCAGATGGAAGTTTATATTTTTTCCCATTTTCATCCATTTTAATTTCATACTCTGGTTCACCATATACTCCGCAGGTACTCCAGTGAATAAATCTAGGTAAATTAGTTTCTTGTTTCTCTACAATTACCTCAAGCAAATTTCTTGTTCCATAAACATTAATTTTCATTAACAAGTAGAGTGGTGCAAAATAATCATACAAAGATGCAGGATGAAAAATAACGTCATATTGTTGTCCATCTTTCCATAATTCATAAAGAGAATCTTTTTTAGTCAAGTCGGCTGGGATAAATGTAACATTAGGATGTTCAATATTTTCAAATTTTAAGTCGTTACGAAAAACAGTTTCTTTAGTCATTAACCTTTCTCTTTCAACTGAATTCAAGTCCGTTGCAATAATTTTATAACCTAATTCAATTAATCTTTTTACTAAAAATGTTCCTGTATGACCATGTGCTCCGGTAACTAAAGCTTTAGGATTTTCTTTTTTAGGCATTCAATCATCACCATAAAAAAAAGTAATTCTAAATTGATTAGTTGTCTTTTAATCTATTATTGTTAATATTTTATGTCTATAAAATAATTTAAATCATTTTCGGAAAGGACAATAAATTTAAATTTTCTTAGATTTTTTAATTTCAATTATCTTTTTACCGACAAAAAGCAATTTTTAATAATAAATGATGAAAAAATTAATCGTTTGCATATCAAATATAAATTCGACAAAATTTTTCTTAATTGTAAAAAATTTATTACCATATAAAACCTTATATTAATAAGTTTAATTATAAAATCATTTATTATTAACATTTTTATGAATGCTAATAATTATCATAAATATATGAGATCAGAAAATTTTTTAAAATAATAAAAGAAGATCTCAAAAAAGTAGGGATTAATGATATTCGTAAAAAGTATCATTTTAAATCAAATTAAATTTTTAAAAATAATTGGTTGGAAAATAAAATGGATAAAAGAGGTACTCCTGAAGAATTCAGTAAAATGAAATTATCTGCAATGTTATTAAGAATGGTATATCCAACAGTAATTTCGGATTTTGCTAATCATATGGAAGTAAATGAAATAAGAGAACGGGTTTTTAGAATCGGAAAAAATTCTGGGTCTCAATTTTATGAGTATTATAAAATTAGAGGTAAAAAATTAGTTCCGATAATCAAACGTATGTTTAAACAAATTTGGGATTCTAAAGTAAAGGTTAAAAAAGAAGGGGATGATCACGTTTATCATCTTATTAGTAAAAATTGTCCTGTATGTGGAGATTTACCGCCTTTAGAATTACCTGAACTTCATTATTGCATTCCTGTCGCTGGATTTCTTGAAGGTTATCTTAACGAAATGGCGAAACATAAAGATTTAGGTTTTCAACCAGGTTCGATAAAATGCACGACGCTACAATCGGTATGTACACATGAATCTAAAACTTGCATTCATAAATTAATTATCGAAGGAGGATCAGATTAATGCCTGTTAAAAGAAATAGATGGTATCATAGATTAATAGGAAAGATTGGTAGAAAGTTATATTACGCAGGTAGTGCCAAATTAAATTTAATGGCAGTTACATTAATCGTTAGAAATACAATGGACGAATATAAGGATATCTTGGGATCTTATGAAAAAGGAATTAAAGCTTTTGAGGATGCATGTAAACTTGGGACCATGGATGTAATTAGTGACATGATGCAACAAAAAATTTTTTTTGGTGTAGGACTTTACAATATCACTTCTAGATACGTTCCGGATTCTGCATGGGCTATTGAGCTTGGATTAGGTGCTTTAGCTGGAAATGATTTTATTAAAAATGTATTTTCAAGTGCAAATTTTCTTCCTGCTGAAGTTATAGCTGAAGAACATCCTAAAATAGTCGTAAAATTTAAAAAATGCATGATGTGTGCAGGAGTTCCAAATTCTAAAAAAAATGAGCTTGGAAATGCTTGTTATGGTGGCTATTTTGGCGTCTTATTAGCAGCTGCCCTCCAGATGATGGGTGAAGAAGTCGGGTGGAATTATAATTTTGAAGGTACTGAAGTCAAATGTTTTTTAGACGGTGATGATCATGGTGAATTCCATTTACAATTAACGCCTGCAGAAGAATGAAAGTTAAATGCTTATAAAAATTTTAAAAATTCTGTAAGGGGTACCTTCGCCCCAATTTTTTGAGGTATATTAATAGCTTTCTTTACTTCATCGTAAGTATATCCTTTGTCATATAAATTCTCTATTGCCCTTGAAAAGACATAAAAAAAATATTAAATCACTTTAATTAAAAATTTGCCTACATTTTCTAAAACTTTTTCTCCATCATTATAATTTAATTTATAATGTCCCTCAAATTCTCCTTGTAATAAAGCTTGAATTAAAAACTTCAATGAAAAATTAGCATTTTTTGGTAGGGAATGAATTTTTTTTAATTTACTTCCACCAACTAATAAAATTTGTTCTGGAAATTGAACTTCAAGTGATATATCATTCGCTTCTCCTTTACCTTCATTAATTATTACAAATTCTATATCTTGTTTTTCAGCTTGTATTATTTCAAAAATTTGAGGAAATTTCACTAAAATTTGACCTTTTCCTGGTTTTATTTCAATTTCTTTTTTAAATATTAATGGAAATTCAAATCCGTCCTCTGTTTTTACTTGAAATGTTAAAGGTCCAATAATTCCCTTGCCACCTAGACGTGTTTTAAATCGAAAAAGAACTTCCTCCTCTGTATTTTTTGGTTCATTGATTAATTCAAATCGTGATGTATCGTATTTTGTTATTGTTTGAAGAATTTGAATAGGGCCTGTTGATATTGGAACGATTTTTAGATCAATTTCCTCTCCTACAGCTAAAACTTCCTTGTTAATGGTAAATTTTAACTTAGATTTTAAATAAATTTCCGATAATTGAATGCATTTATTTACTAATTTCTTTTCTCCATCTCTTAAGTTCAATTTTTTTGATAAAACTAAAGTATTTTTGAAAAAATTATCCTTTTTTGATATTAAAGTATTAAATAATGATTCAGAAAAAGAAATCAATTCTATTTCTGAGATCCCTTCAAATTTATTAATTTCCATATGCTTTTTGAAAAACTCTATACCATCTTGGAATTTTCCTTTTATGATAAGAATAAACGAAGCTAGGCATGCAATTTCTGCTGAAAGTTTGGGTTTATTAATTTTAGGATCTTCTACCAGAAAATTAATGGCAGATTTATAGTGTTGAAGTGCAGAACTGGTCTTATCTTGCAATAAAGCTATGTTTGCGACTTCTATCAGTGCATCACTGGCAACATTATATCGTTTTTCAATTAATGAATTTTCTACGAGCCTTAAAGCTACTTTTTCTGCTTGCTGGAGCGCGCCTATTTTAGTAAACTTTTCATAAGCTTTTTTAAATTCTTTAAGTGCTTTATCAAACTTTTCCTTTGCTACCATTTTTTGTGCGTTTTCGTATGCTTCGAAAGCCTTCTTTTGCTCCTTTTCTTTTTGTGACATTAAATTCTCCTTCAAATGAAATAAAATATTAAAAAAAAATAAAAAAGTAGGTATAAAAAAATTACACTTACATTACAAATGTAGATATATCTGAACAAGATTTCTTTGGATCTTCTCTTAGATCTGGATCTTCCAAAATATAATGTGGTAAATGATCAATCTTTTTATAGAATTCTCTTTCTCTAAATATTATCAATTTTTCTTCTGGTCCAATTTTTTCGAAACAAGGGCATTCCTGTTTCAACTCAGGCTTTACATCTTTTATTGCTGGATCTCGATGAATTAAACCCAATCCGTATGTGCATTGAATTTCTTTTTTACAAATTGACATTCTAAATTCATTACCGCAAGTAATTGCTTGGGCAAATGTCTCATCTTCACATTTTTTAACGACAAATATACAATTCTCGCAAGAATTTCCTGTCATTTGACATGTAGGTCGATTTTCTAAGACATCAACAGTTAAGTTCTTTGAAAGATTTTTCAGGACAGCTAACATAACTGGACGACAAAATAAGTATGCGCAGTTCCAAATATAGGGAACTTCTTTGAAGACTTCCATTGAAAAAAATTCATTTCTCATCTTATCAAATGGACATCTTTTTAAAATTAATTTATCTCCGTCTACTTCTGTTTCAATATCAAGCGCATAATTTATCGTCCATTCCAACAAATTTATTCCATCTTCGACTGTCTCCCTCGGGGTCATTTCTTTGACTAATAATTCTCCAACATCATTAAAGATTAGATACATTAATTCTCTTGATGAAGTCAAAGCTTGCCACATTCCAACGGTTGAACGTTTAGTTAAAATATCCCACTTGACTGCAGAATTTAGAATTCTTTTTATAACTCGTTGTTGAAATTTTGGAGTAGCACTCATTATTCCTGAACCTCCTTGTAATTTTCCCATGAATTTCCAAGCTTATTAACCCAAGCTTTATATTTTGGCGGTGTTCTATCAGGTCCTCTGCTACGTGGAAACAAAGGCCAAGCTAAGCTTACAAAACCTATTATTTCATATTCAGGATATTTGACTCCGAGCAATTCGGCAATTTTTGCTTCCGAAGCAGGACTTGAGATTGGAAAGTTGAAATAACAAGACCCCACTCCCAAAGCATGGGCCATTAGCATTATATTTTGTGCAGCCATAAACGTGCATCCCATGGCCATCCGTGATGCTAATTGCTGAGCAGTAATTGGAACAACATGCGTAAAATGTTTTGCTCCTACTAAACCTTGGTGGCATGCTAATGCAATAATCGCGGACTTTTCTATATAATCCATCAGCCAGCCAGTCCCCATTAGAACTGTACTTGCTCCAACAGCGTGAGGTTTCTCCATATAGCCAAATCTCCATGTTGCTACTTCTTTCCATGTTATCTGACCTCCACCAAACATATATTTGCAAAAAATACGTCCAAATCTTGCTATTGCTTTTCTAATTTCTAGATCGGTAACAACAACAAATTCCCAAGGTTGATAATTTTCTGGTGAAGGAGCTTGGCATCCTGCGGCTAATATTTTTTCTATTATATCTTTTGGAATAGGTTTTTCCTCAAGTGAATATACCCATCTCATTGCTCTTCTATTTTTAATAATATCCCAAACAGTTTCAGCGTATTTACGTGATTCTGAATCTTCAATTTTCTCAAAAACAGTATCTGACAATTAAATCACCTTAAAATATTGTAATTAATTTAATTTATCATATATTTGATAATTCTTATTTTGTTATCATTTAAGTTTTTTATTTTAAATTTTTCTTAGAACTATCATCACGTATAATAAATGACCATAAATAAAATAGCATAGAACGGAATTATAAAGCAATATTAATATCATTTTTAAAAGAATAAGGATTCAAATCGCTTGTGATATATGCATTACAAAAATTTTTTCATAAATTTAGATATATTTTTTTTATTTTCTCCCTTATTTTCTCAGACTCAAAATTTTTACTTATGAAGTTGAAGGTTATAAATTTATATTTGTCATTTTTTATTAAAATCTTGTATAGAATATGTAATAATAATTAGGTTTTATTATGACATTAAATGTTGAAAAGATATCAGGTTCACGTTTATATGATTACATGTTAGATTTTATTAAGATTGGATGGCGTAGACCTGGGACTAAAGAAGCTCATGAAACTGCAAAATTTATTTTAAAAAAATTTGATGAATTTGGGCTCGAATCTAAGCTTGAACCATTTGAAATGTTATTATATACCGCTAGACAATGGAAATTAATAATTAAACATGATTCTTTACCAAAAAAAGAAGTTGAAATTAAATGCCTTCCTGCTTGGCATTCTCAATCATCACAAACCGAAGGTACGGAAGCCAAACTTGCATACGTGGGGTGGGGAACGCCTCAGGAATTCAAGAAGGTTGATGTAAAAAATAAAATAGTGTTGATAGATTCGAAAAATATGATGAGTTTTTATCCCACGATGGATTTCCATAGAGCTTATGAAAAAGCTAGATTAAATGGTGCTGTTGGACTCATTTCCATTCATGATACTCCCCCCAATACAATTTTTGCTGAATACGTAACAAGGCATCAAACTTACAAAGATAGCAATCTTGAAAGTGGAAACATTCCAGCTTTTCGCGTCAGTTATGAGAGTGGTGAGTATATAAAAAGTTTATTTAAATTTGAAGGAGAAATAACTGCAAAGCTTTTTTTAGAGGCTGATACTAAAACCGCAATGACTGATAATTTAATGGGAGTCTTGCCAGGGAAGGATCCAGACGATATAATTCTTGTTGGAACGCATATAGACAGTTGGTTTGATGGCGCAATCGATAATGCTGGAGGAAATGCTGGATTTCTAGAATTGGCGGATTATTACAGTCAATTTAAGGAAAGAAAAAAGACAATGATATTTGCGGGTTTTGCAGGCCATGAAGTTGGTTCGATTGGAGTGATTGAATTTGCACAAAAACATTCAAGCTGGTTTAATAAAATATCTACTTTTTGTATGATTGATGGATTTGGATCCAAAGGATATGTGCTTGATAGTAATCGAAAAGTAAAGGGAACAGGATTGGATGAAGCCAAAGGTTTATTCACAACAGATAATCAAGTACTTTTTGATATCATTAAAGATGCTGTTGAAAAAGAATTAATAAATAATGGACCATTAATGCACGTTTCTGCCGTAATCGGGCCGTATTCAGATTTAGGACCACTCGTTGCAAATAATGTTCCAAGCATTATGGTCATTGGGAAGGGAATTTTTTATCATACCATAGAAGATACTGCTGATAAAGTCTTACCCGAACATTTAGAACGAACTACAAGAGCCCATGTTCAAATATTAAATGAATTACATAAGATCTCCTCTAAAACGATAAGAGAAGCTGATCGTAAAGGGATAATCCTGCCTTCAAAAAAGATTAAAAGTGAATTGAAAGAATCATTCGTCGATTTTGACGTTACACCAAATCCACCAGTTAAGGGTACCACAACCTTAATGCACTTAACTTCTTACATTACGAATAATCGAATCATAGTAGATTTACAGTGGTTTATTGACGATAAATTAATAATTCACGCTCCAGTTTGTCCCTATGTATTCCGGAAACCTGGAAATTACGAAGTAAAATTGACACTTATGGATCATAAAGGAAATAATTTTAGTAAAATAAAAAATGTTCAAGTCAATCCTAAGGATGTATTTTCCTAAAAAAGAGAACTATTCTTAAACCTATAATAATATATTTGAAAGCAGATTAAAATGATGGTTGCAATAATTCAATTTGAACCTATATTGAATAAAAAAGAAAAAAATCAAGAAAAAATTCATAATTTATTAGAGAATTCTTTAAAATTTAAACCCGAATTAATAGTTTTACCCGAATTGGCGTTTTCTGGATATAATTTTACTTCGATAAAAGAAGTTGAAAATACAAGTGATGAAATTCCAAACTCAAAAAGTTGTCAAATTTTGGAGAGTTTTGCTAAAAAGAATAATCTTTATATCGTTTCTGGCATAAATGAAAAATATGAGCAAGAATATTACAATTCTGCAGTAGTTTTTGGACCATCTGGATACATTTTAACTTATAGAAAAATACATTTGTATAATAGAGAGAAAGAATTTTTTAAACCTGGAAATTTAAAACCGACATTATTTTCTATTAATGGCGTAAAAATTGGAATTATGATATGTTTTGACTGGTTTTTTCCAGAATTTCCTAGGACTATAGCTTTATTGGGTGCTGATATCATCTGCCATCCAATGAATGCGGTTATCCCTGATGGTGCTATGATTGGTGATACCTATCATTCAAAATGGAATCGTATTTTCGTGATCTTGGCAAATCGTATTGGTATAGAAGGAGACCTAAAATTTTTAGGAATGAGTCAAATTAGCGATCCGACTGGTAATATATTAATTCAAGCAAGTAAAGATAAAGAAGAAATAATTCATTTTGATCTTGATTTTAATTTGGCAAAAAATAAAAATTTAACTAAATGGAATCACGTGTTTGAAGATAGAAGACCTGAATTTTACTTTAAATAAAAATCAATTAATTCTATTTTTTGTGATCAATAATTAATTCAGTAATTCTAGTAAAAAAATCTTCAACAACTTCCCCAGTTTTCGCAGAAGCTAGGAAACACTCCTGAGTGTCAGCCAGCTTTGCGACTTCTTCTTCAGAAACACTTTTTTCTTCCAAATCTATTTTATTTCCTACTAAAATATAAGGAAGATTGTTATTTGTATAATCTTTTAGATAGTCTATCCACATGGGAACGTTTTTTGCAGTTGTTGGTCTGGTAATATCAAAAACTACAATCGCTCCATCTGCGCCTTTTAGATATAATCTCAACTTAGATCTCCAGACCTTCTGCCCTCCAATATCCCAAAGAACTAGTTTTACCTTAATATCATCTTTTAACTCAATCTCTTTAACTAAAAAATCGACACCTATTGTCGAAATATAATCGGAATCAAATTTATCTTGTACATATCGTGTTATTAAAGACGATTTTCCAACACCAAAATCTCCAAGGACTACTAATTTCAATGTATATATTTTTTTATCCAAAAATACCACCAGATAGGTCGATGAAATCTAGAATTTAAATAGATAAAAATAATTTTTAAAATTCAATTTAAGTTATTTCATTATTTTTTATTCCAGTCTAATTATGTTCTGTCATGATAATATTTGACCTGCAACATAAATAGAGCTTTTAATATAATAGTTATACTGATCCTTTTTGAGAGAGTTGGTTAAAGGAGTATATATTAATGAGTGATATTGATATTTACGAACAATTAAGGCAAAAATTAAACATACAAGGGCAAGGTGCTCCGAACCATAGAGCAATTCTTGATTTCCTTAAAATAATTTGGACAGAGGATGATGTAAAGCTATTATTGAATTTTGATAGCGTTGGAAAGTTTGTGTCTGCTGCTAAAATTGCTAAAAATTCTGGTTTAGAAAAAAATAATGTAAAAGATACATTGAATAAGTTAGCAGAAAAAGGAACCATTTTAAAAATGGGGAATCAATATACGCTTATTCCTTTTGCTCCAGGGATTTTTGAATTTTATTTTGTAGCACAAAAAGATACGAAAGAGAATTTTAAAAAAGCATCAATATTAATGGAAGAAATTATTGAGGAAGTTATGCCTAGTCTTGGTTTGTCTTCAGAATTTGGCATATTTAGACCAAAATTACCATTAAATGAAGAAAAAATAATCAGTATTGATGAATCCATTAATGCAAAGTCTCAAGTACTTGCCTGGGAAAAAGTAGAAGAAATGTTAAATTATAGTGACGTTTATGCGAAGGTTCCATGTCAATGTCGAATGGTGGGTGATTATGTTGGAGATCCATGCAAAATCGCGCCCAAAGATGTTGGCTGCTTTGTAACGGGAATAGTTGCTGAACAAGTCATAAAAATGGGACACGGCACGAAATTAACAAAAGATGAAGCAATAGAATACCTTCAAAAAGCTGAAAAAGCGGGTCTAGTTCATAGTGGAACCAATATTTCGAATGATCTTTCTAATTTATTAATATGTAATTGCTGCCCTTGTCATTGCGGTGCACTTAAATCTCAGTCAAAACATAAGTTTGGAATTGTTAATAAAAGCAATTTTGAACCAAGGATCGATACTGAACTCTGTGTATTATGCGGAACTTGTGTGAAAAAATGTCCAATGAATGCAATTTTCCATATCTATTCAACGAATGAAAGGATAGAAATTACTACTGATTATTGTATTGGTTGTGGCATATGTGCGGTTAATTGTGCGAAAAATGCAATAAAAATGGTCAAAGTTAGAGATGAAATTGCGCCTAAATCTATAGGAATAGGAATAGAGAGCATTTTGGGAATGTAAATTTTTACTAATCTTTTCCAAAATTTATTTTTTTCTATAACATTCTTTTAATTCTAAATTATTTTTAATGTATTTTTAAAGATAATTTTTCTAATAACTAAAATATTAAAAACGACAAATTAGATAATTATATTCAAAACGTATCGCTATAATTCTGAAAAATTTTATTCAATAAACTCAATTTTGTATTTTTTATAATATCACCATTAATTTGAACATTATTTGATTTATTTTAGTATAAAAAGAAGGTATATGATAGTCGAAAAAATGAATCAATTAATTAAGAAAGTTGAAGAACCGAAATACGAATAGCAAAAATTAATATAATATGGTTGGTGGTACCAGCAGATACTAAACTAATAACCGGCTCTCAAAATTCAGAAGTTAATTTTGTTCCTTGGCTTGATTATATTGTTTTTTTTGGACCATAATAGCTATGTCTTCTATGTGGTATGCAATTATAGCAAATAGGTTGAAAAAAATCAAATCTATAAAGGCTTGGAAGCTCATATATTATTGGATATTTATTTTAGAGTGGATATACATAAATTACTATAGGATTTTACTGGGGGTTATTTTAAATGTTGAATGATATTGTTAAAGGTTGGAGAAAATCTAAAAATAAACCAATACGCATAATTGCTCTTGGATCGAGTAATACTGATCTCCATTGGCATAGTTTTGGGCACTTTAACTGGGTCTCATGGCTTGACTGTGCTTTGAGAGAATGGGTTGGTAGGCATATAACAATGATTAACCAAGGAATCAATGGGGAAACGGTAAAAGATGTCCTCATTCGAATAGATCGTGATGTGGTTTCATATTCACCTGATGCTGTAATCATCACTATCGGAGGTTATGATGCAATGAGAGGTATTCCCGTTGATGAATATCAACAAGATCTAATAAAGTTAGTGAAAATTATTCAAGATATGGGGTCAATCCCGATTCTACAGACATATTATTGCCCTTTATACGATGAAATTGATGTTGAAAGTTTCAAATTGTTTCCAGAATTTGTTGAAGTTAATCGTGTATTAGCTACTAGAGAAAACATTCCAATAATTGATCATTATCGATATTTTTCCCCATTTTATGACAATGATCCTGCCAATTATAAAAAAATAATGCTTGATGGATTACACGTGAATCCTATTGGCAATTCTATTATGGGGATTATTTCATGTCGTTTATTTTATTTGCCGGATCCAAAAATATTGGATGATAATCATAGAGAAGATGTGTTAAAATATATTAAAATGATGAGAAATTATTGTGAGTTACCCTCACGAAGAACAAGATCTGGGCGAGAAATAAAAGATGATGAGCCAATAAGTATCAAAGCATTTTAAATTACAAAAAAAAAGAGAAAATTTTTTATATTTTTTCAAACAGAACGGCCATACCGTTTCCAAAACCTATATATTATATGAGTAACCCTAATTTTTATTCAACCAATGTATTTCATCAACTTTTTGTGTTATGGTAGCCCATATACCAAAATCTAGGTCCTTAACTTTTTTAACCGTATTATCTTTTACTAAATGTGTAATTAGGATGATTCTTTGTTCGTAAGCTTCTTTATTTCATTGAACTTTAATCATATTTATATGAATTCTTACATTAAATTCGTCTAATTCTTCTCTTTTGCAGGTTCCAACTTTGCCCAATTAAAGGCGTGTAATTGCCAGAGCTCTCTTGCTTACTTGAAGAAACGCATAATTAAAAAGAAGATATTGAAGAAAATCTAATTGTAAAATAAAAATTTGTTTCAAAAATTAAAACAGATTTAGAGATTCTTCGTTTTGAAATATTCGATAAAGATTGGTAGATTCCATAACAACGTTATATTATTTTTCCATAAAAAATAGTGTTCCTAATAATAAACTATTAAATTAAGAATTATCTTTTTATTAACATCATTTTTTTCATTTTACAAAACATAAAAAATGAGTGATTTATATGGCTGACAAAGAATGGGATTTAAAGTTCGCTGATGTTGAATTGGATGGAAATACTTTCATTGTAAATTCCCAAATTAATTATAAAGATCTTGAAAAAGATCACAAAGATCAGATTAAAAAATTGAATAAAGATAGCCAAAATACTTTAAAAGAATTATTTGCAAAGAAAAGAATTAAAGAAGAAGAAGTAAATAATATAAGTAAGCAAGAATTAATCATTTTTTTTGACACCTTAACTGGTAAAAAGCCGGCTCCTGCGGCGACAGTAGCAGCAACAACATCGACTGAAAGAGCTGCATATAGAGACGTTGACGTAAGAGACGATCTCAAAAACAAGTTTGATGTTAGAGTTGATGAAAGGCTTGAAATTAAATCAAAACACGATGGTGAAATAGCTGAAAGCACCATTTCTGGCCTACTTAGAGTTATGAATAATGGAAATAAGAATAGAATTTGGGATATTGATATAGAATTAACAGATAGCGAAAAAACTAATTTAGAAGAGAAAAAAATACATATTTTAGATTTAGACCCTCAAGAAGATTGGGCTCAAGATTATACAATTGACGTTAAAGAAGTCAAAACACCTCTTCAGATTGAAGAAGAAATAAATGCAACTCCTGAGGCTGAAGAAGCAAGTCAAACTTTTGTTTTAAATCAAGAACATGAACCACTCTTCAAAATCATATTAAATAATACAAGTGAAGCTGCAATTAATGATATTGAATTAATAAAGGATATTCCCTCAGTATTTGATAAATTATCAAATATTAATGAAAGCATTGGAAAAGCTAAAAAAGATGGAGATAAATTACGATGGGAAATTGAAGAATTAAATTCTGGTCAATCTGCAACCCTCGAATTTACTATGAAAATCACTCCTGATGGCAAGGAACCCATAAGTTCTGGTCAAATTGAAGTGAAATATTCCATTCTTGGGAATACTTTTTCAGGTATGGATGTTGATTATGTAGATGGTTATACCGACAATATATATTATGTTGATCGGGATGAAAGGGATGAGGAACCAGATGTCTGGGACTGTAAATTTATTTTTAAAAACCGTTCAGAATTTCCAATCAAACTTATTGACGTCGATTTGAGAGCTGGTGATTATAATACTGAAGAACAAGTAGTTGATCTTGGTCCGCAGTTAGATCCTGATGTTATCCTTAATCCCGGAGAAGAATGGGAATCTCAATCTTGGTCCATTGAAAGTGAAGATCTTCCTAAATTTGGTAAGAATGTTCAATTTACTATTATTGGAGACGTAGTAAACCAATTATCTGCAACTGTTATGATCGAACCAATTGAAATGCCTGTATTCTCACTTGAAGGGAAGAAAGAATTTTCTGAAACAGAAATTGCATCCTATAGAGAGACAGAAATTGTCGCTACAACAACCGTAAATGCTACTGGAAGTGCATCCGTAGAGAAATTTCACATAGAAGATAAAGTCCCAACCCATTTTATTGTTGAGGATACCGAAAAAGTAAAAATAACAGTTAATGGTAAGGAATTAGATCATAGTAAGATGTCATTCAGCTTTAAACCCTCCCAAGAATCTGAAGCAACAAAGACTATGAATATTGATGTCGAAGGAATTTTAGACCAAGTAGGACCTCTTGTAGATGAGGCAACTATTATTTTGACTTATCCATTAAAGGCTGTTAATCCTGTAGTTGGCGATGAAATTGAAGCGGGTGTGTTATTCCAAGCTATCACAGAAGATGGTTCTGTTATCGAATTATTAATAGAATCACCACTAACGGAATTAGTCATTGTCCAAGTCAGACGAAGAGTTACTGACGGAAGAATTATCCAACAAGGAAGAACGAAAGGTCAATATAATATTATCATCATTCACAAGAACAGAGGCGATGCCGCAGAGGTTAATAAAGTGTTTGAAGAAATCATACCTGAAAATTTTAGCTTGATTTCCGCAAACCCTGAGCCTGAAAAAGCTGGAGATAAACTAACTTGGACATTTGAGGAAATAAAACCTGATGAAGAAATCGAAATTGAATTTACAATTGAAGGATCTGGCGATTATAAAGCTAGAGATGCTCAAAAATCATTCAGAGGATAATTTAATTTCCTTTATCTTTTTTTTATATCGATTTTATTAAGATAAAATTTTTTATTAGATTGAAATTATCTGATTTACAATAAATCCTAATTAATTATGTTAATTTTGAAGGTAATCATATGACGGATGATAAAACCAAATATATTTTAGCAATTGATCATGGAACGTCGGGTGCAAAAACAGCAATTGTTTCTATTTATGGGAAAGTTATGGACTTTGAATTTGAGGAAACTCCCCTTTATTTATTGGAAGGAGGTGGAGCTGAACAAAACCCAGATGAATGGTGGCATGCTATTGAAAATACATCAAAAAAATTGATTGATAAACAAGTTGTAGACGTGGAAGACATTGTTGGGGTATGTTGTTCATCACAATGGAGTGGTACTGTCCCTGTGGATAAGGATGGGCACCATATACATAACGCTATCATCTGGATGGATACTCGAGGGGCTCCATACATTAAAGAAATGGTTGGCGGCTTTGTTTCAGGTTATGGACTTCGAGCAATTTTAACTTGGCTAAAAAAAACTGGTGGGGCACCTGCTTTATCTGGTAAGGATCCTATTGCACACATTAAATGGTTGCAAAACGAGAAACCAGATGTATATCGTAATACATACAAATTCTTGGAATGTAAAGATTATTTAAACTTAAAATTCACGGGGAAGTTTGCTACTTCTTCTGAAACAATTACTCTTCATTGGGTAACTGATAATCAAGATTTGGATGAAATTTATTATGATGATAAGTTGATCAAGAAATTAAAAATTGATAAGGAAAAATTACCAGAAATTAAACATGCCACGGATATTTTAGGGAATATTTCTTCTGAAGTTGCGGATAAAATTGGTTTATCAAAAGATGTAAAAGTTGTTATGGGATCTCCTGATATACCAGCTGCCGTTATTGGATCTGGGGCCGTACAAGATTTTGAAACTCATGTTTATATCGGAACCTCATCTTGGCTCACATGCCACGTCCCTTATAAGAAAACTGTTATCTCTCATATGTTAGCATCGCTCCCATCGGCAAGACCTGATCGTTATTTCATTGCTTCTGAGCAAGAAACTGCTGGTGCTTGTCTTTCTTTTCTGAGAGATAACCTATTGTATCACAAAGATGAATTATTACAAGAAGAAGAAGTTCCTGATGTCTATAAAATATTTGATAAAATAGTTGAGCAAGTTCCTGCTGGAAGTAATAAATTAATATTTACTCCTTGGTTATACGGAGAACGATGTCCAATCGAAGATCATACGGTTCGTGGTTCTCTAATGAACATATCATTAAAAACTACTCGTGCTGATATGATCCGTGCTATATTCGAAGGTGTTGCATTTAATAGTCGTTGGATCTTGAAATACATTGAAAAAGATTTTGTAAAAATGCGATTGAATCCTATAAACATGATAGGTGGTGGTGCAAATTCAAATATTTGGTGCCAAATTTATGCTGATGTACTCAATAGAACCATAAAACAAGTTAAAGATCCAATTCAAGCTAATGCTAGAGGGGCAGCTTTTATTGCGTCAGTAGGTTTAGGATATATCAAATGGGATGATATTGCTAAATATATTGAAATAAAAAACGTGTATATACCTAATCCTAAGAATCGAAAGATTTATGATGAATTATTTGAGGAATTCCAACTTATTTATAAAAATAATAAGAAAATGTATAGGCGTTTAAACCAATAATCATTCTTTCCTTATTTTTTGAGGATATTTCAAAATGAAATCTGAAAAAATGAAATATATTTTAGCTCATGACCATGGAACATCTGGTTCCAAAGCAGCTATCGTATCCATACACGGTGATGTTATTGACTTTGAATTTCAAGAGACTCCTCTATATCTTTTTGATAACGGTGGTGCAGAACAAGACCCTGATGAATGGTGGAATGCTATATTAACAACATCAAAACGGCTGATTGATAAAGATCTAGTACCTGTTGAAGATATAGTTGGAATTTGCTGTTCATCACAATGGAGTGGAACTGTAGCTCTAGATAAAGATGGGAATCATTTACATAGAGCAATAATTTGGATGGATACTCGGGGTGCACCACACGTAAAAAAATTAGGGGGAGGGCTCATAAAGATAGAAGGTTATGGAATTACAAATATAATAAGATTTCTTAGAGCAACTGGTGGTGGACCAGGTGGAGCAGGTAAGGATCCAATTGCTCATATATTATTTCTTAAGTATGAAATTCCTGAAGTTTACAAAAAGACGTATAAATTCCTTGAATGTAAAGATTATTTAAATTTAAAATTCACAGGTAAATTCGCTGCATCATTTGATTCAATTCATTTACATTGGTGTACCGATATTCGTGATTTAAACAACATACATTATCATGATGGTATAATTAAAAAGATGAAAATCGATAAAGCTAAATTACCAAATCTTAAGCACGCGACAGATGTTTTGGGCGTGATATCTCCAGAAGTTGCTGACGAAATTGGTTTAGAAAAAAAAGTTAAAGTAATTATGGGTTCACCAGATGTTCCATCTGCGGTGATTGGTTCCGGAGCTGTGAGGGATTATGAACCTCATATATATATTGGAACTTCAAGCTGGCTCACATGTCATGTCCCATTTAAGAAAACTGACATATTTCATAAAATAGCATCTGTTCCTTCTCCAATACCAAATCGATATTTTGTTGGAAACGAACAAGAAGTTGCAGGTGGATGCTTATCTTTTCTTAGAGATAATATTCTTTATCATAAGGATGAATTATTAATTGAAGAACAAGTTCCTAATGTTTATAAGATATTTGATAAAATAGTTGAACAGGTTCCTGCTGGTTGCAATAAATTAATTTTTACACCACATTTATATGGTGAAAGAACTCCAATTGAAGACTCAACTGTCCGCGGCGCCCTTATGAACATTTCACTTAAGACAACAAGAGCTGAAATTATAAGAGCGATCTTCGAAGGTGTTGCATTTAATTGTCGCTGGTTATTATATTATCTGGAAAAATTTTGCAATAATCAAAGGCTTGATCCAATTAATATTATCGGAGGTGGAGCTATATCTAATATTTGGTGCCAAATATTTTCAGATGTTTTAAATAAGAAAATAAAGCAAGTTAAAGATCCCATTCAAGCAAATGCACGAGGAGCTGCTTTTATTGCTTCGGTCGGTTTAGGTTATATCAACTTTGATGACATCCCAAAATATATTAAATATTCAAATATTTATGAACCTGATTCAAGTAATAGAAAAATATATGATAATTTATTTGAAGAGTTTGTTAATTCTTATAAAAATAACAAGAAGATGTATCAACGGTTGAATAAACAAAAAAAATAACTATATTTCCTCATCAAAAAGATTAATGTTTCAGTAGAATAATAACATGATTGGGATTGCCATGGGTTCAGAGTGTTATTATCATCCAGATAGGAAGGGAACGCATAAATGTGACAATTGCAATAAAGTAATTTGTCCAGAGTGCTTGCATGCATATCAAGAAAAGCGAGGCACCTCAGAATATCGTTATTATATTCGTTTAGAACTTTGTTTGCCATGTTATTATGATAAAAAAATTTTAAAATTACGTCCAAGAGCATATTTAGGTTGGATTTTTCTGATTACAATTGTATTAATACTCGGGTTTGTTTCCATAAATGTTTATGGCACCATATCAAATTTGAATTTAATGGCTGCAAGTTATGGCTTGATATTAGGTCCATGGATTTATGCATTAAATGTTTTTCCTATTCTTTTACTAATATTTGCCATCTTGTTCTTCTATTACAAGTTTAAAATCTCAAATCCCCAACAAATAGAAAATTATGAAAAAAAAAAGAAGATTTTTTTAAAAAAAGCAAAAAATAAATAGTTTTTTACGAATTATTTTCACTTAATTTAACTATTAAAATATTAGTAATTATCTCTTCTTTGGAAATTAAATTATATCTAATCTATAATTCATTATTAAATTTGTATTCAAATTTATAAAAAAGGACAAAAATCTATCTTTTTATATACATATGTGATCAATATAGTAAAGATGTCATAAAAAAACTCATCATATACTTAAAGGATGCTTTTCTCATCTAATATGTGTTTATGACAATATTTTAGTTTAAGAATATCTGGTATTCTTAATCAAAATTTTGGAATATATTGAAATTTGGAGGATAAATAATTTGTTTAATATATCAATTAATAAAATGAATCCCGCGGGTCCAGAGATAATTGCTAGTCATCCATCGCAATTTTTCACAGAAAATGATTTGAAAACTATTGCATTGAAGTCTATTCCGCTAAATGCTAAAGATGGAGAATTCTCGACCTTTTTATTTAAAGAAGAGTTAGTAATTGCTAGTTATATTTTTACAATTCAAGAACAAGAAGGAAAAAGACCTGACCTATTTTCTATATGTGGAGCTATTTCATCAGATGAATTAAATCCACATCACTTTAAGAAGATTTTTGAATCAATTATTCAACAATTAAAGGAGTTCCGAGAATTAAATTCAAAAACTCTTGTAGCCTTAATTTCACGGATATACAGTACATTAAATGACGGAAAAACAGAAATCAAAATTACAAAAACAACCACATTAAAGATAGAAATAAGTAAAGATAATCTAAAAAAAATAAAAAATTCTCATACTAAACGAATTAACGGAACAAAGAGTATGTGGTAGCATGGCTTTCGGGATAATGGCGATTGCTCAATTAATTAATGCAGGTTTATCAGCTATTTTATCAGTAAAATTATATTTGACATATAGAGAAAGAAAAAATATTTTAACGATATTATTAACAGGATTTTTTGTATTTTTAGTATCTATGGCTTTACTTTATTTTTTTATCGAATTATTTGAATTACATACTGTACAATTACTTTATTGGAATGGTACTACATTAATAACTACAATTTTAATATATATGTTAGCGTACTTATTGACAATATCTCTTTATATTTTAGAAGTTAAAATCCTATATCTTATACCTTTCACTGTTTCTTTCGAATTAATGATATTAGGGATCTTAATTCAAGAGGAAATCTTCCTAATTGTAAGAATGATTACTTTAATTATTTATACAATACCAACATTATGCTTATTCCTATATTTAGCGATAAAAAATAAAGATGGGAAAAGTTTGGGTTTCGTGATATTCTTAGGAATAATGCTTATTACAGGTCCTATCACACGTTATCTCGGTGATAATACAGGCTTCTTGTATTTATCTGCTTGGATTATATTATTTATAGGTAATTTTGGAATATTCGATAAGATATTTCAACGAAAAAAAGAAGAAAAAACTTGGATAGAAGAGAATATTCGGTAAATAAATTATTTTTCCTAATTATAGTAAGAAAAGGAGAAAAAAATGTCATTTTTAAGAAAAATTTTCAAAAAATCAAAAAAAAAGGTAAATCTTGTTATTTGTGGTTTGGATGCTGCTGGAAAGACATCCATATTAAATTTTTTAATAACAGGTAAATCCACTGAGACTGTTCCAACAATGGGTGTGAATTATGAGAGATTCAAATTAAAAAATCTAGAAATAAACATGTGTGATCTTGGTGGTCAAAAAGTTTTCAGACAGTTTTGGGGTGGCGTTATAGATAAATCAAACTCATTAATCTTTGTTCTTGATTCGACAGATCGTGAACGAGTAGAAGAAGCAAAAAGAGAACTTTTTGAATCATTAAAGTATATTAGCCCGACATTACCAATTTTGGTTTTAGCAAATAAACAAGATATAAAGGATTGCATGACAACTGACGAAATTTTAAAGAATTTTGATCTTATAAACCTATCAAATCGAATGTGGCATTTGGAGGGGACATCTGCTGTTACTGGCAAAGGTCTCAAAGAATCCTTTCTTTGGTTATATGAGCGCTTAACAGGAGAAAAGATTCAAAAAGAACTAACAACTCATGATATTTTAATCTTTAATAGAGGAGGAATTCCTATAGTGTCAAAAAGTAAAGTCTTTGAAGAAGTTGAATTAGCATCAGGTTTTTTATCAGCAATAAATACATTTGCATCACAAATAACTAATCAAAGCCTCGATACTATAACTATGGGTAAATATAAAGTAGTTTTCCAACAAATCAAAGAACTCGTTGGTGCAATAGTTCTAAATATATCTGACAATGAAGATTTAGCCATGAAGCTGCTCCATAAACTTTTAAATCAAATTATTGAGAAAGGTCTCGAGAATGCAAACCAAATTTTAGAAGACTTTGTTGTTAATGAACTCAAAGATTATGCTTCTCCTAAATAGTGAAATAAATGGAGTGGTTAGCGAAGATTTCTAATCTTCTTGATAAAAATATAGTTGAAAATCTAGTTTTTTTAGGATTGGAAAATGCAGGAAAAACATCAATTATAAATTATATTATTACAGGTTTTATGACACAGACTATTCCAACTAGTGGTGTTTCAATTGAAGTCATAAAACTTCCCCATATTGAGCTTAAATTATATGATATAGGTGGTCAAAAAGTATTTAGAGACTATATGTGGAGCAATGTCATATTTCCTGACATGAGTTTGGTATTTGTTATTGATGCAAATGATAAATCTAAATTATATGAATCAAAATTAGTATTTTGGGAGATTCTAAACAAATATGTTCCGATTAAACCAATTTTAATTCTACTAAATAAACAAGATTTAGATAATACGGTTAAAAAAATTGAAGTCCATGACTTATTTGAATTGGAACGAATTTCAGATCTGAAAATTGGATTATTTGAAACGAGTGTCTCTAAAGGAATTGGTATAAGTGATGCAATTCAATGGTTTTTTGAAAATCTAACAGAAAATATTTTGGATGTTCAATTAAGTATAATAAATATCAAAATTTATAGATTTGATGGAAAATTAGTTTATGAAAAAAAGTTGAAAAAAGAAATCCCCGATCTACGAGAAAAAATTAATTTTTCGGTTACCTTGATTGAGTTTGTAAAAGAAAGAACCGGGAAATTTGAAGATGATAAATTTAAAATTATTATAGGAAAAAATTCTAAAACAATCCTTTTTAAATCAACAAATAGGAATTTAATTGTTTGCATGACCATAAATTCGAGCGATAGCGAATCAATTGCTTATGAATTATTTCAGATACTTCGTGATAATATTCCTATTAAGTGGACAGATAAAGATATCAAATATTTTGTTGATAAATTCATTAAAAATTATAATCAAAAACAATTCATTAATAGATTTAATCGTAATATCTAATGCTTTAATTTCAAACTCTTTTTAAACTAAAAAAAAATTAATGATAACAGTAAAATACAAATGTCGTTAATAAAGGTAGCATATTCTATTATTTGTATTTCTACATATTATAAATAGCATCAAATCGGGAGATACATGCCAAATATTTTGGGAGTGATAACTGAGCACGTAAAAACGTGCTCATCCATGTGTTTCAATAAAATTAAAAAAGAACAATTTATAGAAAATCTGCTGTTACTTCATAATTATCGAACTTGCTATAACATTTATAATGAAACGTGTTTAAATTTTTGTTATAATTAATATAAAGAATTTAAAATGATATAATTATTATGTGAAGGTGAACAAAGTAGTCCAAGATAATCAATATTCGGATTTAATTTATTTTAATAAAGAAAATTTACTTATTTCACCTCACGTATATAAGATATTTAAGCTTCTTGGTTTCAATTATTTAGAAGAACTTTTTTTAGATTTAAGTTCAAATCTTCGGAATTTTTTACAAATTCGATTAGATAGGATGTTTTATAATTCAAAACAACTGTTAGAAAAAAAAATTGAACCTGATATGGCTAAAATAAAAATGGATTTTTTCCATCCCTTGTTTTTATCTTGTAAAATGGACTTAAAAAACGGTTTAATTAATTTGTTATATGGCAACTCAATAAATTTCACAACGATTTTAGTAAATGATCTATCAATGGATCTAAAATTTGGATATGAGACACATTTAGAACAAGGGATTTTAACCGAATTTAACTTTTTAACAGATATTTTCAAAGAAAAAGATAGAACAATTAAAATTCCTTTAAAGGAAGCATATAATTTAACCAAATCTGTAATAAAAACGAGTAGAATAATACAAAGGTTTTTAAAAGAAAAGAAGGAAAAAGAAACTTTAGAATATACAAGTTCTTTTAATTCCTTATTCTTTATTAATTTATCAAATTATTTAAATAATCTTTTAGAACTTTCAAATTACGAAAATCTTGGTTTTTTTTGGGATGGATTTAACACGAAAACGTATTATAAATTCCCTGAACCTTCAATAATATCTTATCCCAACTTTCCGTTTGTTAAAAGCTTAATTATGAGTAGTAGATATAGTGAAATAAGGACTCTCGGAAAATTAAGTGCCGGACGAAATTTAGCGCTTCATCAAATTGAAGATGAAATGATCGCTTGGATAAAAAAAGACTTTCCAGAGATTTACGAACCCATATTATTAAAAATGTGGGAACAAGGCATCCCTACCCCGAAAATGAGTATGGAATCATCGATAAATGTTTCTGCATTGATTAATAATAAAGAAGAGCTAACTCGAGAATTTCCCAAGGGGAGTCATGTTAATAAAAAAAATCTGAATCTAATGGAATCAGATTACTTTATTGGATATTATACAGATATATCCGAAGAATTTGAAAAAAAACAAAAAATTTCTCCAAAAAACATAATCTCAAAAGGTTTTGGAAAATAATTTTTTTCTTTACGAATACAAATTTAAAAAATTATAACAATTTAATAATCTTAATTAAATGATTTAGTTTATTTTAATATCAAATTGAGAGAGTTAATTTAATTTTATGAAGTAACTTAATTTACGTAAGAATCCATTATATTCACTAACATTTGATCTTTTAAGAAAACTGGATAAAAAAAGGGATTGGTATCCTATCGATGACTATATAAAATTAATGGATTAATCAAACTCATTTAAACTTAATTCGTAATCAATCATCCAATTCGGACAGTTTTTCTTGAAAGCGGAAATTTCTTGATCACTAAACTGCTCGTCAGTAATAGTAAGACGACCGCTATTCGGATGTTTATATAAGGGCTTTAATGAGCTTATTTGAGTATCTCGAACATCAAGATGTCTTAAAGAAGGTAACACGTCGATCCCTTCCAAACTATCGATGTCATTTTTTCCTATTCTTAATTGCACTAAATTATCTAAACCTGCCAAATTCTCTAATCTTAATATTTTATTATCAGTAAAATCTAGAGTACTCAAGTCTGAAAGTTGATTAACGTTTTCAATTTTTGAGATATTGTTCATATTAAAGTATATTACATCTAAATCTTTTAAATCTTTGAGACCTTCGATTTTTGTTATCCTATTACCAGCCAAATATAAAATTTTAATTTTTTTTAACTTTTCTAGCCCTTCAATTTTAGTAATTCGATTGCCACTTAAGCTCAAATATTTCAAATTATTCAGATTTTCTAATCCCTCAATTTTTTTTATCAAATTTTCTTCAATTTTTAAATCAATGAGAGATGAAAGAGATTCTAGACCAGATAGTTTGAGTATTTTATTGCCTATTAATTCAAGGTTTTTAAGTTCATGAAGTTTTTCTAAATTGGAAATTTTTGTAACTGGAATACCCGTAATGGAGATTTCAACTAGTCGAGGAATTTGATCAAGCCCCGTTATCTCATCAAACGTCTCAAACTCTATATTGGATTTTCTATCTAAGCCTAAATAGCATTTCCCACTAGAAAATTGTGGAACTTTTACTCTTTGTCCCTTAATGTTGACATAATAATCCATTTGAGCACGCTACTTAAATAATTAGTTAATTTATTCTTCATTCATTTATTAATTAAATTTTTGATTTAATATTTTTATTAGTATTTAGATAAAAAATCATTTGAATGTATGAGTTGAATTAAAAAAATTTATGAGGAGCAATATTTTTATTCATTTATTTATTACGATTTGAAGGTGTTTAAGGAATGGGTGACGATTCCTCGATTAATGGAATGAGTATTAAGCTTTTTAAGAAGATGATCGAGGAATTGAGATATGATAATTTAATAGTTTCTGAAATAGGGACTCTTTTTATCCAATTTTATCCAATAAAATCTGATGAAGCAAAAGTTGACCGATTAAAAAGCTGGCTTTGGAATAAAGTTAATGATGAAATGATTCCAAAATATAATGAGCAATTTAAAATAAAATTAGAGTCAAATAATTTTCCAACTCACATCGAAATACTTAATTTATTCAAATTACCTGAAGTAAAAATAAAGAAATTTTTTAATTTATTTAAATGGGTTTATGAGCGATTGTAATTAAACCTTAATCCAAGCTTTAGTAGAATTTCGTTGAACTTTATTTTTCTTTTCTAATTGATTCAGAATTTGTACTACTTGATTTTGTGATAAAACGCCTTTTATAATTCTTACTATTGTTCTTGGTCGTCGGGGCTCTTTCTCTATTGCGTGTAGGATTAGTTCCTCATAAAGGGTCTCATCTAAACCTTTTTTTGATTTCATTGATTTACTTTTTGCACTCAAAATTATTTACCTCTAATTAAGAATATTTTATTAATTGAAATTTAAAATTTCATTTTAAAAATTTTGTATTTTTTCCCATACCTCTCGAGACTACATTGTTGGGGGTTACTTTGGTGTTAGGAGGATTATGATGTGTAATATCTAAAAGAACACCATCTAGTGCCTCTTCAGGAGTATTTAATCCCATATCTTCAAGCTGGATGAAATTCCCTTCTGGCCACTTGAAATCCCAATCTTTAAAATCATCATTTTTTACGGATTTTTTGATATCTGGTATTTTTACTTCTATGGTTTGACTTGGTAACGGAATTCCTCTATCAAATTGTTGCTCCTTAAAACCGATAGTAAAAAATTCTGGAAAATTTTCCTTCAACCATTCTCTAGATTGTTCATGAAGCGTGACGATAAATAATTGCAAATTAGAAAATAATCCTGCTGCTCTTAAAATATAATTTGAACGTGACATCATAAACATTGTTCGTAACAAGGGAGGCCAAGGAGTAAATCCTGCCAGAAAATCTGATTGCCCAAATAATCGTTTTGCATTTACTGCATCATGAAATAATCCGTGTGATTCATAACAAGACGTTTCAAATATTATATTTACAGCAGCGCATAACCAAGATATCGCTCCAATATAAGCAGAAGTACCCCATTGAGGCGTCCTTTCATTTCGAATATCCTCCAAAACCTCAATTGTTTTTATTCCAGAATTGGTAAAATCCTTAGCTTTCTTTGGAATCTGGCGCAATTTAGTGCCTAATTTTATATGTCTCCTCTCCATAATATCATCATCAATACCAACTATCCACCAATCAACCGGAATTCCATCCTCCAAATGAGCATTAAAAACAAAGAAAATTTCATTAGTATTTTCATTTACAATTTGAAAACTACAGTCCATACTCTCCCCGTATAACAATTTCATCGTTCCTTGCATTAAATCAGTTTTCGTGCTAACAATTGGTGGATGAAGCATAAATACCATAGTTTTTTCCGGTTCAGGTAAACTTCCTTCCATCACGGCTTTACAAACATTTATTGATTCGTCTAAGCGTAACTTCATTAAATCATAAACTAAAGGACCCAATCTACCCGCAGCATCATCATATACTTCCCAACCTAGTTTCTTGAAAATAGGCCAAAGATGATTGTATAATGGAAGTGCGGGTTTTGATTTTATATCGTCAGGGATTTCTGAAAATTTATGCGTCATTTAAATCCTTTCTCTAAAAGTTGTTGTTTAAAAAATAAGTAAGTAGAATTAAAAAATTTTTGATAAATAAAAAAAAATCAATCATAAATTACTGAATTATCATAAAATTAAGAAATAATAAATCTATTTCACTCCTATTTCCTAAAGGGTTCTTCAAAACTGAAGTAAAATATATTTTTTTTTAAAATTTATTAAAAAAATAAGTTTTGTTTGTATTTAATCATTATACTTTAACAAAAATTATTTTAATAGTGAGCTAATACGTAACATACAATTTTTTAATTATTAATAAATCAAATTAGAGGCGGTTTAGGTTTGAAAAAAATGAAGAAAATTCTCTTGATGTGCCTAATCATTTTGTTTTTTTTATCTTTTATGCCCTTATCGAACATTTTCGTTAAAGAAAATTGTTTAATGGGAATAAACGGGCAATTAAATGAGCTTTATTATGATAATGTTAACTGGATGATGCCATTTGGAAACGAAACAGTAATAATTGATGGGATTTTGAACTCAAATGGATGGAACGAATGGTCTGATGCACGAGTTGAAATAATCTGCTTTAATTTTTCTGCAATGTATACATTGGGCAATTATTATAATTTTGCTGCATTCCTGTATCTAAAGCATAATTTTACGCACAAATTATTCGCGTTGGACCTTAATTGGACACCTAGCTTAACTTTGAATGATTCTATCCCTTTATCATATGCTGGTCAACGAATAACTGCTTTATATGATAACATAACAGGACACAAATCTGGGAATTCTACTTGGAATGATAAAGGCAAAGGTTTAACCCCCTATCCATGTTTGCCAGATCAATTCTTAATCTACTTTGATGAAATGTATAACGGTCAACTTGATAATTTAGACGAAACGTGCGTTCGTGCAAACGATTCTGGTCCAAATGATGGTTATTTTACAAATATAGGTGCTGAAGCTTGGGCAGAGGATCAATATGGTTCTAATGTCTCTCATGCACGCGGATTGCACGTCTTTGAAGTTGCCGTGCCAATGGGTTCTCATCTAGATACTGAGGATTTAGACAAGGATGATATTGCAACAAGAGGTCAAGATGTCCAGATTGGAGTATTATTTGGATATGGGAGATATATAAATTACGAAGTTTACCAGCCTTTTTTTGATAAGGGTGAGCCAGAGAATACTTTTGGAAATTTTGAAGGCGTTTCTCAAAGTGATCGATGGGATTCTGATCATGATGGTGACGTATGGCCTGACTCTTCGTGTACAATACAATATGTCCTATTTGATCGAATGGTTCAAACTCCTGACTTTTATAATAAACCCTTAGATGGATCGCGTATCTCTCTAATTCCTGGGGTACCAAATCCTATTGCAGGAAGAACTTCAGGGGGTTGGTTGGCAACAACATTAAACATTACTCCTACAGGACCAGCAAATTTTTCTATGAATGCAAGCGAGGATCCACCTCAAGGAATACCTCCTGTATCAGATGTAGCATCATTATATCTAAATTTCACATTTGAAGGTACTTTAGCAGAACCTGCCATAGTTAGAATATATTTTAACGTATCTGATGGAGAAGTTGGAACTCGAGGTATTTTCGCTGTATCTCAGATGGCACCTACTTATTACAACGAAACGCTGGGTCAATGGGTAGAAATCACTCCATATACAATAAATAGTATAGAGGGGTATGTAGAATTCTATCTTGATCATTTCTCATTCTATGCAATAGTAGGAAAAGAAACTCAACAAGAAAATCCTCCTGCACCTCCAATTCCCGGCTTTGAAATATTATTCATGATATTTTCCATATGCTCTTTGATATTGCTCTATAGCATTTATAAGGGACACAAGATTCGAGGAATTAGGGTTCAATCTTTTAATCAATAATTTCTTTTTTTTCTCTATTTTTCCAAATAATTTTAAATAGTTAATTAAAGTGAAAAAAACTATTTTTTTCCTATAAGCAACTTGAAAAAGAGACCCCATTGACTTGGACGCACGAAGAGTGCAGGAACTTGTTGACGATAATTCTTAAAGGATTCCCCAAATCGTTGAATTAATTCTTTTTCTTCAACTTTTTGGATATGAAGTTCAAATCCTATGAGATAAAATATAAAGAAGAGGAGTGAATAAATAGAAAATTGAATTAATATCCCTGCAAAACTAATATAAATTAGTCCAGCGTAAGTTGGATGGCGCAATATCGAATAAATTTTATGTTCTTGAATTGCACTTTCTTCAGGAAAATATAAATATACGAGAGTCATGTAATCAACTCCAAAAGTTAAGAATGCTCTTGCCAAAATTCCAAATCCAAGAAAAACAATGATAAGTCCAATTACGATTCGGAAGAGATCAAAAATCCAAGTATCATTAAATAAAAATTTAGAGATTGGCTGGATTAAATAAGATAATATTTGAGCAGAATTTATATAAGATTGAATTAAAATTAATGGAATAATGTTAAAAAAACTGACGCTAATCATAAATAAAATTCCAGCAAATCCTATGAAAAAAATTCGCTGATAAGACATTTCTTGATATTTAGCTTTTAATCGATCTCTCCAGAACCACATTTGGAACACTAAAAATAAACCACCAAATTCAATTAATATAACACCGAGAATAGGGAAAATCCAACTTACTACATTGCTTCCTGAGTAGGGTGTTATAAAAATCGAAAGATTAATAAAGCCAAAAAGAATGAGAAAAGCTAAAAATATGCAAATAATTATAAATATTGGCAATAATACAATACGCTTCCCATCCAATACTGGCAATTTCTTCCGAAACTTATCGAACCCCTTTAATTTAATATTATCAACGCCATATCTTTATTTAATATCTTTAGAGGAGAAAATCTTTTTGTAAACAAATAATTTTTTTTTAATAAAATATTCAAATTTACATTTAAAAAATAGCATTTCGGAGTCGGATTTTTTTGAGAGTTTTTTAGGACCTGCGTAGATGATGACAATTATTAAATATATTCCTATTCCAATCCTGGCACCGATATAAAATACCATATCCGGTAATAAATCAAGATAACTAACCACAAAAGCCATATCAAAATTAAAATTAAGAATGCAAATAAATACCAAATGACAGGCAATTTCCATTTTAAAAATCC
Organism: Promethearchaeota archaeon; assembly: GCA_011365055.1. The sequence goes on from RDOG01000014.1 coordinate 75,348, forward strand.
ACTTAGTAATTTTTTAATTTCAGTCCAACCTCCAATCATTCCTGATACAATTATGGTGGAAATCGTTGGGCTCCATTCAGATAAGATTCAAAATAAATTAAATGGGATTTTAAAAAAGAATAATAAAAATACAGCAATAGAAATCATTGTATAAGAGAAGATAAAAAAAATAATTAGCGAATATATATTAACAAATTTTGAGGGCGTATCGCGTTCTTTACCATTATTTAAAATATTTGCATCATTCATTATCTTCTATTAAAATTATCATCCTATCAAAAATTCTTCAAGAGTATTATTTCTAAAATAACAATAAATTTTAATCAATGTCCTTTGAAAAGAAATTTAACTTGATTCAATATATATAATTAATAATATTTTAAATCTCGTAATTAATGAGTTGATTTAATATGAGTGATGAATTTTCACAAGAAGATTTTATAGACGAAGAAGACATGGCAGAAGAACAAGCACAAGTTGTGGAGGAAATAGAAGTTAATTTTTGGAAAACAAAAGCACATGGTCAAACTGTTGGCATAAAGCAAGCTGCACAATGGCAAGCTGCATCAAGACAATTTTCTAAAACCATGGAAATTCGAGGTATCGTTAAATATAAGAAAGAAAAGGAAAACGCTCAAGTAATTGGATTGAACCAAGGGTTTTGGGATACTGAAGATCCCGAAAGTCCATTAAATAAAAAGTTTGGCGAAAATGCTGATTTGAATAAGCGATTAGTTATAAAAACTTTCACCGATCTGAAAGATGGGAAAGGTGGAAAATGGACTGGCTCTCTTGAATTAAGTTTAACAGAATCTTTATTACTTACTATTGGTGAAAGAGATGTAATGCCTGTTTTTATTTTAATTATACCACGATATAAGTTTAATTATAAATTAATCCGTGCCCATACTAGAAAGGGAGCGCGTTACATGTTTCCATTAATTTCAGATGATGGTAATAATATCAGGTTTTTTGAAATTGAAAAAAAAGGAGCTAGTTGGGGACTTGATTTTAGGGTAGAGGATGCTAGGACTGAAAAAGAAGTTGCATTAGTGGATGGAAAAGTAATTGATATCGGTGGCAAATGGGTTGTTAAAATCAAAGACAAAGAATTAGCAGGGAACAGAATATTCAGACAAACATTAATCCTTTTTGCTGCTTCTTGTAAATTCTTAGAAGATATTGAAAAAAATATCAAAGCATTATATGAGGCTTATAAGAAAAAGGATTACGTCTTTCAACCTATTGGTAATGAAATGTCACTGTTTTATAATCCAAGAGTGCGAAGAACCTAATTATCAAATTTCTTCCCCTATTTTTTTATAGTACTTTTTCTATTGTGTAGTAGTTTTTATTGGGGTGGATGTTCCTTGAAAATAAAATTAAAATTTATAATATTATCAATAATACTATTAACAATCTTCTTATTTCCATTATTTTTACATTCACAAAATCAATTTGAGTATAAAAATCAGAATGATATTGAATTGTTTATTAAAGCGGATGATCCTATTAACATCACGCATAATAATAATTTTTCAAGTCATGCGAATGGGGGTGGATCGGGAACTTCTAACGATCCATGGATAATTCAGAATTTAGTTATCAATGCAAACGGCAAAGGAACTCATGGGATATTTATAAAAGATACGACAGATTATTTCAAGATAATAAATTGCACTATTTATAATATGGATGCGTCCAAAGGTGGAATAATACTCGAGAATGTTATTAATGGTATTATTTATAACAATACAATTGAAAATACTGATAGTGAAGGTGTATGTTTGAATCGATCGAGTAATAATATAATATCTTCTAACTATATCGATGATACTGAAAAATCTATTTACCTTAATCAATCATCTCATAATAATATTTCTAATAATCACTGTTATGATGCCTATTTTGGAATCCGTCTTGATTATCAATCCAAAGATAACGCTATAATAAACAATTTCGTTAATTTCAGTTTTAATTCTTTATTTTTATACGATTATTGTGAATATAATCTTGTTTTTAATAACATTTTTTTAAAAAATTCGTTGTATTGTATTTATATTGTTAATTCTGATTTCAATAATTTGACTCAAAACATCATATACGATATGAACGGGATTGAAGTGCATGGTATTACTATTTCTAATTCCAATAACATAACGGTTAATGATAATTCAATCTCTGATTGTACAGGAAATGGTATCTATTGTATGACAAGTAACAATGTCTCATTTAACAATAATTGCATCTTCGATAATGATAAGAAAGGATTTGTAATATCTGGTAACAATTGTAGGTGTACTAATAATTTGATATATAATAATAACGAATATGGAATTATAATATCAAGTGTAAGTAATAATGTAAATTTGACTAGTAACCATATATTCAATAATTCTAAAAATGGATTGTACTTCATCAATTCTGTAAATAACACTATAATGAACAATTCAATTTATGATAATTTGGAAAATGGAATCGAATTTCAATTTCAATGTAATACATCTTCGATAAATGATAATAAAATTTATAATAACACAAAAAATGGAATATTACTCGCTGGTTATAACAACGATGTTCTAAATAATGAGATTTTTAAAAATAAGGAGAATGGAATATTTGTTTCGGGTGACGCAAATCAAATATCATACAATTTTATTTATAATAATTCGCTCTTTGGAATTAGGGTAACTGGCGATTTTAATTACTTTTCCTATAATATAATATGGAGAAATTTTGATAATACGGAAATTAAACAGAAATCTGATGAGGGGATTGGCAATATATGGCTATATAACATAATTGGGGATCAAAGTGATACCGATGGTGACGGAATTATAGATTTTGATGAGATCATGTATTATGGAACAAATCCATATCTTTTAGATACTGATAAGGATGGTTTAAATGATGGTTTAGAATTAATCTATGGGACCAATCCTTTGCTTGCTGACACGGATGGTGATGGATATTTGGATGGTGTTGAAATTGGCAGAGGAACCAATCCTTTAAATCCATTAGATAATCCTTATACTCGAGAAATTGGAACGATTTTTCTCATTTCGATTATTTCAGCCGTTATCATAACATTAGTGGCATTAAACTTCTTTCTTTATAGAAAAGTCAAAAAATTAGAACTGCATAAACCCAAAACGGGATCTGTTGCAGATACTCCTTCAAAAAAGGAATCGCCCAAGACAATTAAAAAGGATGATGATAGGAAAATAAACAATAAGATGAGTCCTAAAGGAAAAAAATAAGATTCTCTTTGTGTCTTTTTTTTTATTTAATAAACTAAATCTATCAATTTATTTTATAATGATATCCCTATTAAATTTAAATTCTTAAATAATGTAAAATCATTTGAAATAAAGTCAAAAGAATTAAATTCATAAGAAATAAAATTTTTAAGAATAAAAAGGAAGTTAAAAAAATGTCAGACAAGAAAGCAGATTTAGCAGGTCCAGGTATTGGTAATTATGCTGATGTAGAGAAAATTCTACCATCTGATTATAATTCTTTATTGAATCCAAAGGAAACACAAATTGCAATCACTACAGTGAAAAATTATATTGAAGAGAACTTGTGCAAAGAACTCAATCTAATAAGAGTTGAATGTCCTTTAATAGTCGATGCTGAAAGTGGTATCAATGATTTTCTTGATAGAGATGGCTCTAGAACTCCCATCGGGTTTCATATATCTAATGACTATAATAAAAATCCCGTAGATGCCCAAGTTGTTCAAGCAGCAACAAAATGGAAGCGAATGGCATTAAAACAGTTTGGAATGAAAGTGGGTGAAGGTCTTTATACCGATATGCGTGCAGTACGTAAGGATTATTTTTTAGATCACGATCATTCATGTTATGTTTCTCAATGGGACTGGGAATTAGCAATAACTGCAGAACAAAGAAACATAGATTTTCTAAAAAATGTGGTATCTAAGCTTTGGAAGGTTATTAAAGGTGCTGAGATTCATGTACAAAAAATGTTTCCTCAATTAAAGACTGATAAATATCCTGATCTACCTGAAAAACTTACATTTATGCATGCTGAAGAAATTCTTGATAAATACCCTGATTTGCCCCGAAAACAACGCGAAACAGCAATATTACAAGATCATCCAGCAATTTTCATAATCGGAATTGGGTATCCTCTTGATGATGGTTATCCTCACGAAATGAGAGCTGCAGATTATGATGATTGGATTACTGAAACGATTACTAAAAACGGAAAAAAATATTATGGTATTAATGGAGATATCCTTGTATGGAATCCCGTGACAAAACGACGACACGAACTTTCCTCCATGGGTATTCGGGTCAATGCAGAAACTCTGAAATTGCAGTTAGAGATGTCTGGACAACTAGATTTTCTTAAATATCCCTATCATCAAGGGATTATTAATAACCAGATACCTCTCAGCATTGGGGGAGGCATAGGACAATCACGAACCTTCATGATAATTCTTAAAAAAGCACATCTTGGTGAAGTCGAAGTTAGTGTATGGCCAAAAATATTCAAGGATATGTGTAAGAAGAAAAATATACATGTAATTGATTAAATTTATGCCATTTAACTATCTATTTATTTTTTTAATATTAATTGTCAGTCAAAAACTAGTTTAATATCAATCGTGATACTGTAAGTTTTATAATATCACTTGATAAATTTTACTAGATCGGAAATTGAAAAGGTGATGATTATCAATAAAATCATAACAAAAGAAGAAGTTGAACATATAGCGAATTTATGCCGCATTGATCTGAAAGATGAGGAAAAATTACTTTTTTTAGATCAATTTAACCAAATACTAGAATTTTTTCATAAATTAGATGAAGTTGATACTTCCAATATTAAACCCACGTTTCACATTATTGATATAAAAAATGTATTTCGTTCTGATAATATAAAAGAATGCCTATCTTCAAAACTTATATTTGATAATGTCCCAAAAAAGGAGAAAAATTTTATAGTTGCTCCTAAAATGAATGAGTAAGGATTTATGTAAAATGGATTATTTCAATTTAACAGCTCATGAGTTATTAGATTTAATAAAAAATGACGGGTTAGCTATTACTGAAATAATTCAATCAATGTTTGAAAGAATTGAGAAAGTAGAAGATAAAATAAAGGGCTTTATATCTCTTAGAAAGGAAAAAGCACTGATAGAAGCAGAAAAACTCCAGAAAATTAATAATAAGAAAGGAAAATTGTTTGGTATTCCGATTGCTATAAAAGATAATATGAATGTCTTTGAAACTGCAACGACATGTGGATCTAAAATCTTAAAGAATTACATATCACCTTATGATGCAACAGTTATTGATCGTATTAAAAAGGAAAATGGTATTATTATTGGTAAAACTTCCATGGACGAATTTGCAATGGGCAGTAGCACCGAATCTTGTTATTATGGTGTTACTCATAATCCATGGGACTTAGATCATGTTCCTGGTGGATCCTCTGGAGGAAGTGCAGCAGTTATTGCTGCAAATGAATCAATTTTAGCTTTAGGCAGCGATACTGGCGGATCTGTTAGATGTCCTGCGAGTTTTTGTGGTATTTCTGGAATAAAAACTACTTACGGCTTGATCTCTAGATACGGTCTCGTTAGTTATGCTTGTAGCTTGGAACAAATTGGCCCACTGACGAAGGATATCGAGGATTTAGCTTTACTTTTAAATGTCATAGTCGGGTATGACGAAATGGATAGTACGACTATTAATCAAAAACATCCAGATTATCTAACATTCTTGAAAGAAGATATGAAAGGTTTAAAGTTGGGAATTCCAAAGGAATTTTTTGGAGAGGGGATTGATAAAGAAGTATCTAAAATCATTTGGAATGCGATTGATACTTATGAAAAACTTGGTGCAACTTATGAGGAATTATCTATTGAACATTTAGAACACGCTCTTCCTTGTTATTATATAATAGCCATGTGTGAATGTAGCTCAAATCTTGCCAGATTTGATGGAATGAGATATGGATTAAGGCTTGAGGATGCGGGTGAATTTAATAAAGTATATTCTGATATTAGAGCAGAAGGATTTGGAGCTGAGGTTAGACGAAGAATAATGTTAGGAACTTTTGCGTTATCCTCTGGTTATTATGATGCTTATTATTTAAAAGCTTTAAAAGTAAGAACTTTGATTAAAGAAACTTTCCAAAAATTGTTTAAAAAATGTGATTTGTTAGTTACGCCAACCATGCCAACTCCTGCATTTAAAATAGGAGAAAAGATTTCTGACCCACTTTCCATGTACTTGGCAGATATTTGTACAGTTCCTATAAACATAGCAGGAGTTCCAGCAATTTCAATTCCTGCTGGATTTAGTAAAAAAGGTCTCCCTATTGGTTTACAATTAATAGGGGATTACTTTATGGAAGGTAAGATCATTCAAGCAGCTTATGGATTCCAGAAAAACACTAATTTTCATTTAAAAAAACCTGAATTAAATTAAAAAGGAATATAATCTAATGCAAGCACCTAAAGTTATTATAGGATTGGAAATTCACGTTCAACTAACAAATGTATTAAAGACTAAACTTTTTTGTGGGTGCAATGCAGATTATAGAGGTCAAGAACCCAACACTTTTCTTTGTCCTGTCTGTCTTGGTTTACCTGGATCTTTGCCTGTTGTGAATTGGAACGCGATTAAATATGGCATCATGGCATCTCTTGCGCTAAATGCTAGAGTATCAAAAGATACGTTATTTTTCAGGAAAAATTATTATTATCCCGATATGCCAAAGAATTTTCAAATTAGTCAATATGATAAAGCTGGTGGAATTGCGATATCTTCAGGCGGTTATGTTGATATTGAAATAAAAAATAAAAAGAAACGAATTAAAATCACTAGAATTCAGATTGAAGAAGATCCTGGTAGGCTTGTACATCCATCAGGATCAATCCAAACATCAAAGTACACGTTAGTAGATTATAATAGATCTGGAATTTGTCTATTAGAAGTAGTTACTGAACCCGATATGGAATCTCCTGAAGAAGCCAGATTATTTCTTCAGAAGTTACGTTCTATAATGGAACATTTAGGTGTTGATTTAAGTCTTCAAGGTTCGATGAGATGTGATGCTAATATTTCATTGGAAGGGGGAAATCGCGTTGAAGTGAAAAACATTTCATCATTTAAAGAAGCTCAACGCGCTTTAGTCTTTGAGATATCAAGACAAAAACAAATGTTTAGAATCCAAAAAGAAGTCATTCAAGAAACAAGGCATTGGGATGAAAATAGCAGGATTACCATTTCTTTAAGAACCAAAGAAGAGGAACAAGATTATCGATATTTTCCCGAACCTGATCTTCCTCCCATTTTTATCTCTGAAGATATGTTATCTAAAATAGAAAAACAAATGCCAGAATTGCCTGATGCAAGAAAAAAACGCTTTGTTAAAGATTTCAATTTATCTGAATATGATGCAAGTGTCTTAGTTTCTAGTAAATATTTAGCAGATTTTTTTGAAGATTGTGCAAAGGATTATAACAATCCTAAAGCAATAGCAAATTGGTTAAATAATGACATTCTTAAAGAATTGAATAAAGAGAATATTGAAATTTATGAGTCTAAAATCATTCCTTCATATTTGAGTGAAATGTTGGAAATGATTGACTCAGGAGATATCAGTACGAAAATCGCTAAAAAATTAGTTCCAAAAATGGTTAAAGAGGGAAAAGCTCCATCAGAGATCGCTAAAGAAAAAAATCTGATAACCATTTCTGAAGGGCTTGATGAGATTATTGATACTTTATTCTTAGAATATCCCGAAGCAGTTCAGGATGCTTTACAAAACGAAAAAGCGATTCGATTTTTTGTAGGGAAAGTCATGAAAAAGACAAAAAGTCGAGCTAATCCTGAATTAACAAATAAAATTTTAAAAGAAAAGTTAGATAAACAAAAAAAATCTATTTAGGTGCAGGTTTCGCTGGCGGGAGTTTATTGGTAACGTTTTCATTTGTAAATTCAACTATTTTATCTTTAATTAATTCCAATTCATCTTTTTTTAAGGTTGGATTAACTGGAATTGATAATACTTCTTTACAGGCTTGTTCTGCTTGAGGATATTCTCCTCCCTTGTAACCATATTCCTCTTTATATAATGGCATTAAATGAATTGGAGTTGAATAATAAATGCCCGTTCCAATATTATTAGATTGCATTTTAACAATGAATGGGTCTCTTTTTGCAATGTCTTTAAAAGTGACCGTGTATAAATACCATGCATGTTGAGTACAATAATCTTTTACTACTGGTGGTTTTATTATTGGGTTATCTTCTAAAACGCTATTAAGAAATTCTGCGTTTTTTGTTCTGGTTTTAATAAATTCTGGCAATTTTTTAATCTGAACTGTCCCGATAGCTGAAGAAACTTCGGGCATGCGAAAATTATGACCTAAACGAACTGTTTCATAGTCTTTTGATTCACCGTGATTTCTAACTTCACTGATTTTTTGAGCTAAGTCATCATTGTTCGTAGTTATCATACCGCCTTCACCAATTGTTGTCATGTTTTTTGAAGGATAAAAACTAAACGCTCCAACATCTCCGATGGACCCTACTTTTATCCCTTTATACTCCGCGCCGTGAGCTTGACAAGCATCTTCAATAACTACTAAATCTTTTTCTGTAGCAAATTCCATTAATGGATCCATATCAACTGGATGTCCGTATAAATGAACAGGAATAATTACTTTGGTCTTTTTTGAATAGACTAATTTTATTTTTTCGACATCGATATTGTAAGTTTCAGGAGTAATATCAGCAAAAATGACTTTAGCACCAACATGTAATCCCATACTCGCTGTTGCAACAAAACTAAAAGGTGTTGTTATAATTTCTGAATCTCTAGGTAAATTTAATGCTAATAAAGCAGCATGAATTGCTGCAGATCCAGAATTCACTGCAATGGCATATTTTGTACCCGTATATTCAGCGAAAAGTGATTCAAATTTCTTAGTATGTTCTCCAAGACCTGCTTTTTGTGTAAGAAGCCCACTTTCAAGAACTTCCTTTGCAATTTTTACCTCTTCATTATTTAAAAGCGGTAAATTAGTTGGAATAAATCTACCCATATTTTTCGCCAATTTCAAATTTGCGTTAAACAAAAAGAAATCAAAAATAAAAAAGCTTTTGCATCCTTTATAAATAAAACAAGTAGAAAATAAAAGCTTCAAATTTTATATAAATACATATTAATACAAATAATGAGATTTTCTCTAATTAATCTAATTAATAAAATAATCGACATAAATGTTAATATGATGTAAGGATGGATTTTGTATATCTATAATAATCTGTAGACAATGCGGAAGTCAAAATGAGGAAGGGAGTAGATTTTGCATAACTTGTGGTGCATCATTAAAACCAACAAGCATCGAAAAAGAAATAATTGCATCAAGACCCGTGTTAATTGAAAATATTTCCCAAAAGAGTTCTTTTCTCTTTAATACGATGAGATCCCTTTCAGAAAAAAAGGTAGATGAAAAATCTGTATCTCCTTCCCAGAAACCCGTAAGCCAAGATATAAATGAACAATCCCCTATTACCACTGTCCAAGATGATAAAATAGAAAAATTCTATATTTCAGACAAGATAAAAGAAAAAATGACTATTGAATTAAATAATTTGGGGAAGTTAGACCGAACTCTGGAAGCTGCAGCAGTTGTAGATATTAATGCTGCAGATTTAATTATTTCGGCTTTTTCTACTCGAGCCTCTAATGAATTATTGAAAATTATTGCAACAACCATTTACCGAATAAATGAAGATTCACTCAAATCTTTAAAAGCTGGGGATATCAAAATTATGATGTTGCAGGCAGAAGATATCTCATTAATTCTTAGTCCAATCACAAGTCGATTAGTCCTTATCTTGGTAACAAATTCTCGCTCAAATTTAGGAATGATTTCTTTTTATGCTGAAATTATAAGCCAAAAAATGAACTTGATAATGAAAAATGAATAAATATCAAAAATGAAATTATAATCAATGATAATTTTTTTCTATTATTTCGTAAAATTTATTATTAGATCTAGCATTTTTTAATCTAAATTTAATAAATATTGTCTAATCTTTTTTTTTAAATTTTAAAGTGCTTAAGATCACAATTTGAAATACGTCAAATTAAAAATTTTTTAATAAGCTTAATCATAAATATATTCAAGCGATTTTTTATTTATTAAATTAAAATAAAAAAAGGAAATAATTATGGAGGATTCTAAAGGAACATTTCCGTTTGGGGAACTAATAATATTAGTTTTAATAATATTCGGCACCTATCTAACAAGTTTATACAGTTATCTTCTCTTTCATACTATTGCTGAACTGATATCAATTAGCATCGCAATTTGTGTTTTTATAATTGGGTGGAATTCTCGTAGAAATATTGATAATTCTTTTTTTTTAATTTTGGGAATATCCTTTCTTTTTACTGCCGCTATCGATTTAATCCATACTTTAGCTTATACTGGATTAAATATTTTTATTGGATATGGCTCGAATCTCCCTTCTTCTTTATGGATCGCAGCAAGGTTCATGCACGCAATTTCTATTATTTTTGGATTATTTTTATTCAATAGAAAAATAAATTTATATTTCGTTTTAATATTTTATTTTACTACAACTACCTTACTCATCACGTTAATATTTAGTGGATTATTTCCGATTTGTTACATTGAAGGATTAGGATTAACTCCTTTTAAAAAAATAAGTGAATACATAATAGATGTCTTTCTCTTTATTAGTATTTTAATATTGATCAAATTTCGGAAAGAATTTGATCGAAGAATATTCCTTCTGATCATTGGATCAATCATTTTAACAATGATATCTGAATTAGCGTTCACGTTCTATATTGATGTTTATGGTTTCTCTAATTTAATAGGCCATCTTTTTAAAATTATCTCATATTTTCTTATCTACATGGGTATTATTAGGATAGGTATTCAAGATCCAATTGATCTTCTTTTTAGGAAATTAAAAAAGAATGAAGTGGAATTAAAAAATAGAGCACAAGAGCTTGTACATGAAATAGAACAGAAGAACATCGCAGAAATGCAACTCCGACAATTTATTTCTACAGTTTCTCACGAATTAAGAAATCCAGTTACTGTTCTGGTTCAATCATCTGAAATATTAAAAAAGGAGGAAGAGAGATTGAGTTCGGAACAAAAAGAGAAATTAAACAATTTAATTTTAAGGAATGCTCTATTATTAATGGAATTATTAGAAAATTTATTGGTACTTTCTAAAATAGATGAGAAAAAAACCGAACTTAATTTGGAAAAAATCCATGTACATTCCTTAATAAATGAGATTATTATTCAAATGGAACTTCGATTAAATGAAAAAAAAATGGAAATTAAAATTGATTGTGATAAAGGAATTTCAATTTTTGGCGATAAACTTAAAGTAGCTCAAATTTTTCGAATCTTGATTGATAATGCAATAAAATATTCTGATCGAGATTCAAAAATAGAGATAATAGTCATTGATCATTATAAAGGTAAATATAATAAAAATTCACTTGATGGTTTATTAATTCAATTCATAGATCATGGTATTGGAATTCACCCTAAAGACCAAGAACGCATCTTCGATAGATTTTTTAGATCAAGTAGGGTATATGAAATAAGTGGAACTGGTTTAGGTTTAACTATTGCCAAGGAATTGACGGAAATTCATAAAGGTAAAATATACGTGGAAAGCGAACTCGATAAAGGTTCAAAATTTATAGTATTTCTTCCACGACTGAATAATTCCCATTAAGAAAAGCATTAATAGAGTGATATATTGAAGCCTTTGATATTAATTGTCGAAGATAATAAAGATGTTTTATACAACATTAAGCTTACTTTAGAATTGAATGATTTTGAAGTTATTACAAGTAAAAACGGAAAATTTGGATTGAAAATTCTAGAAGAACTTGAAAGACCTCCTGATGTTATTGTTAGTGACATAATGATGCCAGAAATGGATGGATACACTTTTTTTAAGAAAGTTTCAGAGAATCCAAAATGGTATCAAATTCCTTTTATGTTCCTTACAGCAAAATCCTTACCTGAGGATATTAGATTCGGCAAGATGTTAGGAATTGATGATTATATAGTGAAACCTTTTAAGGTTGAAGATCTCTTAGCAGCAATAAATGGTAAACTTAAACGACGAAAAATTAGAGAAAAAATTTCTTCTAGTATTGATATAGATGTGCATTTGCCAATTACAGATGAAGAAAAAAAATCTATAGACTTAATTTTTGTTATTTGGGACGATAAAATTGGACCGATGGTGCATAAATGGTATCCACGTGAAGAAAACTTGGAATTTTTGAATTCCATCGGATTACAATTATTTCAATCCGCAATCTCAATTTATGGTCAAAAAGGTATTTATAACGCTCAAGGTTTGATGTTAGAAATTCACAACATTAAAAGATCTGGATATATATATTTCGATTCAAAAGAAGATGAGAGTTATCGGGCAGGAAGATTAGATTATATGTTTGGCGTGCTAGCCTTAAAAATTAATTATTTCCAATCTCTTAAAATTAAAGAAATTATAGAAATTGCATCTAAAGAATTTAAAGAAGAAAATAATTTACAAATTGAAGAAGTTTGGAAGGAAATTACAAATATATTAACTGAACACAAAAAAATTTAAGTTAATTTTCCTAATTTAGATTCTAAATTAAGAATGATTATTAAAAATTTTTCAATTAAATTTGAAGGTTTAAGAAAGAAAAAAAAAAAATGAAAATCATTCAGAATTTTCTAATTCTTCGATTCTCTTTTTTAAAGATTCTAATTGGCTTGTAAGGAAATTGACTTGTTGTTCTAATAATTGCTTCTCTTGATCTTTTGTTATTTGGGGTTGAAATGTTGGATATATCGGGGCTACTGCTGGACCCATAAAAGGATCAAACCCTCCACGAACTCCTAGTCCGCGTCCAAAACCCCTACCTCTGCCAAAGCCTCTACCTCTAGCTAAACCTAGACCTGGGCCAGGAACAGTAAAACCTGGTGCTGTATTACCTGAACAATAGCCTAAACCTCTACCTGTTAAAGGACCTTGTCCCCAAGGACCAGTTCTATCGCCTCTAGGCATAATTCTTCACTTTAGATTTATTTATTACTATGATAATACTGTGCATACGCACATAAATAGATTTGGTTACAAAGTGTAATTTGCACACTTTATTTGAAAATAATTAAATTATAAGGTTACAGATTATAATTAATAATATTATTAAAAATAATTTCTTAGAGCTAATAAAAAATAAAGGAAATTTCACTGGACAAATCTTTAATATTCATATCAAATAACATATAAAAGTTTATTTTTGTGAAAAATTTATTTTTTACAGTCTTTTTTTCTTTTTAATATTTTAATAATTTTTTGTTTAAGCACAAAAATATTCATTTTAATTCATACTTATGTAAAATATAGATTGATAATTACATCCATTAGAAATCCCAATAAAATTAAACTTACTATAATTACTACTACTTCTATTAGTAATTGCCTTTTAAAATGAATTTTTTTTTGTTCCAACATTTCCCATTTAATCGTTAATCTTACAAGTTTAATTTTTTATAGCATTTTTTTTTTATGTTTTTTCAATAATTATTATTTTCATTTATTACTTACGTTTTATGAAATTAAATTATCTCAATAAAAGAAAATTATATCTTCAAAAGATTGAAAAGATTGATAAGACAAAATTTTATTCTTGAGGATTTTAAAATGATTCAAATTAATGAAGAAAAGTGTAGCGGCTGTAGTTATTGCGTGTTAACATGCCCTGTGGATGCTTTAACTTCCTATTATGTGGTCGAAGTAAATGAAAAATGTACTGAATGCAAAATTTGTTATTATAATTGTCCTAATTATGCGATCATTCTTCCACACGGAGGGAGTTAGATGTCAAATCCAGAGTATGATGCTATAATCATTGGAGCAGGCATTGGAGGGTTAATGACAGCAGCAGGCTTGCTTAAAGCTGGAAAAAAAGTATTGATTTTAGAAAAAGGTACCTTTATCGGAGGAAAATATACTGAACTTGATTATAAAGGATATAAAGTGACAACGGGTTCATGGACGGGAATGGGGAAACATTCTCATATAGAACGATTTTGTGCCGAAGTGGGAGCTAAAGTTGAATATATTACTCTCAATGATATGAAAAGAAAAGGAATTGGAGAAGGAATACTGGGAAAAGTAAGGTTTAATAATGGTAAGGAAATGATACCTCTTCTATCCGAAGAATCGGATCTATCAACTGAGGAAATGTATCAATTCGCTAAAGTTATGATGGGTATTTCTGCAAAAAAACTTCCTGAGATTGATAGATCTAAAAATACTTCGTCCCGTGAATTTGCTGAGAATTTCACGAAATCGGAAAAGGTCATTAGATTGTTAGATTCCATTATCGGAGTTGCAAGTGGTTTAAATGCTGAGACATTACCTACAAGTGAGTTTAAAGTCATAACTGATGAAGGATTTGGGCTTGCTTTTTCAAAATTTGGTTTTTGTAAAGGAGGAGTAAAAGGATATATTGATGCTTTAGAAAAAGTCATTAAAGAAAATGGTGGAGAAATTCGCACCAAAACGAACGTTAAAAAGATAATTATTGATGATAATTGTGCCTCAGGTGTGGAATTGTCTAGTGGCGAAGCAATATATTCAAATATAGTTGTTCATAATGCTGGTGCAAGAAGACTTTTAACTCTTGGAGGGAGAAAGAACTTTCCTTCAAGTCTCATCAAAAAAATAGATGGTTTGGTACCTATTGAATGCGCTGCTATTATTTTAGGATTGAAAAAACCCATTAGTAAAGACGTCCCTATGATTTTTTCCCCTGATTGTGAACGTGTTGTTGGACTATTTGAACCAACATTTTTTGATCCAAGCGTTGCACCGCCTGGAAGAACAATGATTGATGCATTTTGTCCATTTAAAACTAATAATTTGAAAAAAGAGATAGATTTGGCAATTGATGATCTTCAGAATTTATATCCTGGTATACTAGATGCCTCTAATGTTGACTTTCAACAGAATATGATCTTTCGTAAAGAGACTCCTGCAGCAGAATGTGCTCAGACATTCAATCAAACTGGTAATGATCGGATTGATCCAAAGACTCCTGTTGATAACTTATATTTTGTTGGTTTTGATGCTCATGGATCCGGTGTTGCTGGAGACCTTATACCTAATGGTGTAAGAAAGGCCCTTAACTACATCCTAAATACTGAACAATGGTTAAAAGTTTCTAAAAACATCCTTTAAAATTTGATAATTCTTCTATATGATTTTTTTTTATTTTTTGATCAAGAATTAGAATGAATTATAAATTATTTTTTAAATAGTTGAATGATGAGAGATGTCTGAAGAAATTCAATTAAAAGATTTAATTAAACTCAACAATTTCAAGGGCGGTCTTATTTGGGAAAGGAATATTGAGAATGCTAAGAAAAAAGCAGTATTGGAGCTCGAAAAAATTTCGGATGAGAAATTAGATGAAATTTTTGATCTAATTTTGGCAAAAAAAGTAAATCTTAGTATTTTTGAAGATTCAGAATGGACAATTTTATTAAATCCTTTACCCGATTTTATTATTTATATCACTTTTATGTTAAAAGATGAAGAATTTCCCTCAGATATGAAGATTTTTTATTCTAAATCTTCTTTATCTGTTCCTACGGAAGATGCTTATGTCATTACTGATATTTATTTAAATTTTCTCGTGTATCTCGCAAATTCGGAGATATTATTTGAGATAGAATCTGATCAATTAATTTCTTTAGAAGAATTCTGTAAAAATTCAACAGTGTTGGATGCTAAAAAAGTATATCATGACATAATTACTCAAAGGGAAGTACCATTGAAAGAAATTAAAGCACCAATTATTAAAAAGATAGTAAAAATACTAGATATGGAATATATTGAGGATTTTGATGAAAAATATCTCGAATGGGTCGTTAAAGAGAAACTATTTAAAGATTTAGATATTTATTATCTAAAAATTAATGAAAATAATGAAATAAAATTTAATATTTACATGTCAATAAGTATCTTACATTATGATCCTATTCTGATTTTTTATTATTTATGGATTCCTTTGAATGCAATAATACGAGAAGCAAGAAAAATTATGGGCGATTCTTTAACAAAGATTAGCAAGTATTTATAATTTATTTTTAGTTATTTCATTTATCAAAACAGCTCTTCTTCTTTTTATATCTTCAATTTAATTTGCGATCTAATGGAAAATTATGATTTTATTACTGCTCGTTCACTTCTTAAAGAAGAAAAAATTGTTTCTGAAAATTATATTAAGAATAAAGTTATATTTAACATTCAAGATGTTAGAGAAAAAATAAGATCAGGTAATTTTGAATTAGATATCATCAAAAATATAAGTTGGAAAGATTTTGAGATATTTTGTTCCGATATTTTAAAAATAAATGGATTTAGTTGCATTAATAATGTCAGATTTAAATCTAAAAATAAAAAAAGATACGAAATTGATATTCTAGCAATGTCAAAAATAAAAAAAATATTGTTTTCAATTGATGCAAAACATTGGAAAATTGGTGGGCGATCAAAAATAGAAGGTGCAATTATAAATCAGGCTAGAAGAACTAATAATCTTTTTTTTAATTCCATCAAAATTTTTAATTATAAATTAAATCTCGAAAAATATAAGGATTTTAAAAAAATCCCATTAATTATAACTTTAAATAAAGAAGAAATAAAAATTTACCAAGGGATACCTGTAATCCCATTAGAAAAATTAGACAATTTTTTACTAGATTTTGAAGGTTATATCGACCTTATGCTGCACTTTTAGTGGATTCTTGTTTATCTAATGATGTATAAATTGAAATTCTGGAATTTTGAGCAACTAACTTGATTTTCTTCTTTTTATGGAGATCTTCAAGGAATTTTTTTGCTATCGATTGCACGATATTATATTTCATTGAGATTTTAGATATAGTGATTTCTTTCATTTTTGGAACTTCTTCTTCCATTTGAGTTTTTATTTCATCTGTTATAAATACATCTCTTTTTGTCGTCTCTCTTTCTTTAGCTGTTTGTCCCCATTTTTTAGTTGGTTTAGGACCTTTAGCTTTATCTGATTTACCTTTATCTGATTTTGATTTTGAACTATCGCCTTTTTTACCTTTACCCATTCAAAACACCAAATAATTATGAGAGTTAGTTATATTCGTTTGATTTAAAATTTTGTAGTACGATCTCTATTTTTTATTAAGGAAAAAAATTAGGAAGTTTTTAAAAATATAATTTATATTGCAAGATTATTGCATGTCATCGGAAGTTAATGCAATTAGAGTGGCACTTCTCTTTACGCCAGGCATTTTTCTAATCTTTAATACTAATGAATTAAGATGTCCCATGGTTTCAGTCCCTATTTTTATTATAACATCCCAAGCACCATATACAATAAATGCTTCTTTAACTTCTTCAATTGCTTTTACATTTTTTATTATGTTATATTCTTCGCCAGATGCGATTTCAATCAATAAATAAGCCACAGTTGGTGTAGCCATTTTTTATCACTCCTATTTTATTGTTAAATTGTACTCTTTTCGTATTTTTACCCCAAAACCGAAAAGAATACCATATTAATAAAATATTTTTTCCAATAAAGATATGAGATAACAAATAAAATTCTATTGATTCATTAGCGATTTATTCAATTCCGAAATTTTTATAATTTAAGTTAAAATTGAGTAATTAAGTCGTTTATGTAATTGAATTTTAGTTTTAAAAATCATTAATGAGAACAATATTGGAGAGTTTTATCTTTGGATCCCGAAAAAGAACTATCTAATTTAAGAAATCTTATGAAAAAGCACCATGCTTTATTTAATAATGCTATTCCATTAATAGCGTCTGAAAATGTTACAAGTCCTGCAGTTAGAGAGGCAATTTCTACAGATCTTTCTCATAGATACGCTGAAGGATGGCCAGGAAAGCGTGTATATGCAGGTTGTGAATTCATTGATCAAATCGAACTAAAATGCGCTGAACTAATGTGCGAATATTTCCGTGCAACGTTTGCAGATGTTAGACCTATTTCGGGAGTAGTTGCGAATATTTGTGCTTATACTGCTTGTGCAAAACCTGGTGACAAGATGCTTGCAATGCCAATTGCAATGGGTGGGCATATTTCTCACAATAGAACTGCAATAAATGTTTGTGGGCTAAAAGTAGATTTTATGGAGTTCGATGATGAAGAAATGAATTTAGTAATTGATAAATCAATAAAAAAGATTAAAGAATACAAGCCAGAAATTTGTTTATTCGGTGCATCAGTCTTTCTATTTCCTCATCCCGTGAAAGAAATAAGCGCAGCTGCTCATGATGTTGGAGCTAAAGTTATTTATGATGCGGCTCACGTAGCAGGTTTAATTGGTTCTGGATATTTTCAAGATCCTTTACGTGAAGGTGCAGATCTAATGACCTTAAGCACCCATAAAACATTCCCTGGTCCACAGCATGGAACTCTACTTTCAAATTCTAAAGATGAAGATTTCTTGAAAAAATGCAGGTTGGCAGCTTTTCCGGGAATGCTAAGTAATCACCATTTACATAATGTTGCAGGATTGGCAGTTGCTGCACTTGAGATGATGTCATTTGGAAAGGATTATCATGGGCAAATAATAAAAAATGCTAAAAAATTAGGTCAATCATTATATGAAAGAGGAATTGAGGTCCTTATGGAAAAAAAAGGATTTACAGAAAGCCATACCATTATTGCCGACGTCTTAAAATATAAAAGAACTAATGGAATTGGAGCCATCATTGAAACTGAATTAGAACAAGCTAACATAATTTTAAATAGGAACTTAATCCCAAGAGATTTAAGAGAGGAAAGGAGTTTCAGAGATCCAAGCGGTATTAGAATAGGTACTTCAGAGGTTACACGCCTTGGTATGAAGGAAAGTGAAATGGATTATATTGCAGACCTCATAAAAATGATAATCGTGGATAAAAAGGATCCTAAGGAAGTTAAAAAATTAGTAATTGAATTCAAAAAAGATTTTCAAGAAGTTCAATATTGTTTTAAATCAAAAACGAAAGCATATGAATATCTCGAAATTCATTAAACATATTAGAATTTGACGAATTTAAAAAACCTTTTTATATACCATTCTTTTATTTTCTAATTATCTTAATTATAAACTTGAGGTTTTTTAATTGCAGATTCCAGTTGATTTCCATTTATCAATAATTACTTTGTTAGTAATTTCTATATTGTGTTTTCTAATTGCAGCTTATTTACTAATAAAATATATTAATCAAGATCCAAGAACTCATGATACTCTTTATTTTATCTCCGCAATGTTTGTTTTCGGAATAAGGTTCATACTTCAAGTCCTATGGTATAGCATATCTGATCCTATTCTTAATCAGTTAATTAATGCATCTGTAACCATATTAATAGTCGTTGCAGCATTTCTTATTACAACGTTTTTCTTTTCCATCTATTTTAAAGAGAATCCAAAAAGATTCCAAATAATTTTAGCAATAACAATAGTATTAGTTATTATAATTTGTATAATCGTAGCAATAAGCCCACAATCATTAATGATAACCACTGCAGGCGAATATCGATATGAATATGGTGATATAATTATCATAATTGCACTAGTTTATCTTATTCCTGCAACATTTATTAATTTTGGGTTATTCTTATACATTTCAATTAAAAAATACGAAGGGAGATTACGATTAAAATCAATCTTGATGGCTATAGGTTTAATTATATGGGTAATCGCAGAGTTACTCGGTCCTTGGTCTATATTTTATATGATGGATATGGCTGCATTGTTCATTATTTTAATTGGATTTATTCTGAAAAAAGAATAAATACTCTTCTTTTTTTTTAATTATAGAATGAAAAAGATCGAGACTTTTACTTTAGGTTTTACTTTTAAATGTAATTTAAATTGTAAATATTGTTATGAAGCTCAATATATGAAAAGTGAGAGGAAAAAAGAAGAATTTACTTTTAATGAATTGGCAGAATATGTTATTCCTGCAATGAAAAAGATAAAACCAAGAGATTTAGATATAGATGGTGGGGAACCAATATTACGATGGGATGACTTACTTAAATTTATTGAAACCTCTTTTAATGAAGTAAAATCAATTGAATTAGTTAATATATGTTCTAATGGTATTGCTCTTACTAATGATAAAATCATTAAATTACAAAAACTTGTTTCTAATTCTGGGAAAACTCTAACTTTTAACATTTCTGCAGATACTTTAGACCCCAACTTAGATCTGAGAACCACAAAAATAGAATTACATAAAAAAGAATGGGATGCAATTCTCAGGTTAAAAAAACTCAAAATACCGTTTATCGCAGCATGTACTATTAATAAGCAAAATATCGAGACCATGGAATCATATCTAAATTGGTTTAAAAGAGAAAAGATTTATGTTGGAATAACTCCAGTAACTTTTCCTGATCCAGAAAATCATAAAGATGTGTTATTATCAATAAAACAAATGCAAAAAGTTGATCAATTGAGAGTAAATTGGGTTTTAGATCCTATACTTACTCCAGATCAAACACCAAATCCTGTGAATCCCAAGATTTGGAAGAAAAAAATTGAGCCGAACTTGCGATTTCTTGGTTTAAATTCTCTATTTGGTTGTCCTGCATTCACTTATGCTTTAACAGTTCGTGCAAATGGCGATGTAAAAGGTTGTGCCATGCAACATGAAGTAGTAGGAAATTTAAAACATGAAGATATTGAAACGATATTGAATAAGGATTACCCTAAAAAGATAAGAAATTTGGAAATTGAAGGAAAATGTGGTCGCTGTAGGTATCTTGAACAATGTAATGGTGGTTGTAAAACACGTGCGAAGATGGAAACTGGTAGTTATTTGGGTGGTGTAAATACTTGTTATTATTTTACAGAAAAAGATACCCCACATGAGACCGAAGAACATAATACTAAAATTTTGAAAGAAAATTTAAATAAAATTCAGGAATATTTACCTAATTTATAATATTAAAATAAGGCTTCGCTCAAATGTTGGGCAATTTTATCTGACCAAGTTTTTAATTCTTTTCTTGTTTTTTCTAATGCTTCAATAGCAGTTTTATCTTTAACAATATTTTTCATGACCTTTTGGACGCCGGTCAATGTTTCTGAGAATTTCTTAGCTTTATTAGCATCTTCTTCCAAATCGTCCCAAAGCCCCTGTATCATATTAGAAGCTGCGCTTGCATCTATTTCTCCCATCATTACTTTTTCTAAGATCTGTTTAACCACTGCCTCTTTAGCTGCTTTTACTTCATCAATTTGTGTTGCATCTTGGCTAACAATAACATCTAAGAAATTCTCGAATGGTTTAATGATAGTAAGATTTGAAGGATCCTGTATCATTTTTTCTTCAAAACCTTCAATAACAAACGAATCGATTATTTTAGAAAAGTAGGGATTAATTATCTTCTCCTTGGTATCTCCACTTGCACTTAAAACGACTATCAAACTTGAAGTAGTTCGATAAAACAATCTCATCTTGCCCATTGAAATGTTTTTTACAGAAGTACCTGCAATTTCTTCTGAAAAATTAAACATTGCTGTAATAAATCCCGAAAAAAGATCTGGATCAATTTTAGTGTCCTCTTTATACATTCTATTCAATACACATATGCCATTATTCTTATTTATCAACCAAACTGAATGCACAAGGGACATATATTAACGCTCAATATATTTAATTTTAAAATGTCTTAAATATTAGCAATCCGACAGAAGTAAACGGATTTTTTTATTAATTATAAAGCACGATTTTTTTTAATATTATCTTATTTTCATTTATTAAAAATTATTAATTTATAATGATTTAGAAATCATCATACAATATTTTTTCTTATAATTCTTAATTTTTCAATTAAGGATTTTAATTTTTTAGTAAAAATTTCTTCCATGGGATGTCCATTCGGACTTCCTTCACATGAGGGAATTGATCCAAAAGGATTTCCTGTTTCATTAAAGGCCCGGGCTCTACAACCTCCACAGACTTTGTTATATAAACAATCTTTGCATTTTCCCTCTTCTACATACCTATTCCTAAACTTTTGAACGAGTGGATTATTATTCCATATATATTTTAATCCATCTGTTAGTATATTTCCTAAATCTAATCTTAAAAATGAGCATGGGAAGATTTGACCATTATAATTCATTTGAATATATTCCGTGCAACATGTACATCCTTCTGTAATGCCTAATTCTAAAGCTTCACGTTTTAGCATTTCCCATTCTTCGAGATTAGGAATGAAAGGTGTAAAATCCCAAAATAAGCACGGATCTCCATAATGCTTAATTCTAATTTGATCAAATTCTAATAATTGGTCTTTTGATAAAAGTAATTTTTTCTTTTCAAGTCCTCTACCTGAAAGAAAAAGAGGATACATTTCTGCTTGAACCAGTGGTGATTTTTTCTTAATAAAATTTATTATATCATTTAATTCAGAATAATTTTCTGAATTAAAAACAGTTTCGACCGAAATTAATAGATTTTTCTGATTACATAATTTATAAGCTTCCATGACTTGTTGAAAGGGATTAATTTTACTTTTTTCATAAGCTGGTCGTAATTTATTATAAACAATTTCTTGTAATGAATCAATTGGTAACCCGATGGTAAATAATTCAATTCCATCAAGCGCTTTTATTAATGCATTTAATCTTTTTCTTGTTAATAATATTCCATTCGTAGCTAAAAGAAATTCTTTTAATCCTGAGTCGACAAGATCTTTACCAATTTCTAAAATATCGTCGTACCGTAATAATGGTTCTCCGCCTGCTAGGCATAAACCTCTTAATTTAACTTCACCAAATTGTGGGATGACTTCTTCTTTAATCTGCTGGACTGTTAATTCATTTGGATCAAACTTCCATTTAGCCTCAGTATAACAGTATACGCAATTTAAATTGCATTTTTTCGTGAAATCCCAAATCATGTAGTCAATATTTGACAAATAAAAAAATCCTATTTCATAATTTAGAAAAAGTATAGACTGCACATACTAATACTGACGAGAATTTTTCTTTAACAATAGTAGTAGATGTACATTTGTTTATTTTTCCATCCCATTTCCAAGATCTTCTAGCAATCATATCTTTTAAAGAAGATTCTATCTTCCCAATACATTCATTTTCTCCGAAACATCCCGAAATCTCTATAAATACTCCTCCTTCATCTGCAAGCGCCCATCCCAGTCCTGCACTGATTTCTTTACCTTTTTCATTGCTTGCTGTATGAGAAAGTACCACTGGTTGAATTTGACCAACATCATATGAAAGATCAAATTTTTCTTTTATTTCAATAACTGAATTCTTGGGAATAACTGAAGATAATTCTACTAAATTAAAATTTTCAATACCTGCTGTGCACAATGCATGATCAAATGCTGATAGAGCTGTCGAGCCTTCTCCAATACCTTTGATAATTAAGATTTTTTTATCCAATTTTTGTCTCCCAAATATATTTTGTTATAAGTTATTTAGTTGATTATAATTAAAGTATTTCTTTACAGCCTTGAAAAAATAAGAATTGTTAAATACTAAATTTTTTTTAACAATGTATTACTAAAATTCGCTTACTTAGAGATTTTTATGACCATTATTTAAATTCTTTTTTAAATTCAATAGTGACATGATTAGAAATAATTGTAGAAAAATAAAAATAATTAATTTTAAAATCTGTACATATTTTAAAAAATGATCGAAATTTGTTTATTAGCAATTTTATAAATAAATTCACTTAAATTTAAGTAATAATTTAGAGAAAGACTGATTTTGATATTTAATCCTTTCCGATATTAAAAATTTTAGCATTTAATAAATGGATATAAGAGAAATGATTAAATTGAAAATAAATAAATAATATTCTTTTCAATATAAATAAAATAGACATGTATTAGCATTTCAATTATCCTTATCAATTATCACTAATTGTCAGCACTATCATACATATATAAATGTTTAAAAAGATTGTAAAAATAATAGTTTTTAAAAATTAATAGATGCGTTTTTCATCTATTTTTACCAAAATGGGATAATATCAAATAATTTTTAATTCACATATTCCTTAAACATGATTGGTTTAGACTAAAACAAATAATAGAATCTGGAAGTGAATAAATGATCGATTTAAATGATTTAAAACCACAAATAATGGACAAACCAAATAGATGGAACGACTTTTATGGCGTGGTTAATTTTGAGCATGAAGGTGTACCCTGTTTTTTATCTCTAGTAATGAATGAAGGTCCTCTTTTGGGTTTTTCCTCTAATAGGTTCAAACTTTCGAAAGGACCATTAAAAACAACAAGAAATGATGGCATTCCTACTATAAACGAATATGGAATCGTGATGAGAAAGATTAAGCCTCAAATTAAACCGACTTTTAAATATGAAGTAAAAGATAATGCCGTTTTTATATATCAAGATGAAGTAACCGTTATTTGTAAACCTGATGAACAGAAAATTATTTCAACTAATAAAGATATGAATGGTGAATTAATTTTCAAGCCTCGAGGACCTGAATTATGGTGGGGAAATGAGAGATATCGGAACTGTATGGCAACTCCTGAAGCTACACAAACAGGATTTGAATTATTATCCACTGTTAGCGGCAAAATAACCATAAAAGGCGAAGATTTTGATATTAAGGGGCATGGACTTTTCGAACATGTTTGGATAACAACATCAGATCCTAAAAAAATAAGTCCGCAAGACTGGATGATGGATATAAGAGATCTTGATTGGATCTATGCGAATTTTGACGATCATTATCTATTTTTTTGTAATACATTATCTGTTAATAATAAAAAATGCTTTTATAATTTTATGACAGGAAGTATATATCTCAAAGATGGGGAGGAAGGTGAAATTCTTGTTGTTAAAGATATCAAATCTAAATCGAAAAATTGGCACAAAGTAGAATTAAATTGTGAAATGATGGCTTCAAATAAAACATGCTCTTTGACTGAATTGATGGCTATAGAGCGAATATTCAAATTAAAAACTAATAAAGGAACTCTGAAATTAAAAGCTATCATGTCAATGTATCCTCAATTAATATATAAGCCTCAAATACATGAGAATATGACTTTAAATGGAAAGAATGGGCTCAAGATGTTATTTTATGATGCACCAATATTGCTAGAAGGAACTTTTAAATATGATTATGGAAGAGAAATTATCTTCAAAAATGGAACAGGTGTAAATGAACAAATGCATATTAATTCAATATAAATGCGAGATTTAAAAAATGAATTTAAAAATTGAACACATATTCAAAGCTAGAAGTATTGCCATATTTGGAGCTTCTGATGAATTCGGCAAAGTAGGCACCTTAATTATGAATAACCTTGTTTCATGTGATTATCAAGGTAAAGTGTATCCTATAAACCCAAAACATGCAGGTAAAAAATTTTTCGATTATCAAGTATATGCTGACCTTGAAGATGTTCCAGACAAAGTTGATTTTGCAGTAATAGTTGTTCCTAAGCAATTTGTTAACGAAACAATAAAAAAATGCATAGAACATAATATTCAATCAGCAATAGTTGTACCCGCGGGATATGCAGAAGTCGATGAAGATGGAAAAAAAATGCAAAGCGAACTAGTAAAAATGGCTGAAAATGGAAATTTTATTTTTATGGGTCCCAATTCAATGGGTGTATGGTCCTCTGAAGTATCGATGAATATTAATATGGGTTATATGTCTCCTGAACCCGGTGATGTTACGATAATATCTCAAAGTGGATCAATGGGAGTTCTTGTATGTTCTAATCTAATGAGAAGAAAAATTGGAATAAGAGCTTTTGTAAGCAGTGGAAATGAAGCTTGCCTCACTTTTGAAGATTATCTCCATTACTTCATAAACGATGAAAAAACAAAAATTATTGGCACCTTTTTAGAAACTTTTAGAAAAAATAAAGAATTTTTTGAAATCTGTAAAATGAATTTAAAAAGCAATTCTCCAAAACCAATAATAATCCTTAAAGCAGGCAGTACTAATGCCGGTAGAAGAGCCGCTATTTCGCATACGGGTTCAATTTCAGGATCAGATAAAATTTTTGAAGGATTCATTAAACAATATGGAATTATCAGAGCCTATAATTATGATCAATTGATAAATTTAATTTCTGGCTTTAAATGCATCTCTTCGCTGCCTATTGGCAATAGAGTTGCAATTATACCTGGAGCTGGCGGGGCAGGTGTCCTTTTGGCTGATGCATGCGAAAAACTCGGATTAAATGTTGCAAAACCTTCTGAAGAACTTTTAGAAAAGGTAAATAAATACATGCCCAGCTATTGGAGTCATAACAATCCATTCGATCCTGCTGGATCACAAGATTTTAGGGTTTATACCAATACTTTGAAATTAATATACAAATCTGGTGAATACGACTGCGTTATCACAAATGCTGTTGAACTTGAATCAATATTAGGACTTTATAATCCTAAAAATGAAACCGCATTGAACGCAAAAGAAAAAATGTTGGAATTTGCACGACCTGCAACACAAGAATTAGCAAGTAACGAAATAAAATTAATAAAAAAATATGAAATTCCAACAATATTTGTCTCAGATGTATATCCTTACTCCAATATATTTGATATTTTTAACGAGAATAAAATTTTAGTAGTCAGGGATCCTGATAACGCTGCTTTTGTACTGAGTGAAATGTTCAAATTCAATAAAATAATTAAAGCACAGAATTAAACCTAATATTTTATTACAATTTAAAAAACTTGAAGATGATTCAGAAAAGTCATATTAATTAAAGTCTTGTTGTTATTGTTATTAAATTGACATCTTTGAAATTTAATTAAAAATGATTACAGATTGAAGAACTATGGACTTGTTAATTTTTTTTTTATATGTTTTTGCGTATATTTTTCTCGGATTTTCTCTTAAATTAATAGATCAAATTAATGATGAAAACTATGAAATAAATAATAAAATAAAAATCATAATACTTATTTCTGCCCCTATATTAGGTGGTATTGTAATGGGAACCGATTTGTTTAATGCTAGTATTGGGCTAATGTTGATATTAGGTTTATTTTTTGCTAAAAAAGTGAATGTAACAGATTTTAAAATTTTCGGAACCCTCGCGATTATCGCAATGTTCGTTATGAGTATATTTAATAATTTTTATGTATTCTTAAATTTCATTAATATTATTCCAACAACGATAATTTTATTAATTGCAATCATTGCCGATGAATTATTAAATGAATATTTAGATTCAAAAAAATTCGAGCGTCCAATTTTTAAAAATTTAATGTCAATAAGACCAATTTTGAAAGTTATGGTTTTTATATTGCCTATTTTTAATTTATTTACGTATTATCACGCAATTATGTTATTATGCTTTGATATTGCGTATGATTTAACTAAATATTTTACAGAAAAAAAATGAAATAAACGGAGAATTTTTCATGTCTGAAGATAAAATAATTAACGGAACTGAAATGGCCCAAAAAATAAAAGATAATATAAAAAATGAGATAAATAGTTTAAAATCAAAAATTGGAAGGGCTCCTAGTTTAGTAACCATTTTAATAGGTAATGATCCCGGCTCAAAAGTATATGTTAATTTAAAACAAAAAGCTTGCTTAGAAGTGGGGATTGCTTCAGAAAAGCTAGAACTCGATGCGGATATTTCGGAAAATAAATTAATTAATATCATTAATGAATATAATAAAAAAAATGAAATTGACGGAATTTTAATTCAATTACCCCTCCCTAGTCATTTAAATCCACAAAAAATAATGCGTGCGATAGAACCGACGAAAGATATTGATGGTTTTCATCCAATAAACACGGGTTTATTGGCGAATGGCGATGAAAAAAATAGCTTCATTCCATGTACTCCAAAAGGGATGATATATATCTTAGAAAAAATTACGGATCTAAAAGGTAAAGATGTCGTAATTGTAAATCATAGCCCTTTAATAGGTCGCCCTTTAACAATGTTGCTTCTTAATAGAAATGCAACTGTAAAAATCTGTCATGAATTTACAAGAAATTTTGAAACGCAATTAAGTGAAGCTGATATAATAATTACGGCTGTTGGGATACCAAATCTAATAACAACCGAAATGGTGAAAAAAAATGCCATAATATTGGATGCTGGATTTTCACGAGTTGAAGGAAAAATTAAGGGAGATGTAGAGTTTGATAAATTAATATCAAAAATTGATAAAATTACACCTCCAACAGGTGGAATCGGACCAATGACTATAGCAATGCTTCTTGAAAACACGCTAATTTCCTATAAGAAGAGAAATTCTATTTAAAAGACCAAAACTATAAATCTGATCGTAATTA
Source organism: Promethearchaeota archaeon (assembly GCA_011365055.1). The sequence continues at coordinate 103,775 of RDOG01000014.1, forward strand.
ATAATGAGATATCTAAAATTTCTATAATAAATACTAAAAGTAAGGAAAATAGAATTTTGATTATAAATTTATGATTAATATGTTATCATTAATGAAATTTGACTTTGTTTATGGCAGATCTTAATTCTATTTAGTGAGTGGTTGTGTTGATATATGAAAATTCTTAAGAAAGTCGCACCAATTGGCTGTTTTATTATATTTTTCATGTGTTTATTCATTCCATTTATTCCAATAATAAATAATTCTTCATTATATGACGAAAATTTTATCATTGACAATCAAAATCCGTTGGATCCCCCTGTAGAACAAGAAATTTCTATAAAAGAAGTACTTCAACAGAATTTAAATAATATTTCTGGAACTGGGGATGCTCTTAGTGGTGAAAAATTTTGTCAAATTCAAGGAAATGAATTAGATAAACTTGGTAATTCATC
>RDOG01000015.1 GCA_011365055.1 Promethearchaeota archaeon
ATTTGAGTGGCTCTTGGTTTCCTATTACTGATTCTAACTTTATAATGGATTCAAATTACACCATTCAAGGATATAACCACTTTGAAGCAGGTACTTATAATGCGACATTAATAACAAATCTTCAGACTACTGGATTTAACGCAGGAAATTATGCTGCAAATGTCAGTTTGAATAGAACAAATAACCAATATTATGATTTTCTTTTTCCATTTACAATAAGAAATAATCATACCACATCTAATTTACTAAATTCTGAATATCAAGATTACAAGATAATTCAAGGAAAGAAATACTACCAAATGGTCACATTTGTCAATCAATCTATAAATTTAACAACAAGTTATCTTAATGATGAAGTCGATTCCAAGGGTATTGACTATACTGGGATATATCTTAATGTTTCAATATATGATGGTTCAAAAATTGAAAAAACTTGGAATGATTTTCAATATCTTGGCAATGGTAATTATAAGATTACAATAAATAATTCAGATTATGAAATAGGTGAATATTTTGTAAATATTTCTTTCAGAAAACAGAATTATGACTGGAATTTCATTTTGATTAACTTAACAATAGACCCATTTCACTCTAATTTAACTTTTTTCAATACAACTTTACAAAATATCGTTGTAAATAATATCATTACGAATTGGTATCAACATAATATATCTTTCAAGATTCAATGGTATAGTACAATATATAATAGCACTAATCCTTATTTTGGCATAAATCAAATAATATCAAATGTTAATACGAATCCTGGAATGATAATTTGGTCAATTAAGGATGCTTCTAACAATACTTTGATATTTGGTAATAATATGATTTTTGATTCTATTACTGAAATGTGGAAAATCAATGACTCAGACTTGCCAGTCCCATTAAAGGATATTGAAGGATCAGGAGAATACTTAGAACCTGGAGACTATCAATTATTCGTCAATATAAGTGGATTATATCTTAAAAATATGACTAAGATATTTATCATCAAAATTTTGCCAAAAGCTCAAACTAATATAGAAATTTCTGGAATACCTGCTGATACACAAGTTGCAACATATATCAATATCAAGATAAAATTTACATTTGATAATCAAGTCCCCTCAAATTATTACAATATCATTGTTAATTTAACTTTGATAATTTATTATGATGATGGAAGAGTAGTAACACAAGATTTAGTATTTGGTGATATTAAAGCCCAAGGAACTGAGCAAAAGCAAATATTTGTAGAATTTGGTGTAAATCGAATAAGTCTTAGGATCTTTTATTACTCAGATGATCAAGATTGGCCATTTTTTTCTGCAACTAATTTTGACACTAATTATATTTCAATTGAAGTTGGAAATATCTTTAAAATTCTTGTCCCTATACTCATTTTAGGTGTTATTGGTATATGTGGATTTATAGGATATTCATTTTACAGGACAAGAATTAAACAAAAGAGAGAACAAAAAATTTTAGATAAATCTGAAAAAATATTTAACTATTTTAACGATTTAATTAACATTAGAAAAATTTCAATGATAAATAAAAAGAATGGTGAAGTTCTTTATAATCAAAATTTTAATAAAGCTGATTTTTCATCTGAAATCCAAGAAGATATCATTATAAAAATCAATAATCTTGGAGATAAGAAAGGTTATTATTCATCTATTGATATCATTAGACATGAGGGTTTTATTATAATTGTTGATGATTCTACTTACATTCGTTCAGCATTTATTATGAAAGAATTTCCCACAGATGATTTCATACGTGGATTGATTAAATTTGTTCAATATTATGAATTAAATAACCTAAATGAAATAAATAAAGGTAAAAAACTGGAGAATGGGCTGGAAACTCATGCTCTATTGGAATATATCTTTGATATTGGGGTCATCGAACCTCATAGGGTTACTGGTAAAGGAATAAAAATGAATTTAAGCTCTTTTCAAATAGAATTACTATCCATGGCTCAAGAAATGAGTTACGATGGTTATTTCTTTGTTTCTGCATTATTTGATAAAATTAAAAACGAATCTTTACTACCTGAAATGTCTATTTTTAAAGAAATAATGTTGTTAATACAAAAAAAAGCGATTGAACGCATTCCATATGACGATTTAAGCACAATAGAAATAAAATATTACGAACCTGAAAAAGATTCTATTGAAAAAGCAATTATTCAAACAGAGATTGAATCTAAATCCAAAGATCTTAGGAAAGACCTAACAATAAAGAAGGTAGAAGATATCAAAACAAAGGTTGAAGAATTTGAGGAACCGATATCTACAAAAAAAGAAGTTTCTGAAGAAGAGATTTTAACACCTTTTGAAAAAATGAAGTTAGAATACGTATTGACTCCTGAAGAAGAGAAAACTCTTAGTGAACTTCATGAATCTGATTTAGAAATTGATTTGCCTTTATTAGATATTGAACCGGAAATTAAATTACCCAAAGCAGAAGATGAAACTGATATCAAATTACCCAAAGCTGAAGATGAAACTGATATCAAATTACCCAAAGCTGAAGATGACGAAGATTAAATTAAGTCTGAGAGTTTATGATTGATCATGATAAGTTAGAAATAGGAATTAATTATATTAATAGAAAAAATTTTGATATGTTATTAAATATCCTAAATGAAAAGGATATTGATGCCGTAACTCTTAAATTTGATCCGAATTTCAATTATGTAAGCGATATGGATTATTTAAAAGAAATTTTTAATCAAGATATAAATTTTTTTTTGGTATTTGATTTAAAATTATTACAAGAATTTTATCCTGAAATAAAAGAATTTAATTTAATAGGTCATGATAATAAATTTATCAAAAATTGGCCTTGTCCAAATAACCAAGTTTTTTCATTTAAAATAAAACAAATTATTTCTAAAATAAATCCTGAAAATATCAAGGGTTTATTATTTGAGAATTTTCAATATCCATTTTTTGATGAAGTATCACAAAGTATTACTTGTTTCTGTAATTATTGTTATGATAAAGCTGCGAAACCAAATGCTGCTGAAGATATTAAATTAAGGGAAATTTCTAATAAACAAGGGAATGAGGTCGATTTAGATCAAGTAAAATCTTTTTTATCAGCACAATCAATTATTAAATTAAAATATAATGATCTTATTAAGGATAAATTCTTAAATAAATGGCATAAATTTCGATGTAACTCTTTAACAAGATTGATGGGTGATTTTTTAATCTATACTAGGAGCCTCAACAAGGAATTAAAACTTGGAATGAAACTAAATCCTATAGATAAATCAAATGAAGTAGGGCAAATATATGAAGATCTTGCTACTTATCTTGACTTCCTAACTGCTAATTTTTATTCGTTCCGTAATAGAGATGTTGACTTTTCTAACTTAAAAAAGATTAAAAAAATTTTAACTAAAGCAGAAGGTAGCACTATTTTTTATCCAACGGTATTGATTAATAATAAATTTAGATCGATAGGATTCAAAAAAATAAAAAGAAAATTAAATGCACTAGGTTTGAACTTTACTTTTTTGCACTTAGTTCTTGATTAAACCTGCTTTTTTCGCAATTTCCTTAACTGCAATATATGCAGCTGAATCTTTTGATATATTTACGATTGGCTTACCACCGAAGTTTAGCTCTGCGACCTTTGGATCATTTGGAATAATTCCTATTACCTCAACATTTAACTTTGCAGCCTCTTCATCCAATATTTTCTTCATATCATCAGAAAATCTGTTTCCTATTAAGTACATTTTTCTAAATGTTGTATGAACCTCTTTTAATATGTCTTTAATTCGCTTGACCGTATGTAATCCCATTTTACTCGGGTCTGTTATGACGAACATAATGTCCACATCCCTTGCTGTTCTTCTACTCAAGTGTTCTAAACCCGCTTCCATGTCCATTAACGTTATGTCGTAATTTTCTGAAAGATTATCTAATATTTCGGTCATTAATTGATTTGGATAACAGTAACATCCTTCTCCTTCTGTTCTACCCATTACAATTAGATCATAATCATCAAACTCTTGAAGAACATTAAAGATATCAGCTTCAAGAACTGATTTTTTGGTGATATTTGGTGGAATTCCTCCTGGACTGGACCCTTTTTCAATGCGTTTTTTCAAATTAAATGCTGCTCCTCCAACAGTTTGTGTTCTATCTATTTCTCTACCTAATAAATCAGGTAAGCTCGAAGCTGGATCGGCATCAACCGCCAATATATCACGATCACCATCATGTTCTACCATAATTTTCAGTAAAAGCGCTGCAAAAGTACTTTTCCCGACACCACCTTTGCCTGATACTGTAATTACCTTTCCATTTCCAACCAATTTATAACAACTTCTTTTTAATTTATACAAAAATAAAAAAATTTGACATTCTATCTATGTATGAAAGGTAAAGAATAAAAGATAAACTTTTTTTTTCACTTCAAATCTATATGAAATTCAAGTTGACAACCACAAATATCAAGTAGAAAATTAATAAAATCTCTATCAAATTTAGTACACAAAGTGAAAAAAATCTCAAAACGAAAATATCTGTAAGTTTCCCTAAGAATATGAATCAATGAAAATAAAAATTGAAAATATTTGGAATTTAATATAATTTTATTAAAAGGAATTGCTATACATGTTTCCTCAACATATTTTAGAACTAAATGATCTCGAAAAAAATGAAGTAAGTAAGATTTTAGAAGAAAATCAATATAAAAAACAAAATTTAATTTCTATTTTGCAATCAATCCAAGAAATATATGATTATTTACCTTCAAATATCATTTATTTCATTTCTGAAGAATTGAAAATATCTCCTGCAGAAATATATGGAGTAGCTACCTTTTATACTCAATTTAAACTTCATCCAAAAGGTAAAAACGTTATAATTTGCTGTGAAGGGACTGCTTGCCATGTTAAAGGGTCTCCATTAATATTAAGTTACTTGGAAAATGAGCTTGGGATAAAATCCGGTGAAACTACTAAAAATGGATTATTTAGCTTAGAATCGGTAGCATGTTTAGGATGTTGTGCTATTTCTCCTGTAATGGTTATAAATAATCAAATTCACGGAAATCTTACCTTAAAAAAAGTAAATAAGATAATTAGTCAATTGAGAAATGAAATTGAAAAAGGAAAATGAAAATGCCTAATGTTATCAATAAAAGAGAGGTTCTTATTTGTAGAGGAACAGGATGTAATTCCTCTAATTCTGACAAATTAACTGAAAAATTGAAATTATTGATAAAAGATAATGGTTTATCAGAATTTGTAACCGTAAAAATTACAGGCTGCCATGGATTTTGCCAAGTCGGACCTATCATGGCAATATTACCCGAAAACGTGTTATATGTTCGAGTCCAAGAAGATGATTTAGACGAACTGGTTGAAAAACATTTAATAAATAACAATATAATCGAAAAGTTGCTATATAAAGATCCTAAAACTGGAAAACCTGTGAAATATAGGAAGGATATTCAATTTTATTACGAACAGAACCCTATTATCTTAAAAAATATTGGTAAAATTAATCCCGAATCCATTGATGATTATATTGATGTTGGAGGTTATAAATCTCTTGAAAAAGTATTAAAGAAATTTACTCCTATTGAAGTCATTAATGAAATCAAGAAATCTAGATTAAGAGGAAGAGGTGGGGCTGGATTTCCAACAGGTCAAAAATGGGAATTCTGTCGAAATGCATCTGATTTTCCCAAATATATTATTTGTAATGGTGATGAGGGCGATCCTGGCGCATATATGGACAGATCAATTTTAGAAAGTGATCCTCATAGCGTGATTGAAGGGATGATTATTGCAGCTTATGCAATTGGTTCAAATTATGGATATATTTATACAAGAGCTGAATATCCTTTGGCAATTGAGCGCTTTAAAATTGCTCTAACGCAAGCAAAACAAAGAGGTTATTTAGGTAATAATATTTTTAATTCGGATTTTAATTTCGATATTGAATTAAAAAAAGGGGCTGGAGCTTTTGTTTGTGGGGAAGAAACTGCACTTATAGCCTCAATCATGGGGAAACGTGGGATGCCAAGACCTCGTCCTCCGTTTCCTGCAGAATCGGGCTTATGGGATAAACCCACTAATATAAATAACGTTAAGACTTATGCATCAATTCCACGAATTTTTGAAAAAGGAGCGGATTGGTATTCCTCAATTGGAACTGATGATGCTTCTGGAACAATTGTTATTGCATTAACGGGAAAAATCAATAATTCTGGTTTAGTCGAGATACCAATGGGAACCACTTTAAGGAAAGTTATATTTGATATTGGCGGTGGAATCCCAGAAGGTAAAAAATTTAAGGCAATCCAAATTGGTGGACCATCAGGAGGATGCCTTCCAGATCAATTTTTAGATACGCAAATGGATTATTATAATTTAACTAATTTGGGGGCTATTATGGGATCTGGTGGCGTTATTGTCTTGGATGAAAGTACTTGCATGGTTGATTTAGCCCACTTCTTTATTTCTTTTACTCAAAAGGAGTCTTGCGGGAAATGTGCACCATGTAGAGTTGGTACCAAGAAAATGTTGGATATTTTAAATTCTATACGAGAAGGTAATGGATGTCTTGATGATTTAGATGAACTGGAAAGGATTGCAAATATCGTAAAAAAAACCAGTCTCTGCGGTCTAGGACAAACTGCACCAAATCCTGTATTAACAACGTTAAAATATTTCAAAGCTGAATATGAAGCACACATATTCCACCAAAGTTGTCCTGCTCTAGTATGTAAGAACTTGATTGAATATTCAATTTCAGATCAGCTATGCAAAGGATGTGGTTTATGCAAGAAAAATTGTCCCTCTAATGCTATTGAGGGTGAACTTAAAGCAGCTCATCTAATTGATCCTAAAAAATGTATAAAGTGTGGTTTATGTTATAGTTCTTGTTCCAGTAATGCTATATTTAAGAAAACAAACGAAATTAAGATGGAGTCAAAAAACGTTGCAAGACAAAAAGAGTTCATTAAAAATTGATGGTAGAGAAGTAAAATTTGTAGAAGGACAAACAGTTCTGGAAGTCGCACTAGAAAATAACATTTATATTCCAAATCTCTGCTATATCGATGGAATTCCTCCCTATGGAGGATGTAGACTCTGTATTGTAAAGATCGAAGGAATGAAAGGATATCCAACAGCATGCTCTACCACCGCTCGTCAAAACATGATCATCATTACTAAAGATGAAGAACTTCAAAATTTGAGAAAAGAAATATTAAAATTGATTTTAATTGAACATCCTAATTCATGCTTAATTTGTGATAATAGGGACAATTGTGAAGATTGTAGGCATGTAAAAAATAAATCAGGCAGAGTTTTCGGCTGTTTTTCCTGTCCAAATCAAAATATTTGCAAATTAAAAGAAATTATTAATTATTTAGAAATAAAAGAAACTCAATATGAATTACAATATAAATTTCTTCCTCTTGAAAGAGACGATCCTTTTTTTGAAAGAGATTATAATTTATGTATTTTATGTGGAAGATGCGTTAGAATCTGTAACGAATTAAGAGGAATTGGAGCAATACAATTTATTAATAGAGGTTGTGAAACCAGAGTATCTAGCGTTTATAATTTGCCTCATATTGATACTAATTGCCAATTTTGTGGTGCTTGTGTCGATATTTGCCCAACAGGTGCTTTAATAGAAAAGAATATGAAATGGACCTCAAAAGATAAAATCTATAAAAGTTCTATCTGCGGATTTTGTAGTCTAGGATGTGGATTTAATTATTCTAGCATGGCTGGAATAATAATTGAGTCTTTACCAAACATAAATAATAACGTGAATCGAGGGCAAGCATGTGTCATTGGTCGATTTTGCACGGCTTCATTTAATAATGGGAAAGATAGATTAAAATACCCTATATTAAGAAAGGATAAATATTTAATTCCTGTCAATTGGGATGAAATTTATTATGCGATTCATAAAAATTTAAAAAAATATAGTCCTTCTGAAATAGCTTTTTTTGTTTCCTCAGAATTATCGTGTGAAGCTGCTTATCTTTTAAATCAATTATCTGATAACTTGTTTGAATCTGAAAATATTTGTATTAATGGAGGAAAATCTATCCATATTTTTTATAATTTGTTAGAAAAACATTTTAACGTGAAAAAATTACCCCGATCTTACAATCAAATTGAATCATCTTCTTGGATTTTATTAATAAATTCGAATATTCAAGTCTCCCATCCAGTTTTGATGATAAGATTGAATAAAGCTAAAAAACAAGGAAAAAAAATAATCGCCATAAATTTTGAAGAATCTAAAATCTCTAATATAGTAAAAAGAATGCTAGATTTTGAGTTAAATCTATCAGAAACAGATTTATATTTCTTTTTATTAATTTTAATTAAAAATTTACTTCAAAAATCCTCTAAAGGACCAAATAAATTTGATAATTTAAATGAATTAAATTCATTCCTTCAAAATGTCAAAATACCTAATTCGATAATAAAAAATAAAAAAATTAACGAGATTATATCCATTTTAACTGGAGACCTAAATGGTACCATAATTTTAGGCCATTTAGAAGATCTTACGAGTAATTTATATGAAAATATAGTCGGAATCTTGTTTAATTATATTATTTTATCGAATAAACTTTTAAATTTTATTCCTTTATGGAGAAATGGAAATCTAGAAGGTGTTTATCATCAATTTTCTTCTAAAAAATTAAAATCTAAAGAATCACTTCTCCAAGATATTCGAGATGGTAAAATAAAAGCAATTTATTTAACTGAACGAATTGAAGAACCTGATATATTAAAAAATGTTGAATTTGTAATTCTTCAAGACATCTATCTATCTGATACGTTAAACCATGCAAATATAGTCCTTCCAGCTTCAACTTTTTTAGAAGATACTGGATCATTTATAAATTCTGAACTTAATATTCAAATTTATGATAAATGTGCTCTCAAACCTGGATTAGCAAGGTCAGATTGGGAAATATTCCGTGATATAGGCAGTCTATTCCAAGCTGAAGAATCAAATGACTTTTCATTTAAAGATAATAACGAAATATTAATGCGTATAAATCAGATTAATCCGTTTTATCAAAATATTAAAAATGAAGAATTGAATGATTCTCTCAGCAAAGCAAACTTTTTTATACCATGTTTAATAGACGGAGCAACCGAACATTTGGATGAAACTTTTACTTTAAACTCAATCAAGTACCGTGGTGAGCGAATCACGAATAAAGTTGCTGATTTAGCAGAATTGAATGAGTATAAGAACTTGGAAAAACTTCCTAAGTACCCCCAAGTTATTAAAATAAAACAATCTTCTGATGGATATGAAGTAATTTCTAATAGAGAAATTGCTCCAAATATGTATGAAATGATAATAAAAGCACCTTTGATTGCTTCAAAGGCACAGCCAGGTAATTTCATCATAATAATGAAAGATGAAACAAGTGAGCGCATTCCTATTTCATTATCTGATTGTGATATTGATAAGGGAACGATAACGATTATTTTTCAAGAGCGTGGATTTTCAACGAAGGAATTAACAGAAATGCAAGGTGGTAATCATTTATTTAGTGTAGTGGGTCCATTAGGTAAAGAAATTGAAATGAAAAATTTTGGAACTATTTTATTGGGCGGAGGTTGTTACGGGATTGGTGCCCTTTACCCCATTGCAAAGAAAGCAAAAGAGTTTGGAAATAAAGTAATAGTTCTATTGGAAGCACGGAATAAAGATTTGTTCTTCATGGAAGAAAAATATAAAAAATTAGTAGATCGCGTTATTTATTGTACTTCAGATGGCTCAAAAGGATTAAAAGGAAAAATTGAAACCGGCATTGAATCTCTATTGAAAGAAGGAGTGAAAATTGACCGTTGTTACTTTATTGGGTGTAATTACATGATAATGGATGCTTCTAATTTTACGAAATATCACCACCATATACCAACTTACGTTAGTTTGAATACAATTATGATTGATGGAACTGGAATGTGTGGTGGATGTAGATTTACATATATTGATGGTGATAAAGAGATAACTAAATTTGCGTGCGTTGATGGACCTATATTTGATGGTCATAAAATAAAATGGGAAGATATAATATCTCGGGAAACTCAATTTTATGATACTGAAATTCTTGTATATCAAAATCATTCATGTCAGGCGATTGAGAGATTTCTAGAACGGCAGAACAAATCTGGTGAATTAAATGAGTGATTCTGAAAATAAACCAAAAATTGAGCGTATCCCTCGGCATAAAATGCCAGAACAAGATCCTTTCTTAAGGCGAAGAAATTTTAATGAAGTAAATTTAGGTTATTCTCCTGAAATTGCAATTGCTGAAGCCGAACGATGCTTACAATGCAAGAAACCAAAATGTGTTGAAGGGTGTCCAGTCAATGTGGACATTCCAGGATTTATAGATTTTATAAAAAAAGGAGATTTTTGCCAAGCTGAACATCATATAAAAAAATTTAATGCTCTGCCTGCAGTATGTGGAAGAGTCTGTCCACAAGAAAATCAATGTGAAGGAAAATGCGTTTTAGGAAAAAAATTCGAGTCAGTGGCAATTGGAAATCTAGAGAGATTTGTTGCCGATTATGAGAGAAATTCCGGAAGCTGTTACGTTCCAGAGAAATTACCCCCAAACAACAAAAAAGTCGCTTGTATTGGCTGTGGTCCAGCTAGCCTAACAGTTGCTGGTGATTTAATAAAAATGGGTTATGAAGTAACTATATTTGAGGCTTTTCATAAAGGTGGCGGTGTCTTAGTTTATGGTATTCCAGAATTTAGATTACCAAAAGAAATAGTTAAAGCAGAAATTAATAATTTAATTAATCAAGGAGTCAAAATAATATATGACATGGTTATAGGTAAGACTTTAACAATTGAAGATTTAAAAAATATGCAATTTGATGCAATTTTTATTGGTATCGGCGCGGGATTACCGATGTTTTTAAGAATCCCAGGTGAAAATTTAAAGGGTGTTGTTTCAGCCAACGAATATTTGACAAGAATAAATCTAATGAAAGCCTATGAATTTCCTAAATACAAGACTCCTTATTTAAAAGGTAAAAATGTTACAGTTATCGGTGGGGGTAACGTAGCAATGGATTCTGCAAGATCTGCTTTACGATTAGAAGCTGATTCCGTGACTATTGTTTATAGACGGGCAATGGAACAATTACCAGCCCGAAAAGAGGAAGTACATCATGCTATAGAAGAGGGTGTCATATTCAAGTTATTGAATAATCCTGTAAAATTTATTGGTGATGATGAAGGTAATTTGAAGGAAATGGAAGTAATAAAGATGAAATTAGGTGAACCTGATGCATCAGGAAGGGCAAGCCCTATTCCGATACCTAATTCTGAATATAATATAAAAACTGATTTGGTGATAATTGCAGTAGGCAATAATTCAAATCCAATTTTAACATCCACTTATCCTGCATTAAAATTAAATAAATGGGGTAATATAATAACTGATGAGGATGGAAGAACAAATATCAAAGAAATCTTTGCTGGCGGTGATATTGTTACGGGGTCAGCAACGGTCATTTCCGCCATGGGTGCAGGAAGAAGAGCAGCAAGGGCAATTCATGATCATCTTAAAAATAAATAACTAAATTTATACTAGACTTTATTATTTGTGCTAAAAATTAAAAATATTTGACTATATAATTTACAATATTTAACACTTTTTTTTAATTCTATTAACAAAATTTAATTTAATAATAATATAAAATCTAAATTTTTATATCAAAAACTATAAACTTTTTGATTTAAAAATGTAAATTTCTGATATTTTTAAAATTATTCTTTCCTATTTTTATGAAAAAAAATTAATCAAATAGTACAGATATGATATAGCAATATAAAAGATTTAGGTTGGTGTGTTAGAGTGAGTGATAATAGTAAAAAAATATCTTTGCCAGCAAGCAATAAACCCTTATTTAAAAGTATCAAGATTCCAGAACTAGATCCAACTGAAAGAAATAAGTCCTTTAAAGAATGTAAGCTTGGATATGAATCTGAGGAAGCAGAATTCGAAGCAAAAAGATGTTTAAACTGTAAAAATACTCCTTGTATTAAAGCTTGTCCTATACACTTTCCTATACCTGAATTCATGCAATTAGTTTCAGAGAAACGTTATGAAGAGGCTTATAATATTTTTATCGAATACACTCCCTTTCCAAAATGTTTATCGCGTATTTGTGGAACAGAATGTTCTAAAGCTTGTACTTTAGGTAAAAAAGGTGAACCTTTAAATATAGCAGGTGTAAAAAGATTTATTGCAGATTCCTGTGATTATCCTGAAGATTATTTTTCAATAAACAAACCAACTGGGAGAAAAGTTGCGATAATAGGCTCAGGACCTTCGGGAATAGTCTGTGCTATCAATTTAGCCAAACTCGGCCATGAAGTCATCATGTTTGAAAAAGAAAATGTTGTTGGGGGGATGTTAGCACTAGGTATACCTGAATTTCGTCTACCAAAATCTATTTTAAATGATGAAATTTTTTTCCTAGTCGAAAATTTAGGAATAAAAATTGAGAATGAAAAGAAATTAGGTAAGGATTTTAATCTTGAGGATTTACGAAAAAAAGAAAATTTTGATTCTGTTTTAATAGCAATTGGTGCCCATAAATCTCGGGGTTTAAATGTAGAAGGTGAAAATTGTCCTAGTATAATGAACGGGCTTGATGTTCTTAAACGTATTAATTTAAATAAAAAAATTAATATTGGTAAAAAAGTGGGCATTGTTGGAGGTGGAAATGTAGCAATTGATGTTGCACGTGTATGTGTGAGATTGGGATGTGACACAACTATATTTTATAGACGAACTAGGAAAGAAATGCCTGCAAATGAGTCTGAAATTAGGGAAGCAGAAGAAGAAGGTGTAAAAATAGAATATCTGACACTTCCTCTAAAAGCTGTCTGTCAAAATAATAAATTAAAAACAGTAACGTTCCAAAGAATGAAATTAGGGGAACTGGATGCATCAGGACGGGCTAGCCCAGTTCCAATTGATGGATCTGAATTTGATGTTAAATTGGATAACCTTCTAAAGGCAATTAGCGAATTACCTGATTTATCATGGGTTTCCACTGGTAGTCCTCTTAATGAAATTGTTACAAGATTGAATACTCTTGATGTTAGTGAAAATTTCCATGCGACAAACATCCCAGGTGTTTTTGCATCAGGTGATGTTACAACGGGTCCTGCATTAGTTATTAATTCAGTATTGAGTGGTAAAGTTGCTGCAATTGAGATAGATCAATACTTAAAGACTTTAAATTGTCCAAATTAAGAAAATAAAATCATTTTTAATTCTATTTTTAAAAGTAATTTAGAATGATTAAGGAGAAATAATTTGAAATAAATTTACAAATTATTCCTTTTTCATTCTTGAAAACAATTCTTTCAACTCAGATTGAAGAGCAGCTCGAGCTCCCATTCCAGATAAAGGTTTTTCAATAGGTTTTGGTTTTGGAACAGGTTTTGGTTGAGGTGGTGCCATCGGTGTTACGGGGGTGTCACCTGGTCCCACTCCTGGAATTTCTGGTAATGACCCTGGTGATGGTCCTGCAGTAGGGGTAATGCCTCCACTTTGGATTGTTGTGAGCCAAGACTTGAGAGCATTCATTTCTCCCTCACTTCTAGCTTTATCAATCTTCATACCTTCTTCCATTTCATTAATTTTTTGTCCTAAATTGGTTAATTTGTTATCAATTTGTTCCATAACGTTTACAAATGTTTCCATAACTTTAACTACAAGCTCAGATAGGTCATCAACTTTTTCTTCTGTACTTTTTCCTTTTGAAGCTTTTAAAAACCATCCTAATTCCATTTTTGCTCATTCCAAAGGGTTTTTATATTGTTTTTATTTTTTATTTTTTTTAATAAGAGTATAATATTAAATTAAATGTTCCAAATCAATCCTATTTATGTTAATTAACCATAATTTTTCGTATAATGTAATTTTTTAATCTTTAAGTATGAAGTTTCCAGTATATATAAAGTCATCATGTTATTTATAAGTAAATGAAATTTTTACTCTTTAAAAAAATCAAGCTCTAGGAGATTTTTTAGCTTCTGGGGTTTTTCTTTTTCTTTTAAATCTTTTTGTCTTAAAATTCTTCTTATCTGTTTGAAAACCTTCATAAGTATCAAAAATTTTTATTATGAATTTCTTAATTTTGCTATTTGTAATGGTAAAAGGTTGATTTAAAAGATTTAGAATTTCTTTTTGTTTAGTTTTTTTATCAAAACCAAGCTCTTTTAAAGGTATTTTAAATGATTGTATCACCCAACGTTTTTCTTCTGGATGAAGCGCTCTAATCTCGACAATCCCATCCTTTTCAAGAGTTTTAAATTGTTCTAATTTTTGACCTTTAATATCTCTTATCTTAACGATAATCATTTCTTCATCTGGAATATCCACCATATTTTAAAAATTAGTAATCATATTTTAAAATCTTTTTAAAAAAAAAAATCAAAGGACTTGATTACAGAACGAAAATAACTAGGAGGTCCGCTAAAACCTTTTTATTTACAAAATTAAAAGCATTTATTAAAACAGAAAAATCATTTTAAATTGAAAAAAGGTTAGTTAAAATGACTATAGTTGATGAAATAAAATCAGAAATCAATGATTTAATAGAACAAAATAAACCTGGAGTTGTAGTTGGTCTGGGCTCGGAATTTAGAAGCGATGGTGTCACTCCTATCAATATTACAAGCAGAATTTCAAATATTCTCCCAAAAACCTTCCTGAAAGTACTACCTCTTGCAATTGGAGGAGAACAACATTTCTTTCCTGATATAAAAGCATTTAAACCAGAATATCTTATAATTATTGACATGGCAAATTTAGGAAAACCACCAGGGTCCCTAGCAGTGATTAAAAAAAATATTTTATTATCCGGTGAGAATCCTGGCATTTTTTCTAAGGAAAAGGAATTTTCAAAAAATTTAGAAGCTATCGCTGAAAATATTAAAATAGTCACTATTGGGATTCAAGCTAAAAGCATAGAATTCGGAGTTGAACAATCTCCTGAACTTGAAAAAGCAGAAAATGAAGTAATTAAAATTTTAGAACAAGTTGGAGTATATAAACCTAAAGAATAATTTCTTAAGGTTCTTTATTATTTTTCTTAGTTTTTATAAAGCATTTAATAATAAATCTTTTAATAATTGTTTATTTATTCCACGTGGATTCTTTTCTATACTAGATCCACCCGTTCTATCAATAATATCATCGATTTTATTCATTTCAACTCCAAGTTCACTAAGGGTCGTAGGTAAATTTAATTTTAGTAATAAATCCCGTATAAATGAAATTCCACCATCAATTTTTAACTCTTTTGAAGAATTTTTCAAGGTGGGATTTAAAGTTTCTCCAATTTTAGCAAATTCTTCCGGTTTAACGCTTTTATTAAATTTCATTACATGTGGAAGCAATAAAGCACAGATTATGCCATGTGAAATCTTATATAAATATCCTATTGGGTGAGCTAAACCATGAACTGCTCCTAAACCACCATTTGAAAATGCTAGTGCACTTAATAAGCTGCCAAAAGCCATTTGTTCTCTAATAGCAATATTTTTCCCATCTTTATATGCCAATTCTAGATTCTTGCCAATAATATGTATTGAATTCAAGGCTAATAAATTCGAAAAAATATTTGTTGTTTTTGAAACATAACACTCAATTGCTTGAGTTAGTGCATCCATACCACTTGATGCCGTAATTTTTGGAGGCATTGATATCGTTAAAAGAGGGTCTACGATAATAGTGTTTGCAATTAATGAAGAATCTCTTAATATACTCTCTTTTACATCTCTTTTTCTATCAATAATTACGGAATTCTTTGTTACTTCTGATCCGGTTCCTGCTGTTGTAGGTATTGCGATAAATGGAAGACCTTTATTTACTAAAGATTTCCCAACGTGTTCTCTTACGGAATTAATTTCTTGTGGAATCATTCCTGCTATTGCTTTAGCAACATCTAAAGCTGAACCCCCCCCAATTCCAACAACGCAATTAATAGATTCTTTTCTCCCTATTACAATGCCCTCATCTATAGTTTCTACTGAAGGTTCTGGCTCAACTTTTTCGAATAAAATATAATCAATTGATTTTTTTCTTAAATATTCTTCAATTTTCTCAAGAAATCCCGATTTACGTAAAGCTGTTCGGCCTGTAATTATCATTGCTTTATTACCTAAAAAAGTAATTTCCTTAGGTAAATCTTCAATTTTATTCTGTCCAAAAATGATTTTCGCTGGTGTTAAAAAAGTGAAATCTATCATTTTAATTCACGTAATAATATTCTCATTCAAAATTATTTTTTAATTGATATTTTCGTCTATTTCCCATTTTTCATAATAATCATAAGGAATTTCGTTAATAAAAATCGAAGGTCGTATAATATAAGAACTATCTGTTCCGTATCCTGCACTTTG
Source organism: Promethearchaeota archaeon (assembly GCA_011365055.1). The sequence continues at coordinate 16,452 of RDOG01000015.1, forward strand.
GAATAAAGGAAGTGTTATATGCAGTATATTTTTTGCTCTTGTGACTCCCACATAAAATAATCTTCTCTCCTCTTCCAGCTCTGTTATAGTTTTAACTCTTCTACCTGGGAAATATCCATCAGCTACATTTATGAGAAATACTACCTTCCATTCCAATCCCTTTGCTCTATGAATCGTACTTAATGTTATTTTTTCATCATCATCCAAATCATCATTAATGGTAGAAACACCGATAATTTCTTGTTCTAATACCATTTCTGCAATAAAATCTTCTAAAGATTTATATTTTGCTGCAAATGTTATTAATTGTTCAATATCTTCTTTTCTTTCCTCAAAATCTTCAAAACTAAATTCCAAATATTCTTTATAATAGTTATATATAATATCTAATAGGTCAGAAGGTTTTTCCAATAGCTCTTTATTATTCAAATTTTTTAAAAATAAGATAAAATCATTCCAATCCTTTATTTTTATCCTTTTGTTCTTAATTTTTGTTAGAAAATTTTGTTTACATATTTCCCGAACAGGATCTGGTGTTTTAGAAATAAGGTTCCAGATAAAATCCGAACCTTTAGAGCCAATACCAGGAATGATTTTTAATAATCTTTTCCATGAAATCTCATCCAAAGGATTTTGAATGATACGTAAATAAGATAAAACATCCTTTATATGAGCCCGTTCAAAGAATCTTCTTCCTGATCTTATTACATAAGGAATACCACTTCTAGATAATTCTAATTCCATTTCTCTTGCATGAAAGTGAGCTCTATATAATATTGCCATTTCATTTAACTTAATATTTTGATCTCTTAATTCTAAAATCCTTTGTCTTATGAAATTTGCTTGTTCATCTGCATCAGTTAAACATACAAGAGATGGTAATTCGCCATTTTTTTTAGTGCTTTTCAATTCCTTAAAATATTGATTTTCATTGTTAATGATGCTTTGATTTGCAAAATTCAGAATTTCAGGGGTACTTCGATAATTTTTTATGATTTTATAAGTCTTTACATTTTCAAGTTTTTTTTCAAAATTAAAGATATTTTCTATATTTGCTCCTCTAAATGAATATATACTCTGAGCATCATCCCCTACTACGATAACATTACTATGTTCTTCTGCCAATTTCAAAATTATATCTGCTTGTAAATTATTGACGTCTTGATATTCATCAACTAAAATATGTTTAAATTGAGTTGATAGATCTTTTCTGATTTTTTCATCATAAAGCAGCTTTAACCAATTTACTAATAAATCATCAAAATCCATAACATTATTTTTTTTCTTTTTTTTATCATATTCTTTAAGAGTTGCATGAATTTCATCTAAAAGCTGTAAAAATTGGGGATAACGCGTTTCAATGATTTCGTCTATTGCCATTTCGCAATTAACATGTAATGAATAAATGTTTCTTAATAAGCTACCTTTTGGGAATCTATTTTCTTTTTCATTTACACTTCTAGGTTTACATAATTTAATCAAATCCGCAGCATCAGTGGTATCTAAAATCGTAAAATTCTCCGAATAACCCAAGAATTTTGCATGTTTTCTACAAAGAATGTTAGCTACATGATGAAACGTTCCTCCCATTAAATGTTTTGGGTTATATCCAAGTAATGCTTCAATCCTATTTAACATTTCTCTGGCTGCCTTATTTGTAAAAGTAACTAATAAGATATTTTCTGGTTTAACTCCCTTTTCTAAGAGATATGCCACTCTATATGTTAAAGTTCTTGTTTTTCCACTGCCAGCTCCAGCTAAGACGAGTGCAGGACCCTTATCACACGTAACAACTTGACGCTGCTCATCGTTCAAATCTTTTTCATAATTTATATTCGGAGGTACTTTATCCGATTTAAGGACATATTTTCGTGTTTTGGGCCCTGTTTTTTCTTTTGTAATTTCCGATAATCCTCCATTTCATTTTTAAAATAAAATAAAATGTAAATTATTTAGAATATTTAAGCTCACAATAGAATATCTAATATAAATGTGAAATTAATAACATTTTCCAACAATGTTTATAGGAGTATTACATTTTTTACAATTATTTTTATCAGACAAATTTTTACAAGATATCGAATATCCTTGACGCTCGATAATTAATGCTTCACAATTTGGGCAATAAGTATTACTTGTTTTTGGTACATAAATATTACCAAGATAAACATATTTTAAGCCAACTTTTTTTGCAGTCCTATAAGCATTCTCTAAGGTTTCTCTTGGTGTTGATGGCACGTCATTTAATTGAAACATAGGATGAAACTTGGAAAAATGTAAAGGGACTTCATCACTCAAATTATTAAGAATCCAGTCACATAATGCCTTTATTTCCTCCATGTTATCGTTTTTAGTTGGAATGATAAGATTTGTAATCTCAACAAGAATGCCTGCTTCATGCATTGCCTTAACAGTTTCTAATACAGGTTTAATAGATGGGACTCCAACTATTTTCTGGTAAAACTCGTCTGTAAATGCTTTTATATCAACGTTTGCTCCATCAATATATGGTTTAATTAATCCAAAAGCTTCAAGAGTTACATATCCATTCGTGACTAATACATTTTTCATTCCATTTTCTCTTGCTAACTTCGCAACATCAAGAATATACTCTAACCATATTAAAGGTTCATTATATGTGTAAGCTATATGTTTACAATTTTGCTTTTTAGCATGGTTTATTACGTCTTCTGGGCTCATCTCCCTTAATCTTGCTTCTGTAGCTTTAACTTGAGAAATATTCCAATTCTGACAGTGCTTACAATGAAAGTTACATCCTACCGCTGATATTGAAAGGATTGGATTACCCGGATAGAAATGGTACATGGGTTTTTTTTCCATGGGATCGATAGCCAAAGAAGAAATTGAAGCATAAGTTAATGAAAATAATTTTCCGTTAATATTTTCGCGTGTTCCACAATTACCAAGTTTTCCAGGTTTCAACACGCATCGCCAAGGACATATGCCACATTTGACTTTGTTATCATCAAATTTTTCATATAAAATAGTTTCTTTCATCATTTGTTTTAATCCCCCAAAACGGAATAAAAAGCTCTGATATCTGATATTATATGGCTAATTTTTAATAAAAATTAATCTAATTATTGAAAATATATTAAAAAAATTAATAATTTGTTATTTTTTCTTAGATTTTTTATCTTTGGCGTCTTCTTTCTCTGACTTTTTCTCTTTATCATCTTTACTTTTTTCTTCTTTTGTCTCTTCAGAAGGAGGTGAATATACTCCAATTCTATTTCCGAATGGATCTATGAAAATTGCTTGAAATCCTGATGGAATTGTTGTTTTATTTTGAACAATTCTGCCTCCTTGGTCTATTACTTTATCTAATACATCATCAATATCTTTGGTCCAAACATATGGACAGATACCTGGTTCTGGTAAATCAGTAACTAAGTAAAATGCACCGCTTGGTGTTTTAGCAGATGTGAAAGTCATGTACTCATCACTTACCTTAGTAAATTCCCAATCAAATAATTTCGAATAAAAATTCTCAGCTTTTTCAATATCATCAACTGGAATATCTATATGAACTACGTAATTTTCCATGTCATAAACTCCTTATATAACGTTAAAAAATAATTAAGTCGTTTCTAATATATTAAATGTTTTCTTCTATGTTTTTTAATAAGAAAAGCTGAAAATTTTACTATTTAATTCGATTTCTTTTTTCAATAACATTTCCTAATAATCTTGTATATTCATTAGAATGATTAATACCCGATTTGCCACAGAAACAATATCTAAAATTTCCATCAGGAATCATAATTAATTCATGATTACAATCAGCACAAACATATTTCACGTTTATATTTTTAATTTCAGAAATATCTTTAATAAAAATATTCTCTATTTCATCATAAGATTCTAAATTTTTAATTAATACATGTTTCAAATTTTCATATTTTTCAATAAATTCCTTATTAAATTCAAAATTCGTCATTAAAAGAATTGGATAATTTGAAAGAGTATCGTTCCAGAACTCTTGAAATTCCTTCAAATATTCTTTTTCAATGATAATGAAAATTCCTATTGAATTTATAATGAATCGCTCTAATATTTTTCTATTTTTCAATTTTTCCTTGAATTGAAGACACCATATATTTATGAATAGCTCCTCTTCCCCAATCGTTAAATAACGACTCCAAACATTTAATCCAGAGTATGCATCAAAAGCAAATTGAGTCGGATATCTTTTATAATGTAATGTTCTTAAAAATTGATTTTGATCCTTTTTACCGAAGTATAACAGAATTAACTTTAATTTTTGGATTGCGAAACTCATTAATTATGTCTATTATGAGATAGTTATATTAATATTTATGTCAATTGACCATAAATCTTATAAAAAGCATTAATATATCTTCATTATAGATCTTCAAAAAAAAAGAGGCAAATTTTCGAGAGAAAGATTTTACCATGCTATTTTTAACCCCCAACCCCTCCAATCGGACCCGTGAAGAGTTCGATGGGGACTCCCTACATTCCCCTTTTCGGTAAAATCCTCAAAGGAAAATTTGCCAATTTTCTTTTTTTTTCAATTGTGATAGAATACAAATCAAAATCTTTTTTTTTATATATTGGAAGTTAAAATTAAAATGAAAAGTTGATTCTATCATGTATTTTGATGTTCATTGTCATTTGGTACAATATCCAAATATAAAAGAAATTATCGCAGAAGCCAAAGAAAATCAAATAAAAATTTTGTCGGTTTCTATGAATCTACAAGATAATATTAAAAATTTAGAATTACTTGATGAAAAACAAGTCGGAATAATGTTTGGAATACATCCAATGATTACTGGAACCCGAAAATTCAAGCATCAGATGCATGAAGAAGTAGTTGAGTTAATTAATCATCATAAAAGTAAAATTGCGGGTATTGGCGAAATAGGTTTGGATAGATCAATGCATCCAAAATTTTTTGAAAAGCAAGAGAATTATTTTAAGAAATATCTTGAATTGGCTCAAGATTTAAAACTTGGCGTGACGTTACACGGTAGAAGAGCACAACCACAATTATTTGCAATCTTAGAAAATTATGAAATTCATCCAACAGTCATCCATTGGTATTATGGACCTGAAAATCTTATTGATGTAGGCATTAAAAGAGGATATTACTTCTCTATTACACCAGCCATATTTTATTCTCCTCATAAAAGAGTTGCAGAAAAAGTACCTCTTCAAAAGTTATTAACTGAATCAGATGGACCTTGTCCATTTGAACATTTAAAGCGTGGTAGCGTGCCCACTGATGTCATTGCAGTTGTTCAAGAAATTGCCAAGGTGAAAAATTTGGATGTAACGTATGTAAAAGAGGAGATCTTTAAAACGAGTACTAAATTATATCAGTTGTTTAAATAATCTTCAAAAAATTTTTAAAAATGTATGTTGATGTTAAAAAATGGATGCTGATGAATTACACGAAGAAAAAAGAAGGAATGTGAAAATAAGATATCGAGAATACGTTCATCCTCTTGATTATACAGGTGTTGCAAACATAAATTCAGCATCTTTGATAGTTTCTTTTACTTATCTTTATGAAGAATTTTATAAAAAGAATCCTGACTTATTTATTGTGGCCGAAAATGAATTGAATAAAAAAATAATAGGTTTTATTTTAGTTGAAAAAAATCCAAGGAATTTTAAGAAGGGATCCGCACTTGTTTACGCTATTGCTGCGCATCCTGGTTATAAGCGATTGGGTATTGGAAGTGGATTGATTAGAAACGTTACGATAAATTTAAGATATAATCATCCAAAAATTAGACTCCTTTATTTACATGTTCAAGAAACAAATGAAGAAGCAATAACATTTTATAAAAATTTTGGATTTAAAGAGATAAAATTTTTGAAGGAATTTTATTCTTGGGGTGAAAATGCATATCAACTTGCATTAGATATTAATGAATATTTTGAAGACAATAATCAGTGAATAATTGATTCAATTCTTACCCTTTCACCTCTTCCTTTATTTCTCTCTTTTTATAAGTAAGCAAAAATTAAATCATCCAATCAAATATCTAAAAGAGATCTGTTAATTAGAAAATCTTAATTCGTTAAAATTTCTAAACCTGCTGGTGCTTTAAAATCAAATACTTGCTTTAATGCTAGTTAAAATTCTTCACTACTTGAAATTAATTCTGAATCACATTCAAAAGATAGATCAATAGTTACAGTAATGCTATAATCTTTATTTGATTTTAAAACAAGTTTATATATTCTTTAATAATTTTTCTCTTTCTTCTTCAATTATATCTTTGATTTTCTCATCAATTATGTTATCGGAAAGTGTTTCAAAAGTTAGATTAATTTTTTCAATAGTTTTTTTCCTGTTAATTAATGAGATTGATTTTATTTCTTTCAATAATTCTGGAATAGGATCTTTTTCTAACATTATTTCCGGGTTGCCGATCAAACTTAACATTTTCTCTGCCATTTCTTCATTAAAATGATGTTCTAATTTACACGCTATGTCATGATAATCCTCAATTCCTAAAAAGAACCTTAAAAAATATTCAATTATTCTATGATTCTTTAATAATCGTTGTCCTATTTCTCTTCCTGATTCTGTTAAAATCACGCCCCTTCTTTTCTCATAATGAATAAGACCTTTAGATTTTAATTTATCTAACATTTCTGTTACAGAAGGGGCTTTAATCTTTAAAGCTTTTGCTATTTCAGAAGTTTTTATGGCTTCTTTATTGGTTTTTAAACTAATTCTTAAAATAGTTTCAAGATATTCTTGATATGAAGAAGGAATTTCGACTATCATTTTATCACTTATCTTTTCTATATAGTAAAAAATATCAGTAAGATAAATGTTTGTTTGAAATAATTTTTTAATTAAACGCTTAGAGATTAAATACGGTACCAACTGCTGAATTTATCACGTTTTTTGGCATCTCTTGTTTAATTGATTCGTAGAAAGTTCTACTGGTACAATGCATGGGTATGATAAATCTTGGATTAATTTTTTTAAAGTAATCAATCGTTGCTTTTTTTCTAGCTTCATCTATTTTAAATAGATGAAATCCGCCAATTACCGCATAAATAGGTTGATTAAAAGTTCTTTGGATTGTTTCGATAGCGTTTAATATACCTGAATGAGAACAACCTGCTAAGATAATCCAACCTTTATCTTTAACATTTATCGCAATATACGTTTCTTCTGCATAATCTGCATAAGAAAACATGTCATTTTCCTGGATTAAGAAACCTTTAGGGCGTTCGAATTCATAGAAATAATTTATTGTGTTATATATAAAAACTCCTGGAAAAATATTTTTCATACCCTCGAATTCGTTTAATTTAGCATTAACCGATTCAATTTTTTCTTTCAATACATCTAAAGATGTTAACATTTTTATTGATACTACCATAGGGTATTGTTTCTTTAATTTTCTGAACTCATTTTTGTCTATCTGAGTTTTACCTTCCGGAAGTTCGAACTCACCTTGTCTTAATGCTTGATATTTTGTATCTATTTTTGGGTGCAACCAGACTTCAGCTTTTGGCATTTTTTCAATTGCATCAAGAATAGCACCTATATGGTCAAAATGACCATGTGATATAACAAGATGCTGTGTATTTTGGAGATTAATTGCTAATTCTTGAGTATTTACTAAGAATGATTTTTTAATACTTCCTGTATCAAAAAGAATATTCGTGGATTTGTCACCTGATTTAATCTCAAGATATAATGCAAGACCATGTTCTCCAATACATCTCATTCCCTGTGGCTTTCTTAATACAACCCCTTCTATATCCTCCGAAAATGTCACGTCAGCATAATTATCGCATATAACTGTGATTTTAACTTCATCACATGTAGAATTTTCGATATTTATTGTCATTTTAACTTCATCCCTTCAAAAAATTTTTTAAATAGAAAATAAATTTTAAGTAAAAATAAATATTTAGTTACAATTTTTACCTAAAAAAGATCGATATAATCTTTGACTAAGTCCTTATTTTTTGCTTTTTGGAGAATTATTTTTGCTAATTCTTTTTTTAATTTGAAATATTTTTCTAGTACATCATCTGTTAATAATTCTTTTTGATGATTTCCGTATCTTTCAATCAAAGCATGATCCCTTCCTCCTGGGCATCCTCCTCTTCTCATGCAGCAATACGAAATAGATCCGAAACATACTCTTTCATCATCCCAACCATATTTTTTTGAAAATTCCATCTTAATTTTTATGTATTCTTTTTCTGTCATTCCAATCTCATCCAAAATTTCTTTTCGTTTACAATGTGAACTAAAAGTAAGTGGATAATGCGGATGACAGCAAAACGTTAAAGCTCTGTAATCTCCTCCAAAACATATTGGAACTGGTGCATTTTCCCATCCTGGAACATTTCTAAGCAGTTGGGGATTTATTTTCAATGATGATTCTCCATGTTTTTAATGACATTATTGGTAAATAAATTTAAATCTAGTCTTTTATATGATATTTTATCGTATTCAATTAAACTGATACTTTATCTTCTGGATAATAAGGTGTTTTTATGAATAATATTTTACAATTTTCTTTTGATTCGTTTAGAATATTATGTTTGACTTTCATATCTAACCGAAAAGCATCTCCTGACTTCATTTTCATCTTTTTTCCATTGATAACAAAAGTGGGGGTCCCTTCAAGAATATAAAAGGTTTCTTCAGTTTTTTCATGATAATGTTCTCCTAAACTTTGTCCAGGTTTGTAAAGTATTAAACCCCAATCAAGTAAAGGGCCTCTTATCAAATATTTTGCGCCAGAATCTCCGTCTCTATATTCTATATCATTTTCATTTATGACTTTCATTATAACCACGTCAAGTTTTTAATTATTTAACATAAAATTACTATTAAACATTTTTAAAATAATTCGTGATTATTATGCAAATTACTCTTGAAAATCATTTAGAAGAAGGCAAACCTATCTCTAAGGAACAAAAAACATATTTAGATTTAATAAAAAAAACTTTTCAAAAAAATAAATTAAATTTGATTGATCAAAAATTATTCCGCTATAATTCTGAGAATTTCAAGGATGATTATGAACTTTCGGACCAAGAAAAAGAATATGATGAGAAAAAGTTACAGTCGATGATAAAAAAGAAAACAAGAAAGTTAAAATATTATTTCGATAATCAAATGAAGATAATCGCCAAGACAAATTATGAAAATATAACTCAATTAGTTTTATCAACCTACATTCCTCCTTCTACAATGGAAGTTGTTGAAAATATTTGGACTTTTTTTTATCCACGTAAATTAGAAACGGGTTTTATTTGGGGGCGCTATTCTAATAAAAGTAAACATGGTGGAGGAGATTTATTCTTTGCACCGATTGATTTTAATATTATTGATTTTTTAAAAGATAAAGGACAAGGTATTGTCTCGGAATCATATATTAATGGTCTTGAAAATTTAGAAGAAAATGAATTATTAGCTTCCACTGACTATTCAATATGTAACTTAATAACTAAGATTAGACATTCAAAGTTAATAAAAGAAGAATTAGAAGCATTTAAGGAAAAAGAAAAATTAGAAAGCACTGGATTTGAATTAATTGATAAGTTAGATGCGAATAAAGAATTAAATTTAACTTTTAAAAAATGTTTGGTAACATTTGGAAATAAAACTCTTATGAATAAGGCTTCCTTTCAATCAAAAATTGATATAAATTTACTTGCATTTAATTATAAATCTGGAGCTATCATTCAAGTATCTACTTTCCATTCTAAAATTCATCATCTAACAAAAGTAATAATGAAATTAATTATGACATTAAATGAAATTAATTAAAAGTCTAAAACAAAACCTATTTTTTCAAACATTTTTAATTACTTTATCATATTTATAAAAACCCGCATCTCTAAATCCAATTGTTAATTTCCTTATATTCTATTGATTTAAGATTTTATGAATATGTTATTTAATTGAACTTTTTTACTAATGAATCCATCATTACTTTACTAAAAAATAGTTACAATTTAAGAACATTGAGTTAAAAAGTATTACAGAAGTTTATAAACCGAGCCATTTCGGTTACAAATTGGAACCTCTAATAAATGAAGAACGTGATTGAATGGGTTTTAAAGAAACATTAGAAAATATTAAAAAAGATGTAAAAAATGGTGAAAAAAATTTTAACGTACAAGTTGAAACGCAACCTGATGGCAGTATAAAGGCAATGATGGATCCTTTTGAAATAATAATTGATGCCCCTCCTGGACTTGATGGTAGTGATCTTGGTCCATCTCCTTTACTTGTTATTTTAGCATCTGTTGGTGCATGTATTTGTGCAGTAACGAAATTCTGGGCTAAAATTAAGGATATTAAAATAGATGAAGTTAAGGTCTTTTCAAGAGGTCACATAAATCTTGGTGGCATATTTGGCGTGGGAGACGAAAAACCTTATTATGATAATTTAAGACCACTTGTACGAATAAAAAGCTCTGAACCTAAAGAGAAAATCGATGAACTGATGAATATCGTATGGGAACGCTGTCCTATCATTAATAATATGAACATGAACTCTGGTTTAGAGTGGAAGGTAGAAGTTAAAAGTTAAAACCTTCATTTTTTTATTTTTTTTTAAATTTTTTTAATAATTCACTTCAATTTTATTGTTATTATATGCTATTTATTTCTCTGTATGGAAGATTATAAATCTAATTTAATAAGTTTTTAAGTTAGATCAAGTGAAGTACTACAATCTCTAAATGCAAAATTAATCTAAAATAAAGAAAAATTTAGAATCACATAATACATAAAAATTTTTAAATAGAATTTTTCAAATTGTGTTTCGTCGAAATTATTTAAGATAATGGCTATTTTTCATTAAATAAAACGTGTTGTGAAAGAAATGGCAGAAATCACGCTCAAACCAAAAAAAATTGTTAGCGAAACAAAAATTCCAATTGAAGTTGAGAAGAGTATTACGTGCGATAGCTTTGCTGGGAAAAGTATTGAAGATATTAAAAAATTAGGAGCACTTATTGGAAATGAAAAGAAAACTTTAGGAGACTTTTTTGATATTAATGGAGAAAAATCTGATGATGCTTCATCAATAAAAATAATTATTGATGGAGACGTATGGATGGTCAAAGGCATCGGCAGAACTATGATAAATGGTGAAATTATAATTAAAGGGAACGCTGGAATGCACCTTGGTGAAGATTTGAATGGAGGTAAAATTACAGTTGAAGGGAATGTTGATGCTTTTTGTTTTAATGAAGTCATAAAAGGTGAAGTCTTAGTAAAGGGGAATGCAGGTGATTATTTTGCATCTGCAACGAGAGGTAATTGGAAAGGTGTAAGTGGTGGTAACATCGTTATAGAGGGAAATGTAGGTGTTGAAACTGGTAACTGGATGAAAGGCGGAACTCTCCACATTAAAGGAAACGCCGGCGATTTTTTAGGTGCACATAATCAAGGTGGAATTATTAAAATAGATGGAACACCTGGTAACCGTTTAGGTGGCGAAATGGCTCGTGGAAAAATAATTGTTAATGGCAAAGCAACTTCAATAATGCCATCATTTGGTTATGATGGTGAAATTGATAAGATATTAATTAAAGCAGATAAAAAAGATCCATCAAAAAACGTATATTGGGATGGCAATTATTTGAAATTTAGCGGCGATTACTCTCAAATTAAAGTAAAATCTAAATTTAAAGGCGAAATTTATTTAGATGCTTCAAAAAATAAAGATTTGATCCCAAAATAATTCGTTATTTTTCTTCTTTTTATTAGAAGTTTTTAGAGGTTTTATTTTATTTTTAAAATTCTTATGCATGAATCCCGAAGCATCTAAATTTCATAATTTTATCTATATAAAATATCGTCTATTCAATTTACTTTAAATCCTTCAATTTCTTAAAAAGTCGATTAATAGACGTTCTCAAATTTGATATTTGTTTTTTATTGATATATGAATTATATAGATTTTATTTGTACTGAAATAAATATCAAAATAAAGGGATCAATGAATATAAAATAATAAAAAAAGGAATTTATTTATTCTTCTGTCCAACCGATTCTATTTCTAAACCAATCCGGCATCGAGAAACAAATGTAAAGAACCACTGCAGCAAGCAGCATGAACCCACGACCAAATATAGAAAGAAATTCTACGATAAAATGCTGTATAGGTGTCACTTCAATTATATCCGATAAAGAAAAATGTAATTGCTATTCCCATCCATAATGAACGTTTTGAGTTTCCTGGATTACTTTCTTTCGTCATATAACTGAAATAAAAGAAAACTATTGGTCCAGGAAGTACCATTGGTATTAGAAAAATAAAACTCCATAAACTTACTTCTGCGGTATAAGTAATTTCTCCTTCTAAAACTTGAGCCCAAAGACCACCCATGTACATGTTGCTGAAAATTGAATAACACAAAAGAAATACATATAATGCTGCTAAAATTATAATTATTGGCATTATAATTTTCTTTTTTTCAGGATAAGTGTTGTGAAATGCAAATAAATTAATCGTTATGATTGAACATCCACTGAAAATTAGAGCAATTATGGCATTCCATTCACTAAAATATGCTATTAATTGGTTTGGATTATTATCATATATTGTAAATCCAACCTTTTCCAACAACAATGTTATTATTGCAATAATAAAGAAGATGAATACAAAATCAAAATACAATGTTGAAATATTTTTTGTTTTTTTGTAAGTAGCTGTTAATACCTTAACGTTCAAAATGATTGCAACCAATGTAAGTATAATTATAATTAGTCCTGTTATGTCTATCCAGCTTAAAGCCATTCTTTAACCACCCAAATTTATGATTTAATATTTTTATTTCAAAATTATTTATATTGAATAATAATGCTTTGCTCTTTTAACTCTTTTTTTTATTTAAAAAAAAAAAAATTCATTATTTAAATAACATTTAGAAGATTTTTTTTAAAAAGGAAGGTGGATGTTGACTTTTTTAACGGTCTTATCCTCAAAGAGGGAATATATAGGGGAGGAGGAGGGAAATTCTTCTATAAAAATAGATTGATGACAAGACTTTCGCCAATATATTTTAATCAACATCCTCAAAATATTCCTAAGAACACGATTGCATTTTACCTTATAAATTTTTATGTTATAATGAAATATAATCTCCACGATTATTTATGAAAAATGTAATTTTTAGAGCTCTAATTTCATAATTTTATCAATTCAAATTAAATAAATTAAACAAATTCTCTATTTAATTGATACAAAATTATAATTTTTTTTATTAGGCATTAAGGTCAAATAAAATATCTAGACCATATTTATCATATAATTCATCAATTAAATAAATTAATGGATTTAAATGATGTTTATACCTATCCCAAACTCTTTTTTGTCTATTTTCTGCCCAATGAAGGAAACCTTCTGAATCGAAACATTTATCCTTGGGTCTAGGCGTTACTTTTAAGATCGGAGGTGATTCTGGATAGTTTCCATTAAAAATAATTCGCGTGACTCTTTGAATGCCATCTCTCCATTTCGTACTAATGTAAATTCCTTTATATTTATCTTTTTCATTTATAAATTTCCATTCTAATTGCTTTGAAATTATTTCCTCTAAATGTTCAAGGAATAAGTTTTTACCTTCTTTCAATTTTTCCCCCAATTGGTTCTGGAATCCAATATATTTTTGCAGTTTCTTTAGAGATAGTTCCTATTGAATCTCGTAATGAAATTGGAACCTTTCTTCCGCTTATTATGTGATATAACTTAATAGTGAGCATGTTTAGACCTGCTTCTCTGACATTTGAATATCCAACGTTCAAAATTTCTAGAATTTGTTCATTATACTTCCAAAGTAGTCGAGTAGCAACTTCTCGAACAGTTTCATCTTCTTCTGAATCTATATAGTCAGTGGTTCCTAGCACTGGCGAAATCCATATCAATTCTTTCGTCAAATTATTTCAAGCGTCCTTTTTTCTTTTTATACGTAAAAGATGAAGTCTATCCATTTAATTTTTTTTAAATAGCAATATTTAATTTTTACAGCTTTTTATCTTGATTGGTATATTTATTTTGAATTACTTGAATAATCATCCAAATAATAAAACTATAAACAGCAAATTTTTGAATAATTGCATCCAAAGTGCCAAATATTCCTCCATACATTCCAGTCCATAATCCAACAACATATATTGTTCCAAAAATAGTAGTAATAAATCCAATTAAACTGAAACCGTATCCATATTTTTCATTTTTAAGGATTAAAAGGGAGTGGAAAAGTACAGCTATAGTAAATAACAAGAAAAATCCCACTGCTGCAAAAACATGTTGAAATGGAAAAAAATCTGCTGGAAAAATTGCTATCAAAATCATAAAAACAGATGAGGCTACTCCTGTTAATAAACATATCCAACTTATGATTTTTGTTTCTGTTTTATCTTTAAATTTTGATGGAATGCTTAACCAAAATGGAAGAAATGAAATTCCCCCTAAAATCATTGTTACAACAAATAAGGTGAATGAAATTAAATTTAATTTCTTAGGTATGGAATATGTGTATATTAATCCTAAATTACTAAAATGGTCTGTCCAAAACACGTATCCACTCGGATAAAAAAACATGGCTATAATGGTTAAAATTATGAATTGAATAGCTCCAAATAGTGTGAAATATTGTATTTTTTGATTCAAAGTATTTATTAGTAATCCCTCTTTTATCTTATATATAAAGAAATGATTGTATGACTAAGTCTCAACTATTTTTAAAACTTTCAAACTCTGGATCAAAGTCCAAAAAATGAAACTGTACACTACCATTTTCTGCATAAATGCATCAAGAATTCCCATGGGTATTATTGCATATGCGATTGCTACTACTGCTATTATCATACTGAAAATTGCGTACCCATTTGGATAATTTTTGTTTAACAAAATAGCAACGGAATAGATAATTATTGCAAGTGCAAATATTATAAAAAAGGATTTCGCACTTATGGAATGTAACCCTGTTGGTCCTGGAAAAAGATTACCTGGAAATATGGCAACACCCATTAAAAAAGGTGCAGATATGATTCCGACTATCGATCCTATCCATGCAATAATATTCATTTTCTTTTCATCTTTAAATAAGGTTCGAATTATTATAAAAAAAGGAATTATTACTATTCCTGCGATTATTATTGCCATAAAAAACATAATGAAGGAGATTACATTAGGAACATTTGGAAGTGTATGCGTTGGACTTGTTACCGTTACACCCAAAGTACTGAAGTAATTAAAGAAAAAATTATAACCTCCTGGATAGAAAAACATGGCGATTAACGTAACAACTATAAATTGAATTCCACCAATTATACAAATCAAGATACCTAATTTTTTTGGAGACTTTAAATCTTCTAAGGTTATAAACCCCATATAATAACGCTCCTAAATAAGATCATTAAGATTTATCTAAATTAAATTACCATTAATTATTGACTTATAGAGTTTTCTTTCACATTTTTATTAAATAATTTATTGGGGTGAATTAATTGGATGAAGTAATTAGAACCATTAAATCTGTATCCCAAAGTAGGCCGACAATGGAAGGTGCAGGTGTCCTTCTAAAAAGAGCCTTTGGTCAAGCTGACTCATATCTTGACCCATTCCTACTGCTTGACGATTTTCACTCGAGTGATCCCAAAGATTATCTTTCTGGTTTTCCTTGGCATCCACATCGAGGAATTGAAACCATCACTTATATGCTTAACGGCGAGTTAAAACACGGTGATAGTCTTGGAAATGAGGGTGTTATTGGTTCTGGTGATGTGCAGTGGATGACTGCTGGGAGTGGTATTATTCATGAAGAGATGCCTAAAGGTCAAAAAAATGGATTAATGTGGGGATTACAGCTTTGGGCTAACCTTCCTGCATCTTATAAAATGATGGATCCACGTTATCGAGAAATAAAAAAAATAAACATTCCTGAGTTGATTTTAGATAACCAGATAAAAATAAAGATAATAGCTGGACAATTAAATGGAATAATGGGTCCAGTTCAGGACGTGGTGTCTGATCCTGAATATTTCGATGTTTATATTCCTCCTAAAACCGAATTTAATTACTTAATTAAAAAAACTCATAATGCGTTTGCTTATATAATAGGTGGAAAAGGATATTTTGATAATAATAAATCTCAATTATTTGGTAAAGAACATCTCATCATTTTTGAACATGGTGATAAAATAATGATTTCTACGGGTTCTTCTGAATTACGTTTTCTACTTATATCTGGGGAACCTATTCAGGAACCAGTTGCGTGGTATGGTCCTATTGTTATGAATACAGAAGAAGAACTTAGAATTGCCTTTCAAGAATATCGTGATGGAACGTTCATAAAACATAAAATTATTAAAAAAAATTAAAAAGAAAAAAAAAAATTAGTACGATTTAAGAATAGAATTGTTTATCAAATCTACAGCTTGTGATTTTTTAGGGCCCAAAGGGGATCCAAATACGAATTGTGTTACTCCAGCTTGTTTTAAATTTTCGATTTTATTGATACACTGTTGGGGATTTCCTGAAACCGAAAATGCATCAATAAAAGAATCATTCACTAACTGAAACGCTTTTCCCATTTTTCCCTTTGAAAGAAAATCTCTCATTTGGGATGCTGTTTCAACGTTAAGATCATGTCTTTCAAGTACATTTGGCGGTGTAGCTGCAACAATAAATGCTACTACTGGAGCGGTGGCTTTCATTGCTTCTTCCTTAGTTTCTCCTATTGAAAAACATGTATAAGCAACAACATCTAAGTCCTTTATTGATTTATTAGCTTTATTAGCACCTTCTAAAATTCTATCTTTAGCTATTTTGAAATCAATTTCATGAGATGCATTTATTAATACTCCATCACCAATTTCTCCAGCTAGTTCCAACATTTTTGGACCTTGAGCTCCAATGTAAATCGGTATGTTCCTATTAGGTTTAAAATTTAACCTTGCATCTTTCAATTTAACAAAATTACCATCATAGTTAACGTTATCGTTATTCCAAAGCAACCTCGTAGCTTCAACTGTTTCATGAACAGTAGTTAAAGCTCCTTGACTTTCAATATTCAAAGCAGAAAGTGTTGATTTATCTCCGGCTCCTATACCTAATATCATTCTATTATCAGATACGCTATCTAAAGAAGCTATCGTGGAAGCTGTCGATGCCAAATGGCGAATATAAGGATTAGTAACTCCAACACCCAATTGAGTAGAATTTGTGGCTTTTGCAATTAAAGTCAAGGTCACGTAGGGATCCATGTTTGTATAATGATCTGTAATCCATATATTATCGATTCCTCCAAGTTCAAATCTTTGACTAAAATTGACTAGTTTATCCAATCCCGTGGCAGGAACTAATTCCACTCCGAATTTCAATTCTCTATCTATTTTTCTAGGAAGTAAAGCAGCTTTATCTAGTTTTTTACTTTCTAATACTCTGATTGCTACTTGCGCGGCGTTAAAAAGTTTTGCTGGATCATAATGTCCTTTTATTAATTGAAAAATATCTGCTTTTTCTTTGGATGTTAAATTTAAATTTTTTATTTCATCATCTGATAAGATCGATAGCAAATCCTCAAATAAATCAGTTTTAATTGTTCGACTTAAACTATTCATACGATCTAGGAGATTCTCTGGTTCCTTATCTATGTCAATTTTAGTTGGTGGAGCAATTTTCATTCCTGGTTTAATATATTTTTCAGACAATTGAACTATTGCATTAGGGTCTGTCCTATTGACGATATCTAATACATTAGTAAGTGTATTTATATTATGATGACCTTTTACGAATTGAAACATCATATTTTTTTCTTGTTGGCTCATTTCTGCATTATTTTCAACAACAATGTCAATTAATTCATCTCTAAGTTCGTCCTTATCTTCTTTTGATAGCTTAGAAAAATCTTTTACAATTTCTTCATCTATCATTTTATTATTCCTCCTCTTTTCAATTATAGAATTAATTAAAGATTGAGTAGCTTGTTTATTAGCTCTCAACCCAATTCTTATTATATTTCGAATATTATGTTTCGTATAGTTCTCATTAATGAATTGGAGTACTGAATAACTATCCATTTCACTGATTTCTACTTGATTTGCGTCTATTATTGCTATTAATTCTTCCTTGAAAATCCTTTTTTCTTCTTCCTCAAGATTACTTATTTTTTCTATTTTATCTTCAATATTTTTTATATCAAGGATTAAGTCAACTTCCGAAAAAGGAATAAGAACTATTTTATTATCGATAGTTGTTCGGACCAAAAGTCTTCTGTCATTTCTGAGATCTATTCCAAATTTTTTTAATTCATTTAGCTCGTTTGTTCCAAAATAAATTGATACCCCTCGATTGGCGCCTTTTTCGTGGCAGGTTACTATAAAGGATTCCAATTCACTAAAATCAAACATTTTTTATACACCATATTTTATGTATAAAATATACGTGTACATACTATTACATTATGTTATATAGGTGACTCTGGTGGCACAGCATATATATATTTTATGGTCTTGTAAAAACGTTTTTTTCATGTAAAAAAGTTTGTTGCTTTTAACACTTCTATAAGAATTAAAATAAAGGAATTACTCTTTAGCACCGAAATGAAATAATTTACCATTATTAAAAAATATTATTAACGCTCCAAGTAAATGGAATTAAAAAAATGAAAAAAAAGTGAGCAAGATTATTATTTTCTTTTTGCAGGCTTTTCTTGCTTTTCATAGCCTAAAGAAGAAATCAAATCAAATGGTTCTATTGTGACTTCATCAAAGGTTTCCTTTTCAATGATTTTGTGGGGACGGTGTTTTGCTTGCAAATCCTGAGAAACCGCTACTGCACTTTTCGCAATACTTTTTAAATTTCTAGTAATATTTATCAAGCTTACGATAGTCGTAACATCATTCATACTTTTCAAGATTTGATTTTCAATATCATTATTAAGAATCTTGACTTCTTTGATGTTATTTAAGACGGAATTAGCACGCATGAAATCTGTCTTAAAAAAAGCAAGGATGGCATCTTGTTGCATTCTTCTTACAAAACGTGACAAACGAATAATTTGTTCTATTATTTCCGGACTTATGTCTTTTTCAAGCAATTCAATTGCATTTACTGCTATTTCACTGGCATAATGAGCTTTTTTACTTAAATCGCGAGCTAATACAAGACCCAATACGCAGTCTATTTTCATCTCGCTGGGACAAATATCAATGATGTTAATTTTATTATTCAAGGATAAATTCAATTGTCTTAACATCAAATAAAATAATTTTTCAACTAGTTTTTCCCTATTTATCACATCGTTTGCAAGTATCTTATCACGTTCTTCAAGAGATTTAATCGCATCGACGTGCATGGACGAGACTAACGTGTAAATTCGTTTTATCAAACTATGCAAGGGAAATTTATGGGGATCAACTAGAATTCTAATAATGATTTTTGAAGCGAATTCTTCTGAAATTTCCGTTCCAATTAAATTATTTGTAGCATTTCTAATGATTTTTTTATTCTCTAGGGTGATCGTTTTTTGAGAAGAAATTTGTATTATGTCGGATCCTTGAATGTAATAGCTATTTATGCAACGTTCCAAAGAGTTTTCTTCTTCATATTCTTCAATATCAATGTTAAATTCTAAGAGTCGAGCTTGATGGTTTCCTGACAATTGAATTCTTAAAGATCCATCTTCTTCACGTAAAATATTTATTTCATTACCCTTTCTTATATCTAAATCTGTTACCCAATCTTTTGGTAACGTTATAAAAAAACTGCCACTTGCCGTGCTTTGAATTTTTCTTGTTTCCATGATCTCAAATTCTCCAATTTTTTAATCATACTAGTATATATCAAATATATATAAATATATTCTGATCATAAAAACTGTAATCTATTTACAAAATATATAATTATAGTGCCACCAAGTATGTATTTGGTGAAAAAAATGGAACCAATAGAAATAACGATACAAAAAGCAGGAAAAGAAAGAGGAACTAGACTCTACATTAATAGTAAAGATTTAGATAATATAAGGAAAAAATTTGGAGATGACTTTTTTCTTTTTACGGAAAAAAAGTTAAAAGCTTCTTTAGATGCGAATAACAGCACAATATTGATAAGCTCTTTTGATGAGTCGCCAGAAAATGAAAATTGCACCCTTATGGATCCAGATGTGAATTTTCTCAATACTATAGGCGATGATTTAATATACGATTTCGGAGAAATTGATGAAAGTGATTGCCACTCATTACATTTTTTCATGCCTGTTGATGGAACGGGCGATAATGTGTGGGTTGCAGAAGTTTCAATAAATGGAAGACTTGCATTTTATTGTGTAGCAGATAAGACTTCAGAGCTGAAAGATGAAATCGAAAGAAAAGCTCTAAAACACTTCCCAGGCTTATTAGCACTAGAAGCCTTTGATATAAAGGAGTTTAAAGCTGACTTAGTTTATTCTCCAGTACCAGGTCACATAGCAATGGAAGCATACAAATATATAGCAAACAAGAAACTTGGAAATGTCGAAATTCCTTCACATAAATCAATTCCAAACGATACGGAATTAACTCCGATCGTTGATATGAATAAAGGATCTTTAAATGGTTTAAAAGTCAAAAGCAGAGGTATCTTAGCTAAATTTGAGATTGAAGCAATTGCTAACAAGGATTCAAAAGTAAAAGATGTACAGCTGATGATGAAAGATAAAAAATTAGCTTGGAAAGTTATTTCTGATAAAGGCACGAATTTTTATGATACAATTACAGGTAAAAAGATGATTTAAATAATTTTTAATTCTCTTTTTTTACATATTTTGAGGAATAAATTTAAAAATGAGCTTTTATTAAAAAATTGAAACTATATTTAGCATTTGCTAATTTTTTTTCATCTTAAACTAATTTTCGAGAAAAAACTGTATAATAATTAAAGAAAGAAAAAAAAGGAAGATATTTATTTTAAAACTTCCTCAATAATGGCTCTGACTACTTCGGGATAATCAACAGCCATTATGTGCACGCCAGCACATTTTGTGGTTTGTTTCAATTCTTTAATGAAGGGTACAAAGAAATCAACGTTTAATTTTGCATAAGCTTTTTCTTTATCTCCTTTGGATGCATCTGACTTCTTGACCGCCTTGAAAGCATCTAATAATTCCTGTGGAACCGAGACTCCTGGAATAAAATCATTGAAATATTTTGCAATACCATATGATTTCATTGGAAATACTCCAATACAAACGGGAAGCCTATCTCCATCCGCATTTTTCGTATTCTCAAGGCCATTTAAGAAATCCTTTGTTTTATCCATTTGATAAATTACTTGTGTTTGTACAAAATCACCAAGGTGTGATTTTCGCTGAATCTTCATAATTTCGGCTTCTAATGTCTCACAATTTGGATTTCCTGCCATTCCAAGCCAAAATTTAGGTGGAGTTTCAACTTTGTGCCCATTCAAGTCTTCACCTGCTTGTAATTTTTTAGCAAGATAACATAATTGACCTGAATCAATATCAAAAACAGGTTTTGCATTTGGAGTATCACCCACTCCTGCATGATCTCCTGTTAATGTTAATACATTTCTGATTCCCAATGCATAAGCACCTAACAAATCTGCAATGAGTCCTATTCTATTTCGATCTCTACAAGTTAATTGATAGACTGGTTCCATTCCTGCTTTAAGGACTAGATAAGAAGCCGTTAGACTGCTATGATAAGCCATTGCTTGAGGTCCATCAGTAACATTACAAGCAATTACAGATCCTATCATTTCTTGAGCCCCTTTTATTGTATGATTGATATCTACTGTTTTTTCTGGCTCAAGTTCTCCAGTAAAAACGAACTTACCAGTTTTCATGTATTCATGAAGTTTTGAAATGTATTCCGGCATTTTAAGCACTCTCCTCCTTTGGAATTTTTCTTGGGTGATTTTCCAACAAAAAGTCAGTTGGTGGATGGAATATTAAATACTTGTTTAATTGATTTATTTCTTTTAATTTGTTATAAATTAAAATCCATGCGCAGTCATTCACGTAACCTCCATACTCACATTTCGAGCCGTTGGCAACGCCTCCACAAGGACCATTCAATAAGCCTTTGGCACATCGAGTCTTAGGGCAGATGCCTCCAGTATCACCTAGTACGCACTCACCGCATGCTTTACAATACTCCTTAAAATTGCCTAACTTCTCTGTAATTCCCATAAAGACTGTATCATTCGAAGGTATTATCACGTGATTTGTTACTTCTGCAAAAGCTTGACATCCAAGTCCACAACTCATGATAATTGCTACATCCGCATTGGGAACTTCAGAATTTTCTTTCTTTAGACTATTATAATCTTTTTTTGTAAGTCTCTTATCACAAGGTTCTTCAAAAACGGCTGAAGCAATTACAGTCTTTCCTTTTTCCTTTAGCAGTTCGACCATCTCTTTGACTTGGTCTTCTCCGCCAGTTTGACACTTGGTTGCGCAAGAGCTACAGCCGATTACTAAAAATTTATTAAAGGGTTCAAAAGATTTTATAATCTCTTCAACTTCTTTTTTTTGGGTTACTATCATATTTTTCTAACCTCTAAGGATTAAAAATACATAGTTTTTGTTTGAAAATATCCTCTAAGAATTCAATTCAAAAATTAGTTAAAAAATTTTATCACTAAAACAATTTTGAAGATAATACAGCATTTACAGACGATTATTCATTAAATATTCCCATAATTTTAAGAAATATTATTATTTCCAACCGATATTTCATACTTATTGATGAAAAAGTTTTGAGAATCTAGAATTTTTTTTTAAAATGATATGTTATTACTATTATTATTTTTTCAAAAATTCTCTAGTTTATTCATTTAAAGAATGTAAAATAAGAATGTTGTATGATTAATGTTAATAAAATCTATACTAAAAGGTGATAATTAATAGAGAACTCCCCATATTGACATTTTGGACAATCATGTTAATTTTCACGGCAAATTTTATTATATTTTTAGGATTCTTACTCAACCTCGTTGATATCATTTGAACGGTGCTCGCAATTGTCATTTTAAATCTCTTATTGGCAGTTCTGGTATTGTGGGAATTTAAAGAGAGAAATCTAGTGAATATAGGGAAAAAAAGTCAACTTTTTCTTGAATAAAGACGTTTAACTTTACTTCGACCATCGTGGAATTTTTTTTGAGGCTCTTGTACGCTCTCCATGGCTCTACGATGACCTCATTACCCCAATAGAACTTGGTATTTGTCTCAAGTTCTGAACGTTTTTTCTTTAATTCATCTTGTGTAATGAAATTTTTTTCAATTTTTGAATAATTTTTTAATAAAAATAATTGTTCTTCAAACCATTAAGAAAGTTAAAGCGTATTTGAGTCATAATAAATATGAAAAGATAGAATATTAAAAAAAAACAAATTCAAAATTTATTTTAAATAATTTATTCTAGTAATTAATCTAAACTAAATAATTTTCTCTGCTTATATTTATTTAGTATAATTAATCTTTCATCTGTAGGTAAACATTAACTTGTTCTAATTTCTTTTGGAGATATATTAAATGAATGCAAAAAATGAAAAGAATTCGAATCGACTAATTAATGAAAAAAGTCCATATTTATTACAACATGCTTATGATTCTGTAGATTGGTATCCATGGGGTGAGGATGCATTTGAGAAAGCTCGAAAAGAAAATAAACCAATTTTTCTTTCCATTGGGTATTCTACTTGTCATTGGTGTCATGTAATGCATTCAAAATCCTTTTCTAACGAAATTATTGCTAATTTATTAAATGAAACATTTGTATCTATAAAAGTGGATAGGGAAGAGCGCCCAGATATTGATAATATTTATATGCAAGTATGTCAAATGATGACAGGATCTGGAGGATGGCCACTTTCAATTATAATGAATTTTGAAAAAAAACCCTTTTTTGCGGCTACGTATATCCCTCCAGAACAAATGATGGCATTAATTCCCCACATAAAGGAATTATGGAAATCAAAACAATATGAAGTAATGAATGCTGCAGATGAAGTAATTTTAAATCTAAGACTACAAATTCGAGAGCAAAAAGGTGAAAATCTTAATGAAGAATTATTAAAGGTAACCTATGACCAACTATCGAAGAAATTTGATTCTAAGAATGGTGGATTCTCCCTTGCACCAAAATTCCCGACTCCTCATAATTTATTATTTCTATTAAGATATTGGAAACGTTATAAAGATGAAAAAGCTCTTTTTATGGTAGAACATACTTTAGAAAAAATGCGCCAAGGAGGGATTTATGATCATATAGGATTTGGATTTGCACGTTATTCAACAGATCCCTATTGGTTGGTACCGCATTTTGAAAAGATGTTATATGATCAAGCTTTAATGGCATTGGTTTATATTGAGGCTTATCAAATTACAAAGAAAAAAGAATATGAAAAAATTGCTAGGGAGATTTTCACGTATGTAATGCGGGATATGACTTCTCCAGAAGGAGGATTTTATTCTGCTGAAGATGCTGATAGTGAAGGTGAAGAAGGCAAGTTTTATTTATGGTCATTAAACGAATTACATGATATATTAGATGAAGAAGAACTCAATTTAGTTAAAAGAATTTTTAACGTTCAGGAATCTGGTAACTTTATTGAACAGATCGAGGGGGAAAAAAATGGTTTGAATATTATTCACCTTACGAAACCCTTAAAAGAATTAGAGCTTGTTTCTGATAAAATAAATAGAATTCGTAATAAACTTTTTGACATTAGAGAGAAAAGGGTACATCCTGGAAAAGATGATAAAATTTTAACAGATTGGAATGGTCTAATGATATCAGTATTTGCTCTTGGTTCGATAATTTTTAAAGATTACAAATTAGCTAAAGTCGCTGAAAAAGCAGCTAACTTCATACTGGATAATTTAAAAAATACCAATGGCAAATTACTTCATCGTTTTAAGGATGGTGATGCCTCAATTCCTGCCATGATTGATGATTATGCGTTTTTAATATGGGGATTGCTTGAGCTTTACGAAGCTAATTATAATACCTTTTATCTGAGAGAAGCCTTTGAATTAAATAAAGTAATGATAAATCATTTTTGGGATCAAGAGAATGGTGGATTCTTTTTTACAGCAGATGATAATGAAGAACTTCTAGTCCGAAAAAAAGAAGCTTATGATGGTGCAATCCCATCTGGTAATTCAGTTGCAATGTTAAATCTTCTACGTCTTGGCACCATTAATGGTGATCTTGAATTAATTAGAAAAGCTGATGAATTAGGTAAAGTATTTTCAAATCAATTAAGAAACAATCCTTCTTCACATACGTTTTTTATGATTGCTTTAGACTATAAAATAGGACCTTCTTATTTAGTGGTGATTGCGGGAAAAAAAAATGCTCCCGATACCAATGAAATGCTTGATGCTTTAATTTCTCGATTTATTCCTAACAAATTTATTATTTTGAATTTACTTGATGAAGAAAATTTTGAATTGACTAAAATATCTGAGATAATTCAGAACCAAATCCCGATAGATGGGAAAGCTACTGCATATATCTGTTTTAATTATACTTGTAAGGATCCCACAATTGATATCGAACGAATGTTGGAATTAATGAGCGAAAATTAAAAACATTTATTTTTTTCTAATCTTTAAATAGAATAGTGGTGATTAATGGTCGAAGAATCTGACATTCTTATTGTTGGTGCAGGAACCGCTGGAATTTATTTTGGATGGCTCATGGCAAAAAAAAGCCATTCTGTAACCATTATCGAGAGAGATTCATGGGAAAAGATTGGAAATAGGTTAGAGATTTTTCATATTGATAGTATAAGATTCGATCAGTTCAATATTTTACCTCCAAACGAAGGAACGCGTGAATTAATTGGAATTTGGGAAGAGGGTAAGGCTCATTCTCCTGATGGGTTAATTTCAAAGACTCTAAAATATCCATTTCACGTAATGCGCCTCCCTGAATTCATTCAGCGCTTAATAACATTATCTGAATTAGATCGTGTCAATTTTGTTTTTAATTGTTCATTTAAAGACTTTATTTATAAGAATAATGAAATTATAGGTGTGATTGCAGAAAAAGAAGGGAAAAAAGTAAAATATAAAGCTAGAATAGTCGTAGATGCTTCTGGCACGAGCTCCGCGCTTCGCTCTAAATTGCCACCAGAGCATAAAGTGGAAACTTTTAAACTAGGTCCAGATGACGTCTTATATGTCATTTTACGTTACATTAAATGGTTGCATCCAGATAAACCTCATCCAATAGGATTGAATCTTTGGCCGTTACATAAAGTATTTTGTAATCCTTCATATGATGTAAATGGTGCAATTCTAGGAATCGGGCAGCCAGGCTCATATGAAAATTCAGAAAAAGTTCTGAAGGACTTTTTGGCCTGTACTGAATTTCCACCTTTTGATATTGAAAAAATTGAGCGCGGGATAACACCTTATAGAAGACCTCCATATTCTCTCGTTGGTGATGCTTTTATCTGTATAGGTGATAGTGCTTGCATAACGAAACCATTTTCTGGCGAGGGTGTTACAGCTTCTTGGACGTTGTGTAAAATTGCAGCTGAAATTGCTGATGAAGCACTCAAAAATGAAGGATATATCTCGAGAGACTTGTTATGGGACGTAAATGTCCAATATTTTCGAGATCAAGGTGCAAAATTTGCTGAAAATTTTGCTCAACTTCCCGGAGCTGCAAACACAACTGCTAAAGAAATGAATTATTTATTCCAAAAAGACATAATTTTTAGCGAACAAGATTTATTGGAAGTCAATCGAGATTTTGAAATTAAAATGTCCTTTGTAAAAACCATCAAGCTTGTTGGAAAAATGCTTTTGGGATTATTATCAAGAAACTTTTCACGAAAAAATTTATTTGGTTTAGTTGGTGCATTAGGTACTGCAGGAAAAATTCGAAAACATTATGAAAGTTTTCCCAAAGACGTTAATGATTTTGATAAATGGGTTGAAAAAGCAAAAAAGCTATGGATTAAAGCTGGATTTTCTTATTAAACTTTTCTACCATCGCCATGTTATGTCTTCTGCGTGTCCAAGCATGTTTTTTATTTTTATTTTTGTCCCATCATCTAAAATTACATGACCTGAATAATATCCCCACATCGTATCATTATCTATATTTAGTAATCCTGTTTTTATTTTCATCGGACCATTATAGATGAGTGGTTTCATTATCATTTCAAACCGCCCATCATTGCTCGTGAATTTCCAAGGTGAACCTGGATGTTTTTTATCTATATGAAACGTGACTTGATCAATTTTATGGCAAATTCCATCATAAAATATCATATTCTCAGTATGCGTTGAAAGATCACCGAATCCATAACCGATATTGAACCAGAGTTCGTGACCATCCACCTTACCTGCGCCAGTACCCCATAACCAAGTGACATCATAAGGCCATACT
Source organism: Promethearchaeota archaeon (assembly GCA_011365055.1). The sequence continues at coordinate 43,876 of RDOG01000015.1, forward strand.
CCTTTTCCCCAATCAAGTCCCCAATGACTATCCTCTGGATTGAAAAAATATGTTTTACCATTAAATTCAACGCTACCTTTCGCAGGCATCATGTTAATTTTATGGTTATAATAAAAACATCGATGATCGTGTTTAAACGGTGTTGCTACTACCATGGTATCTTTTTTTGGATCTTGATATAGAATTACTTTACCTTTAAGTTTTTTAAAATATGGGTAATTTATTGATAATACTCTTCTATCTGGCAGTCTTTTAAATGCAAAACTTAATCCCCCTAAACCTAAACCCGCTCCATGAATTACTGTATCTCCCTTTTCTGAACTTAATGGCAAATTTGTATTTCCTCGAGTTAAAGGAATGATATTACCTGTTACATAAAATTTCCTTTTTTGAAAATCTCCCCACTGAACGCCGATTAGTGTTAAATACCCTATATCACCAACAGTTATTAGCAGTGCATAATCTTTATGGATGATGGAATAGTGCTCCCATTCTTTTATTCTGTGCCATCTAACTGCTATGTTTTCTTTATTAAATTTCAATATTGGCTTTCTGGCCCAACCCCTTTGAATGAGTGCACCTCTAATATCAAGTAAGTTTGAAGGTTTTGTTATTTCATTTTGGGTCATTTTGATCGAATCCGATTAATTTATGATTATCTTTCTATAGCTCTATTATTGATCAAAATTATTAATAAAAAAGGATGTATAAAATTTGGACGATGTTGGGGAGAATCAAATTACTATTAAAGATCAAATAAAAAAATTCGCATTAAAATCATTAATAGGATATCAAACAGTACTTGTTTACGGATTAGGGTATAGATTGGGTATATTTGATTATCTTTATAAAAAAGGAAAAAAATTAGAAGAAATTAATAGAATATCAGAACTTAATTTTTCTGTTGATGAATTATCTAAAGAACTTGGTTTAGATTTTAGGTATATTGATGGCTGGCTTCATATGGGATTAGAATGTGGTTTATTTGAAATTGATCAATCTTCCAAAAAAACCTTCAAACCTGTTATATTCGTATATGATATTTTAATTAATAGAGATAATATGTTTTTTATTGGGGGAACTTTAATGGGATTTTATCTAAGTAGCTTGATTCAAGATATTTGGTTTAACAATTTTAAAACTGGCAAATTGGTAAATATTTTAACCATGCCCAGTGAAATGATACAAATTGGTCAAAACATTTGTACCACGTCTGGAATACGTACTGAAGAATTGTTTTCAACGAAATTTAAAGATAAGAAGCGAGCTTTACGTCAAGGAGGCTCAATTTTAGAAGTGGGCTGCGGATATGGTTATAATCTCGCTATTTGGGCAAAAAAATACAAAAAAGCTAAAATTATAGGGATCGATATCGATCCTAAAGGACTTAAACAAGCAAAACAAATGGTTGAAGAAAATAATTGGAATGATAGGATCCAAATATTAGAAATCAAAATAAATGAATTTGCTAATTTTTATAAAGAACAATTTGATTTAATTATGTTAAATCATGTTTTACATGAGATTAATCCTGATGAAATCTATAGACAACAGGTTTTAAATGATTTATATGGATTATTAAAAGTTGATGGCATCCTTATAGTTGGTGAACACATCATTCCTAGCATTTATGAACCAAAAAAAGAATTTAACTTCTTTGAAATTTGGCACAAGTGGTATGAAACTCCTGCTAATTCCGTTTTCTATAACGAAGAGACATTTAAAGCTTTAATTAATAAAACGCTATTTGAAAAGGCAGACTTGATAAAAGAACGTGGAGATTATTTTTGGGCGTTAAAAAAGTAAATAATGAACGAAAATACGAAAATTTTTCATTAGTATGTATCACTCATGGTCTTTATTAACTTAAAATTAATTTCAAATATCTTATTTTGCATTTCTTTTCGTTGTTCTTTCAATCTATATTTTTTCATTTCGTATTCTTTTTCTGATAGAAGTCCATCCATGTAATTTCTATCTAAAACTTGTAAATCATAATCTATTGTTTTTATTTTTTCTTTCAAAATGTTAACAGTAGCTTTCAATTTCTCAGATTCTAACACTTCAGTTATTAATTCTTCATTTTCAAGTTTCAATTCAACTTGTGTTTCTTTTGATTTTTGGAGTTGATCATAAATAGAAAAAAAATCGAATTTTCGAACCAATCTAAATAGATCTCTCAAGGTACTTGCATATTGACGTTCTCGAAATGGTTGAATCATTTGTGAAATTTGTTCAATTATTTCTGTAATAGCAATAAATGCGAGCTGTCGTTCTTTTTCATTTACTTTTTCAAGTTCTTTAAATACTAATTCTACTTCCATAAAAGATTCCATAGTTGGATCGATAGTAATATTTTCATTTAAGTTAATTATATTTACGATTCGGCTTAATCTTTGATATTTTTCATTTAATTTTAAAAATAAAGGATTTAATTCAGCAAAAATTCTGGGTGTCTCCTGCATGATGGTCATTGAAACACCTGCTTGACTATCTAATATAAGTCTTTTAATATCATTCATATTCATCTCCATGAATATGCTTTCTAAAATTTTGAATAATGCAAAGGCGCTATAAAAATGTTTTTGATATTCTTCAAAACTGGTCCAATATCCATTAGCAACGCTATTGAAGAAGTCCTCTCCTTTCTCTAATTCATCTTCGGCCAGTCCAGCTTCTCTGAACATTAGATAAGCTTCGACTTTCTTTGATTCGAAAAATTCCATGTGAAATAAAAGCTTCCTTTAAATAAAAACAGTAAATTAAAAAAAAACAATGGATTTTATACAACATGTTAAAACACTAAGTACTAAAATACACATTCAGTACCTAAAATATATTTTTTTTTTAATATTAAATAATTAAGAACTCATATTTACTATTTAAGTACTAAAACATACTATGACTCTTAAACTACATGTAAAGATTATTTGTATTTTAAGATAAAAACTATTGAGCAATTAATATTTAGCTGGTATTTTTAAAATTAGTCGAATTTAAAAAAATTTTTATTTTTTCAGTTCTTTTATCATTTTTTGTTGCTTAAAAATTGTTTCTTTTAATTCTTCAATTTTTTTTTGTTGTAAAAATAATCTATCGTCCTGATTTGTTGTTAACTTCTGATATCTATAAAGAATTTTTAGAAGGTCTGCAATTTTTGTTTCTAAAAGTTCTATCTCTCTCTCTTTTTCTTCTATAACTTCCTCAAGCTCAGAAATTTTCTTTTTTATTTCTCCTCCCTTTTTAAGCTTTTTTTCAACTCGATCGATGATATTGAAAATAGCTTCTGGATACGAGGACTCCGTTTCTTTTGTTTCTTTTTCTTCTATTTCTTTTATTTTATTATTAGACATGCATATCCTTGAAAAAATGTTATTATTTAATTAAAATATTTGAGTTTATACTACTCATATTGTTTTTTTGAATAAAATATCTATTTATTATGTTAATGAAATTAATTCCTATTGTAAAAGTTTTTATGATAATAATAACTAGGCTTGAATTAAGTAATAACATTGAATGATTTTTGGAATAATAATGGTTTTTTCTCCTTTTTTCTTTGGACCTGTACTATCAAGACGATTAGGATCCTCTCTAGGTATTGATCTATTGCCTCGTGGACAAAAAAATTGCCCCTTTAATTGTTTATATTGCGAAATAGGGTCGGCTAAACCTATTTCTTGTCAAAAACGTTTTAATTATTATCCGGGTTCTATCACAGAATTCGTTTCTCACCTTAAAATTATTATAGAGGAAGAAAATCCTTCTAGCTTGACTTTTGTTGGGTACATGGGAGAACCCACGCTAAATAAAACGATTTATGAATACTTGGATGCCACCAATGACCTTTTAACAAAACTTAAAAATAATACTTCTATTCCTACTATATTATCAAATTCATCTACTGTAAGCGATTTGAATATTCAAAAAAAAATAATAAGATTCAAAAGATTAGTAATGAAATTAGATGCTGGCGAGCAAAAAAATTTTAATTATTTAAATCAACCTCATCCTAGCGTCCCTAATATAAAAGAAATAATAGAGAATTTAGCAAAAATTCGAAAACAACTCCCGCCCACTCATGAATTAATAATTCAAACTTTAATGACTAATAAGAATAATAATAAAGAAAATCTTGAAGCTTTAATTGAAGGTTATGAAATAATTCAACCAAAATCGATTCAATTATATTCTATTTCTCGGGCACCTGCATCTCAACTTGCTAAAAGGCTTAATAATGATGAATTAGAGAAAATTAAAAAATATTTTGAAGCTAATTTGAAAAATTCCATCCAAATTAATGTATATTGAATAGTGAAAGTACCAGAAATATTAAAATAATTTTTCATTTTTATTTTGTAGATTGCATTAATGAGTTAGTGATAAGATTTGAAAGAAATTATTTTAATGAGTCCACAGTTAAAGACCACCGATTATATAGAATATGATGAAAAGACTACTTTTGAGCAATTATTGAAGCAACTTAAAACAAAGTATGAAAATGATGTCATTTCATACGTTCAACACTTCTCAAACATTAGGAAAAGCATTAATTTAAACCAAATAACTGTTAAATTACATTATATTGATGAAAAAGGTATCAGACAAACACTAGGATTAAAAACCCTAGTAAATGAGATTACGAAAAAAAAGGTTGATCGCATTTATTGGGAACCTGAACCAATTGGCGGATATATAATTTAAAAATGGGGGAATTAAAATATCAAAACAACTTTTTGGGGAGCATTGTTTTGATTTAATATCAACGCTTGGTTATTATTCAAAATCTTTTAAATTAATTGATAAAAAGTTAGTTTATAAGGGAATTTTTGGTCATTTTATGGATAATTATGGTCGTATAATTGTTCTCACAATAACATATAATAATGGATATCCCGGAAATCCTCCTAAGGTAAACTCTTCTCCTCCAATTAGGGATATATGTTGGGATTCGAAAGGGAATCTACATTTTGCCTTGGAAAAAAATCAATTTGTTTGGCTGAAATACAAGGATTACTCCAATCCCTTGATCTACCTAGTAGACGAGATCACGGAGAAATATAGAACAATTTAAATTAAAAAAAGGGTAATTTTCACAAAAAAAATCGTTAATTATATACTTAGTCATTTGATAAATTAATTTAGTGATTCTAAATGAAAGTTGCAGTTTCATGGAGTGGAGGCAAAGAGAGCTGTCTTGCATGTTATAAAGCACTTTTACAAGGTCATGATGTCTCTTTCCTCCTTAATTTTACATCCTTTGAAAAAAGATCAATGTTTCATAATTTACGTGATGAATTAATTGAAATACAATCTCAAGCAATTGAAATTCCTTTAATTCAACATAAAACAACGATGAATACTTATGAGAAAGAATTTAAGAGTGCATTAAAAAAATTTAAGGAAATGGGAATTGAGGGAATAGTATTTGGTGATATTCATGAAATTCCAAAGCATGAAGGTTGGGTTGATAAAATGTGTAAGGAAATAGATTTAATTTCGCTAAAACCCTTGTGGAAAAATGATCCTCAAGAAGTCCTTCAAGATTTTATTGATAGTGGTTTTAAAGCAACTGTGATTAAAATTAAAGATGATAAATTAAATGAAGAATTCTTGGGTCGTGAATTAAATACTCAATTTATTGAGGATTTACAAAAATATGATGATAAAATAAGTATTTGTGGAGAATTTGGAGAATATCACACGTATGTAACAGATGGACCATTATTTAAAAGGAATATAAAAATTCTTAATGGAAATAAAATATTCAAGTATGGGTATTGGCATTTAGATATTACTAAATTTGAAATTCATTCAAGATGAAATATATTTCCATTTTGAATAAAATTATCAGAAATGAGATGCTTACTTTAAATTATTAGATGTTTAATAATTTAAAATAAAAAGATTTAAGAATATGGAGGAAAAAAATCCTTCATATAATTTTTAGGTGAGCTCTAAATGATTATTATATTAAATTCTCTAATTATAGTATTAACGTTTTTAGCATCAATTGTTATCATGCATGTAATACAAAGCCACCATCACCATTCACTTAGACCAAGATCTGCTGGATATTTAACATCTAACAATCTTTTTACTGTTGTTGGATTATTTTATGCAAAAGCAGAATATTTGGTAATGAGACTAGCGAATTATTTCGTTATGGGAAGGTGGAACTGGTTTTTTAGATCACGAATTAGAAGTTTCATCTTTGAATTGGCGAGGAGATTGATGTTAATAACGAAGGCTGTTGTTATAGAGCCTTATACTCTTGAAGAATCTATTGCTATTGTAAAAAATGTCTTTCGGGATCATCTTAAAAAAGGAAAAGAGCTAAAACTAGCGATTCGAACTTGTCCATGTAGATTGGCTCAAAATCAAATTGATAGAAGAGGAAAGGAATATGTATCTAATTGTACCGATATAGTTTTCATGATTGAACCCAATGCATTGACTAAAAACAGATCATTTATGAGGTTTATAACGTTTAAAGAAGTAATTCAGAAATTACACAAATTCGAAAAGGAAGGATTAGTACACAATTTTATGGGATTATGCACCGCAATTTATGGCTCGGTATTTTTAACTATTTGTAATTGTAACAAGGATTTATGCCTACCATTAGTTTGGCACAAGAAGAAAAACTTCTCTTTTCTCTCAAAACCTCATAATATTGCAATTGTTGACTCTGAAAAATGTATTGGTTGCGGAAATTGCATAACTCGCTGTCCCGTTTCTGCTAGAAAGATCGTAGATGGTAAATCCGTTGTTTTAGACCACTGTTTCGGTTGTGGAACCTGCCGTGTGACTTGTGAAGGTCATGCTATTAAAATAATTCCAACTGGAAATAAACCAACATACTTCCCGGAATACATGATTAGAAAAGCTGATGGTTCTTCCATCAATTAATTTTTTTTTAATATTTATTAAACTCATTGGTTTATTAAGTTTAATTTTATTTATTTAAGAAATTAATTTAAGTCTTAAAATCCACAAGTTCTTAAGAATCTAATTGAATATTAATTTAAATTGTTAAATTTTATAATAAATTGAAATTCAAGTAAGAATTGAAAGAATCCTTCTTCTCAAATTTATTAATGAAAAAAAAAAATTAAATTTTAATTGGTTTCTTTTTAAAATTCAAAGCAACGATTAGACAGATAATTCCAAGAAAAACAAATATTGATTCAAATCCTGGAATTTGAGTTGGTCCTGATCCTGGAGATTGACCTGCTTCAATTGTTATTATCACTTCATCTGGAATTCCCAAAATGCCATGAGTGTCATTATATTGAATTTCATAAATCCATAATCCGATTGTGCTTGTATTGACGGGGACTTGAAGATTAAGGGGCGTGCTTGCCCAAACCGTCCAGCTAATGTATTCAGTACCATTTCTTAATACTCGATAATGACTTCCACTCACATCATCGTTTAAAGTCCAATTAATGTAAGCTGTAGAAAATTGTGCAAAAATCACATCTAACGCATTATTTACCGTAGGGCCATTATTTTGGACAATTGTGATATATACACTATAGGGACTTCCTTTTATACCTACTGAATCATTAAATTCAATTGTATAATTCCATACTCCAAGCCCACAAGTAGTATTCACACTAATTTGAATTAATTCTTCACTATTCCATGTTTTCCATTGCTCTACAACCGTTAAATTTCTCCAAACCCTGTAATATCCACCTGATACATTATCATATAAGATCCAATCAATGGTATGACCTGTAGTATTTTGTACATATTGTTCATTGTCTGGATTATTTGAAGTTGGAGGACCATTATCATAAATAGAAATATTAATGGAAGAATTTTTGCCCCAAATTCCCGCAGAATCGTTGTATTGCATTATATATGTAAAATTTCCTATGCCATGGTTTGTATCAACCTGAACATTTACATTAATTTTTTCAATCCAGCGTGTCCAAGGAACATAAACTGATTCATTCTTTAGAACACGATAGTATCCGCCTGCAACGTTATCTTCCAAAGTCCAAGTCATTGTTTCAGAAGAATTTGCTCCGTATATTGCATTTTGTGTTGAATTAATTCTAGGAGCAAGACCTTCAAAAATCTCTAAACCATCATCTGTATCTGCAACATAAATGATATCTCCGACAACCTCCACGGCTCTTCCAAAATCATAATATTCATCATAATTACCCAAACTTATAGCAGAACTTGGATTGGACACGTTTAATACTTCTAATCCTGTTCCAGCCGTGATTCCCATTTGTTTTACAACAAAGGCAAGCCCTCCTACTACTTGGACATCTCCTGCGTATGGTATCGTATAATTCGCAATAGAAATTATGCTTTTCGGATTTGTAACGTTAAAAATAAGCAAATATGGGCTAAAACCACTCGTAACATAAGCAATATTATCAACGACGTGTAAACCATATGCATTCATAAACGCGAAGGAATCTAGTTCCTGAATGTCTTTAGGATTGGTCACATTTAATATGACCAAACCTCTTGATAAATCAGAAACATATGCATATCCTCCGATAACTTGAACATCATAACAAGTATCACCTCCGGCTGTATACGTGTCTAATTCAATTGGTGTTGCAGGATTACTGATATTAACGGTACGAAATCCGTAGGACGAATCACAAATATAAGCAATTGATCCAATGACTTGAACATTTATTGTCGTATGACTTCCTGTATTAAATTCTCCTAATTTTACTGGATTGTTGGGATTTGATATGTTGACAATTTCCATACCTGCAGTTCCATCAGCGATATAACATGTAGAACCTACAACATCAAGTCCTCTTGTATTCGTTAGATTGGTCGTGTAATTGCCTATTTTTACGGGATTATGTAGATCTGAGATATCAATAATTAATAATCCTTCACTCAACGTTGCAAGATAAACCAAGTTTCCATCTACTTCAAGATCATAAGCCTTATCGCTTGATAATGAAAATTGACTCAATTTTCCAATATTTGACCATGGATCTTGGGATGAATTAAAGCTCTGAAAGATATTCAATCCGTATTCTCCTCCAATATATGCATATCCGCCTTCTACATTGACGGTAAATAGCGAATCGGTATGTATATAGGAACCAACTTTGGATAGTTTATCAGGACATGTTATGTTTAGGATTTCGAATATTTTACTGGATGATTCTGTGATAAAAGCATATCTACCTTCCACGTAAATTTGATCACAATAAATCGAATATCGTGTAATATTTTGAGGACTTCTCGGATTCGTCACATTTACTATTTGTAAGCCAATGGATGTCGCTACGTACGCAATATTATTTTGCACTTGAACGCAAGATACCCAAGCGGTTGGTATTTCATAACTAGATAAAAGAACGGCACTTGTTGGATTGGTTACATCAAAAATACGCATGTTATACCAAGCATCTGCAACATATACAAGATTACCAACAACACAAATATCAATTGGTCTTTGGCAAGCAGTTGTGGAATTAAGCTTGGTAGGATTTCTTGGATCAGTTACATTTATTATCTTCAATCCATCGAAAAAATCGGCTACGTATGCAATAGTACCCACCACTTGTATTGAATCTGAACTATTTCCAGTTGCCTCACCAAAAGTTCCCAAATATTGAGGATCTTTCGGGTTTGTTACATTCACGATACATATTCCTAGGTAGTCATTCGCAATATAAGCTGTTGAACCTTCTACCCAAACATCATTTGCACTCGTATTAAGATTGAATCGACCTAACTTTACTGGATCTTCTCTGTTTGTTATGTTAACTATTACAAGGCAATTTTCTGGATCTCCATATGAAACATAGGCTAGATTATTTGATATAAAAATACCATTTGCTGGAGCGCCTCCTTCAGAAAGGTTACCAATTAATTCTGGATTTGACCAAGAACTCGTTGAATCAATCTCAAATGAATCATTATTGGAATTTTTTATTGGATCTGATATAAATTGAGGATTTTGAACAAAACTTGAGAGAAATAGGATAAATATTAAAAAAAAACTCATCATTACTATTAGTTTCTTTGATTTTATTCCCAATTTATTACCTCCTTTATGAACATAACCACAAAAAAGGATGAGAAATAATCCAAAGTTTAAAATTTAAATTTATTTATTCTTGTCGTATTTTAAGCCCATTTGACCTTTTGATGAGAATTAGAACCTCTTTTACTTTATAATGTGCTTTTTTTCATTGGGTGCTCAAGTTTTAAATTCTTTTAAATAGAAAAGTTTTGATTCTTATTCTCTATAAATTTGAATTGAATAAATGTATTTATTTCAATTTTCTTTAATTAACAATTAAGAAATATTTGAAAATTATCTTTTTAATACATTATTAATCCTTCTCATATAATTCTCACATAATAATACTTTTCTAATGCCTAATTTTCTTCATACATTAAATGATGGAGAAATTTAAGTTCATTATGATTTCTCTCATCTTCTTTTATTAGATTCTAATAAAATTGATCAACTTTAAAAAACATCAAAGATTGTTTTAATATATAAGAACACATCTAGTTAAACTCAAAAAAAAGGTAAATATTAATGAATCAAATGCTGGTAAATTTTCAGAAGCATAGAAACGATTTAATAAACTATATTAATGTTACAAACCTGTCTGCTAGATCTAAGAAAAAAATTTTAGATTTAATTGAAAAAATTGATGAAATATTTCAGGAAATTTATCAAAATAATGGAATTTAACAAAAATTAGGTTAAACTTTTTCTATCATGGTCAATTCAGGAGCATGTAATAATTTACTATAAGCAATTAATTCACTTTCATTAAAACTGGATAAATTATCTAGTAAAATTTTTTTGGTATCTTGAATATATTCTTCCAATATGTCAATTTTCTTTAAATACTTTACTAATTCACAATTTCCAACATATAGAATTAACTTTTTCACTCCTTCCTCATAATCAAATGTTAAAGGCCAAAGAAGACAATCAATTGGTTTGACATCTTGAATATAACACTCACCTTTTTCTGAAAGAAATATACATTGATCATTTGCTTGCTTTGTTATCGTGTAAAACTCTTCGTTATCGATATTTTCTAACTTATGTTTTATAAATAATTCAAGATCTTGTGTGGAATTTTCTTCAATTTTTAAGTAATTTAAAATATTTTTACGTTCTTTTTTAGACACAAATGCATAAAAAGGCTTAGTACAACAGGTTCTATTTTTGCATTTTCTACAAGCGTCTAAACAATTTACATTACTTATGAGGGACCGCCACCTCTTTAGTTTTTAAGTGAATTCTCTCTTCTAAATCCAAATAATCTTCTGGTAAAGGTATTTTATACCTTTTTAACGCATTTAATATTATACTATTTATAAAATCAATGTAATTGAATCCTAACAACTCAAATAATATCGCTAAACTCGAGTTTTTATCTAAATATGGTGTTAGATTTATTTCAGAAAGAAATATATTTTTATTTTCATCTAAAAATATGAGAAACTCGCAAAAATCCGTAGCATGAATGGAATAGAATGTTTTTTTACATATTTCCTTGATATCATCAGATGTTATCATTTCAATTTTATAATTGTCATGCAGGTCGTATAAAAGCATTAATTCACAATCATTGCCCAAAGTTGAAACATTTAATGATTTTAAATGGAGTAAATCCTTGAAATCGCTCAATAAGTTTATATTTTCCCATTTTAGCAATTTTTTCAAAATTACTTTATCTTTGCATATTGTAGCTGGAAATACTTTAGGACCAATTATGTTCAATTCTAATAACTCACAAATGGATGCAACTGAAACTGGAAGATTTTTATCATATCTATTACGTGCTAAATTAAATACCAAATCTATTTTATTATTTTGCAAATTTTCGACCAAACTTGCATTAGCTTCAAATAAATATACTTTATGATCATAATATTCTAAAGCTTCTTTAATGTTGAGTGCTTCAATAATAGTTTTTCCAAAAAAGAAATCATAAATAATTGAAATATTTTTCTCTGCCATCTTGGTTTCCCATTTAACTTAAACTTATTTGATTCTTCACCCTAATTTGTGGATTGGACTGAAGAATGCTATTTTCACCATTTTCGACTGGAATTTTATATTCGTAGATTTTTCCTTCATAGTTTTTAAGTAATATATTTTCCTCTGTTCGTTGAATTACTGGATCTGGGATTATTGCTATTTTTCCTCCGCCTCCTGGGGTGTCTATTACATAATGAGGTACCGCAAGACCTGAAGTATGTCCTCTCAGTGCTTCAATTACATCTAAACCTGCTTTAACAGGAGTTCTAAAGTGATTCGAACCTTTAACGTAATCTGCTTGAAATAGATAATAAGGTTTAACTCTCATTTTTAGCAATTTTTGATTTAAATTTTTAAAGCATTCAGGATTATCATTAACATCTTTTAATAAAACGCTTTGATTTCCTAATGGGATTCCATTATCTGCTAACATTGCGCATGCTTTTACAGAATCATCCGTTATTTCGTAAGGGTGATTGAAATGAGTATTTATATATAAAGGATGATATCTTTTTAGCGTATTACAGAGATTTTTTGTAATTCTTTGTGGCAATGTGCAAGGTACTCGCGTTCCTATTCTTATTATATCCAAACTCGGAATTTTTCTGAGTTTTGATAAAATTGTATTTAAAATATCATCTGAAAGCAATAGTGGATCGCCTCCCGATAAGATAACATCCCTAACCTCAGAATGTTCCTCAATATATTTTATACCCCTACATATCTGCGACATCGAAATCTGCATTTTATGAGTTCCTACTTTACGTTTTCTCGTACAAAATCGACAATACATGGCACATTCTGATGATATGAGTAATAAGACTCTATCTGGATAACGATGTGTCAATCCAGGACAAGGTGAATCTGTCTCTTCATGTAATGGATCTTCTAAACCTTCAATGTCTTCTAGCTCTTTTATATCAGGAATGCACTGTTTCCAAATAGGATCTCCTTTTTCACGTATAAGTCCCAAATAATATGGGTTGACTCTCATTGGATATGTCTCTGTGACTTCTTCTATTTCTTTAAACTCAGCATCAGTTAATGCATGTTTTAATGTATCAGCTGAGGTTATGCTTTTCCTTAATATATCTTTCCAAGAATTGATATTCATTCTTTTTTCTTCCCACACCGTTTAATTCCTTCATTTAATAAACGAATTATATATTTATTATATTCATATCCTGCAGCTTTTGCTGCTTTAATCATTGAATGATTTACTTCAGGCGAATATGACATGCCCGGTAATGGATTTATTTCCAAAATGTATGGATCATCATTTTTATTTAATCTTAGGTCTACTCTACCAAAATCCCTACACCCAATTGCTTTATAAGCCCTCAAAGCCATTTCTTTCAATTTTTTTTCCTGATTTTTTGTTATTTTAGCAGGACAAACTGTTGAATTTGGATCATCCCAAATAGTTTTCACTTCATATGAACAAAAAGCTCTTGCTTCTTTTGGAATTGTATCAAAACTAATTTCAACTGGAGGCAAAATCTCGTAAGGTTCTGAATTACCAATTACAGTAACAGTAAATTCTCTACCATCTATAAATTCTTCAACAATCAGCGGTTGAGAATATTGTTCCAACCTTTTTTTTACTATATTTTTTAATTGGTCAATATTTTCAACATAAGAGTCATTAAATATTCCCTTTGAAGTTCCTTCATGCGCAGGTTTAACAATTAAAGGATAATTTAAGTCCAAACCTTCAATTTCCTCTAATTTTGTCAAAATTTTAAATTTTGCTGTCAGTACACCGCTTTCCATCCATATCTTCTTGGCACTGGGTTTATCTAATCCTAATGCTAAAGTTAAAGGATCAGAGCCGACATACGGGATATTTAAGAACTCAAAAATACCAGGAAAGATTGCTTCTCTACCTTCACTATTTTGCGTTCCTTCTGCTATATTAAAAATAATATCAACATTATGTTGTAATAATTTTGATAAAAGATCCTTATTTGCTTCTATAGGGATGACTTTATGTCCAGTACTCTCCAAAGCAGAAATAATATGATTAATAGTATCTTCAGAATCAAACTCGGCGTACTTATCTTTCTCCTCGCCAGAATCCGGAGCCTTCTCAATATTATAAGTAAAACCAACTACCACTGGGCCTAACTGACTATTTCTATTGCTTAACATTTTATCTAGGAACGGTTCATAGGTGTTATTTTATTTTAATACAAATCAAATTTAGATATTTTATTAATACTTGTTATATTGAGACATTTATTCTTGATAATTTAAAATATATGAAATTAATATTGATAAGAAAAATTGATGGTTAAGACTAGTGACCAAATTTAAATAATACTATAATCATAAAAGATCAAAAAAAACTGTTGATTAATTTAAAAATGAACGACAAAAAGAAGGAATTAATCACTACAACAGAAAAAAATAAGGATTTTAAGAATGAAATCCTAAAAATTTTAAGAGGGAATCAATTATCAACTCGTGAAATAAGCGAGGAACTTGGTGCCACGTACGGTACAACTTTAAAATATTTAGAGATTTTAAATGCTAGTTTAATGATTGAAAATAAAATTTTTGGAAAAACAAAAGTCTGGACAATTAAAAAAATTAATCCATTAGAACTTGATCAAAATTCGCTCCTTTTTATTATATTAAAAAATTCTAATCAAAATAATAAAAATAATGATCAATTAATTGAAATTTTAAATACATTTTATTCAAAAGCTTTTAGAACTATAAAGTCTGAATTTAAAAATTTAGGAATGATCGAAGCAATTAAAAGATATATTGAAATTCTTAAGGATTCAAAATGGAAAGAAATAAATGATTTCGAAATAAACGGGGTAAATGATAGCATAAATATTAAAATAAAAGAATGTAAATATAAATTTGGTTGCTGTTATAACATAAAAAAAGATAATATCCCTATTTTTTGCATACAAAGTTATGGTTTTCTTTCTCTTTTTAAAAATGTTTTAAATAAAAATATAAATTTTGATTTAATCCACTTTGGACTTTCCCCAAATTATTGTACGATTTCATTTAAAAATCAGGATAAATGAGTTCACCAAAAAATATTTTATCTTAAAATGAATGTTCCATATCGAAGCATATATTTTAATTAAATCAAATATCATGAGATTGATCAAAATGGTTTTTTCGAGAGAATTAACGAATGAAGAGAAACAAATCATTCTTAAATTAGAAAAATTTGTACGAAAAGCTCATGCCCAAAGTGACAGCCATGATTACGCCCATGTACTAACAGTATGCGACAATTCAATAAAAATTGGAAAAGAAATTGAAGATCTTGCAGATCCCTTTGTTTGTATATGTGGTTCTTTACTCCATGATATTGGAAAAACCGATAATACATTTTCTCACATTCATGGGTTGTTTGGAAGTTCTATTGCTGAAGAGTTTTTAGATGGATTATTAATTAAAAAAGATACAACCGATGCAATTTGCCGTGTAATTGTCCGTCATACTCCTACATCAATGATCCCTCCCGAAACGACAGAAGAAAAAATAGTATTTGATGCTGATTGTCTAGATCGTCTTGGATTAATGGGTCTGATTAGAGGATTTCTTGGAAAAGAGGGAAGCATGGACAAAATTTTGACGACATACATGGAAAGACGTCTAAAAGATTATGAAAAATTAAATTTCAAAGTAAGTAAAGACATGGGTGATTGGAAACAACAAGAACTTGAAGGATTTGTTATGTTTCTTCAAAAAAGATTGGATGATAGGCTATCCTCAATTGAAGATTTATTTGAAAAAGAAGGAATTGTCTCTAAAAAAGTAAAAAAGAAATAAGATGGAACTTAAGAATCTATTTTTAAAATGTAATGAAAAATTAACTTAAGTAAGAAATAAAAACTGTTAATAAAAATTGAAACGCATTTTAAATTATCCAAAATAATAATAGAATTAAATTTTTTATCTTTCTTTTTAACTCATTATAGGTTTTCAAATCTCAGAATAAAATTAATCGCTTGTAAAATTTATAAGACATGTCTTATTTTTATATGTATTTGAGTATTCAATTTCAATAAGGATCAAGGTATTAAAATGAATATAGATTTAGTGCTCAAGGATTTTCAAATATATATAAAAAAAAATAGAAAGCGCTATCTTGAATTTCTTAAAGATTTAATTAAAATCCCATCAATTTCTGCTTATGGTGATCCTGATCCCCTTTATGAGATTGTAAATTTTATTAATATTAAATTACAGAAGAATGTAATAACCACTTCTATCCTTGATCAATATGATGCAAATTATCCTTTGCTCATAGGAGAGAAAAATGTAATATCTCAGAACGAATTAAAGAAACCCGTCCTTTTTATGGCACATTTGGATGTTCAACCTCCTGGTGATGAAGAAAAATGGACTAAAGTAAGTGATCCATTTGACCCTATCGAGGAAAATGATAATTTATATGGACGTGGTAGTGTTGATACAAAGACACAAGTTGCAGCCGAAATAAGTGCAATTGATCTTTTAACAAAATTAAAGATTAAATCTCGGCCATTACGATTTTTATATACGACTGATGAAGAAATAGGGTCTTCAAGATCAACTGTAAAATACTTTAACACATTATTAAAAGAAGATTCCTCCAAACTCAACTATTTTGGGGCAATAAATGGTGAAAATACCAATCAAAGGATTGTATTAGGGTGCAAAGGAATAGTTAAATGTAGATTTACTGCTAGAAATCCCTTAAGAAGAGCTCATTCTGGGCGATCAATGTTCCATGAATATCACCCTGTTCTAAATCTTTCTCAATTTTTAACAAAAATTCGAAAGAAAAGCAAAATTTTATTGGATGAACTTAATTCTTTTGCACCAAAAATTCGAATTATTAAAGATGATGTTGATTATTTTGACGAATTGTCTAAATATCCCGATGAAATAATTCTTTCCTTAAAAGGATTGAAGATAGCATTGGGAGAAAAATTATGGGATCATCTGATATCAACAGGTAATTGGAATCCTGAATCAATAGGTAGAAAATTTGCATCAATAAGCTTCAATCCCGGTAATTTTATATCTGGAAGTTTAGACAGTCAAACTATAGTTCCTGATGATGCAATATCAGATGTTGATATACGTCTACCTCCTAATATAAAGCCGAAAGAAGTTATTGAAAAGTTAAAAATAATTCTTAAAGAACAAAAAAACATTGAGATGAAAGTCATCATGCCTCCTTCTCCTGAAGTTGATACTTTCTTTCAAGGTGCATTTACTTCACCAACTCATCCCTTTATAAAGAATTTTTTTGAAATATGTAACCACGTTTATGAAGAACCCAGAGTTATCATGCCTTTCTCAACAGGAACAAGCGATGATAGATTTCTTGAACAATTGGGTATTGCACACTTGAAATTTGGTTCAATAGGCAGAAATAATCATGGATTCGATGAATATGTCTATTTACCAAGTTATTTTAATTTAATTAAGGTTTATGCTCTCATGATGATGGAATTTAGTAACTCATAAAAAAAATATTAATTGAAAATAAATTTATTCCATTCCTTAAATTTTAAGATTTCATAATGCTTTTCAGATGAGATCTGAAAGAGGTGACAAGCAGAGCAAAACATATCAACAAGATCTTCTTCATTTAATTCTAACATTTTAAGATTTTCTGGTGAAAATGCAATTGCTCGATTAATATCAACACCCCAATCCCCACAAATATTCACAACGAATTCATCTTTATTGAATTCACCTGTATAAGGTGCTCTAGCTATTCTTCCATTACCTCCTACTGGAAATAAATGCCCTTCTTGCTGAACAACATAAATACGGATGTCGAATGTTCGTTTGGTATTATTGAAATTAATAAGCGAGAATTTTGCCATTTCTTGAATGGTATATGGAAATGGATTTCTTCTGGGATCAAACTTGTCATAAAAATCCTTAATCGAATTTCCCATAATTTTTTTAGCTTGTTCTATTGTATGGTTATGACGAATAGCTTGTATTCCCGCCCCACCGGAACCTCCAAACGGTTTTATAACAAAATTATGTTTATTTTCTTTTAATAAATCGTTTAAAATATTTTCTAATTGAAAAGGATCTGCTACTTTACAAAATCTTAAAGGATGGATTCGATATTCTTCTAAAATATCTTTGCCAATCATTCCTGCAAGATACGTATTAGCTTTATCATCTGTTATGTGATAGATGGTGTTAATAATTCTTGTTTTAACTTGGTTCCAATCGTGCTTTATATACGCTCCCACTATTGGAAATCTTCTAACTACTCCATCTCCAATAAGAATATGAATTTTTTTATCTTTAAAAGCGACATATTGGTTTTTGTAAGATAAGACATCTAATAAATTATTATAATTCGAAATTATTATGGTTAAATCATCTTCTTCCTCTTTATTTGGGAGGTAACTAAACGAATTGTAAATACCGACTCGATATCCTTCAACTTCGTATCTCTGTTTTAAAAATTCAGCTAACATAATTTTTTCTTGGAATAAATCGTCATTTGGCAATGTTCCAATGAGAACCCTAATTGGCTCTTCACCAATTACTTCATCAACAGCGTTTTTATAAGCTAGGAAAATCATCTCGATTTGATCAGTTCCAGTTGATAAGAAACCTCTAGATGATCCACCATTCGCTTCAAGTATCACGAATTTACGCCTACCATCATATTCTGTAACCATAAAATCAACGGAACCGACATAGAATAATTCCTTATTTGATAATTTAGGCCAGCTTCCCAATTTATCCAAAGCTTGCCTTCTAATGTTACGAATAAATTTACTAGCTTGTTTTTGTCGAATCGGTGTAAGGGAAATGAAATTTTTATTAAAATAACGTGATATGTAAACTAAACTATCCTCATCAAATTTGAAACTCAATTAATCCACTTCATGTAATTTTGTAATTTTTCATATAATAAAAATAAAATTTAGATTTTTAATACGTAATGGGGAATTAATCGCGCAAATATCTCTCCAAATCCCAATTCAACAGTTCTTAAAACTACTCCTTTTCCTCTATAATCAAATTCCATATCCCTAACATCTGAACAAATTTTATTCCCAACATCAGACTGCATGTCTAAAATGAAATATCGTTGTCCTTTTATTTCAATAACTTCAAGAACTGAAATAAAATCTTTGAATGTATATCCTCCTCCATGAGGTAATATATTTGCGTTTTTTAAACGGTCTAATACTCCTAATTTCTCGGCTCGTTTTTCAAATCCCAATAATTCAATTATTTCCTCATCTAGATTGGGTAAACCTTTCATTAAAAACGCCGGTAAATCTGCCCTCAACGCAATAGGATATATCAAATTATTATCTGTTATTATTTCTTGGCATCCCAATAGAATTTCATTATAATTTAATAATCCTTGATGATTTACATCAGAAATTAATTCATAATCTCCGAATATCTCTTTTGCAAACAGTTCTCTTTTTTTATGTGAGAATTTCTCTGCATAACGATAAAAATTTAAATATTCATCAGCATCTGAATCAATAAGAACGTGAAACCTCCCAAATTTTGTATCGAAAATTTCGGCTTTTTCCCTTAATGTTTTACTTTTATCAAAATACAATCCTAATCCTTTTTCTGTCTCTTCACGTAATTCAGCAACGGAACCATGCATAATAAATGCATAATTAGGTAATTTTACTTCTAAAGATCTCTTTACCACTTTAAAAACATCAATAAAATGATTTCCTTTATACAAATCCCAATCCAATTTGATATTATCAATATAAGTTTCTTTTTTAATGTCGTGTATTCGTTCAATCAAATGACCAGGTTCTGGTAATTCCTCTAATCCTCCTATTAGCATTCCACATGCATTTGGTTTTGTATCTAATATTATAATTTTATCATTTCCCGATCCCCAAGTCAGTTTACCTCCATATCCAAATCCTGCTTTCCAACGAGTAACATTTCTTGATATAGTTTCATCGGGTGTAGTAATAAACGTTGCATCAGGCTCTAAACCATAATGTTCTTGTGTTAAGTGTAATTTTGCTAATCCATATTTCATATTTTCTCTTGCTAAGTAAGCTGCTCCATCCCCCAATCCCGTCGAAAAATAATGACGATTAGCTCGTTTTAGAAGCGCTTTTTTGTCAAAACTATTTAATTCTACCATTTTTTTCAAACTCTAATTACTCAAATAATTTTAATTGTATTTTTAATTGATTTAAATAAGTTTTAATAATTGTTTCATTATCTGTAACAAATTTTTTTGCTACGTCACTATAAAAATTTTTAATCTCACTCATTCGCCATTCTAATTTTTTTATCATACAATCAAATTCTTTATTCATTAAAGCGCAAGATAATAAAGCTCGCATTAATCCAATCGGACCAAAAAGATCCATTCCATCAGCATCATAAACTATTTTAGCTTCAAGAGAAAGTGGTTTAGATCCAGAAAATTGTCTGCTATGAGTCAGTATGCTTTGTGAAATCTTATTTATTTTTTCCTGTTCCACATTTTTAGATTTTAAAAAGTCTTGAGCCATTTCTGCACTTATCTGATTATGATTTTGGCGATTAATTTTATGACCAATATCGTGTAATAATATCGAATTTTTAATGATTATCCAATCCCCTTTTAACTCTTCATTTATTAAACTTGCATATTTTAAAACTCTTCTAACATGAGGCCATCCATGCAAGATATCATCAGTCATATTTTTTTTTGCAAATTCCTCTATTTCAGATGATAAACTTTCTAAAACATTCATATTTATTTTCACTGATTAATATTTATCCAATATGTTCCAATTATGTCTGACTCATTTGATTCCACGATAATTCTCTCAATTTCTACAAATCCATCATCATAACAATTTATTATATTGTAAGTATTCCCATTTAAATCCAAGTATTCATTTGAAGATAACGTCCCACATGTTGATAAAATGGTATCCTCGACTTGAAATGTAAATGAAATATGATCATGTCCAGAAAGAATAAAATCAATTTTATTTTCTGGTTCAGTAAATGTTTTTAATACGTTTCCTGAATCTGTAAGAATTGTTTCAAATCTTGTTTTTGGATGTGGGATTAAATTATGATATAATGTCACAATATTTATTTTATTTTTTGGAAATCTAGTAAATAATTTCACAGTATCTCGAACGGTTCTTCTTCCTACACTTCCACTTTTTAACGATTTATCAATTGAATTTATCCCAATAACTCTAAATGTCTCATTCTCAAAATAGGTATCTAAAGGCCCTATTATTTTTGGAAATAACTCCCACCCAATATTAATTAGATCCGTATCTCCTGGAATGATGATTTTAGGTTGAATAATTTTATTTAATAACTTATTTGCTAGCTCAAATTCTTCTATATTATTAGAATTAGTCACATCACCAGAATGGATGACAATATCTGCTTTAAGGGCATTAATTTGTTGAATTGCTTTATTATAAATATTTTCATCAAATGTATTCTTCGAAAAATGAGTATTTGCTATGTGAACAATTTTTAATTTCAAATCTTTTTTATGAATGGGTGGATTGGGGTTAAATATTCTGTTAAAGTATCTTCCTCTTTTTATTTTTTCTCCATCCATTATTTTTTTTGTTGTGATAGTTATTGCTTTTTCAAAAATATCGATAATAGAATATGTAAACAATTCTCTATATCGAGTTTTACTTGATGAGAAATTTCCAGAATTAAAGATAATTAATTCACCATCTCCATCTGTACATGAATAAACGTTCGAAATATGTCTATGTCCATTTATGACCAAGTCTATATTGGTATCCAAGATCATCTTCAGCCCATCTCCACCATCAATAATCGCAGACCTCTCCCTTCCCGTCAAAGGAATGGGTAAAAGTTGGTGGTGAAAGCATAAAATTTTAATTTTGTCTTGATCAACTCCTGAAATTAGCTGTCTTGATTTTTCAATATTTCGCATCCCAATTTTTCCTGAATCAAGATCTGGAATTGAGCTATCAATACCTAAGACGTATATTTTTTTATCTTCGATTTCAAATGTTCTAGATTCAAAAAATTCTTCAAAAAGTAAATAGCCAACGTTTCTTGCATCATGATTTCCAGGAATTATAAAAAACTTTTCGTTAAGTATGGGTTCGATGCAATCTAGTGCCATTTCATAATCTAAAAAAGTTCCTGATTGTGTAAGATCACCCAAATGTATGACATAATCTACTTTTTTAATTTTAGTAATTTCATCAATACCTTTTTTAAAAACTAGCTTATTAAAGTCAGATCCATCAGTTATATGCGTATCAGAAATAATAACTATCCTTCTCGGTGTGCCCGTTGTCGGAATCTCGTCGATTCTCTTAATATATCGAGCATAATGTGGAAATAATTTTGTAGATATCTTCATGGCTTTAGAATCATTTACTTTTTTTTAAAACTATTTTGATTAACAAGATGGTTCTTTATAAATTTATTAGGTTTGTATCTATTATTTAAAATTTAGAATCTCTAATGAATTTTTAGGTTTAATTGAAGGTTTAATCAAATTAAGCACTTAAATAAACAGTTCTATGGGCTTGGTTTAATAATACTTTGAAATGAAAATCTCACGAATAAAAAATCACTAAATACTCATAATAAATTACTTATCATTGCAAAATCTTTTAGTAATTTCAAATCCACATGGACATTTATTTGGATGATTGAATTTTTTACAAATCAAAGAAATAATATTTTCTGAAATGAAGAAATCGATCTTACTAGCTTCTTTACACGCATCTTCTTTTAATAAACCTAAATAATTTGAAAAAAAGGTTTCCAATATTCTATGTTTCCAAATTAATAATTCACCCTCCTTTATTCCTAACTCTGTTAATTTCACTCCTTTATACCTTTCATACTTGACCAATCCAAGATCTGCTAATTTTTGAAAGTGCTCAGTCACGGTAGAAGGATGTACGTCAAATAAATTAGCAAAATTTGATGTTGAATTCCATTCATAATGTGGAGAACGAATTAATTCCAATAAATAATTACCTATTGTCTCTGAAAAATTTTGAACTTGACTATTTTTTCTCAAAAGATTCACACCGATTTTTTCAAATTAATCAAAAAATTTAAATTTGGGAATTACCAAAAAAATTTTGGATATACCCAATCTTACATTATATAAATATTTTATAAAAATATTTTCTTGAAGGATGGTAAATGATAGAACTTTTATACATTATATTGAGCACTATCGTCATCAGTTTATTATCAATTATCGGGATTGTAACTATTGGTGTTGATGATAAAAAATTAAATAAAATTATTTTACTATTAGTTGCACTATCCGCTGGGGGATTAATTGGCGGTGCATTTTTACATTTATTACCTGAAGCTATTCATGAATCTGAATCTCTTTCTCCATTAATTGTAGGAGAAGAAGGAATTTACGTCTATTTAATTGTTATTGCAGGATATTTACTGTTTTTTTTAATTGAAAAAATATTAGATTGGCACCATTGCCATAATGTTGAAGAAGAGCATATATGCGAGTTTCATTCGTTTAAGTGGTTGAATTTAATTGGTGATGGTGTACATAATTTCTTAGATGGATTGATAATAGCTACTTCATTTTTAGTAAATTGGAATCTTGGAATCATTACCACAATAGCGGTTATCTTTCACGAAATTCCTCAAGAGATTGGTGATTACGGTGTCTTAGTATACGGTGGATTCTCTAAGAAAAAAGCTTTATATTTAAACTTTTTAACCGCTTTAACAGCAATAATTGGGGGGATTCTAGGATATTTTATTATCGGAACAATTGAAATTATTAAACCGTTTTTATTAGCTTTTGCTGCAGGTGGATTTATCTATATTGCTGCTTCCGATTTACTCCCTGAATTAAAAAAAGAACATTCAGGAAGGAAAATAACTTTATTATTTTTCATTGTTATTGGTGGAATCTTACTAATGTTCTTGATGAAAATCTTATTTCATGGTTAATTTTTTATTTTTTTCAATATTTTTTAATTATGATGAACTAATGGATTTAATTAATGGAAATAAAATAATTTTTCGTGAATTTAACGAAAAAGATCAAGATAAAATCATTAAATTATATCAAGAAATTACAAAAGAATATTTTCCAGATATGAATTTTGAACTAAAAGACACAAACGAATATATTGAAGATCTTTTCGACATTAATGCGCATTATTATAAAGAAGGGGGAAAGTTTTGGGTAATTGAAATTGATAATGAATTGATAGGAATGGGAGGAGTAAAAATTCTCAAATATAATGAAGCAGAATTAAAAAAATTTAGAATTTCCAAAAATTTTAGAAGATTAGGATTGGGTCGAAAAATATTGGAGGAAGCCGAGAAGGTTTGTAAAGAATTAAAAATTATAAGAATTAAGCTAGATACAACCGACCGATTCAAAGAAGCTCTAAAAATGTATGAAAAATATGGTTATAAAATATTCGAAAAGAAAAATATGAATTTATGGGGTGCAAAATTCACCCAATTCTTTCTTCATAAGAGTTTATGAACCTCCATATTTTAATTCGATTCAAATCGCTTCTTTTATCTATCAAATTAGTTTAAAAGTATACTATATTAAATATAACATTTATATAGACCAGTTTTTTTCAAATTAATAAATTTATAAATAATGCCATATATTGATTAATAATCATGTCTGATTTTTTATTATCTGAATTTAATTTAGATTTTTTTCGAAATAATTTAATCAAATACAGTATAAAGGCATTTAAAAGTCTTCCAAAATTAGATAAACCACGAATATTAGATGTAGGATGCGGATCTGGGGTTTCGACTATCGAATTAACTAACCTATGTAACGGTATAATTGTAGGGATTGATATAATTTCTTTAGAAAAATTAGATAAAAAAATAAAAGAAAAAGGATTAACAAATCAAATTAAACTAAAACAATGTTCATTTTTTAAAAATGGGTTCCAAGATGAAAGTTTTGATATTGTTTGGGCTGAGGGAACCTTTCATATCTTAGGTTATGAAAAAAGTTTCAATGAAAGTAATCGGTTATTAAAAAGAAACGGTTATTTAGTTATCCATGACGAAACAAATACGTTGCCAAAGAAGATTAAACTTGCCAAGAAGTATGATTTCAAATTAATTAATTCCTTTCCATTACCCGAGAAAGCGTGGTGGAGTGAATATTATCAACCACTTGAAAAGAAAATATATGAAATATTACCAAAATACGAAAAGAATAATGAAGTCTTAAAATATTTAAAACAACAATTAGACGAAGTGAATATGGTTAAGCATGATCCTAAAAAATTTAACTCTATTTTTTTCATTTTCCAAAAAGCTTAATTCTTAATTTGAGATTTTTAAATTTAATGAAATAAGAATATGGAATAATAAGAAAATATTAATTAAAATGGACTTAAATTAAAGAATATATATTATAGGTAATTTCTATAAAATCTAGCCATTAAAATACCATAAATTTTTTTAAT
This sequence comes from Promethearchaeota archaeon, assembly GCA_011365055.1. The sequence goes on from RDOG01000015.1 coordinate 69,352, forward strand.
TCCATTTTTTAAGAAAAGATTTTGCCATTTTTATGGTCTTAGGACTTTTAGCTTTCAACTGTTTTTTTATAAATTCAAGAATTTCTTCCTTATTTTCTGCTTCTTCAAAATAATTATCAAAAGATTCTATTATTGATGCTTTAATCAAATCCTTACGCTCTGATTTATGATGGGTTTTTTCAATACCTAATAATTTTTTAGTAATTTTTAATTGTAATTCAGGTCTTGCTTTGGCAATGATTCCTGCAGCTTTTGCTAGTTTAGCAGAAGTCATTGTACTCTCAATATCGAGCAAATCGAAATATTCATCAAATATGTTTTCAAATTTTTTATCTGTATCTATTCTAGCAAGATTAGCAATAATTTCTAGACCTTCTACTCTATGAAAATTATTCTTACTTCTAATTAATTCAATTAAAAACTCCCAGTTTGGATAAATTAATTCTGGTTTTTTTTCACTTATTAATTTAGAAATTTTAAAGCAATTAAATCTTATAGTTTCTTGCTTCGATAATAGTCCTTCTAAAATTTCTGAAAGAAATTTTTCGTCTTGAATTGCCTTTTGAAATTGCTCTTCTATATTAACAGTTTTATTATCCAAAATTGATAACATTTTAATCCCTAATGAAATTTGTAATTTGATTATAATTTATAAACTGATAATATTTTTTATAGAAGTAAATCTTGAACTTAAATATTCATCATTATTAAGGGAAATGTTTTCGTGATAATTGAGATTGAATCTGAAGTTGTTGAAAAAATTAAAGAAGAAATTAAAAATCTAACTCAAGAGGAAACTTTTAAAGAGATTGGTGGTTATCTCATCGGGCTATTTGATGGTGAAAGAATTAAAATAACAATTTTTCATTTAGACAAATTTTCAGAATCAACTCAGACGAGAATTAAATTAAGCACGGAAGCATATGGTGAAATTGAAGAAATTAAAAAAAATATTTCGAATTTAAATTTAATAAATGTTGGTACTTGGCATGTTCATCCTGGTTTTAATGAACCATTTTACTCCCAAACTGATTTATCTACTTTGTTTTTAGAAAAATTACGTATTACTACTGATAATCCGGTTAACGTTGATGTACCATTAATACACGTGATTTTTAATCAAGATTTATCAATTTTTAATTGTTTTACATTAAATTTCAACGCAAATTATCAATCAATAAGTATAGATAAATCTAAAGAGCTAAAAACTTCATTTATTGATAGAACATTTCTTAACGATTCGATAGAATTAATAAAAGATTTAGATGGACTAATTAACAATTCGGAAAATCTTGATGATCTTCAAATTGCAATTCAGAATTGTGAAGAAATTGAGGATAACATGGAAGATTTAAGAATTCAAATAAACCTTTTAATTGAATATAATTCATTAGCAAAGTTATATTTTGATAAATCTAAAGATTTGGAAAAGAAAATTGAAAAATTTATCCCAATAAATGAAAAAATAGGAATTATTCATCTTGATAAAAACATGAACATACAACTTGATAATTATAGACCTAAAAAAATCAATGAAAAATATCAATTAAAGTCATTAATGGGATTTTTTATTAAATTACCTTTCAATAAAATAAGTGAATATTTAGAGCGAATTTTTTTATTCAATTTTCTTCATAAATTGGGAAATCCTCTCAATGAACCTTTTTTAATGATTCAAATTTTTAATAATAGTGTATTACCAAAACTCTTTTTTCTTCAAGATTTCGAAGAAATTTATTATCAAAAGATAGAAGTAAAGGTTATTTAATAGTGGAAAACAATGATTGAAATAATATTACAAAATCCCGATACAGGAGAAACTGAAAAGTTAAATGATCTATCTTTAACAATAAATAAAATTAGTAAATTAATAATGAAGAAATATAATTATCAAAAACCTCCGATATTTTTCACTATTTTTAAAGAAGATCCTCTAAATGATGCTTACTTAGAAGAAGATGATATTTTAAAGGAAATTAATGATAAAAAACTTGATGAGAAAACACCTATCTGGTGGAGAAGTTCTGAGATCAGTGGAGATTTAATATATAAATTGAGAACGGATAGAATCACTCGAGCTGGCTATGACCTTGAAAAAATACAAAAAGCTAAAATCTTCATTGCAGGGATTGGTTTATTAGGTGCAGAAATTGCACTCGATTGTGCAACCTTAGGAATTAAAAATTTATCGGTTTTAGATTATGGAATGGTAGATTGGTTTAATATTTATAGACAACCATTATATGGTCGAAATGATGTATTTCAACCCAAGGTAGAAGTTGCTAAAAAACGTTTAGAATTGATGGGTGATATACAGATAACATCTTTAAAAACGGAAATTCCAAGTTTTGTAACTTTATCTGATGATGTTAAGAAAATTAGAGATAATTTAAAGACTCTTGAAGAAGAAATTAAAAAATGCGATATAATAGTTACATCTTTAGACACTTTTAGCGCAAGAATTATAATTCAAACACTCGCACTTGCAAATAATAAAATTTTAATAAATACTGCAGCTGGCATGGTTGGAGGCGTAATCCAAATTGTTCATGATAAAGAAAAGGATCCATGTTTGGGATGTGGTGCATTCTTTGAAAGAAGTCAAGATACGGGTGCTTGTACATTAGCAACATTCGGTTGTCAAAAAATAATTTCAGGGTTCACATTAGAAATAATTGCTGATTTATTAGAAGAAAAACCATTAACTTTCAATTATTTGAAATATGTACCATTTAAAAAAGAAATAGAAACAAATATGTTCTCTAAGGGGCAGAATTGTATTTTTTGTGATTCAAATGATAGTTTAATTAAGAGCTATAAAGAAAATAATTATGAAAATTTGATAAATTGGTTAATAGAGGCTAAGTAAAATTAACAAAATTTTTATTTATAATGCTTTTTTATCAAATATTAGAATCTTTGATTTCCATATAAGAATTTAATATTTAAAACTCGGAGTCGGGTCTATTGGGTACAGATTTTAAAGAGCAAGTATATCAAGTTGTTGACGAAATAAAGAAATATATGGGCTCATTAATAGGAACTAGAGTATATGTCGGCATATACGATAAAACAGGAAACGCTATCCTTGAAGAAGATGCCCTGGGCGGATTCCGAGACTTCATAATAAGTTTTGTTAAAACAAATTTTCGTTTATTAGAGGTTGAGGACCATTCCTTACCATTAAGTGGGCACGGAATAATTTTCTTTAAAATTAATGATGAATTGATGATTGTTTTATACATTATGAAAGGCAAGGTTGGTCAATTACTCGCGTTTAAGTCGAGAATGGGATACTTTAGTGAAAAGATAAATAATATATTAGGTGCGTCTGAAGAATTATCAAGAATAGGCGAAGCAATTTCATATTTAGATCAAGATGTAGTAACATCTAAAACCCCTCAGATTTTACAGAGAGATATGGGCATTAAACCAAAAATGAAGAAAAAAATGAGTGGTAAAGAGCGTTTTGATATTAATGAAGCTAAAATGTTTCCTTATTATGATGGAAATCATTCGCTAACAACGATTAAGAATGAAAATCCTGACATATTTGTAGATGGATTAATTCATAAGCACCTAGCAAATAAATATATTACCCTTGATGATTTTGAAATGCATGAAATCAATTGTCCCGAATGCAAAGCTAAACATTATTATTACATTTCCAAATTCATGCATGAAGTTGCAAAAGATTCGACTGTAAAAACTCAAATTTACGATGAAAAAATTTGTGCACATACTTTTCTTGTCCTTTTTGATAAAAAAAATAAAATAAAAATTAAACCTTTAGAAAAGCTTTCTACTATTAACGATAAATTAGATACGAGTTGGATCGATTTAAAGAATATTGTCAATTTTTTTGGGCAAGATATTATATTCGTCGCGTTTCATGCTTTTTTATTTAGAAAACCTGTCTTATTCATCACAAAAGATGAAAAATTGGAAGAAATATTCAAATTTTGGAGAACTATTTTCCCAACAATTTCGAATGAAGGTTCTTCAAAGAACTTTATTACGATAAATCAAGAAAAATTTGATAAAAAATTAATATCAGATACATTAATCATTGATTTTCATTCAAACTCAATATTATACGAACCCTTTGAACCTGAATATGATTTTGAAAAATCACTTTATAAAAAATTACTGCGAGTGGAACCGAAAAAACAAATTTTATTCTTAAATCACGAAATCGAAAGAATTTTGGGTTTAACGGATATAGTTATTGAAATGATTGCACCGTTTGAAGAAATAACGGAGGAACGGCTCGTGGAAAAACTATCAGAGAAGGGTTTCTTACTTGAATTAAAAGAAATTCCTATCATTAAAATATTAGCAGAAATTTACTATAATGATAGTTCATTATTCAAAAAAATTAAAAAAACTGTTGTTGGGAAAATGAGCGAATTTCTTAGCGCAATATAATTCATTTTATCTTGAAAATTCATTTATATATTGTTGAATGTAATTATAAACTTCTTTTTTTCCTTTATAAATGCCGAAATGACCTTCGCATAAGATATCTGAATCTAATTCTTGCATTTTTTTGAGAGATTCAACGAATTTTTTTCTATCGGACCCAAAATTTGGAAAAAGCGGTCCATGTGTATCTTGAGAAAATAAAATTCTTGTTTCGTAGATATCCAAATAAGGAGCTATCCCTCCTGGAGTATGACCTGGTATGTGTAATATATTCAATTCCTTATTTCCGATGATTATTTTTTCGAGGGATTGTCTAAATTTTATATCAATTTTTACAGGTTTGTATTTAATACCATAAAAAAAATCAGCAGTTTTTTCTCCACCTTTTTCTAAAACTTCAGCATCTAATTCATGTGCATATAATTTTGCCTTTAAAATATTTTTTAATATCTTTAAATTACCCACATGGTCAATGTGACAGTGTGTGATAATGATGGAAGTAATTTTGTTGGTATCAAATCCTAATTTTTTCACGTTATTTAAAATTCGGTCGTGGTCAGTGACTCCCACGTCTATTAAAATTAATTCCTCACGTGCATCAATTAAATATATTAAACAATCACCTGCGCTAGAGATGCCTCCACCTCCAACACAATAAACATCCGTAAATACTTCAAAAGGACCTTTCATGTGAAACACTTAATGAAATATTCAATTGACCTATCATAAGTTTTTTCTGCATTAGGGGGAAATAAACAACCTGGAATTTCTCTATTTTTTTTATGATACGCTATGCATTCACAACATTTCCCTTTTCTACTACAACTTGGGTATGAACAACCACAATTTTTAATATTTTTTTCGATATTGCATTCATTCAATATTAGGTTCTTCCTTATCACTTTTGATTTCAATTAGTTCTTCTTTTTGTAGTTCTCCTTGAATCCGTGCTAATAAAGTTACTCCAAGAAACACGCAAATCACACCTGGAATAAAGAAAAATAAATTCCCTATAACTTGACCAAAAACTATAACTCCTCCAATAATCGGAATTAATAAATTCCCTGTGTTAATGATGGGAACTACTGAAACTGCTTTTCCTTTTTGATAAGCAATTTGAACAAAAATTGTAGCAAATAAGTTTCCTGCAATAACAAATAAAAAACCAAATATTCCTAAAAACCAATTAATTTGTGTACTATATAATACGGGATTTAATAATCCTTCTACACCTAGTTGCATGGAAATAGCACCAATTCCAAACCATAAACCTGCGTTCGTAGCAACTATTAAAGCTATTCCTTTTTTTGAGAATTTATAAAGGATGAAAGTGAGTACTATAAACGAAATAAAAACAGCATAAAATATAATTAATGGTGGAATGATTAGTGGGTCAAAAATACTTACTTGTACGGGGCTCACTTGACCTAGGGTGATTAAAACTGGAGAAATAACTAATAAAACAACTCCAATTTTTTCTAAAACACTAAGTTTTTCCTTTAACCATCTAACCGCAAAAAATGCAATAACTAATATCCCAGCACCTTGCAGGGGTTGAACTATAGCTACTCCGATTAAACCTTGTGCCAACATGTAAGGTAATCCTCCTATAATTCCTAAAGAAAATCCAAGTAACCAAATTTTGGATTTAACTAAAGTCATAAACGATTTTGCATCAGATAGTTTAAGTTCTCCGATCTCCTCTGTTCCTTTTTTTTGATAAACTATTGCTAAATTAAATAGAAATGTAGCTAATAATGCTAGAATTACCCCAATAATGAAATCAACTATTTGCGAAATAATCATCACCTATTTACTATTTTAAAAAAAAAACAAAATGAGATATTTATAGTTTTTTAAAAATTAGATTTGTTCCTTGAGTCCTAAATATCCAATAATTCCACCAATGCTCGTTAAAATTGGATCAACTAATATAAAAGTACATCCTAATGTCACTATTGTTGGATCTATCGGGGCATAACCTGTATATCCTGTCATGGTGATCGGAAGGTATCCAATAGGTATAAAGGCAGTAACTAAGATAATAATTCCTATTACTAAACAGATGAATGCACCAGCTTTAATATCTTTCGAAATTAAAAATCCGCCGATCATTCCAATACAACTCGTTACAAGAACAAATATTCCTTCTACAATCATTAGCGAGTAATCCACAGTTATATTTAAACTTGGATAATCCGGTCTATTATATATTACAAAAGCTTGGATTTGCATTTCCGTTATTAATATACTTAAAAAAACGTAAATTGCTGTAACCAAAGTAAGAGCAGAACCAAATAATGCCAAAATCGACCCTAAACGAACTTTATTAACCAATGAATCCACCTTTATTTAATTTATTATTCCCTTATATATTAATAGAATAATCCCTTAGATAATTATAGTTGTAAGTAATTATCTGTTGTTGATATATATAACAATTTTTCATAAAATTTATTTATAATGAATATCTTGGGTTTTAATAAAAAATCGTAAAAAAATGTAAATCAATATTAATTTTTAAATTTAATACCATCTTTTCCTCCTTAATTTGGAATAGATCTTATAATTTTCCAATTCAAAGTAATTTTTTTTGATTAAAAAAAATCTTATAACTCATTAATCAGTTTAATTCCTAAGTTTAAATTAAATTTCAGCTTTATCAGTTAAAAAAAAAAGAAATGAGATATTTATATTTCCTTTTTAAAATTAAATTTATTCCTTGAGGCCTAAATATCCCACAATTCCACCAATGCTTGTCATAATTGGATCAATATATATAAATGTACCACCCAAAGTTGCCAATATTGGCTCTAGAGAAGTATAACCAGGTAGTCCAGTTATTGTAGTCGTTACGTATCCGATAGGAATAAATGCACTAATTAAAATAAAAAATCCAAGTATTATACAGATGAATGCACCTGCTTTAATTTCTTTTAAAATTAAAATTGCACCTACTATTCCAACAATTCCCGTTACTACTATAAACGCCGCTTTTACATACAACAGCGTGTAATCAATAGTGACATTTAAAGTTGGAAATGATGATTTATACTGTGCAATTAAAGCCTGGATTTCCATTTCTGTCATTGCTATAGTTGAGAAAACAAGAAACCCTGCAAACAATGTAAGAATAGATCCTATTAATGCTAAAATAGCACCAGTTTTAACTTTATTAACCACTAAATTCACCTATGTTGAATTTTATATTCCCTTATTTTTTTTTGTAAAATCCTTTAGATCATAATGATCTGAAGGAATTTTAAAATAACTATTTATATAAGTGTTTTTAATTAAGCAATGAATTTTTTTCCATTTGATATTATTTATTTTCAATTTAAAATGAATAAAATATCAAATAAAAAAAGTCTAATATATTAATCCCATATTTTTTCTATTTCACTATGGTTAAGATCATAAAATCTTCTTGTTGGTGGCAATTTTTCACGATAAAAAAATTCTGGTAATTTATTTATTGGTTCGATCCCTGCTTTTAAATTAAACTCACGTTCGATACGTGTGATTTTTTTACCAATTTCTAAAAGATCTTCCCAAGTAATATTCCAACCATTTTTTATATTTAATAATTTTGAATAAAAATTCAAGATTTCTCCTGAATAAATGAAATAACAACAACCGGTAGAATCAATAAATGCGATTAACCATTGTAATTCTCTAGATAAATCTACTTTACCTACGTTGTCTTCTAAGGTTCCATAATCTTTATTTTTATAAATGCCTCCTCTGCCTGGAATTGCTGCACCACTCGTGTGGTCTGCTCCCATACTCGAAGTCATGTAAGTTATTGAAAGTCCTTTGAATATTCTCGGATCATAAGCTGGAAATGCTTGTCCCTTTGATGCAGGAATGCGAACAACTTCTAATTGCTTGCCAACTGCAACTGCTCCATTTCCTATTAAAAGTCCATTTTTAGCTTTAGATGGTATTTCATTTAAGATTTTTTTTGCTGCTTCAGCGTCTCCCCATTGTAAAAGACCTCCTTCCATTGCCACCCCAAGTGCGGCACCTGTTTCTATTGTATCCAAACCCAAATCATTTTCCAACCAATTTAATTCTACAATATCATCATAATTATCAATCATTAGATTTGGGCCATTCATCACGATTGTTTCATATTCAACCTTTGTTAATCGATTACCCTTCTTATCTTTATAAACATTAGAACATTTTATTACGCATCCAGGGCTACAAGGAAGTCCATATTTACCTTTTCTTTTAATAATTATGTCATGTAGCTTTTCTGCTCTAATATTATTTACTTTTTCAAATGAGCCTATACTGAAATTTTTTGTTGGCATTCCTCCGACATCATTGGCTGTTGATATAATTAAAGGCGTTCCAAATTTAGAGAATATTTTTCTGGTTTCCATTAAATGAGAAGCATATGGGTATGAAATTTCTTTAAATTTATTCAGATCATTAATTACAACTCTCGACTTTTTAGTATCTCTCTTAATAATGATAGCTTTCAAACCTTTAGATCCCATTACTGCCCCTAAACCTCCCCTTCCTGCAAATCTATCTGGATAACCCTCAAGGTCTGTCGAAGCAATCGATGAAGCTTTTAATTTTAATTCACCTGCTACTCCTATTGAAACATGACAAGTATTTTTCCCAAATTCCTTTTTAATTTTTTCATTTAATTCATAATTTTTAAGTGATTTTAGGTCATTTTGTTTGAGTATTTTATTTTCTAATTCACTAATATATAAAACATATAAATCTGAGCTTAATGGTTGGTTTTCTAATATGATTGCTTGAATTCCTTTTATTGCCATTTCGTAAGAAAACCTACCTCCACAATTGGATTCTTTAATACCACCAGTTAATGGACTTTTAGCTCCAATTGATAATCTACCACTATTTGGACATGGAGTAGCAGTCAATAATCCTGTTGAAAAAATGAGTTTATTTTCTTTGCCTAATGGATCGCATTTAGGATCTACTTCCTCAAATATTATGGTGCTAGTTAAACCTCTGCCACCTAATTTTTCATATTTTGGTGGTATTTCTTCTATCTTAATAGTTAAATCTTCCATGTTGACTCTCATTAATTGCATGTAAATACACCATCTTTAAATCAAAATAAAATCCAAGATTAATTCTCACTTGAACAAAAGAAACCTAATTCTTAAAATTTTTTATTTTTAAGGATAAAAAAAAAGAAAAAAGGATTTATTTAAAAAAATTTGCTTTTTTTTAAAAGATTATTTAATCTGAATTATAGACCTAATATTTTTACCATTTGACTTCCCCAATTGGCATCTGTTCTTCGAATATATTTGACCATTCTTTCTTGTATTTTCTTTGGCACTGTTTTTAGACTATTTCACATTTTTTTGATCAATCTTTCTTGTTTATCAGCTGGCAAAAATCTATAAAGATTTCCCGGTTGAACGAAATCATCATCTATTATGGGCTAATTATATCTACCTGCATTTCCAGAAATTTTTAATGGTGGATCCTTTAATTTAGGATTCTCTTTTGGCACTCGAAAGTTATTAGGTTCCTAAAAATTATACAAAATCTGATGATCTTAAATCTTATTTCAATTCTAAAAAATTTACTAAGGGGAAAGTAACTTCACCTAGATTTCAAATTTCTGTCTCAATACTTGGTACATGCAAACGATTTCGTGTTTTTCAGGGACTTAATCGTTATGAACTCTATGAATGTAGCTTTAATAATTGGGAGTTTTTAATTTTTAATAAAAAAGATATTCCAAACTATTTTTTTTATTTATTTCCTTCAATTTCCTTTATTTTTTCATCTAGTTTATCGATAAATCCTTTTAAAAACTTTCTTTGTGTTTTTAATTCTTTTAAAAGTTGATCCTTAGGATAATTTTTAGGAATCAGGTCAAAAGGTAGTATTTTCCCTGTAAATAGATCATTAATAACTTCATGCTTATCCACTTGACCAGGAGTTAAATTATGGAGGATTTTTATTAAATATTCTAATCTCTTTTCACCTGATTTGTTTAAACTATAGCGGATTTGATTCCTATTTTTTATAATAACGTTTTTTTCGTTCAAATATTTCCTATTCTTAAATTCTTCAAGTACTCTATAGACAAAACTTTGAGTAAATTTAGGAGGAGTTAAGGATCCATGTTCAGTATCAGGTGAATGAAAATCGGCATGTGTTGAATGAAAATTTTTATTTAATCTTTTTTTAAGCTCATAACCAGAAATTCCATCTGGATGTTCGCTTATTTCTTTCAATAACAAATAATCTATAAATATTTTATGGGGAGCTGCTCTAAAAGGAATTCTCATACACCTTTCGAAATCTATTTAAGTAATCACTATAGTAATATTGTATAGATGGACATATAACCATTTTGCTTATATTCTGTAAGTTGATTTGATATGAATAATAATTTAGAATTGGCAGAAACCACAGAAGATAATAAAGATTTAAATATTATTGAAGTCAAAAATTTAACAAAAACCTTTGAATTAGAATCATTAAAGATAGAAGCTGTAAAAAATATTTCTTTCTCAGTTAGGAAGGGTGAAATTTTTGGTTTTTTAGGTCCTAATGGGGCAGGAAAAACAACAACTCTAAACATACTATCAACTATATTATTCCCAACTTCAGGTACAGCAAGTATAGCAGGAAATGATATCTTGAAAAATCCAGATGCAGTTAGGAGAAGCATTGGGATTGTATTTCAGGGCATGAGTTTAGATATGGATTTAACAGCTTATGAAAACCTAGATCTCCATGCTACACTTTATGGAGTTGAAAAGAAAGTGGCCAAACAAAGAATAAATGAAATGCTAGAAATTGTAGATTTAAAAGAGAGACAAAAGGAATTCATAAAGAATTATTCAGGAGGGATGAGAAGACGCCTCGAAATAGCGAGAGGTTTATTACATTATCCGACATGTCTATTCCTAGACGAACCAACCATAGGTCTTGACCCTCAAACTAGAAGAAATATCTGGGGACATATTAAACATCTAAATAAAGAGTATAATATTACTATTATATTAACAACTCATTACATGGATGAAGCCGATGCACTTTGTGATAGGATTTGTATCATAGATCACGGGGAAATTATTAAAATCGGGACGAGTGATGAACTTAAAAAAGAGTTGAAAGGAGATGTGCTTTCATTGGAATTTGAAAATAGTATATCTTTAAATAAATATAAAAAACTCATTCAAGATTTTCCAGGCATAAATGCTATTAAATTGGTTGAATCCAAAATGGCAATGCCAATTGGAGGAATTTCGCGGGAAATGGGAAGTAAAGAATCAAAAAATAGGGTTTTGAGTAATGAAAAAGGAAAAATGATGTTGGAACAGCATGGAATGAAGGACATAAATCTTGATCAAATGATGAAAAAGAACTCTACTCAAATGAATATCAGTTTAGAAAATGCAAGTGAAAAAGTTCCTAGTCTCATTAAAATTGCTAATAATTCGGATATAAAGATTAAATCTTTAACAATAAAGAAGCCAAGCTTAGAAGATGTATTCATTCATTATACTGGAAGACAGATAAGAGATGAAAGTAACAATGGAATGAAAGGAATGATACAGCAAATGATGACAAAAATGAGAGGAGGGCATTAATAATACAACAAACAATCCAAAAAATTGAAAAAAAGTTAAATATAAACTTTCGTGTAGCAATTGCTTTAGCAAAAAGAGATTTTCTCAAATATAGAAGAGATAGGACTAGATTAATAACTTCAATGTTTCAGAGCATAATGTGGGTGGCTATATTTGGGATAATGTTGACCAACGTTAGTATAGTTGCTGCAGGCATGATTGTTCAAGCAATTCTATTCATGGGTATTTTTTCAGGAATTTCAATCGTACAAGATAGAATGTTTGGATTTCATAAAGAAATAATGGTAGCACCGATTTCTAGGACAACGATTACTCTCGGAAAGGCAATAGGTGGAATGATGATTGCGTGTATTCAAGGTTTCATATTATTAGGGATTTCTTCAGCGCTTGGATTCTTTGGATATGATCTATGGCTCTTTTTAAGAATTTTTTTAGCAATCCCAATAATATTTTTAGTGTCATTTTTAACTGTAAGTTTAGGAAATCTCATAGCTACGAAAATGAGTGATTTTCATAAGATGCAATTTCTAATGACATTCTTGGTGATGCCAATGTTCTTTACTTCGGGCGCAATCATTGATTTTGTTGGCATGCCAATTTATTATTTCACATTAATCAATCCCATCACATATGCAGTTGATGCCATTAGATGGATAATGCTATATGGAACGCCAGCTGCATCATTCGGACTCCCATTCATGATTGATATATTAATAATTTCTGTAATCAGCTTGATTTTCATATTGATTGCAGCGTATATCTTCAGAAAATCTGAATCAGTCTAATTTTTTTCCCTTTTTTTGAAAATTAATAAAGAAAAAAATAATACTAAATTTTAATTATAAGAAACAATAAATAATGTAAAATAATTGCTATTATTATTATTTATAGCTAAATTCCCACCACTATCTAATGCTTTTATTTGAAAGAGAAGAGTTGTTTCATTATCTTGTGCGGGTATGAGCCCTGACCACCTATTTAATAAATTAATCATTGAAACATCATAAGAATTTACCCATGAATTATTCGTATACGTGAGTGTAACTGAATTTACTGCTCTATCATCTGTCACAGTTACATCAATCTGAATTGGCGTGCTAGCATTAAGATCAGAATGAACGGGAGTGTATATCACGGGTGGTCTGTCTTGAAGTGAATTTATAAGAATAAAAATTGCACTTCCTCCAATAATAATTGCTATTATTGGTAATGCAATTAAAAGTATAGTTGAAAGTTGTCTCTTATTCAATTCCATTCCATTCCTAAAACTTGAATTATTCTGAAGATAGAGAAGATTCAAGTAGTCTCAATTGAAATTTTTAACTTGGATATTTCAATTTAATTGCCTTCTAAAGTATCAATAAATAAATCTTGTTTTGATCTATTTTAATGATAACTGGCATTCAAAATTTACTTATTAAATAATTTCTTGTATTTATATTGGATGAGAATTTATTTTTATAGTATTGAATTCATAATAGAAATTAAACTCGTATTAAATTTATGAGTGAAAACCTTTGGTGGAACAATTAAAACAATGTGCAAAATGCAAAAATTTCAATTCAGAAAAGAGTTATTGTATCCATTATAAAATGAGAGTTTCTCGTTCTTCTGTCTTTACATGCGAAGGTTTTAAAGAAATTGAAAAAGAAGAAAAAATTCCTCTTGTTAAGGAGGTTTTGAAAGAAAAAAATCATTCTATTCCTAAAGACGTGCCTTCTTTTAGTTCTTTATTAAGTAAATCTGAAGATAAAGACCTTTTAATTGATGGAGAGACAACTAATATTGCTGTTCGAGTAGAATCAGAAATTAATCGTTTTAAAAGAATTCATACACCTAGTTCTATACAATTTCCTTTTGATATAGAAGACGTTCAAGCGTTGCTTATAATAAAAAATCAACTTACCAATTTGGATTTAATTTGTGAATCCTTCGATCATGTAAAATTAATGGCTACTTTTTCTGGATTCCCAAAGGGAATAAATGAAAATCTTGTTATTGAAGTAAAAATTTCAAATAAAGAAGCAACTATTTCTGCTTGGGCCCGAAATATTCAAAATGCAATAGGTTTTCTGACATATTTTAAAATAATGTTAGCAAATGTATTTGATTCAATTTCAAAATTGGATGATAAAATTAAAAAACTAAACCAAATCGTAAATGATACTAATAAAATTTTAAAAATATTAATAACCCTTTTTAAGCATTTCGAGAAAAATTGGCAAGTAGGTGAAATTATTTACCTTTTAAAAGATATTAGAACTCAAATAGAACAAAAAATACCCGGATTATTCGTTATTAAAAAATTAGAAGATTGGATATTGATATTTGATAAACAATATGGTGATGGAATAACTAAAATCCCTGAGCGATTAATCATTGATTTAGAATATGAAATCTTGGATTGGTTATTTGAGATAAATAAAGTTGCTTTTAATAATTTAGATCTTTATTTACAGACTTTTCCCGAGTTATCAAGTCAAATTCAAATTCAAATGAATATGATGGAAGAAAATTTTCCTCTTTTTAGCGAAATAGAACAAAGATATTTTAAAGATATTCTTCAATACCTGATAACTATTGAGAAAGAAACTGGATTAACAATATATCAAGAAAATTTTGCCCCAGCAACGGTGGATTCACATCTTATTGGTGGATTTTTACATGCGATTCAAAATTTTGGAACTCAAATGCTTCAAGAAGCATCATCTATGCGGAGATTATCATATCAAAATTTTGAGATTTTGTTAGATGATGAATTAAACGTTATTGTTGCATTGTTACTAAAAGGGAAACCTTCCGATAATATCTCAAAGAAATTACGTATTTTTGTTACAGAATTTGAGTCTCGGTTTAAAGAAGAATTTAAAATTTGGAATGGCGATTTAAAATATTTCTTTCCTGCAAGAGAATTAACTATGAAAATATTTAATTTATAATTTAACCTTTTTATTCACTACATGTTAAGCTTTTATATTCGACATCAAAATCAAGTAAATTTAAATAAATGAGTCGAAGAGTGGAAAAATAAAAAAAAGATATTTAATATTATTTTAACAATTTTAAAGTTCGCTTTTTTGAGAAATTTTTATTATTAGACCAAGAGAATATTGCTATCAACATTATTATACTGAAAATTATAACAGGTATGGTAAAACCAGGAATTTGTTGCGATACTCCTCCATCTGGTGGTGGCTCAGTTTGGTTAAGGAAAGGTCCAGAAAGAGTTCCTGTTGATGGATATCTTGCCATGTCAGTTCCATCACTTGCAGTAAAATAATATTCATGAGAAGCTGTATTAAGCGTTGTTGAATATTCATAGATGCATCCATCATTATAGGTCGAATCAGCTTCATCTTGTTTAACCATATCGTATGAAAGCCCGTCAATATAAACACGAATGTAACTGGGTGTTTCATTATTTGCATCAGTATATTTTACGGAAAATTTAAACGTTGTTGAACTAGTTCCAGTAGTTGGAGTAACCTTTCCATCCGATAAAATGGGTACGATGTTAAAATAGTTTATTTTTAGATTTTTATTATAGCTTAAAGAACCAGCTGATCCTGGTGTTGGAAGCGTTAAGAATGCATCATTACCATTAGAATCTTTAATTGAACCACCATTCAAAGACAGTGCATTAATATTTATATACGCTAAATCTGTAGAAATTTCTCCTGAAGCAATAGTATAATTGAAGGTTAAAGTATTACTACCAGATCCTTCCTTATAATCTACAACTGCATCAGTCGTCCCTGTTTCTAAAGTCAATTGAGGAGTCCCAGTTACCGTTACAGTTTCAGTAAATTGAATATTAATTGGAATCACTTCGCCTGTCATGTAAGTACCATCTGCCAAGGGTGAATCAACATTCGTGATGCTTGGAATTGCTGAATATGTGACTGTGTAGTTTGCAGCATCGCTAAATGGGGTTACTGCTTCAACGAGAAGTATGTAAGTGCCAGAAGTTGATGGTGTATATGACATGGTTTCTGTACCTGTTACTAAATCATTATTTGTTAGGTCTTGATCTGGATTAAGACGCATATCTAAACTTCCAGTTCCTGAAGTCTTTTCCAAAGAAAAATTGTAAGTTATACCTGCCGTTAATGATACTGAATATGCATCAACCCAATTATCTGTAGTAGTAATACTTCCCGCAACGACCTCATCTACGGCAGTTGAATTAACCCATTCGTAGTATAGCATTACCAAATATTCCATAGAATCCGTTGTCCAACCGCTACCATTGTTATATTGACTATTACCAATACTTGGAGTATCACCTAAGATCAATACACAATCAGTAGATGGTTCATTTCCAATAAAATATACTACAGGATCATCGTCAAGCAAATAAGTGGGACCAACACAGACAAAATTTCTATACGTGCCATTAACATGAGGAATATTCGTATCTGAATAACCAACCCAATAACTATCACCTTCAAAACGTATATCCATCGAATGATCATCCGAACCCGATCCACTTACATTATACCAATATCTTACGCCTACAATAATGGATTGTCCTTCACCCATATTAAAGGCAATACGTAAACTTTGTTCATCTCCGTTTGTATCATCGTTTACACTTCTGTAATCTTCAGCATCAGTATTACTATAATTCCAGGCAACTCTTATTGCCGATACTGGTATGAAGCTACTGGAAAAAATTAACAATATCATAAATATGCTTAAAATTGGAGGTAGAAATTTATATTTCCCTTTTTTCAATAGATAAATCACCTTAGGTATTGATGATTGCACATATGATTTTGTCTATATAAATTATTCAAGACCAAATTCTTACACAAGTGAAATATTAAAAACAAATTCACAATATTTCAGCAAATAAAATATCTATAGTGATTTGTGCCTGAAAAGAAATAATATTTATTCAAATTTCTTTTTTTTTAATTTTAAAGAATTTAGGGTGCTGCCCTACCATCAACCATCCACACGAATTTTGATGAATGGTTTCATCCGGACATTCTTTTATATTGAATGACTATCGGGTGTTTTTCACCGTATTTTTTTTCTAAGGCTTTAATGAAATCTTCGTATGGCAACCGATTTCCAAATTCATTTCATCAACATCCTGCATCGGGTGTTAAATAAATGAAACTCTTATCTGGAACGTTTATTGAGGGATTCCTACGTATTGATAACCATTTTCCTTTTGAATCTCTTGCCTCAACACCTATATCTTCATAAAATTCTTCTGTTTCTGGATTGAATAACAAATGCATCAAATTTTGGAAAATGTCAATTGGAAATGGTTTATTTCCAAGGATCTCTGAAAATTTTCTATCACCCGCGGCAATAATATCTATGATATCAGCTTCATCATCAAGTTGAAGAAACATTGTTTCAATTATATTTCTTATTTCACTATTTAAAACCGAAAATTCAATTGTTTTCATGAAAATTCACTTTTTAATAGATCACATAATAATTATTAGCTATTAATTTTAATATAAAGACTATAAATTTAATACATGCGATTGGGAAATAAAAATGTGAATTTTAATAATTAGATTTATTAGGTTATCTTTGACTTGTATTGATGAAATAACATATAGAGAGACTTTTTAATAATAATAAATATTCAAGTTAATCTTTAAACGGATGGTAATATTTATGTCTAAGGTCACAATTAAGAATGGACTAGTTTATGACCCTTTAAATAAAATTAACGGCGAAAAAATTGATATTTCTATCGAGAATGGGAAAATTGTTGAAAATAATGGTGGAAAAGTAATTGATGCATCAGGATGTATTGTTTTTCCAGGCGGTGTAGAAATACATGCTCATATCTCGGGTGCTAAGGTAAATACTGGTAGATCCTTACGACCAGAGGATCATAGAAAAGATCCAGTAGCCAGAACAAGCGTTACGAGAGCCGGTGCAGGATATTCAGTTCCAACTACTTATGTCACATCATATAGATATGCCCAAATGGGCTATACAACTGGTGCTGAGCCAGCAGTTCCTTTAATAAAGGCACGTCATAATATCGAAGAATTTGGACATATGCCAATCTTAGATTGGTATCAATATCCAGTTTTTGCTAATAATTGGTATGTTTTGCGATGTGTAGCAGAAAAAGATATTGATATGCTCGCTGCTTACGTTTCTTGGATAATGAAAGTTACTAAAGGTTGGGCAATTAAACTTGTAAATCCTGGCGGTGTTGAAAATTTTGGCTGGGGAAAGAATGTCGATAATCTTGATGACACTGTTTTACATTGGGAAGTCTCACCACGTGAGATCATTACTGCTCTTATGAAAGTGAACGAAAAACTTGGTCTACCTCATTCAATTCACATTCACTGTAACAATCTTGGGCATCCTGGATGTTCAGTAGTCACAAAAGAAACTTTTAAATTAGCGAAGACAGTTGCCTCTGGAAATAAAAATAGAAAAGCAACACTTCATATGACGCATGTCCAATTCAATGCATATGGTGGGACTGGTTGGAAAGATTTTTGTTCGGATGCAACAGCAATAGCAGAGTATATTAATCAAAATGATGATGTTACGTTTGATGTCGGGCAAGTTGGGTTCGCCAACACGACAACAATGACTGGAGATGGTCCCTGGGAATATAGTTTATCAAATCTGTCAGCAACAACTGGGTGGGGCTCAAAAGGATTTGTAAAATGGGTGAACGCACAAGCTGAAGCGGAAAGTGGTGGCGGTGTCGTTCCATATATATTTTCATCCAAAAGTCCTGTTAATGCAATACAATGGGCAATTGGAATGGAACTCTTATTATCAATAAAGAATATGTGGCAAGCAGGACTTACAACAGACCATCCAAATGGGGCACCTTTCACGTTTTATCCTCACTTCTTCTCATTACTCATGTCAAAATCGGCAAGGAATGAAGCTCTCTCTAAAGTTCATTCCTTGGCAAAGGAACGAACGACATTGGGAGATATTGATAGGGAATTGACATTAGAAGAAATAGCAATAATTTCGAGGGCTGGGACTGCTAAAAACATGGGATTGAGTCATAAGGGACATTTAGGTGTCGGTGCTGATGGTGATGTAGCAATATACAGATTGAGTCCTGAAGAAAAAGATGCAAAAAAAATTGAGAAAGCTCTAAGCAGAGCTGCATATACCATAAAAAGCGGGAATATAGTAGTTAAAGATGGAGAAGTTGTAGCCACGCCGATGGGTAAATTATCTTATCTAGACATCACGTTACCGGAAAAATTAAGTGCTGATGCAAATGCATTTATTGATAAATATTGGAATCAACATTATACCATACAAAAATCCAATTATATCGTGAAAGACAGCGAAGTAACCAATCCAAATCCAATAAGCTGGACTCCAAAACTCTAAATTTTTTTATTTTTATTAACCATTATTAAAATCTAAAAATCTTATTAGGTTTCAATTTTGAAAGTGTCAGAAGAGTATCTAAGACCTACTTATTTTTTAGATTCTGATTCAGAGGTTGTAAGAGATATTGCTAGTGAATTAATTAAGGATGCCAAAAACGATATTGAAAAAGCTAAGGCAATATTTTATTGGACTCGTGATGCTATTCTTTATGATCCCATGCAAGCATCTTCTATAAAGAAGAGTTACAAAGCCTCTCAAATTATCAAAAAAAAGAAAGGTTGGTGTGTACAAAAAGCAGTGGTACTTAGCACCTTATCTCGAGTAATCAACATTCCATCAAGACTTGGATTTGCAGATATAAAAAATTATCAAATTACTGAAAAATTATATACAATAATGAAGACAGATTTATTTGTTTTTCATGGATTTTCCGAGCTCTATCTGAATGGAAAGTGGATCAAAGCTACACCTGCATTTAATATCGAATTATGCGAGAAATTTCAACAAAAACCTGTGGAATTCAATGGTCTTGATCATGCCGTTCTTCCTGCTGAAACGCTAGCTGGTGAAAAACATGTTGAATACGTTAAAGATAGAGGCAATTATCCGGATTTACCGTTAAAGGAAATCTTTTCAGAGTTTGCAAAATATTACCAATTCTTTTAATTGAATCCAATTTTTTCTGAAAATTTTTTTAATCGACGAATTGAATTTAATTCTTCTTTATTTCCAAGCTTCGCATTTCTAACTGCATTTTTTAACAATGATATACTTTTATCGTAAGCTTTCCTGTCCACTGGAAAGGGTACGCCATCCTTGCCTCCATAAGCATAACTAAATTTAACTGGATCCTTCCAAGAAGGTGATTCCCCATAAATAATATCACTGATCAAAGATAGTCCTCTAACAGTTGCTGGACCAATTCCTGGAGTTTTCAAGATTGATTCATAATTTTCAGGTTGAAAATTGTAAAGGTGTTCTAATGCATCCCAATTCATTCTTCTTGGAAATAGTTTATGATATAATACTGCTTTTTTTCCCATAGGATCTGATTCATCAAAAAAATTTATCAACGAGGTGTTACTATAACTATTAAAATGTTCAAACATGCGTTGAATTCGTTTTGGACCATCTTTTATCAGATCAATAGTTGTGCTTCTATTATTTTGACTCTTTGATGAAGCAAGATTTAAGACTCTAGATTTTTTTGTACCAATGATTTTTTCTGGTGGATCATTTAAAAAATCTTTTAAATTAGTTGAAATCCAATGATATCTTCTTGACATGGAATTCTGATTATTCATTCCTTGTTGAATAACTATCCATTTCTTAGAATTAGAAATAAACATGCAATGATGATAAAGATTATACCCATCTTGTATTGCAGTATTATCTATTTTTGCTACCATTCTACTATTTTCTTGAAGTTCTTTCACATCTTCTTCTGAAAAATCTAATTTTTCTGCAATTCTTTCTATGTCAGAAATTGTTTCTCGCGACCTTTTACCTTTCCCCCCTGCTCCAAGAATTTCAAGATCTTCTGAAAACACGCTTTTTAATACGCCACAAAGAACAACAGTAACGCCTGATGAATCCCAATCAAATCCTAATACATTTGATAAACATTGAAAAAATAATGGATTTGATAATCGTTCTAAAATTTCATCTGCTCCATATTCGTCATGTATCACGTGTAAAATTTGTTTACACATGGGTTTCATCCTTTTTAAAAGCCATTGAGGTGCTTTTCCTGGATGTAAATGCAAGTCCGTAATACCAGATCTATTCATATATGGTTATTTTATATGAGTATATAATAAAAAATAGCACACGATTAAATAACTAATATTAATGAAAATGACAGTAAACGGTTTCAAGTTACACTTAATAATAATTATAATATATGTCCAAAGAGACTAAAAATAACGTTTAATAATCGGGTGATACACCTTGAAATTTAAAAAAATAATTATTTTAGGGATTTTTATTCTATCGTTTTTAATTACTGGATTTTTATATCCATTAATCGATAATGTAAGTAATAATAGCTCATCAATAACTAATAAAGAAGTTAATAGCGATCCGATTGAGATACTAGAAAAAAATTTAACACATACTTCAGATATTGGATTGATAAGTGATGATGGGAATGATTTATTCTCCATAATGCAAGAAAACATTTCTGATACTATTCATTTTACAGTACCCGATGATGAAATAGAAAATCAAAAAATATACAACTTGGATATAAACTCCAGTCATTGGAATATTACTCGTACAAATTTAACATTTAGTAATTTAGATGCCAAAAATGTTACTTTAGTTATAGAAGATTATCCAGAAGAGGTTATTGATAATGCTGGAACGATATCTTTAGGTTACTATCGATTAGGTGCAATGAGTTTTAAAATTAGTACAACTTGCCGACTGAAAAATATTAGTATGTTTATACAAGAAGCAGTTGGGGCTGATACTTGGAATATTTCAATTTATAATGCTTCGAGATCTTTAGGTAAAGGATTCTTGTTAGCTCCTAGATCTTCTACTGGAATATCTGTTGAAAAAACTGTTACGACAACACCACAAGCGCATTGGGAAACTTTTAATTTTAATGATGAAATTTTAAACTTAACCAATACCTTTGTAGATAACGATGGATTCGCTTATTATTTTGTAGTTGCACGTTTTCCAATGATGACACTTACTGATTATAGAGCTTGGTATTTTGAAATTGACGATATTCCAATTGATGATGGTTTTGCTTATCAAGGATTTGCATCTAGTCTAGGTATATATCGTTATACTTATCTAGAAGGTGATCTGTGTTTAAAACTCAATTTAGCTCCAAATAGTTCTACTCCAACAACGGAGGAAGTTGGGCTTTCATTAAAAAATCCTCAACCTCTTGTATATGAGAATATCACTCAGTTGGATTCTTATTCCCAGCGAATTTTGGATGTTTGGAATAGTTCAGTATATCTTCATTATTTTGCCTCACAAAATTTTACGTTAACTGATGTTGGTAAAGTAGAAAATATTTCATTATACGTTAATCAAACTGGAAATTTTACCGATCCCATTACATTAATAATAATGAATAGCAATAGCACAAATACAGGTCCGGAATTAGGTGATAATTCACTTGAATTTTTACAAAATGTTGTAGCAAGTTCTAAACCTTGGGTAATAGAACCAGGAACGAGTTTTGAAGGCTGGTATAATTTCTCGTTTCCAGATACTCCCTACTTCGAAAAAAATAAGACTTATTGGTGGCTTCTTTCAGCTTCCACAAATGTTAGTGGAAACATAACTATTTTTGGAGAACCTACATTTGGCTCTACTTCATTATATTCTTTAAATATAACTTTGGATATCACGGGTGGATCTTGGAAACATTATACGACAAGCATGGATTATAATTTTTCATGTAAACTCCAAGTTAGATATGGATACGAATATTTTGATTTGGATTCATACTGGTATAATGAATCACTTTATATTCCTAATACTGAAGGTACATATACTTTTTCCATTAAATCAAAATGGTATGGGGATTTATATTTTGACACCAATTATTTTTGTAAGATTGAAAATCTATCTTATTTTGCAAAAACGATTTTTTTAGGAACTGATTCATCCTCTATCATCCAATGGAATATTACTTGTGATGTTATTTTACCGTTGAGCTCTGCTGATAATTTAAATTTATTAAATATCTCCATTCCGAATTGGAATGTAACTTATATCTATAATGGATCTTCATACGCTAATTACACAAATTGGAGAATAGATCAAATTGATCAAAAAAGGTTTCTAATAATAAATAATGTAAGTTCAAATCTATGGAAAATCATTTGTAATAGCAGTAACGTGAACTCGTTTTTAACAGTAGAAAAAAAAGGTAATATTGATTTTTCAGTTGTTGAGAATGCAACCATTTATGATTATATTAGAATAAATATGAGCCTTCCAAATCAAGATAATGGAGTTGCATATTTATCTGGTTTATATCCATTTCCAAATAATTTTACCACCTTCACACTGCAAAATAGTACAATCTTACCTAATACTTCATTTTATTGGCGACCAAGTAATTATCCTTTAGCAATAGGGGGTATTTATAATTTTTTCGCTTACTGGACAAATGGTACGGAAACTTCAATTTGTACTATTGATTTTCTCCTTCTCCCCAATCCTACTAACCTGACCATTTTATTGAATGTAACAAAAAATCCATATGTAAATGATACAACTCAAACGATTACTGTTTTTTACAACGAATCAAGCAGAAATTTTAACATTACTGGAGCAACTATCAATGCTTCCTTGAACGGAATTAATCAAGATTGGGAAGACCTTTATTTGAAGACAGGTCTTGATACAGATAAAGGCAAGTACCGTATTAAACTAGATACGAAGGGTTTTTCGGAAGGTTCCTATCAACTAAAAATAATTGCATCTAAAGATGGCTATAATACTGCAGAAATCGATAATATTCTTATCTTTGTGGAACCCGTTCCAACTACAATCCAATCAACAATTGATAATATCGTCCAATATGAAAGGGCAACTATTGGTCTAACCATTAGTTTTAAAGATACATTTCACAATAAAGATATAGATTGGGGATCAGTTTCATTTAATATAATGATTAACGCCACGTTCAACCTAACTGGGAACATGACATTATCGATACCCTCTGAAAGTATCTATTCTAATTCCACTATTTCACTTTTAGATATTCCAAGTCGCGAAACTCCGTATATCATAAACATTACTGCCGAAGCAACTAATTGTGAGACCTCTTATTATGCAATTAATCTAACAATATTAAATAAAACAACTCCATCTCTCATAATTTACGAACCATCCGTTAAATCACGGACTGCACTCGTTTTAAATCCATTCTCTTTGACTAATTTTTATGAAGGAGATGTATTGTTAATAACAGTCAGATTAACTAATACGAGTTCAGGATTAGGATTAGGTGGTAAAACAATTAAATTTGAATTTTCTGGAGGTATTTCTGATATTTATGCAATTACAAATGATGAAGGATATGCAATAATTGAAATAACGGTACCAAGCAACTTAAATTCCTTTTCTTTTCGGGTGATTTTCGGAGAAATCATGGAGATAGCTAATGGTGAATCAAATTCCTTTTCATATACAGTAACTTCTACTTCTCAATTAATGGTTTGGAACTTAACTTTTATAGGCATAATTGTAGCAATTGCAGTTGCCCTTTCCTTTACGTTCTATACCATCCGAAAACGCTCAAGAAATAGAAAACTCGAAGTTCATAAAAAGGAATTAATGAAAATTAAAAATCGTTATGAAAATATCGCTGCCTTGCTGGCCCTCTTAGTTATTGAAAAAGAATCCGGAAATTGTGTTTATAATCAACAGTTTCAAATGGAGCTCAATGCAGATTTAATTAGTGGTTTTCTAACTGCCATATCTGCTTTTCAAACTGAAATTAGAAAAGATAAAGATCCCAACGAGACCATGGGATTTGAACTCAAATATGCTGATTATAACATATTAATGGTTGATAGAGAATTTAGCAGAATTGCTCTCATATTAGATAAAGCACCAGATGAAGACTTGAGAAATACGATTAACACTTTTGCAGATAAATTCGGTGAACGCTTTAATGAACATTTAAAACAATTCGATGGTAATTTACAACCCTTTAAAAAAGCTCTACCATTGATTCAAGAACATCTCCGCCTTTCTCTATTATATCCTCATCATCTCTCCTCTTCCGCTATAGAATTCATTAAAAATGATCGTTTTCCAAATAATCTTACGACTTTGGATAAAACATTAATTAAATTAGCAGAAACTATAATGAGAACGAATAATGTTAGTTATTTCTTTTTACCACAATTAATTCAAATGGGTGCTGCTGGACTCGAATCTAATTTAGAAGTATTTGGATCATTAGATAAAATATTAGATCTAAAATTCTTTATTCCTTTTGAAACTTAATCGTTTTTTTTTAATATGTTTATTGTTAAATTTTAAGAATTGGGGTGAAAAATAAAAGGAATTAATAATGAACTTTTATATTTTATTAGCTCTTAGTTCTCTTTTTGGCTTTCTTAATACTTTTCGATACGATTGTTTTTGCTTCTTCACTTATCTTCTTCTTATTTACTAAATTATTCATCCCAATTAAGATTGTATTGTTAAAATAATCACGTGTTTCTTTTTCACTCTTTTCTTTAATTTCAATGCCTCGTTCAAGTAATGCTTGTTTTACATTTTCATAATTTAGAAAATCATAATTTTTGGGTTGAATCGACTTGGTTCCCCTTGAAATATTAACATCTATATTTTGTAAATTTTTTAAAAGTGCAAATGCTACTTCATCAATTTCTTTTACTTCAATTAAATCTGTAAATGGATTTTCATGTGCCTGTTCTTGAATTTTACTCGCTACATTTTTCATTTGGCTCATTATATTTGATAATTTTTCTAGATTTTTTAATCTCTTATCTAATTCTTTCAATAACTCGTCAAATGTTGATTCTGTCATGATGTAATCAAACCTAAACTGCTATTAGTAAAAATAATACTTGATTTGATTTAAATCTTTATTTTCGTGCAGTGCGTTGGAATACAAATGTCGCCAAAAAAGTAAAACTAATCGCGAAGAATACCAATACTAACAATGTAATAAAAAAAGGCATGAGCCAAGCTTCGCTGGGAAGAAGAAAGAATCGTACAGCGTTAGTACAATAATTTAATGGATTAAGATATTGGATGATGCCTAAACTTGTTTGTGGAAAAAACATGTCTGATAAGAAAAATAATGGAAAACCTATCATACTAGAAATTAAATAATATGATTCAGCATTTTCAAATAGACTGCTAAGAAAACTCATAAACCCTCCAACGAACAAGCACGTTAAAAGGATCATAAGGCTCGCTAATAGCCAATCAATCGGATTAAGGCTAATTTGAGTAGTTCCTCCATTTCGTGCTAATGAAAGTATAACTCCTAACGCAAAAACACCTAAATATTGATAAAGTGCTCGAAATGCCCCTGCTAGAGAATTACCGATAATTATTGAAATTCGGGGGGCTGTAGAAACCAATATTTCGTTCTGAAATCCTAGTTCTCTATCCGAAACTATGGCGAAAGCTGAGAATTGGCTTGCAAGGAACGTGGACATCATTACAACTCCAATAGCTAAGTAATCAAAAAAGACTGTTGCTTGAGCTCCACCAGCTCCTCCTGTAAAACTTTCAATCCATGAAGATATGCCAAATCCAAATCCAAGAAGAATTAATAGTGGTATTCCGAATTGACCAATTACTACTGTTTTACTTCTTTTTAATCTTATCAACTGGCGTTCTGCAATCCCTAAAGATGCAGAAAACAATGCTTTCATCTTTAATTTCAAAATTTTGGAATTAAACATCTAATTATCATTCCTTCCTGAAAATATTCTACTTCCAGATTTTTTAGCTTTCAAATTCTCACTCTTTATTGACTCGTTACTTCTTAAGTTCTCATCGCGCAACTGTCTACCTGTATAATATATAAATACATCTTCTAAGGTGGGTTTATTATCACTAATTGATTTAAATTTAAAACCATATTTTAAAAATTCATCAATTAAAAAAGGAATTGCTTCTTCTGAGGAATTCTTAATGTATATCTTATATTTTTCGTATTCATCACTCATATCTTTATTAATTTCTTTTATAAAATCTAAATTTGAAATTTTTGATATAATATCCACTTCAGTTGTTGTTTTTCCTATAACTTTAATATAATCTTCACCAACTTTCCTCTTTAATCCCTTTGGTGTGTCTAATTCTATGATTTTTCCAAAATCTATTATTGCAACTCTATTTGAAATTTCGGCTTCTTCAATATAATGACTTGTTAATAAAATAGTAACGGATTGTTCTTTATTCAACCTACGACAATAATCCCAAATAATTCTCCTATTTTGAGCATCTAAACCTAAAGTTGCCTCATCTAAAAACAAAATTTTTGGATTGAATAACAACCCTCTAGCTATTTCTAATCTTCTTTTCATTCCACCCGAATAATTCTTTACAATATCATCTTTTCTATCATATAAATCTACAAGATGTAATAAATCATCAATCTTCTGCTCTCTTTCTATTTTTGGCATGTTCCCTATTTTTGCAAAAAAACGTAGATTTTCTTTTCCTGTTAGCAAATCATCCAAAATAATTTCTTGAAATACAATTCCAATATTTTCTCTAACCTTTGATGCTTCTCTATTTACATCAAAACCACAAACTCTTGCAGTTCCTTCAGTCGAATATAGTAAAGTACATAATATTGAAATTAAAGTACTTTTACCTGCTCCATTAGGTCCTAAAAGCCCAAAAATTTCGCCTTCTTCAACTTCAAAGGTAACATCTTTTACAGCTATTAAATCCTTAAATTTTTTTGTAACATGATCCACTTCAATTATTGCCATTCTTCACTCATCCAACTTGAAATGAATAAAGGATCTTAATTTATTTGGTCAATTCCATTTTTTAATAGCTTCAAATAATTCAAGATGTGATTCAGCATAATTTTTTAGAGGGATATTTTGCATTGTAGCATCCACAGCTTGACGCATTGCAGTAGCTCCGGCTGTGGTTCCTTTTGGATGTCCATGTATCCCTCCTCCAGCTTGAATCACAATATCTTTCCCAAACAATTTCATTAATGCAGGAACATGTCTTGGGTGTAATCCTCCAGAATTAACTGGTAACATTGGTTTTAAACCACAATTTACAATACAAGCATTAATATTTTTCTTTACTTCCTCTTCGTCTCCTTCCATCTTGCCAACTACCGTTCCTACGTGAAATTGATCTAAACCACACATACGAGCCATAAATGTCAATATACTCATGTGGATACCATGATTTGGGTACCTTGTCATGGCTGCATGCATGGCTCTATGACCATGTTTTATGAGATTATCCGCAATTTTTTCGGTATTAAAACTTTGTACGGCTGAATATCCACATGTTATCACATCTAACATAACACATTTTCCATCATAATCTTTAACAATCTCAGCTCGTTCTATCATTTTGTTATAAGCTGCAGAAATATTTGGAGCGTAATTTTTTTTGTTTCCAGTCTCAGTTTCTGCTTTATCTAATGCTTGAAGAGTTTCAATGACACGTTCTTTAAATGGATTAAAAGATTGTCCTGATAAATTTTCATCATCTTTAACAAAATCTACTCCACCAATCCACGCTTCAAAAGCGACTCGAGCGTGTTCTTTAGGAGGTAGCCCAATTTTTGGTTTAATTATTGTTCCAATTAAAGGTCTTTCTTTTATTTTCAGAAAAGCTCGAACCCCCTCAATTCCAAATTTTGGACCTTTAAAATTCTTCAAAAACTTTCTGGGAAATTGCACATCTTCAAGGCGTAATTCATCAGCATCTTTAACACTAAATATATTTCCAGCAATATCTGCAAGAATTTGTGGGATATTTATTTCAAACATTTCAATAGGATATGCAATATCAATTAAATTATCTTTTATATTAAAAATTTTTCCGGCTAATCTTCTAATTTCTGGTTTCATGGTTGATAAATCTGTCCATGTTCCAATGCTACTTTCAGCAGCTATACGTTTTGCACATTCTTCCATAACTAAAGATGTTTTAACTTTCATGCGAACTATGATATATCCGTCATCAGCTTTAATATTTTCTCCTAATGCTAAATAAAAACTCATATTAAACACTCAATATTTTTAAAATTATAATTTTAAATATATAAAAAGTTCAAATTTAATTTAGTTTTCCTTAACAAAACTTTCATGACTGGATTGATTTAAGCGAGGGTGCTTAATGGTTGAAGAATTATTAGCACGTACTGGTCGAGATAAATTAATAAAATGGCTTGATAAGCGAAATTTCTTTTATCCTGGATCTTATATTTTGTCTCAAGTAATTGCATTATTTTATGGTGCTAAAAAAAAGGATTATGATGGATTCTCTCTAATTGGGCAAAGCCATTTAGATGCTTGTTGGCTTTGGACAAGAAAAAAAACCATCCAAAAAAATTACATTACTGTCAAAAAGGCACTCATTCACATGGAAGATTATCCCTTTTTCAAATTTGCAATGAGTTCTCCAAAATATTTTGAATGGACTGAAAAATATTTTCCTTCAATTTTTAAAAGAATGAAGAAGCGTATAGAAGAAGGAAGATTTGAATTAGTAGGCGGGATGTGGATCGAGCCTGATTTAATGGTGCCAAATGGTGAATCATTAGTTCGTCAACGCCTTTATGGTCAAAGATATTATTTAGAAAAATTTGGAAAAATGAGTGAAATAGGATGGCTTACTGATGTATTTGGTTATCAATGGTCTCTTCCCCAAATTTTAGTGAAGAGTGGATCAAAATATTTCTATACAAACAAACTTGGTTGGATGGATCAAAACGACTTTCCATTTTCTATCTTTAACTGGCAAGCACCTGATGGTTCTCAGGTATTAACTTATGCCTTTAGTTATTCTATTAATCTATTTGCGATGAAACAAAATTTTGGATCCTTTAAAAAATTCACTCGCTTCGTAAAAGATGCCAAAAAACAATTTTCATATGAAGATTCACCTGAAGAAATTGAAAAATTAAGATCGAAGGAGTACATGAGAAATTTTGGATTGGTTTATGGAATGGGTGATGGTGGAGGCGGTCCTATTAGGGAAGAAATCATAATACTCAAAAATATGGCCAGTAGATTTCCTAAGAATATAAAATTTAGCTTAATGAAGGATTATTTTAAAGAAATTGAAAAAAATAAAGACAAAATTCCAACTTGGAATGACGAAATGTATTTAGAGCAACATAGAGGATGTTATACTTCGCATGTTTGGCTTAAAGAATTGAATCGAAAAGCTGAAATTATGTTTTATCAAGTAGAAATATTGATTTCATTCCTTAAATTATTGGGATTAAAATTTAACAATGAAAAAATTAAAAAAAATTGGCTCCAATTGCTTTTTAATCAATTTCATGATATTTTACCTGGTTCTAGTATCGCTGATGTATATGTTGATACACGAATTGATTTTAGTGCCATATTTGGAAATTTAAACAAATATATACAAATGTCCTTGAAATATTTGGGTTCAAAAATAAATTTCTTAGGAGAAGGCATTTTAATTTTTAATTCTTTACCCTTTGAAAGAAATGCATTTATCGAACTAGACTCAAATCAAGATTTTTCATTAAAAACGCCAAATGGGCAACAAGTCTTATTACAAAAATCGAATGGAAAGTCCTTACTCCAAATTAAATTGCCTAAAGTCGGATATACGATTCTTAAAAGAGAAAAAGATTCTATAACTCAAAATAAGACTGATTTAGAAATTTCAGAAGACAATTCGAAAATCACGCTAGAGAACGATAATTTAATTGTTAATATAACCAAAAAAACAGGTGATATTACAAGAATATATTCAAAATCTCTTAATAAAGAAGCATTAACTGGTAAAGGAAATGTCATACAAATATTTAAAGAAAAGAAAACATCTTTTTTCGCTTGGAATATTGATAAATATTATTCTAAAAATAAATTTTTACCTAAATTAAAATCTATTTCTATAATAGAACGAGGACCTGTAAGGATTCGTGTAAAAATAGAGAAATTATTTGAAGAACAAAGCATTATACAATATATTTCTCTGAATAGTTTAAGCTCACGAGTTGATATGGAACTAGACATGAAATTTCATGTTAAGGCTGCCATGGTAAAGGTAGCATTTCCTATAAATATAGAAACTAATGAAATTAACGCAGAAATTCCATATGCAATTATTCAGCGTAAATCCAAACCCTCGAATAGATTTGATGAGGCCCAATGGGAACAAAATTGTCAAACTTACGTTACTTTATCCGATAATGACATTTCCATATCTCTTCTTAATAATGCTCGTTATGCTTATGATGTAAAATATCATGATAAATTCAAGAACATTTTACGTTTAACAATTCTTAGAACTCCCGTGTATCCCAGAGCAGGTAGTCCTCTGACTTCTATGATTCCAACTAATAATTGGCACGAACAAGATCAATTTAACGTGAAATATAGTTTACTCATGACGAAGGGTAATGTTACAAACCCTGAAATTAAACAAGGCGCTTTAGATATTAACATTCCTCCTCTTTTACAAGAAATCACTAACTTGAAAGGTGACTTGTCAGAAGAGATGAGTTTTTTAGAAGTAATTCCTACAAATGTTATTTTGAGTGCTTTAAAATTGCCAGAAGATGGAGAAGTAGACGATAATTCAATAATAATTAGATGTTACGAAGCGGTAGGTATAGATTCAAAAGCAAAAATAAGATTTAACAAGAAATTTCAAATATTAAGTATCGAAGAAGTTGACCTTTTGGAGCTTAATCCCAAAAAAATAAATTCATTTAAGGATAATGTATTGGATATTGATATTAAAAAGTTTGAAATAAAGACTCTTAAGATAAAATTAACTGTAGTTTAGATCTAAAATAACTATTTGTTAAAAATTTATCTATTTTTTTTATATAAAAATTAATAATCGTGTATTTTTTTAGAAAATATCAAAATTCTTATTAAGATCTTAATACATTAATATTATAGAGGTACTTGTTATAATACCGACATATTTTGAGAATAAAATTTACTTTTTTATGTAACGTGTAATAATTGTTCAAAAATACTTGGCGAGTTTTTTTCTTAGAGGTATAAAAATGGAATTAGAATATAAAGCCCATCCGACAAATTGCGGAAAAAGAATTGGAATTGAATTATCAAAACGGTCTATTATCCTAAAAAACGAAGTTATGGAAAAAGAGGTTGCACCTCTTGTTTATATTATTTGGAGAAAATGTAATGGCTCCAATTCTGTTGAAGATATTCTTGAATATGTAGTTCAAAGAACAAAAAAATCAAGAGAATTCGTAGAAAATGTTGTTTTTGAAATTTTGGAAGATTTAAAAGCAACAAGTTTTGTAATCTATTAAAAATAACTCTACTTACTCTATTAAATTTTTAAAAATATTAGCGTTTTGAAGCAATTTTTTTTATTTTATACAATAGTCCTAATAAATCTATAAGGTAAAATAACGTGGATTAAGTTACACGAATATACACGTTTGTATATATTACTTTGACGATCTCGAAACGACCCGGAGCATATCACCATGTAAGTTATTAAGGTTGGCAAGATTTCTAAATCGTACAGGCTGGAACCTACAGCCGCTATCACGTAAATCAATTATAAATTGATCATCCGTGAGTACCTTCATCAATTCATTTATCAAATGATTAATAACCCTGTCGTTTTGGTTAGCACTCTTTTTTTTCATAATTTTTTCTTGATACAGAAATCTGATATATTTTCACCAAATTGTAAAGATACTTTTATGAATAAACTAGTAGCACAAAGAAATTTATATGTTT
>RDOG01000016.1 GCA_011365055.1 Promethearchaeota archaeon
CGAGATCATCACTAATACTAATGGGGGTAGCGTGGCATTTTATAATGGGTCTCATTATCTCCCAATGCAATTCCAAAATAATAAATGGAATATTACACTCACGTTATCAAGTGATGTTGGATTATTCAATTATAGAATTAATGCAACAAAGGCAGGAACGTTTGAAAAGGAAATTTTGCTATCCGTTCAGACATTAAATTTGGCAGGCGATATAACAAGCGAAGTTGCTGGTTTAAATATTGAATTCACAGGAAATTATAATAATACGAATCTGAATTTCAATAAAACCTATGATCCCAATTTGAATATAACAACTGATGGATATAACATTACTTTAACCAATTTATCTTTGTTTAACATAAGAAAATCAAATAAAACTTTAGTGAGCAGTACTGCTAATAATCATTATGAGATTAATAATAATATTTATGCAACAGAACTAGACTTATCATCATTTGAAAATGGTTATTTAAATTCTTTATCTTTTAGAATGAGAGCTCCATATCTTGGAGCAGCGGGAATAGACGAGTTGAATATAACAATATATAACTCTAGCTGGAATGGAACTCATTCAAAACCTGATAAAATCATATTTGAAAAGTTACAAATAGATTCTGGAGTAATTATTTATGCACCTATTTCTGACAATTATATTTGGATAAATTATACATTAAATGATAAGGAATTATATTTAGATATGGAAAATACAGCAAATAAAACTTTTTTTGTTTCCTTTAATGGTACTAATTATTTGGGTGTAATCACTCCAAAATGGGCTTTAAATACTGGCTTATCAAATAGAATGGATTATCAATATTCTGGTGGAAGCTGGATAGATGTTGCTGGGGATTTCACTTTAAATTTTTCACTCTTTGAATTAGTTAATGTATCTGATATTGATTTAAAAATAGAGGGAACCCCTGTTATTTATACTTCTGATTATTCTGGAGATTGGGAAAATGCATCAATAAGAATGCCCGACAATAATGGAATAGTTTCTTATGATGTAACGTATAATAAAGAATTCCCAACACAAACTGTGAGATTTGATTATAATTTTTCGACGCAAATTCAAAACAAGACAATCATATCAGAAACATCTTTTATAACGAACATCACCTCTAGCAATGTAGAATGGAATTCGACATTTTATTTAAATTTGCCGACATCTAATGTAAATGGAGTCGTTAATATAATCTATCCTAACTATTGGGAATTAATGTCAGTTTTACTTGAGTCTGTAAATTATTCGGATGCTCATAATTCTTCGTTAGGATCTGAAATGCTTCTTACTATAAATGATGTCAACAATTTACAAGGAAACGGTCAGTGGATTATATTATTCCAAAATTCTAAACTAGTATGTGAGTTTGATGTTTGGAGAAAACAAAATGGGGATTATGAAAACATTACAAGTTTTGAATTTATTGGTAATTCTGAAATCTTAAAAATGAATGGTTCGATTCTGAATGCTGGAATTGGAACTGGAAATGTTTCAGTGGAAATCTGGCCTACCGATAATTTTCCCAATTTACTAGATGCTCCTTCAAATGCCTTAGGTGAGTTTGAAACGAATGATTGGCAATTACAAGATTATATAACAGATGATGGAAATTGCACGATCCTGTTTGTATGGACGAATGATACATATGTAACAACTGCTTATAAAACGATTTTAATATACAATTCTTCACGATTAGAAACATTAGACCCAGATCCGCCAATATTAATAGGTGAAAATATCATTGAAGCTTACGATGGATATGAATTCAACATAACCGTCAATTTTACAATGTATTATTATAATGGAGGAAGTTGGATAACGATACCTGTACCTGGAACGGGGATTATAAATTATATTACAAATAGTGATGAAATATCGCCAACTAATGGCACTTTAGATCACGTTGAAAATGGTAAATGGACAAAAAATTTCACTATCCCTAATACATATAGTGCAGAGGGATACTTTATCTTCCTAAATGCAACCTATCCAGGCATTGAAAATATAACGTATAATTACACCATTCGATTAGTAAATAGAACGTCCTTAGAAATTACACATCAAGATGTTCCTTGGAATGATAATGTTACATTTACACTAAATTACACGAACAATGCAGATGGTTCTGGTGTAGATCCTGCAGATATTTCAATTATATATGAATCAGTTAGTCCGGGAGAATCGGGAAATCTAATTGAGGGCATTAATTTCACGGTTAATAACATTGGAAATGGGATCTATAATATAACTATGAATACAAGCATTTTTAATGCGATAATTTATAACTTAACATTCACTATAAATGGAACTTCCGTTCAGACTCAGCAAAAATTTCAATTATTATCTGTTTATAATAGATCTACTAGTTTATCATTGATTACAGCCCTACCTTCAATTTATTTGGGGAATAATATAACTATTCAATTACAATTTAATGATTTTAACAAAGTAAAGGGAATTGCCGATGCAAGCATTGGGTTTAATTGGACCACCATTGTTTGGTCATGGAACGAATCAACGACGTTGGGCAAGTATTTTATTGTAATTGATTCTAGCAACTTTAATTATAGAGGTCTTTATAGTTTAAAATTCAATGCTTCCTTGATAAATTATACAACTGCTGAAATAACCGTTATATTAAATATATCAAAAATGTTTGCGAGCCTTTCTGCTATCCAAGCTCAAAATGGTGTGCTTGATAATAATGTTTTGAATATATCGTATAATCAAACAGCACACCTTATTGTTCATTACAACATTTCAGGAAGTTGGCCTCAATCTGGTAATGGAATTACAGGTGCATCAATTATTGCAACTTTAAATGGAAGCTCACTTTTCTATTCAAGTATTACTGGACAAGCTGGGAATTACTCAATATCTGTTGATACTTCGGTAATTCAAAATGTAATCACAACTCTTACTGACGATATGCATAATTATGATCTATTGATCAGTATCGAACGTGATGGATATGAAGCAAAAATATTAAATTTAAATGTAAAAATTCTTCCTCTTAACACGAGTTGCTCTCGTTCTGACTCGCAAGCTCAAATTAAAATATTTTCAAACCAGCAATTAACGTTATCTGCAAATATTTTTGATCAATTCAACCAAAAAATAAAATCTGGACAAGGAACAGTATTTTATATCATCCATAACCAAACAGGCCAAAAATATTCTGGAATTTTAAATTGGAATGCCGAACTTGACACATTCACGAATACATCTTCATGGACGGACACTGGATTACATAATGGAACTTATAATATAACGTTTAATTTTACTTCATCCAAGGATTATTTTTATGATAGCTCAGTAGATATACTAAATGGCTTAAAAGTATATGCAGAGAACGAAACTATAGTCTCCGTGTTAACATACCAGGTTCCTCTTACTATTATTGAAAATCAAAATATAATTTTAAAAGCATTTTTAAAAGATAACCAAGACTCATTATTGGAAGATCGTAACATTAATTTCACCATTACTGCTTTTTTTAGAGACGGAACGTTTGAAAGAATAACATTGACAAATTCAACACAAATCGGAACGGCCATGGCACTTGTTAATTATATCATACCTCAATGGGCGATTTCAATTGCCATTTCAATGAATTATTATGGTGAATTTTCTATAACACCTTCTTCAATTTCTACGAACATTGTCGTAACCCAAGCTATATATAGTCTAAAATTACAAAATATTCCATCAGAATCGAGACCAGGACAATCTATTACCTATTACGCTAATTTGACTATTAATGGCATGCCTGCTGTGGGTTATAACATTACTTTTATTCTCACCTTTATTCATGTTGGAGGTGATCAAACAACTTATTACAAAAATGTAACAACAGATAGTCAAGGTATTGCCCAGTTTGAATATGTATCTCCAGCAACTGCATCTGCGGTATCTATATATGCTATATACTATGGTGGTAAAGGGTTTTCAAAAGATGCATCACCCATAAGCATCCCGCTCTTAACTGATAGTGAAATATTTTTGCGGCAATATGGGCAGTTAATTCAAATGATAATCATAGGTTTGATAATTTGTTCGGTCGTAATTGTAGTAGGAATTCTTGCATATGCAAAACTTATTCGTCCTAAAAGAGAATCTTTAACGGATAAGAAGAGAAAATTAATGGTTCAGAAATCTGAAACAAATAGGGAACTCGCGCGGATTACCACAGAAATAAATCAATTAAGACAAAAAACAATAAATGATGCGAAAATAGCAAAGTTCGAAAATAGGTTTGAAGATGCAAGAAAGTTGTATGAAAAAGTAGGTAATCTTTCATTAGAACTTGCTGAAAAATCGGTGGCCAAAGAGTTCTTTTCACTTGCTAAAGAAATGGCCCAGAAAGAAGAAGAAACTAAGAGTAGGTCTCAATTAATTGAAGAAAGGAATAAAATTATAGCAAAAGCTAGAGAAGCAATAAAAAATCATAAAATTGATTTAGCAAATAAACATTATCAAGAAGTTATTGCCATTTCTCGAAGATTAAAAGATAATGATGCAGTTCAAAGATTTTCTAAATTGATTGGGGAGACAACGGAAAAAGTGGAATCCATTAAACAAGTTAATATAAGAAAGAAACTCGGTGATTTATTAACTCAAGCTAATGATTTAATGGATAATCAGAAATTTTCTGATGCAGCGAGTTATTTTGAAGAAGCGTCATATATATTATTAACACTTAATGAGATGGATGGTGTAGAGCGTTATGCAGAATGGGCAAGGGCTGCTCGCATGAGATCTGGAATTCTTACTGGAACTGGGGATGAATGGACTCAACAAATTGAAAATAAAATGAATATGAATATTAAAAATGCAAATGAGTTAGTTCAAAAAGATGCGGATGAAAAAGCAATTAAAATTTTGTATCAATCATCTATTTTTGCTCTGGAACTAGAGAACAAATCATTATTTGAAAAATTATTAAAAGAAATTGAAAAAATTAAGGAAAAAGAAAAAGTTGGTGCTGAAGAATTCATTAGTGATGATCAGATCAAGCTAAATAATTATTTGAAAATGGCTAAAACTTCTGAAGATTCTGGAAATATAAATGCATCTTTAAAATATTATGATAAAGCGTTAAAAACCGCAAAAATTATGAATGACTCAGATAAAATAAATGAAATTTCAGAAAAAATTGACAATTTAAATCAAAGGCTCGAGAAGATGGCTGAATCTCTTGCGAAAGAAATAGCTGAAGGCGATTTAAAAAGAGAAGAGGAAATAGTAGATGAAGAAAAGGATGAAGCAGAAATTACTGTAAAGACTTTAAAACCATTGCCTGGAGTTAAACCTGGATCTGAAACGGAGCCAACAGAACCAAAAATAAAAATAAAAACATTTACAAAACCGAAAATAGACGAGGAACATGTTGGGAAACAAGAGGTTGAAAAAATAATAGATGCTGAAATATCTGAAGCAAAAATTGATGTAATTCTAAAAATCGCAAGTGATAGCTTGAACAACAAAAATTATCAAACCGCTTCATATTTATATCGAAAGGCTGCAGATTTATCAAAAGATATAGATGATATGGAGCAATTTACAGAGTTGAATATGAAATCTGAAGAAATAAAACTTCTTAAGCCATCTAAAATTAAAAGTCAAAGAGATCTAAGAACAGAATTAGCAAAACTTGTAAATAGCATCCCGAAATTTAAGGGTCCAACAGAAAAATTAATTAAATTATATGAAAATATCATAGAAACATTCTTATTAGTAGATGAAGAAGATGCTGCTAATGAATATATACAAAAATACATAGATTTAATAAGAAAATCTGATTAAATTAACTTATTTCCATTTCTATTTTTAATTTTTATTTTTGTCGGGGAAAAAGAATCATTTTTCACTTTAAATCAAAAAATCTCACAATAAAATATATTTATTGATTTGTAAAATATATATTATCTATTAAAAAGTAAAAAAACTTTCAAATTTTTTATAATTAATTCTGAAAAGTGTGAACGATGTCAAACGAAGTAAAGCTGGATGAATTTCGAATTTTCACGAATAACCCCGTCAAAATAGAAGATAAAGTCATTAAAATTGATTCGGCAAGAGAAGGTAAGGAATTTCCTCATGCTTGTAATTTTACAATTCATAAAATAACGAGTAGTAGGGATGATAAGATAAAAGTAGAATTCGATATCCAAATGACCTTCGATCCGGATGGTTCAAGATTAAAAATATTTTTAGATGCAAATGAATGGAAGAATTATGAATTTGTAAAATTATTAAAGAGTGTGAAGTACAAAGAATGGGGCAATATAAATATGAAATTTGAAGATGAAAAATTAAAAGGAAAACATGTAATGGAATTAATTTTTAATACATTTCACGGTGATGATCCATATAAAATTCAAATTAGAGATTTAAAAATAGGATGAAATTAAATGAAAAAAACCAAAAAAATTCTTTTAATAATTCTTTTCATGTTCGTTTTTACTCTATATTTATTACCAAACAGATCATTAGCTTGGAATAATGGTGATCCAGAAGATATTTATTTTGGAGAACGCTTTGGAAGTCATGATTGGATTGCTTTAAAAGCTAATTTATTTTTATCTGAAGAGCTTCAAATTTGGTTGAATAGTTCACTTCAAACATATCTTAGAGGTACTGCTGCTCCAGATAATTCATCTGAAAGTTTTAATGGTTTCAATGGGTATGGAGATACATCATTACACCACAATTATTATAATTCTGATGGTTCTTCTTATGATAATTCAGCTGCTACTCGCGCACAAGAAGAATATGATAAAGCATATACTCAGATGCAAATTGGAAACTATTCAGAAGCCGCATGGTTTGCAGGAGCCATGACGCATTATATTGCTGATCTTGCTGTTTGGGGGCATGTGATGACAAATGAAACGGTCCATTCAAACCTCGAGAATAGTGCAAACACAAATATGGATAATCCTAACGAAGATTA
Source organism: Promethearchaeota archaeon (assembly GCA_011365055.1). The sequence goes on from RDOG01000016.1 coordinate 6,960, forward strand.
TTTCCAAATAACTTTTGATGGAACTTATGATGATATTACTGCAAATGATGCAAGCCTTGAAACAGGTTGGGAAACATATCGAGGAGATGCTTCATGGCAATATAATTGTAACTGGTTGGATGATAACTACCATGCATTTGATGGCTCTCATCCTGATGATTCATTTGAGGAAAGAATTGAATATTTAATCCAATTAGCAGTAAATAAAATAACTGATTTATTATATAAATTAGCTTTACTATACGAATTATCTTTACCAAATGCCCCGTATTTATTTGAGATTAATCCTAATCCTGATTATGATGGGAATGTCTATTTAGATTGGAGCATAATAAATGATTCAACTAGTTATTATATATATAGAGATATTAATCCCATTACATCCACTAATTCACTGACACCTATAGCAAAAGTTACATATAGTAATTATACTGATACGATATCAACTTCAGGAACTTATTTTTACGCCATAATTGCCGGTAATTCCACCTTGAACGGTACAATTTCTAATTGCAGAAGTGTTTTTATACAGATGACCACATCAATTCCAGGATTCGAATTCTTCATTACTGGAATTTCGATACTATCCCTAATCATGATATTTTATGTAAAAAAAATAAAAATAAGTAAAAATTAGAAAAACTTATCGATTTTTTTCTATTCTTTTTTTATTTTCCATTCTTTATGGATTAATTCTTGTTTAGGGGAAACGAAAGTATCTGATGGTACATCATGAGTTACATTCATGTTTGCTGCTATTGCAGAATTTTTTCCAACAATGACTCCTGGCATTAATGTTACTCCAATTCCACTCTGAGCATTATCTCCTACAATTGCACCCAATTTTCTTTTTTTCGTATCAATTTTTTCTTTCTTTATAGTCGCTTTAATAGTTCTATGATCCATTCTAAGATTAGCTGTAATGGTTCCTGCTCCTAAATTCACGTTAGAACCAATAATCGAATCTCCTATATATGATAAATGAGGAATCCTCGTTCCACTCATGACCAAACTTCCCTTAATTTCACAAGCATGTCCGATTCTCACATCATCTTCTAAAACTGTATAAGATCGAAGATAACAATTTGGACCAATAACACATTTTTTTCCTATTAGAACTGGGCCTTCTATATATACTCCTGATTTGATAATAGTTCCCTCTCCTACACCAATATCTCCATTAATATGAACGTTATCTTCGATTGTGCCATTATTTTCATATTTTAGATTAGGTAACAATAATTGATTAGCTTCAAGTAAATTCCAAGGCAACCCTATATCTTTCCACCAAGATGGAAGTTCATATTTTAAAATTTGTTTCTTCCTATCTATTAAAATTTGTATTGAATCTGTAATTTCGTATTCTCCTCTTTTAGACTTTTTTGTTTCATCTATAGCATCAAAAATGTCTGGTGTAAATATATAAATACCTGCATTTACTAATTTACTAGTCTCCGTTCCTGGTTTTGGCTTTTCTACTATTCTTTTCACATTGTCTCCATCAGGGTCTATCACTCCAAATTTAGAAGGATCATCTACTTCTCTAACGGAAAGTATAGCTGATGGTTTTTTCTCCTTGTATTTTTTTATCAAAGGGGGATATGATTCTGGAGGAACCAAAACATCTCCATATTGTAATAAAAAAGCATCATCATTAATAAAATTTTGAACTAATTTAATTGCTGCAGCAGTTCCTTCAATTACTTTTTGATTTATATATTCTATTTTTACTCCAAACTTTGACCCATCCTGAAAATAATCTCTTATCATCTCCTCTTTATAACCTATCACCGCTATAATCTCATTAACTCCTATTTTTTTCAAGGATTCAATAGTATGTTGTAATAATGGTTTTCCCACGATGGGTAGTAAATGCTTAGGTCTTGTAAAAGTGAATGGTCTTAATCGAGTTCCTTCACCAGCTGCTAAGATGGCTGCTTTAATTTTTTTCACACCTTCAATAATCTTAAAAATTCTAATTATATGATCATAAATTCAAGATCTTAATAAAGTTTCATCAATAAGATTAACATCTAAAATAAAAGCAATAAAGAATTTCCAAATGAAATATAAAATGAATAAATTTAAGCAGCAATTATAGTAGGATCTTGAACAACTTTTATCTTCATGATTTCCGCTGATCTAATAGGAACTACTAATTTGCACTGATCTAGTAAAACTTCAGCCATTTTACCAGAAACTGCCTCATTAATAAATTCGTCAAAATTAAATTGCTCTGCCGCTAATTTTATTTGATCAAACATAATTGCTCGAATTGCATCTTGTTGAGATCTTTTTATTCTTCTTTGAGTAAACATCAAAGCAAAAATTCGTAATAGATATCCATCTTTTGTTTTTAAATTTAAGATACCGTCAATTCGAGTTGTAGATCTTCTTACTAAACTCCGTAAATAATCTCTCGCAATATCATGACCAATATATTTGGTTTGAATTTTGCCTGCTTTTATCTCTTGAGCCCTAAAAAATAATTTAAGATGCATAAATTTATAATTACCAGTTAAATCAAAAAGAGTCGTTACAAACGTTCTACCGAGAATTTCTTCAATTTGTTGTGCCGGAGCTACTGCTATTTCTTTATTTTCAAATATTTTTGGTGCCTCAACAACAAACCATTGTTTAGTTTTCCATTTATCAGTTGTTTTTTCTCGACCGCGTTTTCTACCTTTTCCCAAGTAATCAACCTAGATTTTAGATAATTTTTCGTTAAAAAAAAGAAACCAATTTCATTTATAAAAATTATCATTTTTATGAATATTTTTTTGTTATTTGCGATTGAATAGTCTGATTTAATAAATTTAAAAAATCTTCCTCTAGTTTTGTGGGAATTCTAGCACCTGCAGCAATATTATGACCTCCCCCCTCTTCATCTAAATTCATTTTTTTTAGAGTTTCTCTTATTGCTTCTCCTAGATCCAACCCTGCTTCAATTAAAGATCGATTACCACGGGCAGATACCTTGCTATAGCTATTATCTGAAAACGCGATTCCTATAAGTGGTTTATTTGCTTTAATCATTTTCGATACTGCTGCAATCGAAGTTATTGTCCCTATAATTTTTTCATCAATAATTTCTCCTCCATGAAAGCTTAAAATATAGTCACGTTCTGTAATAGGATATTCTTTTTCAAACCATGATAATGATTCAGCTAATTGCCTTCTGTAAATTGATAAATTTTCTTCTGCTTCTAATAAAGCTAAGTCCCTGTCTCCCATGCATATTGCAATTCCCAATCCTGCTTTATCCGATCTGCCACATGAATTTAATAAGGATGAAAATTCATTAACATCTCTTAAAAATGTTCCTTTTTTTTCATTCAAAAGTATATAAGTCATTCCAATAATGCTTTCAGCATTTCTCTTGTCCATGCCATGCGACATTCCATATTTCAAAAGTTCGCTTACTAAAGTTCGTTTTTCTTCCTTATTTAATTCAGAAATTGTTCTGAATTCATTACCTTTTTTAATTGAAATTTTTATGGAAATCAAAAATCTCAAGCATCCATCTTCATTTCCTGAAATTCCGGGGAAAAAAGGCTCTGTCGTATATTTTAAAGCTAGATGAATGGGTCTTGTTTCCTTGCCAAAAATTTTTAAATCTTTTTTTTCTTCTAATAATTTTAAATCTTCACCAATTTTTATTATATCTCGATTTAATCCAATTAAAGCATTAAAATCTCCTTTATCTTGTCTATCACCAATCGCTCCAACGATTGCTAATGGTGCAAGATCTTTATTAACTTCGTTTAATGCAATTGCACAAAATAGTGCTACTCCTGCCCCACTAATATGATCTGTTCCATCAATTCCGTGCTTATGGGGATTTACATGAATTAGATTATCAAAATCTGGATCTACTGGTTTATGATGATCTAAGATAATTATATCTTTCCCAGATAATTCTTCTTTTAAGATAGCTAGTTGTCCACCACCCATGTCTGTAAAAATAAAGCATTCAACATTTTCTTTTTTCAAATCTAAAACAAATTCTTTTTCTAGTTGCCGAATTATCCTTATATGAAAGTAAGCTTTTTCTCTAAGCAGCGCTTTACCAATAATTCCTGCAGCACTAATTCCATCCGCGTCTAGATGGCTTGTTATTCTTATCTTTTTACCTGATGCGATCCATTCTTTAATTTTGTTACTAGCTATTTCTACATTTTTTAAAAATTCAGACTTATTTTCCAATCATTACACCATGCAAAAAAAATACATGAACTCTTATCTAATATAATACGTTGAAGTTAAATAATTTTTTAAAAATGAATATTTAAAATAATAGCTAAATTTAATAAAAATAAGATAAAAAAGCAAGTTATCTTATCAAAATGGCAGCTTTTCTCCAATCGTACTTCCAATCGCTGGGAAGTACTCCTGATTTACGATAATACTTCGCCAATCTGTAGATTTTGCTTTCAACAAGCATTAATCCTCGTTTTGAGCTCAAATCTTTTTTATTATCTTCAAGATGTCTCCTAAGATTATTTGCTTTTTTTATAAGATTTAAAATATCTTGGGGGACAGGAGGCATTAATTCATTTTCTTGCAATATTCGCGAGATTTTTTTACCCGTTGCCAATTTTACTAAAGGTACACCATGTTGATCCCGCAAAATAATACCGATTTTTGCTTGTGGAATACCTTCTTTAGCATATTTTATAACTAAATCCTCAACATCTTCATTATCGAGGTTATACCATTCCGGTAAACTTGGTCTCGGGGGTCGAGTTGATTTTGATTTACCTTTTTTTCTTGAATGCATTCGAGCCATGATATTTAACCTTAGAAATTTTATATTTGACCTTTTTATTCTATCAGTTGCATAACGTTTTAAAAAATTTTTGTAAAAAAAATAAAAAAATGATTTACAAAGATAGGAATCTACTTAATTTTTGAAATGATTTACTTCGATGAGATAACAAATTTTTCTTTTCAAATCCGAGCTCTGAATAAGTTAATTCATTTCCATTATTAGTTAAAGGAATAAATATTGGATCAAATCCCCAACCTTCTCCTTTTTTTATTTTCTTGCTTATGTTTCCTTCAGTTTCACCTTTAAAACAATGAATGCTTTCATATTCATCTTTATAAGCAACTATTGAATAAAAAATTGCATTTCTATTGTTTATACCTTCCATTAACTTTAAAATACCTTCATTCCCTATTGTTTTATAAATATATGATGAATATGGACCCGGAAAGTTATTTAATTCTCTAATTTGGAGCCCAGAATCTTCAACAAATATTTTTTTTGGTGAATCTTTGAGAATTTCCAAACTATATCTTGCAATTTTCTCCGGATCATCATTTTGAATCTCAATTCTATCAATTAAAAATTTTTCGACTTGGATATTATATACTTGGAATATCTCTCTCGCTTCTTTAAACTTATTTTCGTTTCCTGTAGCAAAATGTATAATATTTTTAGCCAATTTAATCCCCCAAGGTATTTTCTCTCATTTCTCATTATCATATTTAACTTTAAATTCACGAGTCTTTAATTTCACACAGCCTTTATCTTCTTCATCAAAATAAACATCACCTTGAATTAAGCCTTCTGCAATCAATATAATAGTAATATCTTCTACTTCTCCTTCTTCAATACCAATAGCTCCAGCAATTTCCTCAAAATAAACAATAGTACTCTCAACACGTTTAGAAATATTATGAACTGCGCTTAAAATCATTCTCTTCTTGTTTTCAAAATCCCAATCTTCCATCATTTCTCTTTCGGTTGGTTTTTTACTTTTATCAAAAATCACTTCGTCTATTTGTTCATCTCGTGAAGTTTTTGACATTTTTTTATAGGTATCCAGAAGTACGTATAGGAATCCCAAAGTTACTAAAGGAATGAATAAAGTTACAATTAAAATAAACAAAATTGGATCAGTTTGAGTCACTACCATTATATTTATAATAGGAACGAAAATAAAGATGATCGAAAAAACATAAACCCCAATTAAAATCGCAATGTATATAATATTTTTTCTTTGCATTTAAGAGTCCTCCTTTCTATTTATATAACGACCCCTCATCTCAATCTCCTCTAATTTAAGATTAATTTCCTCAAATCTTTTTGAAAATTGTTTTTTATATCCAATTAAGAAAAAATCAAAACATTCTTTAGCTAATTCTGAATGGGTAGAATATAAAGCTCTTCTCATCAAATGAATATCCACACCAAAATCTTCGATTGAAGTTGAAAATCCTCCTAGTCCAAAATCAATGAAATAAAGATACGTATTATTAATAATTATCATGTTAGAAGTTGTTAAATCACCATGTATTAGATTATTTTTATGTAATATAGCAACTTTTTGTCCTATTAGTCTGAAAATCTCTATATTATTTGAATTTAAAAATTCTTTTACCCTTGGACCGTTTAAATAATCCATAATAATAGTATGATTTTGCGTATCAATCTCATAAACATAAGGTGTTAATACTCCAAATTTTCTTGCTTCAGTCAAAAGCTTTGCTTCATTAAGTGTTCTGGAAGCCCTGATCTTAACATCCAATTTCTTTTCTCTATATTTTTTAGAAATCCTGACCTTTTTGATAACATCTCTTCCGAACCATTTGTCTTTAAATAGATAAGCCTCTGCTCCTTTTTTTATTGGAATCATAAAAGCTCCTCCATGGTCCAAGGGATGTGTATTTGATCTAATCTCCACTTAGGGTTTATCTCTGAAACATTTAAACCTGTATTTACTCCATGTTTATATAATATATAGCCCGTCCATGCAATCATTACTCCATTATCTCCTGCCAATGATTTATCTACTACATGAAAAGTTGCATTATGTTCTTTTGATATTGATTTTAGCATCTCTTGCAATCTTGAGTTAGCTGCGACTCCACCTGTTAATAATACAGATTTTTTTTCAGTATGTGCTAATGCGCGTTCGGTAACTTCAGTAAGCATCGCAAATGAAATTTCTTGCAAGCTATAGCAAATATCTTCGATTTTATATCCTTGATCTTTCGCTTTAATTGCAGCTGTTAAAAGTCCAGAATATGAGAGATCCATCCCTTTAACGATATAAGGTAAGTCAATTATATTTTTACTCGTTTTTGCGAAATTCTCTATTTTCGGTCCTCCTGGGTGAGGTAACCCCATTTTTCGTGCAAAAACATCCAACATATTACCTATAGGTATATCCAAAGTCTCCCCAAATATCCGGTATCTATGATTCTCACAAGCTGTTACAATTGTATTTCCACCTGAAACGTATAATGTAACAGGATCTCTCACCTTGCTCGTTAATCTCCCAATTTCGACGTGTGCTAAGCAATGATTTACTCCTATTAAGGGTTTTTTATTAGTCAAAGATAATGCTCTGGAAGCAATTGCAACATTTCTCAAACAAGCTCCTAAACCTGGACCTTGAGAAAACGCGAATAATTCAATTTCCTTGATTTTTAATTGAGCTTGATCTAATGATTCTCTAATTAATGTTAAAAAATGTTTAGAATGAAATTCTGAAGCTTCTCTAGGATGAATTCCGCCACTTTCTGGTACAAATTCGCGCTTCAAATTAGATAATACATTCCCATCAGAATCCATAATTCCGATACCTAACGTGTGGGCGGTGCCTTCAATTCCTAAAAATATCATCAACAAATTATATTCAAAAAATTCATAAAATTCTTTTTCAATATTAACTAAATTTCTAAATAAATAAGATGATAATTAATGGTCCATCCGATAACTCAGATTTTTTCTACAGCTCTAATCATGGAAATTTCAATATTTTTTCTATTTTCAAAGAAAAGAAAAATAAGTCTTTTTGCTATGATTTGTTCTGCTCCATTAGGATGGATCTTTGAAATAGTATCAATATCAATAGGACTCTGGACTTATTCCATTTCACAACTTGTTCCAATATTCGGCTTACCTCTTCCTATCTGGTTTGGTTGGGTCTTTGTAACATGGTATGGTGCACTAATCATCACTAATTCAATTGATTTTATAAATAATGAAAAATTAATGAAAGATAAAACTGAAAATCAACGAATTTTATATACTTGGTTATTCAGTTCTCTTATGTACATGGGTCCCGTATTATGGGGAATATTATTTACAATGCCTTGGTTTTTTTTGTTTAATGCTGTGTCACAAAACTCTATCTTTCTAAATGGCTTTACATGGAATATATTCGATTATTTTGGATTGGATATCTTTCAATATATATTTTGGTTGAGTTTAATTCTAATTGGGACATTTTTCTTATCATTTTTTTTAGTTAAAATAAGAAATTTAAAAGAAAATAAATTCAAATTTTATGGAGGTATATTAATATCTGCAGCAGTATTAACACCTTTGGGTTGGGGAATTGAATTTTTCGGAGTAAATTCCCATACACCTATATGGAGCTATACTCAAAACCACCCTCTTTTATTAATAGGTCCATATAACGTTCCGATAATTGTCTATATTGGATGGTTCTTCATCCTTATGATTAATTCGCTTGTTATATTTCTAAAAGCAAAACATGATATTTTTTCAAATAATGAAGCTTAAATCTAAAAGTAAGAATATTTTTTCCTAATCTATAAATTAAAAAATTTTTAAAATTATATTTTGTCCTTAATATTATATCGAAAAAATAATAGGTTCTGATGTTATATGGTTAAATTGGTACTTTTAAGGCATGGGGAGAGTACTTGGAATGATGAAAATAGGTTTTCGGGTTGGACTGATGTTGATTTATCAGAACAAGGAGTTCAAGAAGCCCATGAGGCTGGGGAAACGCTAAAAAAAGAAGGTTATACTTTTGATATTGCTTTTACTTCATTATTAAAGAGAGCTACTCGAACATTAGACATAGTATTAGATGAGTTAGGGTTAGATATTCCCATTAAAAAATCTTGGAGATTAAATGAAAGGCATTATGGTGCATTACAAGGTCTTAACAAATCACAAACTGCGAAAAAATATGGTGAAGAGCAAGTTTTTATCTGGAGAAGAAGCTATGATATCCCACCACCACCATTAGAAAAAAGTGATAAACGTTATCCTGGTAAGGATCCTTTATATAAGAATTTGGATGAAAAGAACATTCCTTTATCAGAATGCTTAAAGGATACCGTAGAAAGAACCCTCCCCTATTGGCATGATGAAATAGTACCTCTCTTAAAAGAAGGGAAAAAAATCCTTATTTCTGCACATGGGAACAGTCTAAGAGCATTAATTAAATATTTAGATAAAATTTCAGATGAAAACATCTCAAGACTTGATGTTCCTACTGGAATTCCCTTAGTATATGAATTAAATAAAGATCTTAAACCAATAAAACATTATTATCTTGCTGATCAAGAAAAATTAGATAAAGCGATAAACGCGGTAAAAAATCAAGGAAAAGCTTCAAAATAAAAAATTAATTGTGAATTATTACTTCTTTTTTCTCTTTTTTGCACCTTTAGTCTCTTTTTCCTTCTTTACCTTCTTTTCGACTGGTGCTTTAGTAGCCCTCTTTTTATCAGGTTTTTTCTTAAAATCTGTAAATCCACAATTTCCGCATACGTCTCTATTATACATATCAGCCATGAAATAACCTGGTCCACATCTTGGACAAAATCTATTTTTTCTTATTAATGTTCCATCTTCGGAAATTTCATAATATCTACTCATCTTATTCTTCCTCTTTTTCTTCTTTTGGTGAGTTTCTCTTAATTAGATAGGATGGTTCAATATTTTGAACGTCAATCATATTATTGTAGATTCTCGCTTTTCCCGTTGACATCCCTATTCCATATTTAGTATCTAATTTTTTTATAATTGTTAATTCTTCTTCTTTATTGAATTGAGCTGCAATTTTCTTTTTGATTTCCAATCTTTTAGGCGTGCTATTCGAAGTATGCAAGATTTCAAATTCTATTTCTTTACGGTTTAAAAGCTTATTTTCTGATTCTGATATGACTTTAATTGTATATTCTGACATTTTTTCACTTCTTTAAAATTCTTTCATCATTTTTATATATTCTTGAAATTCCTTTCTTTTTTCTTCCGTAACTTGGATCATTACTAAACCCGATGGACCAAATATCGGTGGTTGTCCGTAAAATATCAATGAATTTAATGGTGCAAGAATTACTGCTGGAAGTCCAAGTAAGTCTTCTTCACCATTCACATTAATTTGAATTTGTTTAGTTGAATTTAAAGCTTGTTCTAAAATACTCCAAACTTTTGTCATAATAAATCCTTGAGGATTATTGATTGTAATGATTTCTTCACCGGTAAATCCTAAATGTTCTTTAGAAGTTCTTAGGGTTTTTCCATCTATTATAAACATATCAATTTTTATTCCTGCATTTAACAAATTTCTAGAAACTATATCTCCAACTGCTATTATTTTAGGTGGTTTAATAGTTGAAATATTACTCTTGGCTATTTTAACAGTTCTATCTGAGTCTCCTTCAATTAGTAATCCTAGGGGTTTTCCAAGTAATGTTCTTAATTCTTTTGTTAGTTTTAAATTCTTTCTACTCATTTTTTATTACCTTACTTTTAATGCATATTTTCCTGGATTTGTTATTCCTAAACGTTTGGCAATATAACTTTTATCAGGTTGGATGATAATGACAACTCCACTATAACTAGTGGAAATATTTGTGCTTTTACAATTAGGACATTGTGGTTCTGTGAAGATTCTATGACATTGTCTACAAGCTCTTTCTCTAGCCATTTATTTTCTACCTTTTTTTTTCTTATCCTTGCCTTTATCTTCAATTTCTGGAGCTTCTTTGATTTCATCAAATCCACTAATCTTATCATTTATCCAATCAATTTTTCCTAAAAATGGGTGTCTCATAGTTAAACCTAATTTACCAGACCTTGAACTTCCCGTTCCTATGCTTAAAGCTACTATTCTAGCCCGAACTATATCTTTTTCTTTAACTAACTTTCCTGTTTCTTTTCCAATTAATTCACTATTTATTTCATTATAACTGAAAAAATCATTTGTAATTTGGCTGATATGGCATAAGCCATCCATGCAACCTAACTGAATGAACACTCCAAAATCAACGATTTCCACGATTTCGCCATGAATGATTTCATTCAAGTCGGGTTTTAATGCTAATACTTCAAAAAATACTCTATGATATGTGGCTCCGTCACCTGGAATAATTTTGCCCTCTTTAATTTCAATTATATTGCCTATTGAGATGACATATCCCAACTCTGCAAAAATCTTGTCCTCATATTCATGTTTAAGAATATCTTTAGCCACAACTTCAATATCTTCTCCAAATCTAGAAGGTGGTATGCGAACTGTGTTTGAAACATCAATTAACTTAAACATTCAATCACTTTTTGGTTGATATACCATCATATTCATTTAGATTATTGTATTTTGTGTGTATTTTCTTTTTACTTTATCCATTAATAATAATTTCAAAATAAAATAATGGTGTAAAAAGGTTAGAGAAAAACCAATTTATGTATTTCTCTTTTACAAGTGAAATAAAATTTCAATATTAATTTTTCCATTTAAAAACGGTTTAATTATTTTTACTTAATTAAAATAGAGGGTGGATAATTGCATAATTCCACTTTTAATAAAATATCAACGCGTCTAAGTATAGTTAATTATCAAATTTTAGTAGTTCATATTTTTAGCCTCAATTATATGCTCAAATTATAATTTTAGAAAAAAAAATTTTGCCAGATTATGATTTAATAGATTTTTTTTTTCGAGGAAAAACACTTTTATTGGATGATCTTATCGTTTCAATTAATCTTTTAATCTAATTTCAAACAATTTATGAAATAAAAATAAATTTCTTTATTACAGAATAAATTAAATCTTTAAAAAAATTAGTTAAATGGAGAGAAGATAATGGCATTTGAATTATTATTAAATCCAGATTGCTTTGGTATATACTTGATATTTATACTGATTACAATCGCGGCTGCCGTTGGGTCTATTGGTTTTGCTTTTTATTTGATAAAAAAAATTCGCAAATTTCCTGAAGGCACTGAAAAAATGATGGAGATAGCTAAGGCTATTAGAGGTGGAGCAAATACATATCTTCGAACTCAATATTCCACAATTTTAAAGATCGGTATACCATTATCAATTATTCTATTTATAGCAATAGATCTTCGTGGATGGATAATTGGTTTTCCAACATTTATCTTTTTGGCTTTTCTTATTGGGATGGTTTGCTCGTTGGCATCTGGATGGATTGCAATGTACACTGCAACTCTATCTAACGTGCGAACAACAAATCAAGTAAAAGAAAAAGGCTTGAAAGAAGGGTTAGAGACTGCATTTGATGGTGGTATGGTCATGGGGTTATGTGTTGTTGGTCTTAGTTTGCTAGCTGTCATTGTAATGTATCTATTTTTTAGTTTAATAACTCCAAATGTTTCTATAGCACAAGCTGTAGCAGCAGGTTACGCAGATATTGCCGAGTTTCAAGCAAAAAACATTGAAGGATCAATAATTGGTTTAGCTTTTGGTGCTAGTTTTGCAGCATTATTTGCCCAATTAGGTGGAGGTATTTATACTAAAGCTGCTGATGTTGGTGCAGATTTGGTTGGGAAAGTCGAAGCAGGAATTCCTGAAGATGATCCGAGGAATGCTGGCGTAATAGCTGATAACGTTGGTGATAATGTAGGTGATATTGCTGGAAGAGGTGCCGATTTATTTGAATCCGCAACAGGAGAAAACATCGCAACAATGGTTTTAGCAATTACGATTTTTATGACTGTACCTGCTCCTTATAGAGTGTTAGCAATGCTTTTTCCTCTTGTAGCTAGAAGCTTTGGAATATTTGGTGCAATTATTGGAAAATTCTTTGTTAAAGGAAAAGAAACTGATGATCCTTGGAAAATACTTTCAAAAGGATTATATTGGACTACTGCTATCTGTGCAGTTTTTATGGCAATAGTTTGTGGTCTTATGTTTCCAGGTCCAATTTTTGGATTTTATTTTCTCTGTGTATTAATAGGATTAGGAGGAAGCGTCCTTATTGGTCTTATCACACTATATTATACTGATCAGAATTATAGACCAGTGATGTGTATTAGTAAAGCGAGTGAAACAGGAACTGCAACAAATATAATCTCTGGAATATCCTTTGGATTAGAAAGTACAGCATTGCCAATAATTGTAATTGCTATATCGATCTTAGGATCTTATTTAATTGGGTATTTTGCTCCAATAATTGTTTTAGGTGCAGCCGTTCCTCAAGAACTTCCATTTTTATCTGGTATATGGGGTACTGCACTTGCTACAATTGGGATGTTATCAACGTGCGTTATGATATTAGCATTGGATGGGTATGGTCCAATTACTGATAATGCAGGTGGAATTGCAGAAATGGCAGACTTGGATGAATCCGTTCGAGAAAAAACAGATCGCTTGGATGCCTGTGGGAACACAACAAAAGCTTTAACGAAAGGTTATGCAATTGCATCAGCAGCCTTAGCAGCATTCATATTATTTGAAGCGTTCTTACAAATTGCAGGACTTTCGCATTTAGCAGTAAGTATTGCGTTTCCATACGTGACTGTTGGAATTCTGCTAGGAGGTTTATTAGTATTCGTTTTTGCTAGTTTTGCCATGAGAGCAGTTGGAAATGCTTCACAAGACATGATTAAAGAAATTAGAAGACAATTTGCTGAAATACCAGGTCTAAGAGAAGGCAAAGAAGGAGTTAAACCAGATTATAATAAATGCGTTGATATCTCAACAAAATCATCTCTTCGTGAAATGATTTTACCTGGAAGTCTATGTGTTGTGGTTCCTATTGTTGTTGGATTTGTACTAGGTAATCAAGGACTTGGAGGTCTACTAATGGGAACTACAATCACAGGTATATTAATGGCACTATTTTTAAATACGGGTGGAGCCGCATTTGATAACGCTAAGAAATTACGAAAAACAATGAAAGATAGCAGTAAACCAGAAACTATAGATGCATTTAATGCTGCAGTTTGTGGTGATACACTCGGTGATCCCATGAAAGATACTGCAGGACCTTCAATACACGTATTAATAAAATTAGTTGGAACTATATCTCTTCAATTTGCAGTAATTTTTGCAATATTGCCTTGGTTAGCGTAATTAAAGCGTTCCTTCTAATTTCAAATATTTTTTTTTCCTTAAAAAAATAATTGGAACGTTTTTTGATCGAAGCCTTTTTTTTAAATTTTTATCATTTGTTGCAACGATACACGGATTATTTTCAGCATATCTAATAATTAAATCGTCAACCTTTTCATTTTTAAGAGGAAAATAATCTATTTTTTTAATTTTTTTCGAAAAATTTATTGCACTTTTTATATTCCTTGCAAGGTTACCGCTACTTTTATCACTTAAATTTTCTAATTCCGTAAGAATTTCAGAAAAAATTATTATTTCATAATTAATTTCGAGAATTCTTTCAAGTTCTGTTATTATATCAACATTTAATTCAAAAGGTAATAATAAAAAATTTGTATCTAAAATGACTTGATAAATCAAAAATTTATCACATTTAATTTAATGTCCCATAACCAATTAGACGCCATCTATTGGAAATTTGCCTACTAACTGCAATTTTTTGTCCCTTTGCTGCACATACGGGTCTTTTTAAACTGACTTTACAGATATTTTTCTTTCCTATATTCTCTACAATACCAACAGTAGTCGAAGCACCAACGTTTAACATTAATAATTCATTTTGTTTTATTTTTTCGACATTAATCTGTTCTTTTGATCCAACAACACGTTGCAATAATTTTATTGATAAATCTAATTCATCTCTGACAGGCGGTAAGGTATCTGGGGTGCCTGCAACGTTTCCTATCATCCCATCTGATTTAGTTAAAGCTGGATCTAATTTTGTCTCGACACCTATCAACCCACCTGAATCGACTTGTTCTAAGGTTCCGACATCACCTGCATGCAGACTAATTACCTCTGTGATTAACGGTTTATAAACTAACTTTCCATTTTCATTTCTAGAAATACCTGGACGAATTTCTATCGAGTCACCAATCTTAATTCTTCCCCTAGAAATGGTTCCTGCAACGACACCACCCTTTAAATCTTCAGGTTCTGCTCCGGGTTTATTTACATCAAATGACCGTGCAATGTACATGAATGCATCTTCTCCCGTTGTTTTAGGTGTAGGCACTTTTTCTTCAATAATTTGGATTAATAAATCCAGATTTGCTTTATGAATGGCTGATATAGGAATAATTGGGACATTATCTTGAAGTTCAGGACCAATAAATTCCTTAATAGATTCGAAATGTTCAAGTGCATTTTCAGGAGATACTAATTCTATTTTATTTTGGGCTATTATAAAATTTTCAATTCCACTTATTCTTAAAGCCTCATAATGTTCTCGAGTCTGAGGTTGAGGACAGGGTTCGTTTGCGGAAATAACTAAAATAGCTGCATTCATTAATGCGACACCTGATATTGTTGTAGCCATTAAGATTTCATGACCTGGTGCATCAACAAAAGAAATTTTCCTAATAAATTCTAAATCCGATCCGCATTTATTACATTTGTTCTTAGGAGATAAAGCAGGGGTGGAATAACAATCAGGGGGAGGGCATTGAGGACATTTTAAGATGGTACAATCTGCATAACCCAATTTAATTGATATTCCTCTTTTAATTTCTTCACTATGTCTATCTGTCCATTCACCTGTAAGAGCTTGTACTAAGGTTGTTTTACCGTGATCTACATGGCCTATAATACCAATATTTACTTCTGCTTTACTTTCTGAAGGATTTTTTGACATTATTCCACCTAAAGTGACTATTTTTTATTCTTTTTCTTCCTTTTCTTCCTCTTTTTGAGTTTCAATAATTGGTTTTTTACCTTGTTTTGTAATAACTAAATTAATTTGAACTATTTCTTCAACTATTTGATTTCCCCTGACCATTTTTTTAACTCTATTTCCATCTCTTTTTATTTTATTTTTTCGTAGTCCAACACCTTTAGTGATTAAGATTCTTTTTCTCGTTGGACCCCGTACATCTGGTCTCATTGGAGTACCATCCTCATCAGAGCCTCCAGTAATTCTAAATTCATAACCTGGGAAATCAATAACTCCTCCGCTTATGGTATCGCCAATTTTTTTGCCCAGAAAGGGTCTTAATTTTTCTTCTTCTACTTCTTTTTGAATAGTTCGCCCTAATTTAGGGTCTGATATAACCAATTTAATTCCAACTTTCACTGATTTTGACAAGGATATACCTCAACATTACAAGATTAAATTATAGAATGACAATATAATTTTCTAATAAATTTTTTTAATATTTTTAGATCCCATAAAGATCTTTTAAATCTGACCAAAGTTATACTTTGAAATATTAATAAATCAGAATAAATTATTCGACTGAATTATCTTCACAAAAAAGTTTGTCGTCTTTTTTTAGAATTTTAATTTGTAGCGCCCTCATAATGTCTGTTTTACTTACTATACCAATTAATTGCTTTGAATTTTTTGGGTCAACAATACACACACTATGAACATCATTTTCAATCATAAAATCAAATGCTCGACCTATTTCATCATCTGGTCCTAGAGCACAAAGCGAAGTTCTGCAACAATATTTTAACTTTTTTTTAAATTCTAGATTTTTAATAGCTTCCTCAATATGTTTCATTGCTACTACTCCTATTAAATTTCTCTCATTGTCTAAAACAGGATATGTATTATGTTTTGTTTGTTCAACTAAATCAATAAAATCTTTGACAGATATCTCAGAATTGACTGAAATCACATTATCTGTCATTAATTCTTTTATTTTTGTCTCTTGAAAAATTTCAAAGGGTTTTTCTAAATCTTCATCAATATAAATTCCAAGATGTTTGAGATGTTCAAATCGAATTTGGTCTTGATCAAGAATTAATTGATTTGGTATCAATTTCTTAGCCACAAAATTAGCTAATAAAGGAGTTATAAATGATGTAATAATGGCTATTAAAACAATTATTGTAAATACTGCTTCAGTAAAGATACCAATATTGAAGCCAATCTGTGCAACTGCTAATCCAATGGATAATCTGGCAATCATGGAGATGCTTGCGACGAATGATTCATTTCTAGTAAAACCTGCTGCCCTTGCTCCTAGATAAGTACCTCCAATACCTGCACTAATCACAATAAGTATTATAAGAAGAGCTATCAGAATGAGATAAAAATTCTGGGGATTCAAAAATATTTGTAAATTAGTTTTTGTCCCAATCATAAAAAAGAATATTGGTATTAGAAATCCATACCCAATTGCTCCAATTTTGCTTTCTAATTCTTTTTCTGCATATTTACTTTCTCCCATTATTAGACCTGCAACAAATGCACCAATAATAACCTCGATTTTTAGAAGAGTAAAAATTACTGAAAGAATTAAAATTAAGGATAGTGAAATCCGCATCTCCCATTCTAATACAGAAGTTGGGGAAAAAGTTTTATCTGCCCAAGCCCACCCTTTTCTGGAAAAGTATATACTTCCAACAAATAAAAGGGTGATTACTCCTATTTGAACAACCAATTCTATTATGAAAAAAAATCCAACTGCGTCATGGATGGCAATTAAAACTGATAAGACTGCTAATCCAATTATATCTAGTAGAATTGTTGATGCAATGATAACAAGTCCAAATTGTTTTTTATTTAATCCTAAATCTCTTAAAGTAGGATAGACTATTCCTATTGATGCACATGAAAATACTGTACCCAGTAACATGCATCCTATTGGGGTTAAAAATAATAACATTCCTGAAAAAAAACCAACAATAAAACAGAAAAAAAATAATATTAGACTTATTATAAGGCTTTTCTTAAAATATTTTTTTAATTTTTCAACATTAATCTCTAATCCTACAAGAAACATCAAAAAAATGAATCCTAAAGACGATAAAAAGTCTAACCAATCACCTGATTGTGATTGAACTAGAGGAATTAGTCCATTTACACCAAAAATAATCCCTAATAATAATTCAATCACGATTGCTGGTATTCTTACTCTTTCACCTAAAAAAGGAAAAATAGTAATTGAAATTATTATGACCATGAGTACAAATAAATTATCCATTGAAGCTCTCCAACGTGTCTAATTAAGTAATAAAAATAGTAATTACAAAAAATATTAATTAAAATAGTATTTAAATTTTAATAAATAACTCTGAAGAAAAGATTATTACATACCCCAATAACTTTTTTCTTTTCTCTTAATATTTGCTATTTCTTCCATTAAATTCAATTCTTCATCTGTAAGCTCTTCTTTAAACTTATTTTTTAAAATTTTATAATCATATTCTGATAGACTTATAATTAAAGAATCGCCTTCATCAATCCCGCGTCCTACTGTTGCTCCTCTTATTGATATTGCAACTTCATCATTCTTTTTTGCTTCTTGAATATTTTTACCTTTGTCTTGAATTTGCATGACTCTCCCAATGACTCTTCCATCAAGTGAAATTAAATTCACATTAGTTTTAAGGACACCAACAACAATTTTAACACCAACAATTGCTGGATTAGATCGCCTAAATATACAACCGGGTAATATTTCGACTTTACAAGGTCTTTTTACATCCTTTAATTCAATACTTCTTATTTTTTCTTTTAATTCATCTCTCCACTTCTGATAGTCTTCTACTAATCGATAGATAATCTTATTTTCCAAAATATGAATTTCTTGATTGATTGCTTCTTCTTTAGCATCTGGTAATATTTTATTATTAAAAGATAAAATGGCAGCATATATTGGATTTTTTTCTTTTACTGTATATGCTTCAAAAACATCTCTTTTAGAAACTGGACCCACATCTGCTATTCTTATTGGTATTTGCTCTTTCCTTAAATATTCTACAATTGCCTCTAAAGATCCCAAAGTATCAACTTTTAATATGATGCCATCTTTATCCGTCTCTATTCT
This sequence comes from Promethearchaeota archaeon, assembly GCA_011365055.1. The sequence goes on from RDOG01000016.1 coordinate 25,873, forward strand.
AAATCGTCCTAATTCTGAAAGGATCTCTTTTTTAACCTGATCGATATTAGCTTCATCTTTTATTGCTCTTATAGGAGCACCAGCAATAACTCCCTCTAAATTTGGGGCGGAAATTTTAATTCCACTAGCAGCAATAACTTTATTCACTTTTGTGAATTTCTCACGAGGATCTCTAATTTCATCTAGCGGCTTAGGGTATAATAGTGCTTTTATTCTAGTTTGAATTGGATCACCTAAACCACCTATGACTAATTGATCGTCCTTTTTAAGAATTCCTTCGTAAATTATAACATCAATAGTAGTTCCCAGACCGATCTCTTCTTTTACTTCCAATACTGTCCCTTTTGCAGGTCCTTTCGAAGCTTTTAAACGTGGCTGTAGATATTGTTGACTTAAACCAGCTAAAACGAGAACAATTTCTGATATTCCTTCTCCTGTTACCGCACTTACAGGAATAATAGCAACATTTTTAGTAAAATCTTTGATTCTATCATATCTCTCTGATTCAAAACTTTCAAAACTTAAATCACCCACTATTTCATAAATTAATTTTTCCATTTCATCCTGGACGTGTTGTGCTTGTAAACTAATGCTTTTGATAATTGAAGGGTCTTTATTTGGTATCCAACCCGGAACTCTATCAATTTTATTAGCCGCAACTAAAAAAGGTGTTTTTCTTTCCTTTAATATTCTAATACTTTCTCTTGTTTGTACTTCAAATCCTCTATTAATATCTACTACTAAGATCGCGATATCTGCAACCCCCCCACCTCTTTTCCGAAGATTCATAAACGCTTCATGCCCTGGCGTATCAATGACGAGTAATCCTGGAATTTTTAATGAATTAGGAGGTAAAAGTTTTCCACAGATTTCTTCTATAATTTCTTTTGGAAAAAAACTTGCACCAATATGTTGTGTAATGCCACCTGCTTCTCTTTTTTGCACTATAGTTCCTCTAATTTTATCAAGGATGCTAGTTTTTCCCGAATCAATGTGCCCTAAAACAGTGACAATAGGTTGCCTTAAATTGCTCTGACTATTCGTCTTACTCATAAAAACACCTTTAAAATTGATTAATTTCTTCAAAAAGAACTTATTAATCAATTAAATTCAATTTAATTTTCAAATGATATCAATTAAGTTAAAAAATCAATATCGTTATGAATTATTAATTTTTTTATCTATTTTCTTTAATAGAAAATAAAACTAAACATCAAATCCTTATTTACTGGTTCAAAATAAATTTTGAAGTAAAATTATAAGAAATGAAATTATACTTATTACTTGGAAAAATTAAAAGTAGTGTATATTAAGCTTTATAATTTATTAAAAAAAGTATTCTTCAATATGAATTTTTGTAAATTGGATATTTTCAGAAAATTTATCAGGAAATAGGAGAACCTCAATGACTTTTAAATACATAAGTCCAAAAGAATTGAAGATTCTTGAAAAAGAAAGAATGAACTATATGAAGCAAGCTGAAAAAGCATTAAAAGCTGCAGATGTTGAGCAAGTCGTTGAATTATTCAAAAAAATCGTCGAAGTTTCAGAAAAAATGGACGATAAACTTATTATTGAAGAATTCACCCAAAAAATTAAATTGTTGACATCTGGTTCTGAAACAAATGTTGCAGAGCAATTTGAAAAAGCACAAACAACTATTGAGGATTTCATTTCAGAATTATTTAAAGCTCCTTATAGAATAATTAAAAACGTGACTGATAAAATATCCATTGATGATGAAGAAGAAGAAATTGTGGTTACAGAACCTGTAAAATCAAAACCTTTTATTTCAGTGAAAGGTCCTGAACGCATTAATGATTATGATGTAACTGTCATTGAAACAGAAATTAAATCAAGAGGAACAATTCAAGATCAATTAGGGGATTTAAAAAAGATTCTAAAAGAAAAAAAGGAATCTGAAGAACCTAATCCAGAATATTAATTTTAATGCTATATTGAGAACTTAAATTTCCCTTTATTCTGACCCTAAACGCTCCAATCTTTCCCTGAACATTATCAATTACTATGGCAACCATCCGTTTATTAACGAGCTGCCAATATTTTTGAGTCTCCTCATCAACTCCTGATAAAAAGCAATCTAAACCTGGATGTGAATGATACCATCCAACATGTACTTTTTTTATATAGCTTGAATCTAATTCTCTAATTTTCTTTATTATTTCAATATCATTTTCTGCTTCTTTTACACTAATTCTCGTCGCATCTTGTTTTGGAATGACAATGTCATCAATAAGAACGGATTTTTCCTTAAATTCACCAAATAAATATCCCAAAACTTCTTTTTTTCCTTTATTATAAGAAATATTGGCATGCTCAAACATTTTTTGTTTGATTTCAGATTTTATTTCAATAATTTCTTCGTCTTCTATTTTTAATTACCTCCTATTCAAATTTCTGGTGCTCTAGCAGCATATTTTTCTGTCCATTCCCTAGCAGTTTTTTCAAAATTTCTTGCAGATTGTTTTGCAGATTCTGGATTTAATGGACTTTTAAAATTAAAATTCCCTCCTAACATGCCAATGATATTCATAATTACTGAAACTATGTCTGAACCTGGGCTCCAAGTTACTTCACCTTCTCCAGTTATTTTTAAAATATCATTACAAATTTCTCCAGTGTTAGGATTTACATTTGGATGCCAAATTTTTGTTAAAAATCGAACTTGAGGTGGTTCAAAGGGATAATCATCAGGAAGTTGAATTTCTATTAGATAGAAATGATTTTCGTACGGACTATTTTGAGGACCATTAATCCATCCACGATAATATTTTAAATTACCATTTACAGTTCGGAAAAGTGGTAACTCTCTTTCAATATTTTTAAATTCATTAAGTAATCTTTCTTGACTCAAAATTTAACCTCATGTAAATTTTATTTCAATTTTAAAATTAAGAGACGTAATTTCATCTTCAACATACAAAATATCCCCATTTTTAAAAATTTTTTTAATATCTATTGATTTCAAATCTTCTAATCGTTTCTTTTCTTCTTCATTTTTAGTTTCTTTAAAGCGAAAAATGATTTTATCATCTTGAATGATAATAGGTGAATTTAAATTAATATTAATTTTATCTTCAAGGTTAAAGGCAAAGGATTCTAATGGAATCGTTGGATCAACATTTATTTTAAAAATTTTTTTGCTACATACAATACAATTATTATTTTTTTCCAAAGGAACGGTCCACATTTTTCCTGTTATTCCATTATATTGTATAAAATTATTTACTACAAAATTCCATTTATTTTTATCTAAAGGTTCAAGAATAAGTTTTAGCAATTCATTGGAAATCACAGAACCAATTATCGCATTAGTGGTTATGATTTGAGCTACAACATTTTTTAATGTATCTATTATTAAAGGCGTGGATACACCGATAATACCAAATTTTCTTGCATGAAATTCAGCTAATTCAAATAAAATTTCTTGATCTTTAAAATCTTCTAATTCTGGAAATCTTTTATATTTCAAAAAAAATTGATCTCTTGCTTCTAGTGCACAATCATTTGGAGTTCTTGGATTAATCGCGTAATTGCATTTAAATTTCTCGGTTTGTTGAATCCATAGATTTTGACACATTAAACATGGCGTTGTTCCTGGAATTACAACTTGAACATGTCCAATAAATCCTTCAGCCCCTCCATCAATAAATTTCTTATTTAATTCAACACATTTTTCATTTAACCAGATTCTAGCTGATAAATTATCTAAAGTTGAAATAATATAATCAAAACTCACTAAATTCTCTTTTTCTATATCTTGAATTTTTTTATTTAAATAATAATACTGTCCTTTTGGATTAATGCCTTTCATTTTATTAACAGTTACCTCTGCTTTAAATTTTCCTTGGTCCGATTCATCAAAAAATATCTGCCTGTTTAAATTAGTGATTTCTATCTTGTCTAAATCCACTACCGTTATTCGCTGAAAACCTAAAAATACGAGATTTTTTAATACCTCTGCCCCTATTCCTCCTGCCCCTACAACGAGTATATTTGTAAGTTCTATTATTTCTTGCCCTTTTTTTCCCCAAATTCTAATTTGTCTATCAAATTTTTTTTCATTCAAAATATTTACCTGCTATTGACCGTACAACGCAAAATATGACTCCATCTTCTTGAAATTTTATTGTTTTTAAAGTATCATCATCATTGATAACATTTCCCCCATAAATTAGTCTTTGCCTGTCAATAGGTATCTTTCTTCTTTGTTGAATCATGTTTTTCAACTCTATAATCTTGGAATCTTTTGGTAGTATAAATCTTTCTTCATTTCCATCCGTCATTCTAACCCTAACGGAAGTTACTGCTTTTTTATCCATTTTTAATCATCTTCTTTAAAAAAAATTTCTTTAATTTTATAAAATAAAGGTCGGATTTCCTCATTCAAGTTAGATTCGACTATCCCAATCCATTCAGAGCTCAAATTTTTGGGTAGTATTAAATCTTTAATTTCTAAATGATCTTCACAAGTTGTTTTTATTTCCAAATTCTTATTATTTAAAAGTTTAAACGAAAGAACCTTTAATACTTTTCCACAATACTTGCACGAAAGTAACTCAATCCATTCTTTCTTAACAGATTTTTTTGATTTTGGAGTGAGAGAGATCCCTTCAATTTTCTTCTTCGAGAAAGAGCCTATTTGACCACATTTAAAACACTGTGGGGTTCCCTTTTTCAAATACCATTTTTCCAGATGTTCATTACAAGATATAGCTCCGCAATTTGAGCATTCCCAAATTTCTTTTTTGTATGGATCAAGATATTCTTGCATGATATCACATTTAAATTGAAATTTCTTTGAAATAAATTGATTTAAAGACGTCTCGATCTTTTCTTTATGACTTTCCCAATCAAATATAAAAAACGATATAGAAATTTCAGATAGTATGAAAGGGAGATTATTACAAAGATTTATGTAATATCTCTCAAATTCCTCGATTTTTCTTTTAATTTTTGAAGATTTTTCATTAATAAATTTATTAATAAGTTTAAATCCAATCCGATCTCTATTTTTTTGAACATAATCTTCGTAATTTATAATATGAGCATTTATTTTATATTCAATATAATTAAACAAGGCTTTATTAATTATGATAAACCTTGCTAAATATTTATAATTGTTCTTGATTTCCTTCTTAATATCATCTAATATCCTTATAAATTCTTCAAAATTTTCATTCCATTCAATTATCAAATCTTCAATCGGATAGGAATCATGAGATTTGAAGAAAAGTTGCATTTTTTTATTTTCATTTAAGGTTACTTGTTTAAGATTTTCAATATCTACTTTTAATAATTCATCAATATCTAAAATTTCAACGTCAATATTCTTTAATTTCGTAAATATTTTATTTCTAATATCTTTATTTAATTTATTTTTGTTGTCATTAATTAACACAATATTCCAAGATATGAAATCTCTAGTCAATCTTATTGATTTTTGAATAATTTCTTTTAAAATAAGGATCTTAGCTTTAAACTCATCCTTTTTTTGGAAATAAATTGACCATTTATCCGATAATTGTAAATGAAATCCATAACCTTTTGGAATCTTCAAATTATTTGCCCAATTTGACGCATTTTGAAACCAAATTTCAATCTCTGAAAAACTTAATTCTAGTATTTTAATTTCTTCATTAATTTGACTTAAAACATTTGTCGATAACCAATCTTCGAGATTTTTATTAATATCTTCATATTTATTTTCAAAAAAAATAATAAATTTCTTAAATTGAAATTCAAATTCAGAAATTTGATATGATTGAACATCGGCTTTTAATTTATCATAATCACTTAAATAAAACGTTTTTATAAATATATGTCTAAGATTTTTCAAAAAAAATGCAATTTCTTCATCTTTCTTTTTTTTCAAATTCTCCAGTTGCTCAAAATCTTTCTTAAAATCCTCTTCAAAACCAACTTTTCTATATTTTTTGTTTAATTCATCTAAATATAAAACTATCTTGTTTAATACTACTTCTAAATCTTCCAATATTTCATTAATTCCAATAAATTTTTTAAATAATCTGTATTCTATGATTAAATTCTCCTCATTATTATTTCTAAAAATATAATTTTTTGAAATTTGATTAAGATTTTCATTTAGAATCTCTAAATCATTTGTATGCTTATTAAAAATCAAATAATAGTTGTTTAAATTGCTTTTAAAATCTTTAATATTACTTTGAAATATTTTATACTTGTTTTTAGTTCTTTTATATCTTATAAGAACAGAAGTGGCACTACCAACTACAATTAATATAAAAATAGGAATATCGATCGGTAATAATTTAAAAAAATCAAAAAAATCACTCAATCCATCATTATCCGTATCATAATCATTAGGATCAGTTTTATATAGAAAAATCTCATCATAATCCGTTAAATAATCAAAATCTGAATCAGGTAAATTTGGATTGGTAAACCATATTTTAACTTCATCATAATCACTAATTTTATCAAAATCCGAATCTAATAAAAAAGGGCTTGATCTATAAATTATTAATTCTTCATAATCATCTAAATTATCATCGTCTGTATCATTTTTTAGAGGATCTGTTCCATAAAATTGATATTCTGCGCTATCATTAAGTAAATCTCCATCAGTATCTAATAAGAAGGGATCTGTTTTGGAATCATTTAATTCTATTAAATTAGATAATCCATCCAAATCATAATCTATTGAATTATTGATAAGAATATCTTCATTTTGCATGTTGAAGAGAGTTAAATTTCCTGTTAAATGAAAAGAAAGATTGCCATTATTAGATGAAGAAGAATATTTTAATCCCGGAGTACAGTTCAAAAAACTTTTATTAATTTGAATTACATTAGATCGTAAAAACAAGTAACCATGACCTCCATTACTTGGTTCAAATCCAATTAACCCATTGCCGCCATTTATCAAAATGTCTGTATTTATTAATTTTAAAGAAATATCTGAATTAACTGTTAAATTTGCCTCTCCACCTGAAGAATATATTGTCACGCCATCCCCGCCCTCTAATAATAAAAAGAAATTTTCAAATTGAGACGTTTCAGTTAAAATTATCACTTTAGAATTTCCACTATGCTGAAAATTTGTACTAGTCAATCCTACAGAATATATTGAAGAATTAATTGCTTCAAGATTATTATTAGAATGAAGAATAACATTAGAAGAGCTTCCTCTCCCATATATTTTTTTACCCGTTGAATTTAAAGCAGAATTCTTTAAAAATAAATTATTTCCATAAAAATTTACATAAGAGTTTCCACTCAGAGGATCTCCTCCTGTACCTGCAGCACCCCCTAAAATACTCATGCGAGTTAATTCAATATCTAGATTTTTATTACAAACTAAAGTAAAATTTGAATTTAATCCTTGAAAACCAGCCGTATTGCCCAAAGAAAAAATATTTGAATTATAGAAAATGATATCTTCTATGGTTTTTATCAGAGTGATTGTATTTGAAGTTCCATTATATGTTACATTCAAAAAAGAATTATTTAGTTGAAAATTATAACCAAAAAAAAATATTTCTTCTAACAATATTATTGAATCATTAAAATTTAAAGTTGAATTTCCCGTCGAATTTATTGATGTTAAAGCAATTTTTGAATTATTATAAGCAATTATACTAGCATTATCTTTTAAATAAATTTTAGTTTTATTAATATTCTTAATACTACCATTATTTAGAATTAATTTTCCATTGTCTTTTATAGTAATGTTATAATCATATTCTGTTGTTGAATTCATTAAGATGGTTCCATTCCAATTTATGATCAAAATTCCATTATCTTCTATCAAAATACTTTCATTAATAATTTTAACTGTTTGATTATGATAAGTAGTTGAATTAATTGACCAAATTTCTGCATTTATTGAGTAATTTTCTTGTCTTGGCAAAATTTTTCTAAATTCTGAATTCTTTGTAAAATTTACTTCTAAAATTATAAAATAAAATAAAAGTCCAAAAATCATAATCAACGAAATTAGGATTATTGAAAAAAATTTCTTTTTAAAATTCTTCATTTCTTTTATTACACTCGTAATTTTATTATTTTGACAAGGTTGTTTTAATTTAAACATTTTTAGAAAATATAACTTAAAAAATCTTTATGCTCACGATAAATTAATATTTCTTATGAAAATTTTATTCTTTTTGCCTTGGTAAGAGTATTATTGATATAATATCTCATTTCTTTTAAGAGAACGACAAAGTAAATATATTCCCTTCAGACTATGATTTAATACAATTAATCCTATATTGTGTAATTTATTATTCTCATCGTCTAAATGGCCGATTCTGAATACGAGATAATAATCATAAATTAGATGGTTAAATATAATGCTCCAATGAACATTAGAATTAATATTTCTTGACTTAGGAAGGTGTTTAAGATTAAAAATATAAAAAAAACTAAAAAAAATCCCGTTTTTAGTACAAAAACGAAAATTTTTATTTTAATTATTTCATCACTATTTATAGTTTCAGGATTTGCATTAACAGGTTTCGAAATTTATCAAACTGCTCCAGCTACTCCAGAAAATTTCACTTTGGCACCTTCCAACTTTAGTAGTAATGGATCAGTCTATTTGAATTGGAGCGAGCCTGTAAAAACGATGAGTATTCAAGGATACAAGATTTATCGAGGAAATAATCCAAATTTCCAAATTTCAGAAAATAATCTTATAGGTAAGACAAGTGAAACAAAATATACGGATCGCGTTTGGTATGAAGGTAAAATTTACTATAAAATTACTTCTATTAGCATTTGGGGAAAGGAAAGTACTCCAAGTGACGCAATTTCAATAGATGTTGACGTTACTTCTCCGAGGACCCCATCTCCAAAAATCGAGTTACTTGAAGGAGGGCAGGTAAATATTAGTTGGGATCCTCAACTTCAATTAGATTCTAATCCTGTTTATTACGAAATTCTAAGGGGTAATGAAAAAAATTTTGAATTGAGCTCTGAAAATTTATTTGGTTCATATGATCTTGTTACAGATATTGATGAAAATGGAGAAACTCATTACAATTTTCAATTTATTCCTCATAAAGTCTATGATAATTACTTTATTGATACAACTGTTGAACATGGTAAGACTTATTATTACCGTGTATTAGCGCTTGATGAAGCTGGAAGATGGAGTTATGTTTCAAAAGAAGTATCTATACTTATTGATTCTCAAGGTCCGGAGATTCCAAATGCATCTGTATCTCATTTAAACGAATTAGGAGTTCCACTTACGTTTAATGTATTGAAATGGGAAACTCCTGTTGAAAAAGATGATATAACTTACAATATTTATAGAGGTGAAAAAGAGGATTTTACTACTAACTCCGATTCACTTTTAATTAATCAATTAAAACAAAATACATACATTGATTATGATGTTCCGAACGAAAAATCTTATTATTATAAGATAAGAGCAGTTGACAAAGTTGGAAATGAAGGCCCTGCTTATATAATCTTTTCTAAAAGCATTGAAAATGATTTAAATTCTATCTTATTTGTTTTTGATAAATCAGATGCAATATCTAAAAAGGCAATAAACCTATTTGCTTCACTCATTCCTGTTGAAATATTGTATGATACTATTTCAATAGTACCAATTGGGGAAATTAGTCAATTACAAACGCTCTTGGATCAAGAATTTGAAACTATAATTTATGGTTTTCATGGTTCATCAGAAGGAATAATTATTGGAAATCAATTAATGGAATGGGATTTATTAAAAGAAGAAATAGAAAATTCAAAGATCAATAACCACATCCTAACCTCTTGTGAATCCAATTCAATTTCAAATATTTTAGGAGATAAAAAAATTTTTGGTATGGATGGGGTTGTTGATTATATGATTTCTATCGTTAGAGCAATAGAAATCCTCATTACAATGATACCAACGACTTTGAATCAATTTGAAGTCGATACTATAAAACAATCAACAACGAATTTTATTTTAACAAATATTTATGAGTTTAATATTAGACTCTTACAACCTATTGAGCCGATGGTTATTTATTTTCCAAATGAATTCCCATGGTATCAGAATTCTTTTTCCTCAATAAGTACACCTATATTATATAACGATTCAATTGATTTTTTTGTTAGAATTTATGATACGTTTGCACCAACTGTAAACGTTAGTTCTGCAACATTAAGTTATAGAATTAATGGTTCTGGTTTATATAATAATGTTAGCATGACGTTATACAGTGGAACTGTGATTGATGGCATTTGGAATTGTACTATTGGTCCATTTTCATATGGTACATTCATTGAATATTTTGTAAATGGAACAAATACAAATTCAATTTCGAATATAAGCAAAGTTGATAATTTTACTGTAGATGATCTTACTCCTCCTGAATTTTTAAGTGCAAATGTCTTGTCGTTCAATCCCATAATTGTAGGTGTAAATGTAACTGATGGTTCTGGAGCAGCTGGAGTAAATGAAGTATATTTACATTATTGGAATGATTCTCTTCCTGTCGATGAACCCATTGAAAATTGGTATAAAATACAAATGCAATATTCTAATAATAGTTTAAAACCACTAGAGTGGAACGTTACGATGCCCAGCTTCCCGTTTGGAACGAACGTTTCAATGTATGTTAATGCATCTGATCAGAGATCTCCTGAAAATAATTGGAATTTATTGACTAATGGTTCTGATTTTTACAATTACACAATACAAGGCTTGATGTATTATTACGGATTGAATAATTCAATAAAAACAGTCGGAACGAAAACAGATATTATATTTCAAGTTATTGATCAATTTGAAAGACCCGTTTCGGGTATTAATGTAAGTTTTTCTATTATATTCAGCCCAGATGGAAATAGCAAATTAAATACAACTAGTGAAATAACTAGTTCTGATGGAAGAGCTAACGTGGAACTTACATTAGCTAATAGGAGCGGTATTACACGAATTAATGCTGTAACTTCCAACTCTTTTATTGTCAATAATAGTATTTACATTCATGTTGAAGGTACTCCTGATGTTCCTAATCTTATTAAAATATTATCTGGATTTAACGTGGAAAATACAGTGAATAATAATGAAACAATTTCTTTTAACGTGACTGATCAATACGGAAATCCTATTCCTAATTTAAGAATGAATTATACCATTCTTTCAAGCCCGTTAAATGATGCATCATTAAATATGAGTACAAGTATTACATCAAGTAATGGATATGGTGCAGTAAATCTTACACTTTCGAAATATAAAGGTAGTAATTCAATAAAGATAAATGTCTCAAGCGTAGAAGGTTATGGTTTTGATGTTTCTAACTCAACAAGCATTAATGGATTGCCAGATATTGCAGTTAATATGGTAATAGATGTAACAAATGGGACTCAATGGGTCGTTGCTACGAATCACCTTATAAGTGCAAACATTACTGACCAATGGGGTAATGGAGTACCCAATATTATAGTTAGTTTTACTATTATACAAAGTCCTGATTCAAGTTTTAATGTCGTTCCTGATGGAAATTCATCTTGGGTAAGTTATCCGACACAAAAAACTGTAAATGTGATGACTTCTACTAGCGGAATTGCTAGTTTGACGTTAAAAATGGGTAGGTACATTGGGAATACCACCTTGAAATTTAATTCATCAGGATTGACAACCATTTTTAGAAACGTAACTGGAATACCTGCGAATCCAACTTCAATTCAAATAATTCAAGGAAGTGGAGCTTTGGTAATCGTTAATCATAACCAAACCATCGCTGCAAAAGTTGTTGATCAATATAATAATCCCGTAAGTGGGCATGCTGTAACCTTTAATATAACTAGTGCTCCAATTATTGGAGGTATTAATGGAAGCTATTTCGGAAATTATGAAATTTATAAAAATATTCTCACTAATTCTTCGGGTATTTCATTTATCCTTTTAAATATAAGTATAATAAAAGGTTTAACTAGTGTTAAAGTCAATTCAAGTTTTGCTGGCGGCGATTTGTCTGGTTCTCCCACAACTGTTAGTATTACGGGATTAAATGACGCCCCCTATCAAATTAAATTAATTACAACAAATGAAACATCTAAAGTCGTGTATGATACGCAATTAATTCAAATCAATGTAACAGATCAATTCAATAATCCCATAAGATATAATTATTCTTCGGATGGAACTATTTTAGAAGATGTTTATGTCAACTTTTCAATCCATCCGAATTCAATTTCAGGTTATGGTGTGTATGGCTGTTCCTTAACAGTTAATGGTTCTTTAACTTCTAGCACGGGTCTCGCCTCTACAACTTTAACTTTGAGTCAAAAAGTTGGTAGTAACTTAGTCATAGTAAATTGTACTAAATATGGGCTTGCAGACATCGTTTTTAATATTACTGGGACGGTGGCATCACAAAATATTCTTTCCTTTGTCCAAGGTAACGATCAATACGTAATTGTAAAGACTAATACTACCTTAATTGCTAAATTAACTGATCAATACAATAATCCGAAGATAAATACACAAGTAGACTTCTCAATAACATCTGGAACTGGAGCAGCATTAAATGCTTCATATGGAATAACAAATTCGACTGGACATGCTCCAATAAACCTAACATTAGGTACTGCAGTAGGTTACTATGAAGTTAAAGTAAATAGATCGACATCTTCTTCATATACGACAGGTATTCAAGGAATAAATGGTGCTCCTGATTATATTTCATTATTATCTTCAAATGGAACTTCGCAAACTGTTAATCAGACAACTACAATTCAAGTTAGAGTTTTTGATCAATATGGAAATCCCGCTATAAGGGATTCTACAGGCTCATTAATTGTGCTTAACGTTAATTTTACGATCACAAAATCACCTAATAGTTATGCATTATTTAATAGTACACTAGCAACCTTCCAATCTCAAGGCATAAACACGGGAACGGGTATTGCATCTGTTTATCTTATTTTAAGTAATGTTACTGGTGATAATATCGTCAAAATTAATAGCAGTTATGAAGGTAGTGAATTAAGTGCAAGTCCCATGTACTTCAAAGTAACGGGTACTTCAGATATAGCACGAGATTTACAAATGATTACTGCAAATGGAACTCAATTAACTGTAGGAACATCTAAAACTATTGAAGTAAGAGTGAAAGACCAATTTGGAAATAATGTATCTGGCTCTAGTGTAAATTTCAGTATTTTTCAACAACCAATTTCGGGTGGATATTTCACTGGTAGTAATCCTGATACGTCTGACACTAATGGAATTTCATCAATATCAATAACAATCTGTACGCTAGTAGGTGAAACAATAGTTAAAGCAGAAGGAGCAAGTCTTGCTGGAAACAACACGGTTTTTGTTACAATAGAAGGAATTGCGAGCACTCCTAGCAATTTAGCAATCCTAACTCCATCAGGAGGAGAAGATTCTGCAACAGTATTTTCGAATTATTTAATTTCTGTGAATATTACCGATGAATACGGAAACCCTGTTCCAAACTTGAGAGTTAATTTTACTTTCAATATTAATCCAAATAATGAAGCTACAATGCCATCTTATAACTATACTGATGCACAAGGGAATGCTTCCGTCGTATTAAAATTGAGTTCTCTTGCAGGGGAACATAGAATTGATATTGTTACATCCGGAAGCCTTTCTGATCAAGCAATAATTTATGGAACAGCTGATTCTGCATATAATTTAATAATGATTACTGCTAATGGTACTGTAAAAGCAGTTCAGGACTCCCAATCAATCCAAGTTAACGTTACAGATCAATTTAATAATCCCGTATCTGGAGCTATTTTAAATTTTAGTATTATATCCCAACCAAGCGGTGGCATAAGCGGATCTTTATCAGCTAATTCATCAATAACTTCTGCTACGGGTTTGGCATCCGTAACTTTAACGTTAGCTTCAAAAGTTGGATTTACAATAATTAAAGTAAATAATACAGAATTAAATCCTGAAGCAGTTTACGTAAACATAACTGGAATCGCTGGAACCGCAAATAAATTCAGAAAGGTTTCTGGTGATGGACAAATTGTTGTAGTTAATCATAACATTTCTCTTATTGTAAATGTAACAGATTTTTATGATAATCCAATTTCTGGTTATTCAGTCCAATTTTCTTGGTTATCTGATAGCGTTAATCCTACTGGTACTATATACACGCAATCAACGACAACTAATATATATGGTTTAGCTTCAACAACCGTTAAAATTAGCACATCCGTTGGGACTAATAAAATTAATGCGTCTTCTTCCCTAAATCCATCAGGTCTCACATTTAGTATAACTGGGATTAATGATGATCCCTATAATATCACGTTGCTTACTACAAATGAAACCCAAAAAACTGTTGCATCGTCCCAACAAATCCAAGTAAAAGTATTTGATGTTTGGGGGAATACTGTAACAAAGAACGTAACGGGTAATCCAATCATCATGTATGTTAATTACACGATAATCCAATCTCCTTATACTTATGCAAGATTTGGAACGTCTACGTATTCAAGTCAACAAATTAGTCAAACAACGGGCATTGCAATAGCAACGTTAACTATGAGCAATAAAACTGGGCCTAATATAGTTAAGATCAATGCAAGCTATAATGGGACAAATTTAAATACAATTTATTTTAGTGTTTCTGGAATTCCAGGAGCAGCAAGCTCTATTTATAGAGTTACTCCTGATGCAGGTCCTTCAGATAATGTTGTTGTTAATACAACTCATATTTTAATAGTTAATGTAACAGACATTTATAATAACTTGGTTCCTAACGTACAAGTCAATTTTTCATTTTCTGCTGGTTCAATCCTACCACTAGGTCAACTGAATGCGTCTAGCGTTTATACAAATTCTACGGGTCATGCAGCTGTAAAACTTTGGCTTAGTAGTAGAAAGGGTTATAATTATATAAAAACAAACATATCTAATGGTCAATCTAAAATATTTAGTGTATATGGTATTGCTGATGATCCCTATTATATGATAAACTTGACCAATAACCTAACGCAGACATCTGTAACTTCGGAAATTGATGTTGAGGTTAATATCACGGATCAGTGGGGGAATCCTTTACCAAATATTTATGTTAATTTTTCAATCTATCAAGAACCAGATACCAATAGCTACTTAAATGGAACATATAAGGAAGCAGTTTCCTTCACAGATTCAACGGGAAAAGCTAAAGTTACTCTCTCACCTGATTCTTTTTTTGCAGGATTAACTAATATAACAATTAATAATTCTCAAGTAATAACTGGCTCTCCAATGATGATTATGATTAATGCATCTGTAACTGATATAATGTATTTAAACACGTCTTCAGAAGTATCCATTAACGTAACACAAACATCATTGATGATGGTCACTTTAAAGAATTCAGGTGGCACTCCCGTTCAAGGAGTGGATGTTTATTTTCAAATTACGAAAAATGTGACAGATGCAAACGCAACACTCAATACTTACTATAATACAACGGCAGTAGATGGAAGTGCCACATCAACAATTACTCTAGGTAATAAATCTGGAGATTATGAGGTGACAATTACTGCTGTTGGTTATTTAAACTCTCCAACAGTAATCACTTTTCACGCTTCAGCAGAAATACCAACTAACTTGACTATTCTAACTACAAATCAAACCCATGTTATAGTTACACAAGATCTAGTATTACAAGCAAAAGTTGTTGATCAATATGGAAATCCCGTTCAAGGGAATGTTGTAAATATGACTTTTGTTGGAAACTCAAAAGGTAGCATATTAACATATTCTGGAGGTATTAACACAAATAATTTAACCGGTTCTGATGGAATAGCCCGTGCAACCATATCATTGGGACAGAATGCTATTGGAAATTTATATATTAATGTAACTTCTCTTACTTTTTATCCCGGAGGGGCACATATTATTGGTTCTGGTTCTATCATAACTATAGTTGGTGATCCTAGTCAAGCTTATACATTAACAATACTTCAAGGTCAAAATACAAATGTAACCGTAAATAATGCACAAATAATAATCCTTAATGTTACAGATCAGTATGGTAATCCAGTATCTGGTGAGTATATAACTTTTAACATAACCTCCTCTCCTTACGGTTTAAGTTATTTTTCTTCGGGTCAAATTCGAACAAAATCCTCAGGTACTGATGGAAGTGTGGCTGTAACTTTATATGTTTCGAAATATATTGGTTATACTTATATTGAAACAAATTCAACATCTGGATTAAGCACAGATACTATTGTAGTTCGAGGTATTTCTGATTCTCCTTATCAAATTTCAATCTCATCCGGAAATGGAACCTCCGTTGAAGTTAATCACGATCAAGAATTACGGGCCAATGTAACTGATATACATGGCAATCCTATAGAAAATCATCTCGTTAATTGGACCATTTATTCTTCTCCAGGAGGGAGCCCGTCATTATCTGCAACTGGATCTTATACAGGTTCAAATGGGCTTGCTATTGTAACTCTAACAACCAGTACAATTGCAGGTACCCATGTTATTAGAGCAAATACATCTTATCAAGATATTCCATTATTAAATTCCCCAAGATCTTTTTATGTCACTGGTACTCCTGGGGCGGCTCAAGAATTATTAATAGTCTCAGGTCAAGGATCCTCTCAAACGGTAAATCAATCGCAATTAATTTTAGTTAGAGTAAGAGATGCATATGGAAATGGGAAGCAAGGCATTTTGGTGAACTTTTCAATAACTGCGGATTCAATTACTCCCTATGGTGTATTGTCTTCTTCTTCTGGTTATACAAACAGTACTGGTTATGTTAATGTTACTTTAAAGCTAAGCAATAAAACTGGAATTAATAAAGTAAATGTAAGTACGATTTTAGGACTTTTAAATGACCCAAGTATAGTTCAAATTACTGGTTTAGCTGATCAAGCTTATGCTTTAAATTTAATAACTCCGAATGATACTACAAAGACGGTTGCATTAACACAATTAATTAGAGCTAATATTACTGATCAATTCGGCAATTTGGTATCTGGAACATCGGTAAGCTTTTCTATCTACAGTTCTCCGAATAATAATGCTTCATTAAGTTATACTTTAAGGACCACAGGTTCTTTAGGTGAAGTTAATACGACGTTAACACTAAGTTCTGTCATTGGTAATAATATTATAAAAATAAATTCAAGTGGGTTAATTGGATCGCCATTGTATTTTAATATAAGTGGGATCGCTGATAAATCTAAATATCTTGTTATGGTTTCTGGAAATGGGACGTCTGTAACAGTAGGTACTATTCAAAAATTAATTGCTAAAGTAACTGACAAATGGGGTAATGTCAAGAATAATGTGCTTGTTAATTTTTCTTTAACTCAAAACCCTGGTGGATTTGCGCAATTAAGTTCGTATGGAAGCTATTCAAACGCTAGCGGTATGGTTTCAGTCGATCTTACATCAAGTACCACAGCTGGGGTTAATAAAATTAAATTTAACGCTTCAGACGAAACATTAGTACCTTTAAATGAATTAATTTTCCAAGTAACAGGTCAAGCAGGCGAATCTAATACAATTCAATTAATAACAACTAATAATACAGACGTTGTTGTTGGAAACACAAAAAAAATTGTTGTAAAAGTGGTCGATAGATATGCAAATCCTGTTTATAACCATCTTGTTAATTTTTCAATATATTCTTCCCCTGCAGGTGGGGCTGGATTAAATGTCTTGTATGATTATACTAACGATACAGGTCATGCTGAAGTTACACTTACTCTTGATACTATTATGGGAAATAATTATGTTCAATATATTTCTGAAAATATGACTGGTGAATTGAATGGCAACGGAAGCTTGATCAATATTAACGGAATTGCTGATGTAGCATATCAATTATCAGTTTTAGAACCGTCAGGCGGTACGGGATCAACGACTGTTTATCAAAATCAAGCCATCAGAGTCAATATTACAGATCAGCATGGTAATCCTGTTTCTGGAACTTTAGTTAATTTTACTATTATTTCGTCTCCCGATAGCAATGCTACTTTCTCTGGAGCTAATTATACTTCTGACTTGTCTGATTCCTCCGGAGAAGCATCAGCTATTTTGAAATTGAGTAGATTAATTGGAATTAACAAAGTACAAGTTAATGCATCAGTTACAGTAGGATCACCCGTTAACATTACAATTACAGGTACTGCCGCAGCCCCCGACCAAATGGTGATTATTGAAGGTGATGGAGTTGAAAAAACTGTTGCATCCACTCAAGTAATTGCAGTAAATGTTACTGATACCTTTGATAATCCTGTATCTGGAATTTCAATGACGTTCACTATTACATCTGCCCCAAATCCATGGGGATACTTAGGTTCGATTCCAAATACTAATCAAACAACAGCAGTTACGGATTCTACAGGTAGAGCTGCTGTGACTTTACATTTAAGCACAAAGCCAGGTTCTAATGTTGTTTATATTAACAGTTCGACTTCAATGTCTGGATTCGATTCAGCATTTGTAACAGGTATTCCTGGCACTCCCACAACATTATTAATTACTGAAGGTGATGGTGCAACTCAAACTGTTCATAGCGATCAGTGGATTACCGCTCTGGTAACGGATAGTTATGATAATCCTGTTCAAAATGTCATAGTTAATTTCACCATTACTCAAAATCCTGGTGGGGATGCCGTGATCAGTTCGTATGGAAGTGCCACAGATTCTAGCGGAAATTCAAGAACAAAATTAACTTTAGGTCAATATGCAGGAAATAATATTGTTTCAGTTAATACTTCTTTCTCCACAAAAACTGCAACCGTCCTGGGTGTAGCGGGGGTTGCTGCAAATCTTGAAGTTCTTACTGGTATAACTTATCCCGATACAATAACAGTATATACTGATAGAACCATAAAGGTCAATGTAACAGATCAATTTGGAAATCCAAAATCAGGAATAAATGTAACCTTCACGATAACAAATGCTCCTGATCCTGATTACCCTGTAACAACTGCATATTTATCAAAAAATTGGGTATTAACGGGTTCTGATGGAAATGCAACTTCAATTCTTAGAGTTAGTAAATATATTGGAGAAAATGAAGTAACAATAAATAATTCTGCTAGTTTACCAGTTGAATATGTTTATGTTAATGGTACTGCAGGTGCAGCTCAAAATATTCAATTCTTTATTGATGGAGCTTCGTCTCAAATTGTCCAAAACTATAGAGATTTATATGCACTTGTTACTGACACTTATGGAAATCCCGTGTCTGGTATTCAAGCTAACTTTTCAATTGTTTCTGCACCTGGAACAGGTTATTCACTCTCAACTTTATCAGAATACACTTCTTCTGATGGGAAAGCTTATACGATTTTAACTATGGGAACATTAGTTGGAGATAATATAGTTAAAGTAGAAAGCTCAGGTCTTGCAGGATCTGGAACTACTGTGACTGTAACTGGAACAAACGATTATGCAAATAATTTAACAATTGTTTCCGGAAATAATGCACATGTCACGGTTTTTAATAACAAAACAATTGTAGCTAAAATATTGGATCAATATGGAAATGTGGTTCCAAACCATTTAGTGAATTTTTCAATTACTTCAAGTCCTGCTGGCGATGCCTCAATCGATAAAACTGGTGGTTATACTAATTCAAGCGGTATGATTTCATTACAATTAAAAGTAAGTACAATTGTTGGCGCAAATCTAATACGAGTTAATTCAACCTATAATCAAATTGACTTACTTGGTTCCCCAACGATAGTAACTGTTTATGGGGATGCTGATATTGCATCTGAATTAATTGCTTTAACAGCAAATGGAACTGAAAAAACAGTAGGACCAACACCTTTAAATATTCAAGCAAATGTTACTGACCAATGGGGTAATCCAGTTTCAGGGAAAGTTGTTAATTTTACGATTATTGAACAACCATCTGGCGGTAGCGTAGGCTATTTTGATCAAAATTGGAGTACATCCACTTCCTCTGGTCTTATCTCTAGAGATCTTACTCTATCTACAACAACTGGATTAACACGCGTGAAATTATTTACAACATGGTGTAGCTATAATGTAACTATCAATATAACTGGAACTCCTGGTACTCCCAGCCAATTAACTATCATTGAAGGCGATGCATCTGAGTCAGATAACGTGGTTGTTTTTACAAATAGGACAATTATAATACTTTTAAATGACACATATGGTAATCCTGTTCCTGATGAGACCATCTACTTTAATATATTAGTAGGTTCAGTTACTCCTTACGGTGAATTAAATGCTTCAAGTGCGATAACAAATTCTACTGGATATGCAATCGTCAATTATACGTTAAGTAATCGTACTGGTTGGAATTACATTAAAGCTAATATTTCAACTGGCTTATCAGAGACAGTAAATATTTATGGAACTTATGATACTGCCATTAATTTAATAATGTTAACTAATAATGGAACTCAAAGAGTTGTTGCTGGTGATCAAGATGTACAAGTAAATGTGACAGACCAATTTAATAATCCCGTTCCAAACATTACATTAAATTTTAGTATTGTAATTCAACCTTCTGGAGGGACTCCTGGTTATTTATCAAGTAGTTATGATAATACAAGTTCAACAGGACTTGCTTCTGTTTCATTGCATCTCTCAACTAAGGTTGGCAATTCAATAATAAAAGTTAATAATTCTGCTTTAAATCCTAACGAAATATATGTAAATATTACTGGAATGGCAGATACTGCTAATAAATTTAGAAAATATTATGGTGATGAAGAAATAGTAATAGTAGGTCATAATATTACTCTATTCGTAAACGTTACAGATAATTATGATAATCCTATATCTGGATACAACGTGGAATTTTCCTTCCTTAGTGATTCTCAAACTCCTTTTGGAAGTTTATCAACTTTATCTAATATAACTGATGTTAATGGTTTAGCTTCTGTAGAAGTAAATATAAGCACGGCTGTCGGAACTAATAAAATAAATGCGTCTTCTGCTCTAAACGTTCCCGGTCTTACTTTTTCTATAATTGGTATTAATGATGATCCTAGTAATATTACTTTAATTTCTACTAATAAATCGATATTGACAGTTGCTTCTCAGCCAAATATACAAGTGAAAGTATTTGACCGATGGGGAAATCCAGTAACGAATAATATTACGGGAGATCCAATTATTTTATACGTTAACTACACGATAGTTCAATCTCCTTATAATTATGCAAGATTTGGCACGTCTACGTATTCAAGTCAACAAATTAGTCAAACAACGGGCATTGCAACAGCAACATTAACGATGAGTAATAAAACAGGATCTAATATCGTAAAAATTAATGCATCTTATAATGGTACTGATTTAAATACATTATATTATAATGTTACTGGAACAGCTGGTTCTGCTAATAAATTCAGAAGAGTATCTTCAATTAGCCAAACTTCGATTGTTGCTCGGAATAAGACTCTTTTTGTTAATGTTACTGATATATATGATAATCCTATATCTGGTTATAATGTCCAATTCTCATTCCTCAGTGACTCTATAACTCCATTTGGTATTTTATCAACGGCATCAAATACTACCAACGCGAATGGTCTGACTTCTGTTATCGTGAATATCAGTACGAAAGTTGGAAATAATAGAATCAATGCATCTTGTGCTTTAAACGTACCAGGACTAACATTTACTATAACTGGCATAAATGATGAACCAAATAACATCACATTACTTTCTACAAATAATTCGACATTAACAGTTGCCTCTTTACCTACCATCGAAGTAAAAGTATTTGATCGATGGGAGAATCCTGTAACAAAAAATTCTACGGGAAGTTCTATTTTCTTATATGTGAATTTCACGATAATTGAATCTCCAAATAATTATGCTAAATTCGGAACTCAAACCTATCAAAATCAATTAATAAATATTGTAACGGGGGTTGCAACAGTAACTTTGACAATGAGCAACAAAACTGGATCTAATATTGTAAAAATTAACTCAACTTATAATAGTAATGACCTAAATACAATCTATTATAACGTTACCGGAACTCCAAGTTCTGCGACGTATATAAATAAAGTTGCTGGTGATGCCTCACCAGCTGTCGTTAATTCTAATCGAACTTTAATCGTAAATGTAACTGATTATTATAAAAATCCTGTTCCAAATGTTCAAGTTAATTTTACAGTAACTACTACTTCAATTACTCCCTATGGATCATTAAATGCCACGAGCGTAATGACAAATTCAACTGGGCATGCTATTGCGAACTTAACATTAAGTACAAAGGTTGGATACACATATATTAAAGCAAATATTTCTAATGGACAATCAAAAACATTTAATGTTTATGGGATTGCGGATACTGCATATAATATGAGTGTTTTAGCAACAAATTATACTCAAGTCTCTGTAAATGACTATATTGACATACAAGTCAAAGTTACAGATAAATATGCAAATCCAAAACAAGGAATAAACATTAATTTCTCTATAGCTCCAGAGAATAGATCCGTGGTCGATCATAGATTTTATAAATCTTTTGAATCTATTAATTCAACTAATGCTTTAGGTATCGCAACTTCACGATTAACCACAAATCTAACAGAAGATATAACAGTTATCAATATTAATAATACTGCATTACTAGGATCTCCAGTTGAACTTTATATTAATGTTAGTAGAACAAATACAATCATATTAAATACAACTATTTGTGGGATTGAGGAAGAAATTACAGTTAATAGTACTCAAGCAATTATGGTGACCTTAGTAGATGAAAACTCAGCACCAATTTCAGGAGAAACAGTTACCTTTTCAATTATATCTCAACCAATTGGTTCTAATCCTTACTTTAATGATACTGATGGGATAGTTTATAGTTTAACAGATGGTAGTGCTTCAATATTGTTGTATTTAGGTAATAAAACGGGAGATTATGTTATTAGAATAGAAAAAGCGGGATATGTAAATTCTCCAACAGATATCACAATTCATGCAACTCCAGATACTCCTACTAACTTGACAATTCTTACAACAAATAATACTGAAGTAATTGTTACTCAAACTCTATTAATAGAAGCTAAAGTTGTTGATCAGTTTGGTAATGCCGTAAACAATACCATCGTGAATATGACCATTCAAGGGGATGCAAAGGAAAGTTATTTAGAATATTCTGGTGGTATTAATACTAACAATAGAACTGACACAGACGGTATTGCACGGGTAACCATCCATTTAGGTCAAAATGCAGTTGGTGATGTTTCTATCAATATTACTTCTCTTAATAGTTATCCCTCTGGAGATCCAATTAATGGTTCAGGGGAAATTATCAATATTGTTGGTGTTCCCGCAGCAGCAACTTATATTAATAAAGTTTCAGCAGATTTGTTAGAATCAGATAACATTATTGTTAATACAAATCAAACTCTAATCGTAAATGTAACTGATATCTATGGAAATCCTATTCCAAATCATCAAGTAATGTTCACTTTAGGAACAGGTACGGTTCAACCTTTTGGTTCTTTAAATGCAACTTATGTTATGACAAATTCAACTGGACATGCTATTATCAATTTTACATTAAGTACAAAAGTAGGTATTAATTATGTCAAAGCAAACATATCAAATGGTCAATTTAAGACATTTAGTATATATGGAATTCATGATGATGCAGTCAACCTAATCATGTTAACGTCAAACGGAACTCAAAAAGTAGTTTTAAGCGAACAAGATATTAATGTTAACGTAACTGACCAATTTAACAATCCTGTCCCAAATATTACTTTGAATTTTAGTATTATATATCAACCATCAGGAGGTACATCTGGATATTTATCAAGTACCTACGATAATACTAGTTCGACTGGGCTTGCTTCTGTCACGTTATATTTATCCACGAAAGTCGGAAATACGACTATTAAGGTGAATAATTCAAACCTAAGTCCAAGTGAAGTTTATGTTAACATAACTGGAATTGCAGATACTGCCAATAAATTTAGAAAATATTATGGTGACGGAGAAATAATTATAGTAGGCCATAATATCACGCTATTCGTAAACGTTACTGATAATTATGACAATCCTATATCTGGTTATAATATACAATTTTCATTCTTGAGTACTACTGTTTCACCTCAAGGTTATCTTTCTACGTCATCAAATACAACCGATATAAATGGATTAGCATCTGTTACAGTAAATATCAGCACAAAAGTGGGGAGTAATCAAATTAATGCTTCTTCCGCATTAAATATCCCTGGCCTTACTTTTACTATAACTGGTATAAATGATGATCCAAATAATATAACTTTAATATCTACGAATAACTCAGCACTACTTGTTGCATCTACTCCTAATATTCAAGTAAAAGTATTTGATCGATGGGGCAATCCTGTAACGAAGAATGTAACGGGTGATCCAATAACTCTGTATGTTAATTACACGTTAATCCAATCTCCTTATAATTATGCAAGATTTGGCACGTCTACGTATTCAACTCAACAAATTAGTCAAACAACGGGCATTTCAACAGCAATTTTAACGATGAGTAATAAAACAGGATATAATATTGTAAAAATTAACTCCTCATATAATAATACTGCTTTAAATACGCTATATTATAATGTAACTGGAACGGTAGGTTCTCCAAATAAATTTAGAAGGATTTCAGCAATATCTCAAACGGCAATTGTTGCTCATAATGTTATATTAGTTGTAAACGTGACAGATATTTATGATAATCCCATATCTGGTTATAACGTGCAATTCTCATTCCTTAGCGACTCAATAACTCCCCTAGGGACTTTATCTACATCGTCAAATACAACAAATTCAAATGGTCAATCTTCTGTTACAGTAAATATCAGCACCCAAGTTGGTAATAATAGGATTAATGCTTCTTCAGCATTAAATATACCTGGTCTTTCCTTTACAATAACAGGTATTAACGACGATCCTTATAATATTACCTTACTTTCTTCTAACAACACAGTCCAAACCGTTGCTTCTACTCCTACTATTCAAGTGAAAGCATATGATAAATGGGGAAATCCTGCAATAAAGAATAATTTAGGTGGTTCAATTACTCTATACGTGAATTTTACTATAATTCAGTCTCCTAATAACTATGCTAGGTTTGGAACCCAAACATATCAGAACCAATTAGTAAGTATTTCTACTGGTATTGCAAGTGCTATTTTAACCATGAGCAATTCTACGGGAAATAATATCATAAAAATAAATTCTAGTTATCAAGGTAGTGAACTTTCCCACTCACCAATGTATTATAACGTTTCTGGAACTCCTGGTGTCGCTACAAATCTTGAAAAAATCTCAGGTGATGGGCAAACTATTACGGTTGCTCAAAAAATTGATTTAATTGTAAGAGTAAGCGACTTGTATCATAATCCTATTTCGGGTGTTACAATCAATTGGGAAATCACAAGTGATTCCGTTGGGCAACCTGAAAATCCGGGTATATTGAATTCATCAACAGATTTAACTAACTCAGCTGGTCTTGCTTATGTTAATTTTAATGCAAGTATTACTTCAGGAATCAATAAAATAAAAGCGTACGTTTCAACTCCTTATTTGACTGTTACATTTTCAGTTACTGGTATTCCGGCAAGTGCAGCTAAAATTATGGTAATTCCTGGGTATATTTCAGAAGTTGTTGTTCAACATTCAACAAATGTTACAGTAAAGGTAACAGATATTTATGATAATGCTTTAGCAAACAAATATGTGAATTGGACAATAGATTCATTACCTGGCAGCAATACTGGAAATGCGCACTTTAATCCAGTTAATCATTTTACTCATGCTTCTCATTGGACCAATTCAAGTGGAATGGCTACTTTTAATTTTACGCTTAGTAATCATTCTGGATTGAATAAAATTATAATATATAATTATTCAACATATTTAGGAGGTCCACTCAATGGGAATGCAACGATTGTAACTTTAACAGGTATTGCAGATGTTGCCACTAAATTACAGTTACATCCTGGTTCTAATAATGGAACTTATCAGACTGTTTATACATATGTTACAATCACGCAAAACGTAACTGACCAATATGGCAATCCAGTTGAAGGACAACTAGTGAATTTTACTATAATGCAATCTCCTAGTAATGATGCTTCATTACTTAGTATTAGCGATATTTCGGATAGCAATGGAATTATTCAATTTGATATAAGATTAAGTAGATACGTTGGAATAAATAAAGTCAAATCTAATTTTTCCAATATAAAATTAAACGCTACAGTGTTTGGTATTGCAGGTCTTCCTTCAAATATGTATATAATGGAAGGTACAACCCGTTCTGCAACCGTTGATACGGCAATCGCAATAACTGCAAATGTCACAGATCAATTTGGAAATCCAAAATCGAATTTAATAGTCAATTATAGTATTGTATCATCACCTAGTGCTACTGCATATTTTGGTACTCTTGGTATAACAGCTACTTACGGAACTACTGGTTCGGGTGGTACTACGATAATTTATTTGACACTTGATAAAAAAGTAGGAAATAATTTAGTAAATGTTTCATGTGCTGCTGTTGGTGGAAGTACCATTGTAACTGTTACAGGAGTCCCAGGTAATCCGAATAGTTATTATATAATTGAGGGTTTAAGTGAAACAAAAACCGTCTTTACTTATCAAGATATCGTTATTTTGGTAACAGATGTTAATGAAAATCCAGTCCCTAATGTACAGGTTAATTTTTCAATAGCAAATAACCCTGGTGGGAATGCATCTATTTCAACTTATGGGGGATTTACAGCATCTAATGGTCGAATAACTTGTCAATTACACCTCAGCAAGATTGCTGGTGAGAATAGGGTGCAAATTACTTCTCTAGGACTTGGAACACCTGATGGAGATATTGCAACTGTCATAGGTGTTGCAGGAACTGCAACTAATTTATATATTCTGAGTGGAGCTTCTGAGATTACAGTAAATTCCTTGAGAACAATTACTGCTAACGTTACCGACGTTTATGGAAATGCAAAATCTGGTATTTTAGTGAACTTCTCTATACCAAGTGATTCTGTTCAACCTTATGGTACCTTATCTTCATTTGGTGGGATTACAGCAACAAGTGGATTGGTATCAACGATTCTAACTACAAGTACAAAAGTTGGAAAAAATAAAGTAAAAATTAACTCTTCAGGACTTATACCTGAAGAAATAATCGTTGAAATTAACGGAACCGCAGGAACTCCAACAAATTTAAATATATTACAAGGTGAAGATGTTGAAATTACGGTATTTAGTCAACAAACCTTAATCGCTGAAGTAACAGATCCTTATGGAAACGAAATTAGTGGTGCCATTGTAAATTTTTCAATTACTTCATCACCTGAGGATAAAGCAAACTTCACAAATGCTCCTACAATGGGCTCAAACAACCAAACTTGCGGTGGAATTACTGGAGCTGCAGGAACGGTTACAGTTTCACTAAAAATTAGTCAATTTATCGGAGATAACAATATCTTTTGTAATGCAAGCACCTCAGAATGGGTATTTATTAATTCTTTGAATTTTTATGTACGAGGGTTGGCCGATATTCCAAAATATATTCAAATAGTACAAGGTTCGGGAAGTCAAACTGTTTTTTACAATCAAACAGTAATTGCTAAAATTTCTGATCAATGGGGAAATCCTATTTCTGGTCGTACTGTATCATTCAATGTTATTTCATCTCCATCGTCAAATGCGACAATTACAGCTTTTAATTCAACTAACTCTTCCGGACATGCATTTAATAGTTTAAAATTAAGCAAGCATGCTGGAGCAAATCAAGTGAAGGTAAATGCTTCATATCTTGGCTTACCATTGGTTGTTCCAGTTGATGGTACTGATCAAATAACAGTGACTGGTGTTGCTGATGTAGCTGCGCAAATTACTGCCATTACAGCAAATTATACAACAGTTATTGTGGATAATGATATTACCATTCGAGTGAATATCACGGATCAATGGAATAATCCTGTTTCCGGTACATTAGTCAATTTTTCAAAAAATTCCACTACTTCGATTGGTGGTGTTTTTGATGACGGTTATGCGACTTCTGGTTCTACTGGGTTAGCTTCAGAAATATATACATTTGGAACAAAAACTGGTTACACGGTCATTAAAGCAAGTCGAACCCTTACTGATTATGTATTAATTAATATTACTGGATTACCAGGAACTGCCGATGACGTCAAAACAGTATTAATAAAGACTACTGAAAGCAATTTTTATACTAGTACTTGTAATGCTATAGTTAACACGACAGTCTATATTACAGTTAATGTAACTGATGCTTTTAACAATCTCATTCCCAATAAATTTGTTCAATTCACAGTTAATCCATCATCAATAACACCATACGGCTCCTTTTCGCCACAAACTGGTTATACTAATTCATCAGGATTATTACAAGTAACCTATAAAATGAGTACAAAAACAGGATTGAATTATTTACGAGTTAACATTACTTCATCTATCAATCGAAATATTAGCATTACTGGTACTTCTGATGTTCCTTATTATATGAATTTAGAAACTTCAAATAGTTCTGATACGGTTTTCAGTCAGTTTGAAATAACTGCAAATGTTACAGATAAATTTGGGAATAAAATATACAATAAATATCCTAATCAAAGAATAAATTTTACAATTTATTCTGATCCATCTAGTTATGGTTATTTTGATGATCCTGGAACTAGATTCTACAGCGATACAGTTGATATTAATAGTAAAGTAACCGCTATATATACAATGAGTAATAAAACTGGTATAAACATAATAAAAATTAATAGCTCATATCTTGGAATGAACTTAGTAAACTCTCCAAAATATGTGCAAATAACAGGAACTCCGGATCAAGCATTTAAGATACAAAAAGTAACACAAGATGCTTCTCAAATTGTTTATACATCAAAAGAATTATACGTGAATATAACTGATGAATTTAATAATCCTATCAATGGTTATTCTCTGACTTTTTATATTTCAAGTTCTCCAACCCATCCGACGTACCCTGCTTATTTAAATAATCCTGGTACGACAAAGATTTCTACTTCAACTGATTCTAATGGGATGGCACATGTGACTTTGCAATTAAGTGGACGAGTAGGTTCAAACGTTATTGTAGCGAATAATTCCGCATTGATATCATCTACGAAATTAGTTACATTTTACATTGAAGGAACTGTGAGGCCTGCTCAAAAATTATCCATAACTGAGGGCAATTATGTATCTGTTGTTGTTGGCGGTCAACAAAAAATTACTGCTCTAGTTACAGATATCTTCGATAATCCTGTCCAAAATCATCCTGTCAACTTCTCTCTCTCCTCTGGTCCTCTTCCATCGGGTTTTGTGAATAGGACTGGTGGAAATACAACTATTACAGGTAAAATATCTACTTGGTTAAATGTAAGTGTTACAGCTGGCGAACATCTTGTTGCCATAAATGCATCTTTTGCCCCATCAACCTTCGTATATGCAACTGTTTATGGTGTTGCAGGAGATCCTACATTAATCATTGAACAAGGACAAGGTGCAAGTGCATATGTTGGTCAAAATGTTACAATAATTGTAAGTGCCCAAGATCAATATGGCAATACACAAGATGATTTGAACATAACATTTGAAGTGATATCGGGTAATGGACTAATCAATAATACAAATTCTTTATTTGGAATTACTTCTAACAACACAAATTTTGGTATTTTTACTATATTCTTTACTTTAGGTAATCATATAGGCGAAAATATATTTTTAATTAATTCTACAAATGGTACTCAATTTGGTGGAATTTTACATGGTATTCCCGTTAATGTTACAGTAACAGGTTATAATTCCCCTGAAAATGCAACTAATATTGAATATATAACTTCGAATCAAAGCATTACGGTAGGAAATTCTCTAGTTT
This sequence comes from Promethearchaeota archaeon, assembly GCA_011365055.1. The sequence goes on from RDOG01000016.1 coordinate 55,758, forward strand.
TACAAGTAAATGTAACTGATTCTTTCGGAAATCCAATTGAAGGGATGAATATTACGTTTATTATAACGGAATCACCAAATTCTCTATCAGATATATCTGGAGATAATTGGACACTAACTAGTTCAAGTGGCATTGCATCAAGAACACTAATAGTTTCAACTCGTGTAGGTACAACAATTGTTCGAGCAATTAATTCTTCAACCTATTATCCGAATTGGGATGCAAATTTCGATGAAATTAATATCACGGGTACGCCAAGTTCAATAAATAAATTATTCGGAGTAACGATTGAAAGTAGCCCATTAAACACTACAACAACATATAGTTATAGGGTAAATTCAACTGTTTTATTGACAGTTAATGTTTCAGATGTTTATAATAATCCAATACCATACACAAACGTGACTTTTTCATTTGGAACTGGTTCGATTACACCTTTAGGTAAATTCAATGACACTTATACTAAAGTCAATGTTAAAACAGATTCTAATGGTCGTGCAAAAATAAACTATACTCTTAGTATTCTCGTTGGTAGTAATAAAATAAAAGCAAATGCTTCATTGACAGTAAGTAAAACTTTTACAATAAAAGGAACTCCCAATGTTCCCTCTAACTTAACATGGATTACTTTAAATCAATCAAAAATGGTTGCTTCTGATTTAGATCTAACGGTGAATGTGACCGATTATTTTGGCAACGTGATTAATAATTATATTGTAAACTTTACAATAACATATTCTGAAGAAGATAATGCAACATTAAAAAATACAACTCAGTCGAAACTCAAATATATTCAGCAGAGAACAGATGCTACTGGATTAGCGACTGTTACACTTACATTAAGTAGAAAAGTGGGTATAAATAGAGTTCAAGTGAATTCAAGTTTAAATGAAACCTTTATTAGGAGTCAAGGGCAACAATTATTTGGTTGTCCCTTTGTTTTTGAAATAATTGGAACATATCAAACCTTGACAAATAATGTTACTTTTGTTAAGGGTGAAAATGTCTATTTAGTGGTAAATAATTCAAATATTATTGTAGCTAAAATTACAGACCAATTTGGTAATATCAAACCAAATGTTCAAGTAACATTTTCAATAACTCAAGGGATTGGAGCAAAATTAAATGGATCATCTAATCCAATTATTTGTACAACGAATAGTAGTGGTTATGCAGCCGCAAATTTAACATTGGGGATAATTTCAGGATTATATGTTGTAAAGGCAAATAGATCAAGCTCCTTCGATTTAACAACGAATATTACTGCAATTAATGATATTCCATATAATATAACCTTAGTATCAACAAATCAAACTACAAAAACAGTTAATTCAACTCAAATAATTCAAGTTAAAGTCTCAGATAAATATAATAATCCAGTGACCAAAAAAATGGATGGTACACCCATTTCTTTATACGTTAATTTTTCTATTGTAACATCTCCAAACAATTATGCGCGATTTTTACCAACGCAAGTTACATATTTGGAACAATCATTAAATATAAGTACTGGAATTGCTTCTGCTAATTTACATTTGAGCAATAAAACTGGTATTAACATCGTAAAAATAAATTCTAGTTATCCTGGTATTGGAAATTTGTTGAATTCGCCTCTTTATTATTCCATCACGGGGATTTCAAGTACAGCCCGTGATCTAGTAATGTTAACAGCCAATTATTCAGAAGTAATCGTTGCAACCTCGAAAATTTTAAATGTAAGAGTACTAGATATATTTGGAAACAACGTTTCAAATACATTAGTTCAATTTACCATCACAAATCAGCCGATTTCGGGAGGTTATTTCACAGGTTCCAACCCGGCCACATCCAGTACTTATGGTATAGCATCAATTACATTGACTTTATGTACAAGATCTGGAATCACAACAGTTCGGGCAAATAATTCTCAATTACCAGGTAAAAATCAAGTAATAGTTTATATAAGTGGTATAGCTTCATCTGCAAATAGTTTCCAAATTCTAGAAGGTACCAGCCTTACTAATACAGTAGCGACTTATCAATTGTTAACAGTAAGAGTCTATGATCAATACCTAAATCCAAAACCAAATGCACTTGTTAATTTTGAGCTTAAATCGACCTCTATAACTCCTTATGGTTATTTTCAAGGAGGTGGGATCTCAGCTCAAAATAATACTAATAGTTTAGGTGTTGCAACAATTAATTATAATCTTAGTAGAAAAGTTGGAACTAATACAATAACTGTTAGTGTAATTGGTGTAGCTGCTACAACTGATGTAAATATTGAAGGTATAGCAGGTCAATTAAGCAAATTACAAATTGTAAGTACTAACAATGGTTCGACTTATACTGTAGATTCAAGCCAGCTCATCAGATTAAATGTTTCTGATAAATGGAATAATCCATTAAGTAATCAAATAATTTCGTTAAAATGGATTGAAAATCCACATGATGGTGGTACAATTCGGAATGCAACAACTTTAGTTATAATTGATCAAACGATATCTAATACTTTAGGTGAAGCAATTTTTAGAATTAGGACGAGTACTCGAGTTGGTACTAATATCGTAAATTGCTCAATCCAAAATTTGTACTTAAAAGTCGTATTATTTGGTATAGCCGATATTCCATCCCAATTTTTAGTTGAAGCTAATACTGCTGGAGAAATCCCTGTTGCTTCAATAATTGAACTCAATTGTACAGTTTCTGATGTATTTGGAAATCCAATTAGCGGTCAACTTGTAAATGCGACATTAATTCAAGATACTCCTTTCATTGATCGTATTGCTGGAAGCACGCATCCAACTGCAATTCAAGATCACCTAGGACAAGTGATCTCAGGTGGATATACAAATGTTAATGGTTCCTTTATATTTTATATAAATACCAGTACTACACCTAGTGCAGCTATTGAAGATCTAAAGATAAAAACAAATTGTACTTTGGAAGGAACTCCAAAAGAAAGAGAAAGCAAATTCACTTTGGTTCCGGACGAAGATTCTGCAGATAGAAGTGGTGATCAGTTTTTAGACTGGGAAACTGGTTCTCTCCTTTATTATACTGTCGGACATCTCGTTCAATTAAGTTTCAAGATCTTAGATTATTGGTTAAATCCTATAACTGATTTTGGTCTAACTTTACGAATCTTGGAATCTCCCGGTGAATTAAGTCGCTTTATTAATGATTTAACAGTAATGGAAGGTGAAACCGATGATTATGGTGGTTTTAAAACCAATCTTACACTAAGCTCGAAGAGAGGACAAAAAACTACTGAAAGCTATACAGTCATTCAAGTTCTTAAGAAAGAAGATCAAACCCAAATAGGAAGTACTGTTATAAATATTCCTTCCATTCCTGAATTACCTGATCATCTTACAATTGAATATGTATCAGATATCCTTTTGGTAAATGGAAGCGAATTTTGGTTTGAAATATCTCTCTTTGATAAATATGATAATTTAATACCAGCTGAATCAGCATGGACAAGTGTCAATTCATCATATGAAATATTCATAAATACTTCCGTTATGTCTTCTCTCTATAATAATATAAAAAATACAACAGTTAATGGTAGTGATATATTTATCATTGCACAGGCAGGAACTACTCCGTATGTTTCTTATGGAAAGATTAGAATCAATGTAAGTACGAGCTTTTTAATAGGAATAAATAAAATATTTGTAAATACATCTTATCCTATAGAAAATGTCCCTGCAATTATTAACATAACAACCACTTATGAGAGTATTAAAGTTAATTCGGTCAATAATCACACAGTTGATGATTATACAGTAACATTAAGATGGAATGCTTTACCAGGAACATTCACGTATAACATTTATAGGAAATTAGTTGTTCCATTTAGTACAACTGGTTATCGGTCCTACAATTTACATCCGTGTTATCAAGGTATTTATGGAGGTAATGTTCCTAATGATTATGATTTAATTGCTAGTGACGTAACTGGCTCCAGTTTTACTGAATACAATGTAACACCAGGCATATATAATTATACAATAACTGCTGTAGATCCCAACGGTTTCGAAAGCCTCTATAATCAATCTCAAGTTATAGAAGTTACTGTTTATGTTAAAACAATTGTTGTTCCTCCTCCATCTACTCCTAACAATGATAATTTGACATTAATCATAATAGTCGTAATTGTTCTTGTAATTGGAGCTGTTGGTGCAATAACCGCTATTGTTTTAACGCGTAGAGAGCCTGATTTTGCAAAGAAGAAAGGTTATAAACAAGAGGAGCTTCTACCTCTTCCTATCTAACTTTTTTTTCATTAATTTTTTATATTGCCATCAATAAGATCTTTTGCCTTCTATAAGATATTTTTTGGAAAAAAAAAAAAAAAAAGTTCGTTAAAATGTCGACCCAAAAGAAAAAAACATTAAAAATAAAATATAAGAAAAAAAAAGGACCGAAATTAACCAAAATAAAAAAAAATAAAAAAATAAAACAAAAACCTACTGACGAAGCATTACAAATTTTAAGTAAAAAAATAGAAATGAAAGAATTTGATCCTAGAGTTGAAAAAATATTAAAGGATCATATAAACTCAGTTAATTCTAAATGGCAAAGTAATGTTTTTCCCAGTTCCTCTCTTGCAAAAATTGTATTAAGCGAATTAGATCTCCCAAAAACAAGATTTCGATTAATTCATAAAGAAGTTCGAAATATTTTAAAAGATTGGGCCGAAAAAAAATTATGCATTCATATGGGAACGACACATTACACGCATTCCTCAAAAACAAAATTAATATATGAATTTCCTGACGAAATCATCGATTTTTTCCGCTTTGAAGGAATAATAACATTACCTATTTAATTAAAAATTTATTTCTTCTTCTTTTTTAATTCAATTTCTTCTCTTGCTCCACTCAAACGACATTTAAAGAACATACTTTTATTAATTTCTAAATCTATAAATCCGGCTTTTTCAAAATTAGTGTAGAAATTAAAAAAAGTTGGATATCCTTTAAATTCAATATCTGAATATAACAATAATTCTGCAGGTCCCACATTATCATCAGATTTTATGGGTTGTAATCCACATAATAGACCTCTATTGACCATTAATGGCGCTAAATTAAAAAGAATATCTGTTAATTGTAAATCTTCTATTCTATTAAAATATAAATTACTAAATACAACATCGAATTTTTTCGAAAAATTAATTTTATTTCTTAAATCACCAACAATTAACTGAACTTTATCTTGATAGCCCGCTGTTACTATATTTTCATATGCTAATTCTAACATTGCTTCATTTGAGTCTAGTGCAATTACTTTTTTTGGATTAGTTAATTCGATTAAATTTATTGTACTCCAACCAGTACGGCACCCAATATCTAAAATTAATGAATTCTCTGGAATGTTAGCATGTGTTATGGCTTCTTTCCTAAGAAATTCGTAAAGATCTGTACCATATAGAGAGTCCCAAATCGCTAATTCATCCTCTCTAGATCCAGGCTCTCCCTTTAATACATTTGGGAGGCGTTCTGCAAATGATTTTAAAATCCCGAAAAGAGGCATTGCTTTTTGTTGAACAAGTCGTTGAGATACTGCTTCTTGTTCAAGAATTGATTTTCCTTTTGATTGTGTGCCTAATTCACCATGATACCAAGAATATCTATCACCTTCTAACACAAGAACTCCTATTTCTTGTAAGAATCCAAAAAAAGCTTCAGATAATTTAAGGTTTTTATATCCTTTAGATGCAATTAATTCAATAAATCGTCTTGGTCTTTCCAACATATCTGGAATTTCTTCATCCAAAGCAACTTGCAGATATAATTGTTTTAATAACCATTTAAAACCGGTTAAAATGCTATAAAGATCGATATCGCCATCTTCTGACATATAAGTTCGTTTCCTTTGTCTAATTTTAATTCAAAGTAACGAAATAAAGGTATAGATTTATATTTGATATAATTTAGTTAGAATGATGCTTAAAATCTTTTTCTATTTGTTTATATTTACGATTTCTAATTTATATTGTTTTTTTTGAATTTTTCAAAATTATGTATTTCGATGGTATTATCCAGATATTAATCAATCTTATATGCTGATAAATAGGATTTAATATTAATACGATTGAGGTCTGATTAAATGCAATCAATCATAAATTCGATCTTGAAAGAAGAAAGAAATAAAAGAGAAACTGAAGAACAAGAACCAGAAAAATTTATCAATCCTTTATCTCCTAGCTTAGAAAATGAAATTGAATCTTATTTAGTAAGATCAATTCCCAAGATACGCGTGATCGGTGTAGGTGGTGCAGGAAATAATGCTATTAATAGATTAAATCAAGTGGGAATAATCGGAGCAGAAACGTTTGCTGTAAATACTGATGCTCAAGACCTTGTATATACTGATGCAGATGCAAAACTATTAATTGGGAAGAAATTAACTGGTGGATTAGGAGCTGGTAATAGACCTCAGGTTGGAGAAGCAGCAGCCTTAGAAAGCATTGAAGAAATTAAGAAAATGGTAAATGCTGATATGGTATTTATCACTTGTGGAGAAGGTGGAGGAACAGGAACTGGTGCATCTCATATCATTGCCGAACAAGCCCGAGATTTAGGTGCATTAACTATTTCAATATGTTCTCTTCCTTTTAACGTTGAAGGTCCTAAAAAGAAACAAAATGCTGCATGGGGCTTAGAGCGTTTATCAAAATCATCCGACACTATTATAACAGTTCCAAACGAAAAATTATTAGAAATTGCTCCTGATCTCTCAATTTCAGAAGCATTTCGTATTGTTGACGAAATCTTGATTCAAGGTGTTAAAGGTATAGCTGAAGTAATCACAAAACCCGGATTAATTAACTTGGATTTTGCAGACGTAAAAACTATTCTCAAAAATTCAGGTGAATCTCTCATAGGATTAGGTGAAGCTGATACTGTGGAAGAAGCAACTAGAATGGCACTTTCAAATCCTTTATTGGACCTTGACATTCATGAAGCTCGAGGTGCTTTAATTAATATCTGTGGTACAGGCAATTCTCTAAAATTACAAGAGACGGAAAATGTCATTCGAATGGTTACAGACGAATTGAATAGAGAAACGGAAATAATTTGGGGAACATTAATCGATCCTAACATGGAAAAGAAATTTAGAATAACGTTGATAGTAAGTGGAATAAAATCAAATTCAGATGACTCTTTTGAGCCGAATACTAGTCAACCTAAATTCCCAGATTTTGGTTTAAGACGTTTATAGCTTTTATTATATATCATCATTATAAATCATTCTATATTTTTTAATTTGAAAAATTAAAAAACCAAAATTTAAAAAGAAAAATTAATCATTATTTTTAATAAAATATTAATAGAAAGTTATAATAGAAAGATAATATTGAACTATTATAAAAAATTAAGAAATAAATACATTTAAAATAAGAAAAAGATGAGTTTGAAATGCCTTTTAACATAGTAGAAAGAGTAAATACATTTTTAGATAATTCAAAGAAAGTTTTTAAGCTAGCAAAAAAACCAACGTTTAAAGAAGCAAGGCTAATACTTAGAGTTAGCGGTATTGGTGTCGTTGTCCTAGGTTTTGTGGGTTATGTTATAAAATTACTCTTTTTATTGCTAGCAGAACTCGTTTTAGGTGGACAATATACCATTGGATAAAAAAGTGTAAAAACATGGCGCAATTCCAAAAAAGTGCAATAAGCATTTATGCAGTTAAAACAATTATTGGGCAGGAGAAAGCACTCGTTACTTTTGTTGAAAAAGATGAGGATATTATTTCAATTCTTGTTCCTGAAAGTTTAAAGGGATATGTATTTGTTGAGGCTGAAGAACAACAAATAGTGAATCAATCTATCTCAGTGGTTCCTCAACTTCACGCTAGGGTTATTGGAAAGGTTTCAAATGATGAAATTGAGCATTTTCTAGCATCCAAAAAACCAACTGAAGGGCTTAAAAAAGACGATATCGTAGAAATTCTTGATGGACCCTTCAAAGGTGAACAAGCAAGAGTCACTAAAGTAGATCCCAATAAAGATGAAGTTCGTTTAGAACTTTTTAGTTCGAGTCAACAAGATGGTAATGTTATTCCAATAAAAATTCATGCTGATTTCATCAAAAGAATTCATGCTGCTGAAGAATTTCTTGATGAAGAACCTGTTCAAGTATTTGAAGAAGAACCAGAATCAATAAAAGAAATCGAAGAAAAGCCTCTAAAGAAGAAATCCAAATTAAGCTTGGAAGAAGAAGAGGAAGAAGAAGAAGAATCAAGAATTGGAATGTTTGATTCAACTGAATTTGAAGAATAATTAATTTAAAAATAAAATAATCCATTTTTATTTTTACTCAATCCGACAAAATTTAATTAATTTTTTATTTCTAATTGATTTTCGTATCAATAAGATTAAAAATAAAGTTTTAAGGTTAAAGAGATGCAGAAATATATCGTGTTTGAAGGTATTGTAGGATGCGGAAAATCAACGATGGTTAATAACGTATCTAAATGGTTAAAGGAACAAAACATTAAAACTGAAACGATTGAAGAACCAGGTAGTAAAGTTCTTGATATTTTAGGAACATATGGGATAGATGATAGGATTGATACACTTTTATTTGTGGCTGATAGATTGATACAACAAAAAAAAATAAAAGAAATTTCTAATGACACCGTTTTATTGGCAGAAAGATGTTTTCTTTCAACCATTGCGTATCAAAAATCGATATTATTAGGTAATCTTCTAGATATGCATGACTTGCATTTTAGAATTGAGGATGTCGATATGATTTTAGATTCTGATACATTTATTTTTCCAGATTTAGTAATTATTTTAGATATCAATATTGAAGAAGGAATCAAACGAAAAGAGGGAAAATTCGAAAAATGGGAGACTAAAGATTATCTAGTGACTGTTAGAGATAAATACAAGCAAATGACAATAGATAAAAAATATCCATTTGAAATCTATTTAATAAATACAGAAAATTCGCTTGAAGAAACATTCGAGAATGTCAAAAAGATAATAAAGAATGCTTTAGAAATTTAAAATGAAATAAATATGAAATTCGTTTGCATGGCTGATACCCATGAATTGCATCACCATTTCAAGGTTCCTAAAGGTGATGTTTATATTAATGCAGGAGATTTCACTAATTTAGGTGAGAAAAGAGCAATTTCTAGTTTTAACGAACATTTAGCATCTTTATCTCACGATTACAAAATTGTTATTGCTGGAAATCATGATATGATGTTTGAAAAAAATCCAAAACTTGCCAAATCCTTACTAAAAAACTGTATTTACTTAGAAAATACTTCAATTGAGATTGAAGGCATTAAAATATACGGTTCTCCTCATACTCCTTGGTTTTATGATTGGGCATTCAATTTACAACGAGGTAAACCATTACAGGAAAAATGGGCTCTTATTCCTGAAGATACTGATATTTTAATTACACATGGACCTCCACTAGGTCATGGAGATTTTGTAAAGAATTCATCTGAAGGATGCGAAGATTTACTTCATAGAATTCAAGAGATAAAACCTAAATTTCACATATTTGGACACATTCATGAAGGATATGGAATAACTAAAGAGGGAAAAACCACTTGTATTAATGCTTCAAGCGTTGATGAAAATTATAAGCCAAATAATGAACCTTTTATTTTTGAATTTTAAAATCCAAAGAAAAAATGTTTCTATTTATTCAAATTAAACTAACACTCTCAGACAAAAGATAGGTCGAAGTGTTCTTAGATCCTATCTCATATTTTAAAAAAAATTATATAGGGAAAAAAACTGGATATATTATGCCAATTAAAGGAATCGATATTGAGAAATGTATAAATTGTAAACAATGTGTACGAGAATGTCCTGGAGTTGTCTTTGAAATAAATGAAGTGGAAGATTTTGTGGTTTTTAATCGTACAAAAATGTGCATTAATTGTGGGCATTGTATCTCTGTGTGTCCTGAAGATGCAATAATTTATAAAAACATGAAAGATGAACCATTAATCTTTGAGGGTGTTAGGGATCTGAGTACCATAATATCCTACGACCAAATTGATCAATACATTCGCGCTAAGAGGTCCATCAGGCAATATAAAAAGAAAAAAATCCCAAAAGAAATAATGGAAAAAGTCATTAATTCAATGAGATATGCTCCAACTGGCGGTAATCTCAGACAATTAAAATGCCTTATTCTCTCTGATGACGAAAAGATAAAAAATCTGTCACAATTAATTCAAAATGAAATGGCATCATTGATCGGAACATATATCAACCCACTCAACGAAAAAAAAGCATTAGGTATAGATCCAATCTTTCATAACGCGCCACATGTTATTATTCTATATTCAAATGTTCCTTTAGATACTGTAAATGCGGATATTGCTATGACGCATGCTATGATTTGTGCTCCGACTTTAGGATTAGGGACTTGTTGGATAGGTTTTGCTCAGTTTTTATCACAGAATAAAGAAATTCGAAAGAATTTTCTGGGAATTCAAGGAAAAATCTTAGCTGCTATGACAATTGGTTACCCTGCTGTGAAGTATACACGAACGGCACCCCGACCTCCCTTCAAAGTCATTGGATTAGAAGAATTGGAGTAGAACGGATTCATCTCAGATAAAAATTTATCGTTACAAGCTTTTCGTGAATGTGGATGAAATACACTTTTGGGGCAAGTCAAATAGCTGCAGATCGGCTGGAGAACATTTCAAACTTCTTTAATCCTCTTGCTCTCAGTTTTATCAAAGAAAATGTTGATTATCCTGTAGATTCGGCTATGGATTTAGGCTGTTGTCCAGGATTCGCGACAAAAAACATTAAATATTCTTCATAAATTTAAGGAATTTACGGAAAACCAATCATCCAATCTTCAAGTAATATTTTCTCTTTATCACATTTCGAAATAGTCTATAATGGTGGTATATATCCTCTCATAGTTGTATTAAAAAAAAGATATTTGATTTTATTTTTTATTAACAAGATTGTTAATAATTAAATGTGGTCCTAAGCCAATTCCCCAACCTACCATTGCAATAATGAACCAAAGAAAGCCTCCTAGATTTAAATTAATCCAAATCAATAAAATTCCTACCAATACGTAGGCAGTTATATGAATATACGTTGAAATCTTTAAAATTCCTCTAGCATTAATTTTTTGTAATTTTTCTTTTTCATAACATAAATATAATACATAATGTTCTCCAAGTCCAACTAACCATCCAAATGCTGCAACAATTGACCAGAGGGGACCCGTGAAAGTTGTTAGATTTAAAATTATCAACGTGATCATTGTTATAACATATGCAAATAAGTGAACTAAAAAGACAGATCTATTCAATACTTTTAAATTATGTTCAGAACGTTCCCAAATTATTGCTAGTACTAAGTGAATAGCAATAGCAATTGCCCATATCAATGCTCCAAAAATCATCCAATTTATGGTAAAAGAATTTAATACTGGTGGTCTAATAAAGGCAGCAATATATGAAGCAGCATAAATTGTTGCATGAAAAATTACAGCTTTAAATGAAACGACTATTCTTTCAAAATAATGAAAGAGACCAATATATATTGCATGCAATGCTATTAAAATTGGCCACATAAATAGGGTTCCTGTATAAACTTGTGGAATTACAAGTATTCCGAGGAATAATAACGCAAGATTCACGCAACTATAATAAGCGATATTTGTTATTAACAACATTTTATTAACAAGCCTAGTTAAACCAATTCCACTTAGTTTTCTATTAATGATTATTTTTGCTGTAATTGCGTGAAAAATTATTCCAATGCCCCAAAGCACTAATGGATAAAGAAACCATAAATATTGTGATAACCAAAACATGCTTATGTTAATATAGAGCAAGAAGAAATTCACAATACCATATGCAACTAAATGTAGAATGAAGCTCATTTCACTGACTGTTTTTCCTTTTGATTTTGACAATTGATTTACTGTTAGATGTATTATTATCCCAATACCCCAACCAAATAATGGTAAAAGAAACCAAAAATTAAAATTTTCCCAGAGATTACTAATATTAACATATATCAACAAGAGATTGACCAAAGCATATGTAATGAAGTGTAAGATGAAAATTGCATCCATAATTTTAACTTTCCTTGAAATCGAAAATTTATATAATGCATAATGTAAAGCTATACCGATACCCCAACCAATCAATGGTAAAGGAAACCAAGCAAATCCCTGCCATCCAACAAAGTTAATTCCTAGTAATAAAAGATTAACAGCAATATATACGTATAAATGGACGAGAAAAATTAATTTCATAACTTTTTGACCCTTTTTTATTGGACCATTCATAGAATTCGATATATTTTTTATTTTTTCATCAATCATTTTCATCACTTTTTTTTTTAAAAATAGATTAATATCTATTTATGTTTTATATAAAGCTCGACTTTATATAAACCTTTCTTTACTAATTTTGAAGTCAATTTTTTAAATTGATTAGATTTAAATTGATAAATCGAGGATAATAATTTTAAGAGAATGAAGAAAGTTGAATTACTTGCCCCCGCAAAAAACATAAAAGCCATTAAGGCCGGGCTAAAATATGCAGACTCATTTTACTTTGGCGCTAAATCTTTTAATATGCGAATGCAAGCAGACAACTTTTCAGAAAATGATCTACCTAAAGCGGTAAAACTTTGTCATGATAATGGTCTTAAAGCATATATAACAACTAATATTTTAATTTACGAGGATGAATTAAAATCTCTTTTTCAAATCTTGGAAAATGCAAAATCTATTGGATTTGATGGTGCTATCATCCATGATATTGCAGCAATTCAATATGCAAAGGAAGTTGATATTCCCTTTCATATTTCTACTCAAGCTAATATTTCAAATTCTGTAGCTGCAAAATTTTATGAAGAATTAGGTGCATCTCGATTAATTTTAGCTCGTGAATGTTCTTTAAAACAAATAACTGAAATAAAAAATAATCTATCAAAAGCTGAAATTGAAGTTTTTGTTCATGGTGCAATGTGCACTTCTATTTCTGGACGATGTTACTTTTCATTGGATGTTTGTCAATCTCAAGAATATTCTGCAAATCGTGGAAGGTGTGTTCAGCCATGTAGGCGTCAATGGAGAGTGATTGACGAAGAAAATAATGAATATATTTACGATGGAGAGCGATTTCTTAATTCGCGAGATTTATGCATGATTGAATTTATTCCTCAATTAATCGAAGCAAAAATTGATGCATTTAAGATAGAAGGGAGAATGAGAAGTCCACATTATGTTGAAATAATCAGTAAAATTTATCGTGAGGCAATAGAAGACTATTACAATGGAAATTTTTCAAAAAAAATGGTTGGGAAATGGATCTATGAATTAAAAAAAGAGTATAATCGAGGTTTTACTCATGGTTTTTATTTTGATAAACCTACAGAAAAGGACCAACAACACAAAAGTCCAACAAATTTATCGCATTGGCGATTAATTCAAATTGGTTCAATAAAAAATTATTCAAAAAGTTCCAAAAATGGAACAATACTTCTTGATAATGGATATTTAAAAATTGGTATGGATGTTTTAATTCAAGGAGGGTCAACATCTAATACATATTTTCATCAAAAGATACGTTATATTAAAATAAATGGAAAAAATGTAAAATCAACAGAGAAAGCTACAAAAAATAAAAAATTCGAGCTTGAAATAAATTTAGATGAGCCTGTAAATTCAAATTTAATTGATAATCTCTATATTTTCACTGAAAAAACATATATTAGCAGAAAAGATAAAAAACCTAGAAAATTTAAATCGGATTACTATAAATTTTAATATTAAGCCCCTATTAATTCCATTTCCAGATGATTATTGGATAAAGTTTTTAAAAATTCATTATATATTTCTCCATAAGGATAATCTGTTGCGGGAAAATTACATTTTATGTTTTTACATTTATAATATGATTTTAATTTAAAAATTTCATCAAAATAATAAAGTCGAATGATCTTCTCTTTCTTAAATTGTTCATTTGCCCATTTCCAATCATTTATTCTTACATTAATGAATTGAGAATTTTCAAGTAATTCTTTACCTTTGCCGCTCTTCCCGTTTCCATCCAATTTATATGAGAATGAAGCAAAACAATTTCTTTTTTCATTTTTAATTTTATTAATATAACGCCACTTTACACCCTTTTCCCCGGTCAAAACAATAATTATCTTACCCCTTAATTTATTAACATCAGGCCAATCCGAATTGTTTAGATCCCTTGGAGAAAATATTGAATCGTTGAATATTTTCTTAACTACATTATTTAATTCTTCATAATCATAATATATTGAATGTTCTATTATTAACCTAATATCTAAAAAAAGAGTAATGGGTGGGTGTAAATTTTGATTTTCATCAGACCATTGTTTGATTGGTTCTAGCCAATTATGTAATGAAAATTTCATTTCTGAATCGAGACATTTAATTCCTCTCAGATCAACTTCATGACCTGGGGCTTTATGACCAATTTGAAAATTTTTTAAACCATATATATCAAGTTCAATACCCAAAATTCCATTATTTAATTGTTCTTGAATACTTCCTTTTCTTCCGCACAAATCTCCGCTATAGGAATTATGAGATGATTTAAAAATAGCTTTATTAAATTTTACCATCTTAATTTTACATATTAATTTGAATTATTTAACCTTTTTTTTCGATATGAACCCTGAATTATATTTTAAATCTTTAAAATTCTAGTTATTTCATCTATATTCAATCCAAGCTCTTTTATTCCCAATTCTTGAGCTAAATAATCTAAATATAACTGAACATGTCTTCGATATCCAAATTTTTCGGAAATTTCTTTAGTGAATCCATTTTTTAAAGCAATCTTTCTAAGCAATTTATAGGACCCAGAGCCAAATTGAATGGCTATTTTCTTTTTTTCGTGAATTATTTTTGGAATTCCAAGTTTTTTAGCATATTCTCTCAAAAAAAATTTTTTAATTGGGGATTTTACTTCATTATTTACCAAAAATTTTACTGGTATTGATAATGCTAATTTAATTATATTTTCAGTAAAATAAGGTAAACAAATTTTAATTCCATAATTCGAAAAAATAGCATTATCTCTAGTAAAATTCTGTAAAACGCTTTCTTTGATATCGTTTAAATGGAATTCCTTGAATTGATCGGGATTTACCTGTAAAAAATCTACATAACGTTGATATCCACAAAATAATTCATCAGCACCTTGACCTAAAATAGCGATTTCAAAACCTTTTTTTTGTAAATATTTCGCTCCCAATAAAAAAGGAGCAGCAATATTTACTTGCTTTTCTTCAGTATCTGACAATATTTTTATAACTTCAGGAATTATATTCTCAAATTTATCCAGAGTTAATTTTATTTCATTAATTTCAATATCCAATTTATCAGCAATTTCAATTGCATTCCGATAATCAGGTTCCTTCTCATTTGCAATAATTAGAGCTTTGAAATCAATCCTTAGGTCATTTAATTTATAAGCTAAAATGCTGCTATCGATCCCACCTGAAAGAAAAAGTGCGTTATTAAATCCAATAATCCTTTTTAAATTAACTTCAAGGTATTTGTTAAAGCTCTGAAGCGCAGAATCTAAATCTAGGTCATAATCCTGTATTTCAAGGTTCCCTGATTTTAGAAATTCAATCGCTTTAAAATTCATGATAATTAAACACTTTTTTATTAAAAAATAATTTAACTTAATTTCAAAATTTCCTTCACTCGTTTAATAACCTTTGACATTATTTCCCCAGCTTTATCCCATAATCTAATGTCTGCAACATTATCAAAGGGCGTTTTTCCTTCATTTAAAATGATTAATTTTGCCCCATTTTCTATAGCAATTTGAGGCATATGTGCTGCGGGTGTCACGACTAATGAAGATCCAATTACTAAAAACACATCACATTTTGCAGAATGTTCCATGGCTTCCCGTAAATCCTTCTCAGGAAGAGAGTCTCCGAAATTTACTATACTATTTATAATGCGTCCTCCACATTTTGGGCATTTTGGTTGGTTTTTATAAACTGGATTTGTTCTATAACCTGTTCCCCAGACACTTTTATCCCAATTAGCTTCTTTAAAAGTCATTCTGGCATCACATTTCAAGCAACGCATTAAAGTGGTATTTCCATGTAGTTCTGCGATTAAATCTTGTCTTATTCCAGATTTTAAATGTAAATTATCAACATTTTGTGATATTAAAAAGTCCAATTTGCCAATATTTTGTAATTCAACGATCGATGTGTGAGCTAGATTTGGATCTACTTCTGACCATGGTTTATTCATGGGTCTTGGAGGTAATCCCTTATCTCTTCTAGTCCACACGCCATCTGGACCTCGAAAATCTGGTAAACCTGATTCTGTCGATATCCCAGCTCCAGTAAAAACTACTAATCTTTTGGAATTAGCAATTATTAGAGCTAATTCTTCTAATTTTTTATCTAGCATCTTAAACACGAGTAGTAGTTAATATTCTTCAAATATATATTTAATTTCAATTTGAAACAAATTTTAATAGACAAGGAATGCTAACACGTAATTTTAGTAATTATAAAGAAATTCTGCAAATATTACTGCAAATACTAAGTCAATGAGACCAAAAATAAGGAGCATGATTGATCCACTACTAAAAACAAAATTGATAAAAAGAATTGATGAAATAATTTTTTCGATTAGTCCAAGTACAGCTAGATTTTTGTGCTCTTTTAAGCTCGTACTAATCCATATGAACGCTCCTCCAAACATAATGACATAAGCAAAAAATAGATACATCCAAAGAGTATAATTCGGTAATGATAACCCTAAAACTGGAAGCATGAAAGGATAAGCTAAAAGCATGGGTACAGCAACTGCAATATTATAAATTCCTGCAATCAGAAATAAGTATTTATAAAAAGCTTCTCTATCCATAATAAGCTCACTTAAATTATTATTATAAGTAAGTTTTATTTATATTCTATTTTATTTCTTTCTATAAATAAATATAAAAAAAAATTAAAGATTTCTGATATAATTACATATCTAAACCGCCAGTAACTTCAACCACGGTCCCCGTCATGTAATCTCCATCATCAGAACCTAAAAATACAGCTGCTTTCGCAATATCTTCTGGCATTCCCATTTTTTTAAGAGGAATGCGACTAGTAATCATATCCTTGACTTTTTCAGGTATTGCATCTGTCATTGGAGTTTTAATGAATCCTGGTCTTATGCAATTAACGGTTATTGGTGCTGAAAATGAGAGTTCTTTAGCTAGTGTTTTAGTAAATGCAATTATCCCTGCTTTAGTAGCAGAATAATTAGCCTGACCAACGTTTCCAGTTTTTGCAACAATACTTGTTATATTTATGATTTTACCCCATTTATTTTCAATCATTACAGGTGCAAAAATCTTACAACAATAAAAAACTCCTGTTAAATTTGTTCCAAGAACTTCATGCCATTGCTCATCTGTCATTTTTATGAAGAGTGCATCTCTTGTAATGCCTGCATTTGTTACCAAGATCAATTTCACATTATTTTTATCCCAGATCTTAAAGGTTTCATTATAAATCCGTTGAACATCCTCGCGTTTTGATACATCTGCATGTATTGCAATAGTATTTCTCCCTAATTTCTTTATTTCTTCTGCTGTATTTTTTGCATTTTCCTCAATAATGTCTGCAATAACAATATCTGCCCCTTCTCTAGCCATGGCGAGTGCAATTGCCTTTCCTATACCTCTACCAGATCCAGTGATTATAGCTAATCGTCCTTCTAATTTCAAAATTATCACCAATTATTTCTATTTCTTAATTAAGTAATCCAAAGCTAATTTTACAGCTTATTCTGAATTTTTAAGAGTTTTCCAAATAAAATGAAATAAAAATTTAATAAGATATAATCAATCTATTAATAATCAATGTTAATTATGAAATTTTTTTATTATAAAATTGAGGTGAAAATTTGTCATTTTTAGATAAGTTGAAGAATAAACTTGGTCTTGGGGATTTTGCTGCGATTACAAAACTAAAAAATGAAGAAGCTGATGTTTATAAGGCTAAGGAAAGAGTAGTTAAAGAAGAGATTGAAAAAAATGAAGCTTTATCAAATTGGTCAAAGAATATTGAGGATGAAGATTTAAGAAAAGCAGTATTAAAATACTATCTAAAAAAGAAAGAAATTATTGAATCATTTAGTATTATGATCACCAATATTAGAGAAGATTATTTAACTCCACTTGAAAGAATATCACAGAAAACCGAAATATTGAATAATGCAATAGATGAACAAGAAAAAATAGAAACAAGGATTGAAAAAGCAGAACGAGATTTAGAGAAAAAGAAATATGAATTGGAAAAAGAAGAGAGTAAAGTCGATAGGAATGTAGAAAAAATAAGAAAAAAAGAAGCTGATGTAAAAAAGGCACAAACAAATTTTGATAAAATTCAAGGTGAGCTAAGAAATATGAACAATCGCGTTGAAGATATGAAAAATCAAATGGAGGCTTTTAAATATTCTACTCTCAAAGCTGCTCTGATGAAATTAACTGAACACGAAAAAACCTACTTAATAAAAGCAAATGAAGTGTTCGAAATACGAGATCATGTAATTGATAATATACCAGGGGAACCCGCAGAATTAGACTCAAAACCTCCTGCTGAAGAAAAAAAGGATGAGGAGTAATTTGTTTTTTAATCCATTTCTCTTTCCATTATCTTTTTAAAATCAAAATATCTTTCTTTTTCTTCTTTAAATATTTTTATTGCTGCCTTTCCTTTTTTAGTTATTTTATTATTGGAGTCTATTAGATTAAGGTCTCCAAATGTTCTTATTAGCGGTTCTAGCTTTTCTTTTGCCATACCGGTTCCTGCTTGAATATGTTCTAAGTCTGTTAAACCAAAACCAATTGTTTGTAATATCTCCATTGATATCGTCCCATAAATTTCTATTATATTATCAATGGCCCATTGAGCCGTAATTTCAAGATTTTCCGCGACTTTTTCAAATGGAAAGATTTCATTTACAATTTTTTTAGCTCCTATAAAAGGTGCTGTTTCCCCTTGAAAGTTTTTCAAATCTTTTGCATATCTTTTTTCAAATGTCTGTGTAAATTCATTCAATTTATTTCTTATTATTGGTAAATCTACTGAGCTCATTATGGCTCCTGTAACATGATAACCATGTGAAAATAAAATTTTCTGATCCATATGATCAATTGATTTGAGACGCGATGTTTTTTCCTTGCTTTGAACTATTTCATGTAAAATAGAAGAAATTCCCAATAAAGCAGAAGTAACTAATCCTGAATCTAACTTTTGTGTTTCTCCTACATGTCTATCAAAAAGAGGCGCACCATTTTGAGTATGTAAGACATAAATATGTTTAATTTTCTTTTCCCAACCTTTTTCTCGAAGTTTATTTCTGGTAAAATACCCCGCAATAAGTGCAATAATTGCTGCAGCTACACCAACAAGGGGACCAAAAATCCAAGAATATTGAACCCACCAAGGTAAAGGTTCGGAAACGCTCTGAATAACGATAGTAATAGTCTGTGATGCCAATAAAACTCCTTCACTATTATTTACAGTAATCTTCAATTGATAAGTTCCAGCTGGGCGTCCATTAGTTGCGATGTCCAAAGAATAATAACCATTACCCAAATTCAGTAAAGTTCCAGACCCAAAAATCCAAGAATAATAAACTGAATTGGTTTCATTTTTTCCGTAAAATTTATTGTAAAATCTATAATTTAGAGTAATTGAAGCCCCTTGAGTAATCGTCTGAACTGTCTCGTTATCTGATGAAATAGTATAAAAATTACTCCAATTTTTCACTTGTAAAATTATTTGTAAAGAATCTTGTAAATAATTTTCAGGTGTGGCAATAATTAAAATATTATACGGTTGCATCACAACATTTCCGCTGTTCAAAGTGATTCTATATATTCCATTTCCAATAAATGTTGCATTTATCTCACTAAATCCGATAAATGTGAAGTTTGCAGAATTAATTGGTCTATTGTGTTCGGTATCATTTAAATAAAGGGTCAAATTAGTATAAGTAACATTATTGGGTAATTCAATGAAAGTAGAATTCAAAGGAACGATTTCTAAGAAGATCTCTCTATAAGGTATTAATGACAGCAAAGATTGTGCATAATATTTATTTTTTTGAGCTGTTATGTTAATTACATCATATTTATTTAAATTTGAGGTGTTTAAGGTTATATGATATTTCTGATCTCCCCCATTATCATACACAACGTTGTACATTAATGATGAGTTTAATGAAATGATATTTTCTGGATTCTCATCTGGTTCTATAGGAGTATTATCAAGAGTTGAATATCGAACAATAATGGTCACATTATCTCCATGAGGGACTGCAGATATTGTATCTTGTATTAATTTAGTCTCTTTTTCATGAATATTTACTTTAATTGTTAAATTCTGAGGATATAAATTTGGTTTCTGAAAAGATACATTCACTTTATGTTCATTAATTGATACTGTCGATGTATTTAATTCTAATTGATAATGTCCGCTTGTTAAATCGTACATGGTATAAATTCCCGGATATTCGACCTTATAAATTGCCTCATTAATACCTGTTCCGCCAATTGATAGATTATAAAAATAATCTATCGTGATATTTTCTCCCCATGGTTCTGAAACTCTCGGGAATTGAGGTGAAGTCAATATTGTATCTGCTAACACCACTAACTTTAAAGAAAAAGTGTCATTACTATAAAAATCGTGAGTTGTATTAATTATTAATGTATAATTTTTGATTTCTAGTAATTCAGAAGTATCTAAAATTAATTCATACTCTCCTGTATCAAGATCCGTGAAATTTCGTATTGTAGGTCCACCATTAGTCCAGTTCAAAGTTAAATTTGAACCTTTGATTAATTCATTTTTATCTGTATCATTCAATCGCATTCTTATTAATAACAAATCTCCATAAGTAACTATGGTCTCCGCATCGATTAGGGCATCATTAGGTTTATATAATATTAAATTAGCTGAATGTTTTATTGTAAACGTTGCGCTTCTATAACAAATCTCTTCTCCATTTGTCCATGCTACATTTATTTCATAATTTCCTCCAAATGTATCTGAACCATTAATTGTTAGGTTCGGGAAATAAATAAGCCCATCAATATCCGAATAAAAAGTCTCGTTATAATACCAGACATTTAATTCGGGATCAATAATTGTTAAGTTTGCTGAATAAGCTGAAAGATCTGGAGGTACTCCTCCAGTTTCGTTTAAAACTTGAAGCTTTATTCGACACATATTTCCAACAAAATATTCAGTTTCATCATTCCAATCTATTCCGTTCCATGCTTGTATCTTTAAATCATTATGATAATTAAAAGAAGTTGCATTAAAAAACCAATATCCATCTGGAAAATTTGTATTATTTTGAGTTGGGACAATTAAAAATGCAGAACCTGGTTCCACTCCCGTACAATTTTCAATCATATTAATTGACTGGTTCAAGGGAGCTGCAACATACGTTATATTCCAATCTATGGGTTTGGATATGTTCAAATAATGATTCTCATAACCTGTAGGTATAATATTCCAATAAAAAAAACTCCAACTTGCATTTTCACTGGATTCAACATTTAAAGATACTCCTTTTTTATCTAGATAATAAGTCGATTCAGCTTTTTTTGTACAATTAATAGTGGAAATGCAGTCAAATGAAATATAAAAATCTTGTTCAGGATTTGGCAAAGGATTCGGATTCCAAGTAAAATTCGAAACAACAATATTATTTATAAATGGTGTAGTTGTTGTTTGAGAATAATTTCCGCTTCCAAATTGTTCATCAACTGTTTGTAAGCCATTCATTGTCAGATTTATATCCGAGGGTCTCAAATTTGATTTTAAATAAAAGTCAAAGTTATCAACCCATATTTCTGGTGTTGGATCGGGAGTATTAGTCACCGATCCTGCATGCTTTATTCCTATCTTGATATCTAAATTCACGTGAGTTGAGTTTCTAGGAAGGTATTGAAGTGGAACTGAAACGATTCCCGTATTGTACCACTCGTTTTCTTCTTCTATTTCAAAAAAAGGTTTTGTAAATACCCTTTTCCAAATTCTGTCAAATCCTAAATCCTCAAGTGCATCTGTATGATAATATCCATATTCATTATTTGTATCATCAACAAATAGAACACTTTTACATGATGAATTCAAATAATTTAAAGTGGCATTCAATATATCAATTCGATTATTTTTTCCAACGATATACTCAAAAGAAAAAGCAGAAAACACCGTAGCATTATTATAAGTTAAAGAATTCCAATTTATTGCAGCATCTTTTTGATTCGTATTTTTTCCGTCATATTCAAAAGATATCTCTCCCCCAGTTTCGACAGTCAAATAGTCTGGTCCACCTAAGACTTCGACTGCTGATATATTTTCATAAATTCCACCAGTTGGACCCGTAACAGTATCTACATCAGAATGATATCCACTATATGATGCGTGTAGATATTCCGTTAACCATGTATCAAATTCTCCAGATGAATCATAAGCAATACCATGTCCAGTTAAAAATAATTTTCCTTCATCATTCAAGTAACTTCCAAGTAAATTTCGATCTTCTTCTTCTAAAGTTGTAGTTGAATCACTACCACAATCCCAAATAACAATATCATGAGATTTTATTAAATCTTCACTTGGAATTCCATTATCCATGTAACTCCAATATGTATAATATTTATCAGGTCTATAATTTTCAAAATCTTGATTAATTTCCACTGAGATCGAAAATGTACCAGAAGTTTCTAGACTCCAAGTTGGATCCAAATTAACCTTATAGTCAAATTGAAGTCCTGCTGAGTTAATATTTGACCTATTAATTGATAAAATTTGTCGATATGCAGCTTCTGTTAAATAAGTATATAATGAAGAGTCATCTCCTCCATCTTCTGTACGATTTAACATTATATGAACTCCTTTTGACGAATTCATTCCAACTCCATCTGCAATTTCAACTATCCAATCTCCATAAAAATCTAATCTTGATGTATTGTAGATGCTCCAGTTTCCATTGTATTCAAATCCTGGATCTTTTAACCACGTACGATTTTCATATAAATTAGAAATAGCTACATCTAATTGATTACATTCCCAACCAGGTGCAAGATCATTGAACGCTTGACCTAAAGTGGTGAGATTTGTATTATTAAAATAATAGGATGTAATGGATTGAGATGAATTTACTTGTATTGCATGTTCTACAATAGATCTTGGATTTAAAATCTTTGTAAGCTGCGTACTTTCAACAAATAAATAATTTTCAACATCATTTTCACTAGAATTTAATTGATTTACTTGAATTAAGGGAATATTCAAAATGAAAATATAATTAATAGAACAAAATAACACTAAAAAAAGTATAATTCTTAATAAATTCTTATTATTCATCTAGTCTGCATCCTTATTATTTAATAATACGATTTTATTTGTACCAATAATTTTGATAATAATCTAAATATTGATATTTTAATCTATAACTATTTTATTCACTAGAAAAGAATTTTGCCGAAATTCCTATTAGAAAGAATTTTTCGGTAAAAGAACTTCTAATTCTTATTGAAATGAATAAAATCATGCCATTTTACATCCCAATTTTTTTCTATTGAAATATTTTTTAATATCGATTTACGTGCCAAGTCCCCTTTTATATGATAGAACAAAATTTTAAATATCAGTTAAAAAAAAACAAATTTATCTAGGGGAATAATATGTCAAGAAAAAATAACAAGACTAACATTCTACGAAAGAGTATATTATTATTAACTACCTTTTTATTAGTTAGTACAATGGCTATTTCTTTATTTTTCATTGATTTTGTTTCAGATTTCGATGGGGGACGCGATTCTAATGAAATTTTAATTATGGATGAACCATTATCTAGTAATTCTCTTTCAGGAACTATTACTTTAACTGAAAGTGCAGGATTGGATCGGATTAATGAACCAGTTACAGTAACATTATCATCAGCTTATGATAATACAAATGATCATGGAAATTATGATGGGACAATAACCTTTTACGATGATGAAGTAGGTTCAGATCCTGCTGGTTGGATTTTGACTAATGATGGAACTTATGGAACAATTCAAGTAATAGCAGAGCATGATGGACATGAAAAAGTCTTAGAGTTATATGATACTTCTACCGGGGGTGGAATTTTTGCAGATATAAATATTGATGCATCCGGATCAACTGGTGTCATCGAATTTCATTATGCAATAAGTTCATTACCAGATTATGCATATTACAATATTTACTTCTATGACTCATCAAGTAATAAATTATTTGGATTCATAAATCCAGGACGTGAAATACCTGGAGAACAGCATAAATTTGGATTATCCACTGATGTATTTTATGACGAAGTATATGATTCTAATGGTAATAACATTTACTTGGATAACTCAACATTCTTCAAATGTAAATTTAGCTTTAATTTCACTGCTCATACCTTAACCTTTCAATATGCGTTACCAGATGGGGAATATCAATACGCTTATCAAGACACGAGTGGATTAGATTATATTTTTCCCTTATCTACGGATCAAACAACTGTCGATAAAGTTGAGGCTAGCACGGGGTATACAGCGACTAATTATTACATGTGGATTGATTCGCTTGATTTTTCCTGGAGTGATGGATATTATCCCGAACGAATTAATGATTTAATTAATGATCCTACTTATCACGATTCCGTGCGGGTGTATGATGGAGTAACTGAGATTCCATCACAAACTTGGAACATGATTACTCATGCAGAGCAATCCTTTGAAGATTCAACGGATTGGGGTGATCCTACAGGTTGGGGACGAAGAGAACCTGAAGGTACTAACATTGAAATTATTCCTAATTATTATGGGTGGGGGAAGATCGCTTATTGCACTGATACTATTAGTAGCGATTATTTTCAATTGTATTATGACAATCCAACTTCAGCAGTTGCTGGTAGCTACACTTTTTTAATAATGCCTGAACAGACTGATAAAGAAATACGAATTGGTATCTCTGGTGATCTATCAAAAACTACAAAGGCAACCATAGAATTTGGAACCGATGGTCATTTCAAGGTAGGTGTTCCTACATATCAAAATCTAGATATTGATACAACATATGAAGCTCATAAATGGTATTTAATAACTCTTGAATTCAATTGTACGAGTGATATAATGACTGTATACATAAATGGAATTCAAAAAAGTCAAAATTTATTTTCAATTGCTGCAGATTACATCTATCAATTTTACATCAGTTCGTATCCTGATACACAGACCAATTGCGGGGCAAGTATAGCTTGGATGGATTATTCATGGGCTTCTGATTATGAACCTGAAAGATATAATTACTTGAAATCCTGTAAAATTACTTTTTTGGCAAACGTGAATGCTTACGCAACAAAATCATATAGTGTTACTTCTGATTCAACAAGTCAAGGCGATCCTGGATACCCTGATATGACAACTGGAACGGATTACATTGATGATGGACTCGGTGGTCGATGGTACTTAGAAACAACTACAAACATACAAGTAATGGGAGGTACGAGCGATCCAAACGGTAATTTTATGAGTGCTCAAGGGACAGATGCAGGGAATTTACAATTATATGGTGATGATGCTACAGGTACAAGATTCATGGATAAAGGTCCAATATTTTGTCAAGCATATCGAACTCAAACAGGAGGATATGCAATAGTTGATGTTTATGCTAGCGGCATTGCTCGAGCACGTGTAAAGGACGATTCTGATTATTGTGTAGGAATATGGGGATTGAGAGATGGTGTTGGTGCAGAAGAACATCACTATAAAACAGATGAGAGCTGGAGTGTAAGGGATCCAATTACGGATGGTGCTGAATATGATTGGACATGGGGAATTGTAACTAGTAATAATTATGATGGTCGTTCTTTATTTAATAACGATGGAGAAAGTTGGATTCTAGCCACTTTAGTAGATGTTAATCAAGCTGGAACAACTGATTTCCATATATCTGCCTATACAGCCTATGGTGGTGGGCATGTTTTTTACATTGGTAACGATAATACTGGTCCTTCACTTCCAGCAAACACGGAAACTGAAATATTTTGGGCAATGATAAATTCAACAGCTAATAATGATGCTCAGCAACGTATAGATGTTGAAAATCTTTATTCAAAATTAATAAATAATCCTCTAATAGTAACAAGTGATTTTTGTGAAATTGAAGCACCAACAGGTTTGGTAGTTCAAATATTTGGAACGAGTGTAACCTTATATTGGAATTTAGTTGTCAATGAAAATATTGATCATTATAACATATACCGAAGTTCTAATCCAATAAGTAGTATTACTAGTATTACACCCATTGCATCTGTAAACAAAATGACGGGATCATACACAGATTCAGACTTAACAGATGGTGTATATTATTATGCAGTAACAGCAGTCGATGATTCAGGACAAGAAAGTCTTGTTTCAAACAATGTAAGGGTAGAAATAATCTTTACTAGGTGGATAATCATCATAATCATTATTATCTTTGGAGTTACTGGGGGTGGCGGTGCTACTGTTGGTGTATTAGTTTACAAAAAACGACAGAGTGATGATGATCAAGAATATAAACCAAAAGAGTATAAAGTAAAAGAACCAAAAGTAGAGGATTTTTCGAAGCCAAAAAGAAAATATACAAAGCAATTAGACCCTGATTTGATTGAAAAAATTAAGAAAAACGAACATCATAAAATAATAACTTTATCCAAATTAAAAGACGAAAAAATAATAAACCACGAATTATTACAGCAAAAAGATTTTGCAGATGTTGGAGAAAAAATATCTCTTATAAGTGAATTACTTTCACTTGAAGAGCAAGACAGATTTAACATCTTAAAATCACTTGAAGTTGATCAAGATCGATTAGAATTGATGCTAAATGCTTCATTAGAAAACATTGAGATTTTCAAAGGACAAAATAAATTAGATTATTTAAGAAATGAATATGAAAAAATTCTAGAAATAGCAGAGAAACTAGGCAATGGTAAACTATTCGAGCGATATAAACTTAAATTAGAAGAACTTGAAATAGAAATTGGGTTTGATTAAAAATGATAAGTGAAAACCATTTCTATTTAAAGTATTTTTTTCAATTTAATCTTTTTTTATTATTTATAACCTTAAAAAAGACTTCTTTCAATTAAAAATAAATATTTAAAAAAAAGTCTTTTTATGAGTGGAATAGTGGTGAAAATAACAGAATTTCATTCAAGTGGGTGAGGAAAAATAGATTCTAAAGCATTAACAGAGTTGGTGGAACAAAAGGTCTATTCTGTAATAAGATTATTATATGATAAAAAACGGATTTTTACATTTAATGAATTTTATGATATGTGCTCCCAAAAAATTGGTTTATCTGATTCCGAAATTATTGCTTCTTACCTTAAATTAAAGGATGAGAAGATTATAGTTGAGGGGTCACGTTTAATTAAAGATGAAATATTAGCCAATAAAACTAGATGGAGACTCTTTGAATATATAAATGAAAATCCTGGTTATCATTTTACTCATGTATTATCAGAAATAGGAATCGGATCTCATGCAGGCAGATGGCATTTAGGTATTCTAGAAAAATTTGGATTTATTAGAAGCAAAAAAATTACGAGATTTAATGTTTATTTTAGTAAAGATTTCCCAGAATCTAGAGATGAGATGGTATTTCTTCTAAGAAATGATAATGCTAAAAAAATTATTGAAATTATAAATTCAAGTCCAGAAATTAATGCTTCACAAATCGAGCAAAATATGGACTTGAAATATAGTACAATTCATTATTACTTGAGTAAATTAATGAAAAGTAAATTACTTGAACAAATTCAGGAAAATAATATAATTAAATACAAAATCAAAGAACATGATTTAATTTTCCTAGAGAAATTCTTTGATTTTAAAGATAAAATTCTTGATATACCTAAGAAAGCAAAAGAAAAAATAATAATGCCTTATGATTCGAAAGGTACGATCAATGTTTTAAGGGAATTTGATTATGTTGGTGGAGATATCAGATTTAAAATTGCTGTGCAAAATCAATCTGAATTCTCGATAACAAAAATTCACGTTTTACTAAATTCAACAGAACAATATCTCGTTGATGATAAAGTTAAAACGATTGATGTTTTATCACCTAATGAATCACGAGGTGTAGATTTCATTTTGACTCCTTTAACTTGTGGTAAATCCACGATTTATGCAACAATCTCGTATTCAGATTATAAAGGAGTACCTCAATCTCTTGTAGTAAATCCAAAAGAAGTATGGATTAAATGCCCTCTTGTAACTCCAAAACATGTCGCAATGAATGAAATTCTTACCTGGAAAAAAGAACTCTTAAATGGAACTAGTTCTATTGAATATTCAAACATTCCTGATACTCAAGCATTTAAAATTGCCTTAGATCAAATCTCCGCATTGGATCTATCTCAAATAGACTTAGATCAAACTGCTAAATCCGCTACTTATTCTGGTGTTGCAAAAGTAACAAATCAAAAAATTATCGTAGAAATTAATCTTTACAATCAAAAAATAAATCTAAATGTCTGGACTAGCGAATTAAAGCAAGCCACGGGATTTATCGCATATATTAGAAATCTAATAAAAATGGCTGTTGATAATGCGAAACTTGTTCAAGTAAAAGTAGAAACTCTTGGACAGCGAATTATTGATTCATTTGAAATTAGTCAAAGAATTTTAGATATATTTAATTTTTGTAAAGAGAATATGCTTATCAACGATTATTTAATATTATTAGGGGAAATTTATAATAGATTAGAAAGAAGCTTTCCAGATATAAAATGTATTGATGAAATTCTTGAATGGAAAGAAATATTAAACGATGAATATAGAATTGGGGTTACATTACCCGAATTTCTATCAATTAAGCTACAATTTCAAACATTAGACTGGTTAAATAAGATCCTCGAAATTACAAAGACTAATGCTCAAGCCTATAAAAACTCATTCGATGACCAAGAGATTCCATTTGAAAAAATTGATTTAAGAATTAAGGAATTAGAAAATAATTATCATTATGAAATGAAAAGATATTCCCAAAGTATTTTAAAATATTTAATGGTAATTCATAAAGGGACTGGCCTTACTATTTATGAAAAAGCATTTTTCAAGCCCTTTATTGACCCTGATTTAGTGGGAGGATTTCTAACTGCAATTCAAAGTTTTGGATCTGAAATATCTTCAACAGAGACTTCCATGAAAAAATTGGTTTACAAGAATTTTCAAATAGAAATTGAAGATGGTGATTATATTCGTACTGCACTAATTTTAAATGGAGAACCAACAGAACATCTCTTAAAGCAGTTACAGAAATACGTGAAAGAATTTGAGAATACTTTCAGGGAGAATTTAATTAATTGGTCTGGCAATCTACAAGTTTTTAAATCTAAAGATGAAAATCTAGAAAAAATATTTTAATATCACCTTTATTAATATTTATCTGCTTATTAAATTCTTATTTATTCTATTTTGTTTTTAGATGCTTTTTAAAATGGGATATAGGATTATTATTTTTTGCCATTTTGGATTTTATAACCTTAATTATTATAAAATTTATCATAATTCATCCTATCTGGGTTTAATTTGAAAATATACAAAAAATCAAAACATAATTATGATGGATTTCCTTCTATAGTCATATAATTTATTATGTTTATTATAATTATTTACATTAAAAATTCTGATTTATTATTTAATATTAATATGATAAGAAATTTTAATCCAATAAAGAAATTGATAGATGAGTGAGGATTCATTATTGAGTTCCAGATCTATATTAAGGAGAACTGAAAAATTAAAAAATCAATTACTTTCAATTCCATACGAGATTTGTCTTGATAGAGCTCGATTTTTTACACAAATTTATCAAGAACATCAATCTAAACCTGAAATAATAAAGAAAGCACTTGCCGTAGCTGAAACATTGAAGAAAATGACTATTTTCATAAGAAAAGATGAGATACTCGTTGGAAATGAAACGAGCAAGGACTTAGCGGAAAAGATTTGTTTTGATTTGTATTCATTTCGCGATTTTACCAAGCGTAGATTTATAAAACGCATAAGAAAACGGAAAGTCCAACCATTTCAAATAACCGATTCTGAAGTTGATGAAATGGAAAAATTAATTCCGTTTTGGAAAAAAAAGGCACTTTATGATAATTTAATTTATAATAAGATGGTAGAAGAAAAAGTTATTGAAAAACCCTTACGAGAACAAGCTTATACTCCTAATATTGCGATTATGACTGGAACTTGCGAGGGTCATTTAAGTTTTGGATATGAAAAAATATTAAACTTAGGATATAAAGGAATCATTCAAGAAGCTGAGAATTTTCAATTAAAATTACGTCATGATAATCCTGAGTTTGAATATAAGTTTGCTTTTTATGAAGCAATTAAAATTATTTATAAAGCTGGAATAGAATTTTCACGACGCCATTCTGAATTAGCGCTAATAATGTCGGATCAAGAAAAAGATCCCGCCAGAAAACAAGAGCTTAAATTAATTGCAGAAGTTACAAGAAGAGTTCCTGAACATCCACCAAGCACTTTTTATGAAGCAGTTCAAGCAATCTGGTTTACTCAAAATATAGCTAATATTATTTATTATCGAAGTGTGCTTGCTCTAGGACGGTTAGATCAAATCCTCTACCCTTATTATAAAAAAGATTCAGAAAATAATATGATTTCAAAGGAAATTGCATTGGAATTAATTGAAGAATTAAATTTAAAACTAACTTGGAATTGTAGGTTGTTGCAGGAAGAATATTCAATGGCAGCAAATGCTTTAGGTTTAAATACGCAAACAATAACTATTGGCGGAATAGATCTTCAGGGAAATGATGCAACTAATGATTTATCTTACATTTTTCTTCAAGCTCAAAAAAATATGAAGGCAATAACTACTGATATATCAATAAGAATTCATAAAAATACACCAAAAAAATTCTTTTTAGAAGCTTTAAAAGTCTTTCAAACCACATCAGGCCTTGCATTATATAATGATGAAGTTATAGTTCCAGCATTAATGAAGGCTGGATACACTCAAGAGGATGCTCGGAATTATGTAATAATTGGATGCGTAGAACCGACCTCTGAAGGAAACACCATGGCATGTACTGGTGCAATGTTCATCAATTTACCAGGAGTTTTAGAATTAGTATTAAATAATGGTTATAGCCACTGTTCAAGGCAAATCGATGGGTTACAAACAGGTGATCCAGCAAATTTTAAAACTTTTGAGGATTTATATAGTGCATTAAAAGAACAATTACGATTTAATATTGAAAAATCGGCAAAAATAGCTGGTATTTGGGAAAAAGAATCTTTAAAATATTGTGAACAACCTTTTATATCTGCATCAATTGATGGTTGCATGCAGTCTGGGAAGGATATTCATGCAGGTGGAGCTAAATATAACTTTTCATCCATCACTGCATATGGTTTTGCAACTTTCGTGGATTCTTTATTTGCATTAAAGAAATTCGTTTTTGACGAAAAGAATTTACCTTTAACGAAATTTATTGAGATTTTAAATTCAAATTTTGAAGATAATGAAGAATTGAGACAAACTTTAATCAATAAGTATGATAAATGGGGAAATGATAAAAAAGAAATTGATGAATTTGCACAAGAATTATGGGCTCTATATTGTAATGAAGTCGTAAAACACAAAACCATGAGGGGTGGTCGATTTAATCCAGGTGCTTATTCCATGGGTCTTCATGTGTTAGAAGGATTTTTAACTATTGCTTCAGCTGATGGAAGAAAAGCATACCAACCTATTTCAAATAGCCTCTCTCCAGTGAACCAAGTAGAAAAAAATGGAACTACTGCAATTTTAAAATCAATTTCAAAATTAAATTATGAATTAGCAACTAATGGTGTTGCTGTAAATATAAGATTTCATCCTCTATCAGTTAAGGGAGATGAAAAATTAGAAAAATATTACAATTTAATTGACACGTATTTTAAATTGGGTGGAATGCAAGTTCAACCTAACGTTGTATCAACTGAAGTATTACGAGATGCACAAAAACATCCCGAAAATTATCCTGATTTACTAGTAAAAATTGGGGGTTACAATGCATTATTCGTGGATTTAGGCAGCCCCATACAAAATGATATAATTGATCGGTTAGAAAATAAGCTTTAACTCAATTTTTTAAATGAAAAATTTTTTATTATTTTTTTATTTGATACATATCTTCATTTTGTTCTTTAATAACCAGTCCATCTTTTATTAATGAATTTAAAACCTGCTCAATTTTATCTTTTGGTATCTTGCATGCTCTGATAATTTTCTCTTTTTCCGCTACATTAATTTTTGTAAGATATTCAACAACTTTACCCCTAAATTGTCTATTTGATCCTTTAAATTTACTTTGTTTAGAACGTGGTTTAATACCCGTTTTTATAGAAGTTAGTTTAATAGCTCCATAGTCCATCAAAGCATTATGCCAATCTCTAGATCTGTCTTTTGGAAGCAATTGGGTCGCAATCTCTAATAAATCTTTATCCGATGTCTCTTCACGTGCAAACCCTTCAGCAATCAATATTCTCCGAATATTTGTATCAACCGTAGCGATATTGCTATTAAAGGCAAATATTAAAATTGAACGCGAAGCATATGGTCCAATACCTTTGAGATCACGCAATTCTTTTATTGTTTTTGGGAAATTTTCATTTTTTACTATTTGATTCGCGGCTTCATGCAACCATAATGCTCTTCTATTATAACCAAGTCTATTTTGAGACCAAAATCTCAAGACTTCTGATGGTTTTGATTTTGCAAGACTCTCAATGGTGGGAAAAATCCTTAAAAAAGCACGATAAATTTCTTTTACTCTAGTAGTTTGTGTTTGTTGTAACATAAATTCAGACACTAATATCTTATAAGGATTGTTTGTTTTACGCCAAGGAAAACTCCTTTTATGACGTTCCCACCAAGCAAATATCTTCTCTTGGAACGCTTTTATTTTCAACTGATTTATGGATTCATTCACATTAGCAAGAAGAAAATCATATATTATTAAGTCTTTGTTATTAGAGTTAAAATCCGCCTTTTTTTATAAATGATCCTTATTATTTAATTCAAAAAATTATTTCCATATAATTCATTATCTGTTTTTTTCTATTGAATTAATAATAGACCTTTATATGAGATATATTAATTATCATTCTTTCCATCATAACTTAGTTGGATTCAAATATTTTTTTATAACCTGATAAAATAAGAAGTATTATTAATCAATTAGTTAAAAAAAAAACAAAATGGGATGATTTATTATGAATAACGAAGATCTCTTGAAACGAGGTGATCCTAAAAAATTTTTGAAAATGAATATGTCCACTTTATTAATAAAAATGTACTATCCTACGGTATTATCTGACCTTTATATAAAACAAGGATTAGAAAAAGCAAACGTGCACCTTAATAATATTGGTGATCGCGCAGCGAAATTATTTCTCACCTATTATCAACCAAAGGCGGATACACCATTTAAACTCATTAAAGAAATGTCAAGATTTGTTGGCAAATCTTACAAGTTTAAGAAAATCTCTGGAGAAGAAACTTATATTATCACGACAAAAAAATGTCCCCTATGTCATGAAATGCCCGAGATGGATTTACCTGGCATAAAAAATTGTGAACCAATAGGTGGTTTTATTAATGGTTTCTTTAATAATTTCGTACCTTTAAAAAATCCTAAAAATATCAATTATAAAGTGTATAGGGGTAAAATAACAAAAAGTAAGGGAAGTGGTGATGATATTTGTGAACTTGTAATAAAAATGGAGGAGGGGACTTGAAATGGTTTCAAAAAAGCTAGGTTGGATTAAGAGAAGACTTGGAGACTTTGGAAATAAATTATTTTATAGAAAATCCGAAAAAATGAATTTGTTTATAGTAACATCAATAGTTCAATCTGTCATTGAAGAATATAGAAATATATATGAGGGAGATCTTCCAAAAGCCTTGAAAGAACTTGCTAAAGGTTCAGAAACTGGTGCTGGAGAGATAGTTTCTGATTTAATAGAAAATCCTATCATGTTTGGAATTAGCTTAAAATTTTTATTATCAAAACATCTTCCGGACGTCGGACTCCAAATTTGGTGGACGTTATTATCCATATTAGGAAATGATGCAAAAAAGATATTCGGAAAACCTAAATTTATTCCTGCAACGGAAGCAGAAGATGGGATTACAAAAATTGTTATTGCTCTTAAGCAATGCATGATGTGTAGCACAAAACTTAACATTGCTCCTGAAGATTTAGGGGACCAAGACTACTTTCACGTGATAACTTCTATAGCAGAAGCGGCTGTTCAGCACATGCAAGATTATGTAGAAAATGATTATAAAATAAAATGTAAGGAAACAAAATGTTTCCTTCGAGGTGACGATCAAGGAGAACTCACACTTTTTTTTTACCCTAAAGACGAGAGTTCATCCTAATATCTTTTTTATTTATTCATAAAATAATTTCTTGTGGAATCGAGATCTACTGCTAATTTCTGGCTGATCCTAATGAATTCCTCTGCATCTTCCTTTGAAAATCCATAATTATTGAAAAATTCCTCGATTTTTGGGCGATCTTTTTGAATTAATTGAATTATTTGACTAACGTGAAGTTTTGAAGTAATTTTCTCAATTATAGCTGCTTCATCCGGGGGTAAACTGCTGAATAATTCATCTCTTGATTGATTAACTATACCTGAAAACCCTGTTTTACTAGATTTAGCAGTAGCACCAAAGAATATTGTATTTCGCCCTACTCCGATTGATATAATGTCCTTATTCCCAACTTTTTCACTCACTGGGGTCTCATGATTGACGGCTAAATAAACTCCTTTTTGAAATTCTTCAGCTGTTAAATCCAAATTACTAGGCAGAATCCAATCTCCAGGAGGATATAAATAATTAAATCTGTTATCCTTGTCTTTTTTATTTTTCAAATTTGGATATTCACAATCTAAAGTTTGGATAGGATATGGTACACCTTTTTCCAATTTTTCTCTTTGATACCATTCATAAATATCTGCATGTAATTCCTTGACTAATTCTGCGTTTTTTTCTTCAAATGGTGAAATATACAGGTTATTTTCTGTAGTTAAACCTGCGACATTTAAAGTAAAGAATTTACGACCTCGAAATAGGAACATATTTATCATCTGTGGCCATGGAATCAAAGCAAAAGCATAATCTGGTAATTTATACATCTCTTTTGCCGCCCATCCATCAAAACCTTGACAAATTGATTCATAAGAGGATGGTTCATATAGTAAATTAAGAGCAAACGTTTCATAAGCGCTAATGACCATGTAGTCAGCAGTTGCCCATTCAGGAGTACGTTCATTTCTTATATCCTTGAAAATATCTATTAAACGAAAAGATGAAGTACGGAGATCTTTTATTTTTTTAGGAATTTCGAATAATTTATGACCAAGTTTTCTATGGCGACGATTAAGTACTTCATCATCGGGTTGAACGAACCACCAATCCACTGGAAGCCCTGCTTCCAAATGACCATTAAGTAATGCAAAAACTTCTTGAGTATCATGTTTTAAAATGATATAAGTTACATCTAAAGAATCTCCCGCTAATAATCGTTGAGTACCCTGCATTAAATCCGCTCGAATTGCTACATTTGGTAAGATTAAAATATACGAAAGTATTTTTTCTGGCGTTTGCATTTTCCCACTTAGTATCTCTTGTGAAGTCGATATAGATTCGTTAAATCTAGTTTCGAAAAAATCATAACACCCGCTTTCTGAAGCCAAATTGAATTCATGGAATCTTTCCCAGCCTAGATCTTTATAAAGGTTCCACATATTTGGATATAATGACATGTACGGTTTAAATCTAACATCATCTGGAATCTCTTCGAATGTATGAGTAATTTTTTGTTACCCTCCATTATCTTTTTTTTTAATTTTAATGCATCATATATGATGCAACTAAAATTTATGCTCTTTCTCTTTTATTACATTTGTGATACTTGTTTTTAGATGGTATTTTTAATTTGAATTCTAATAAAAAAATATTAATTTCTTCTAAATTATATATGAAAAATTATCTAAGAAAAAAGATTTTTAATAAGAAATATTGGCCAATTTGAAAGTTATATAAGTGCCATTATATTCCATTAATGATTATCTTGACTTTTCTTAAATTTCTTACCATTTAATTGAGATTTATTCATTTTGAATTTATATTAGATGATTAGTTGATTACTACCTATAACTTCATTTAGTGGGATCTTGAATTTTATCATTTCTAATGACCCACCAAATGGGTTTATATATTCAATAATTTAGTGTTGTATAAGGGCCTTCATATATTCAAATTGAAATATGTTGGATGGTCAACATCCAATAATACGGGTTAAAAACCTGGGAATATAATGATATGAAATTAGTTTTGTATTATTGAGAGGAAATAATATGGTATCGGAAATTTCTGAAGAAATGGAAGGATTGATCGTAGAGGAAATTGAACAGAAAAACAAAGGGACTTGTTATTCTTGTCCCTTCTGTAGGAAGAAATATAAGAAACACGCTCATTTTTTCAATCATTTAGTTAATAATCATTTGGAAAAACGTGAACTACAGGAAATGGTTGATATTTATTACAATTATATTATAAAAGAAAAAATTTCCGAAGAAATTATAAATTTAAATAATTCCGAAATTAAAAAAAGTGGAGATGGCAATTTATTTCAACGATTGCTACTTCTAGGGGATAATTCTGAAATTCAGCAAGAATATCTACAAAATATTAATAATAAAACATTGTTGAAATATAACTCATTAATAAAGAAATACTTTACAGGTTTTTTGAAATATTTATTTTTTAAATTCGGTTTAATTTGATTTTTTATTATAATAATCTTTTATTATTTTCCTAACTTCAGAATTTTCATCATTTTCAAGCCTTAATATAATTTCATTTGGTAGATCCCTTCTACTAGCTATAGATTCTCTTACAAATCTATGTTCATCTCTAGAAAGCTTTTCAATTAAATTTATTGATAAATCTTTTCTTTCTGCAATTACTGCTCTTATAGAAAATTTATCATCTTCAGCGAATTTTTGAATAATTTCATCTGGTAGATTTTCTTTACGAGCAATCGCATCTCGTACAATTATATTTTTATCTTCTGCTAATTTTTTTATCAGTTCACTATTTAAATCATTTCTAAAAGCAATTGATTTTCTTACTGAAGGATTTTCGTCTTTGGCTAGTTTTTGAATAGTACTTTCGTCTAAAATTTTATTTTCTGCTAATGTCTCTCTAACCCATCTTGATTCGTCTTCTGATAGCTTTTTGATTGTGTCTTTCAATAGATCACTTCGCATCGCTATAATTCTTTTTACATATTTATTTTTAGTATTTACTAGTTTATGTATTATTTCTTGAGTTAATTTGTTCTTACTTGCAATTTCAATCAATTTTTCATCATCTAGATTTTCAAAATTCTCCTCAACTTTTGATAAAGTTTTAATTTTTTTTAAATTCTTTTTTATTTTTTTTGCTCTTTCTGCAACCACTTCCCTAATTCTAGGATTTTTATCTTCTGCTAGCATTAAAATTATTTCATCCGGTAAATCTTGGCGTTGAGCGGTAAAACCTCTTATATTATCATCTTTACTTTTTGCAAATTTACGTAAGTCGTCTAAAGGTAGTCCGGGTTTTTTCAATTCAACCAGATTGAGCATCGTATTTACATTTTCATCATCAAGTCCTCTCAACTTATCTACCAATTCTTCAGGAATTGATGGTAAATCCAAGAGAACTCCGTAAAATGAAAAATGATATTGGTCTAAAAGGTCTGTTATTGTTGGAAAAGGAAAGTCCCTTCTCATTATTCGTGAGGATTCCTCCATCCAAGCCTTATAATATCTCCTTAACTCTTCTAGTATTTTATCTTTCTGATTTTTATCTAAAAAATCTCGTAAGACCATTATAAATCTAATAAGTGGACTTTTATCTCTATTCAATCTCTCGATTGTATTTTGTGATAATTTTTCTCGATGCGCAACTACCAACCGGAATTCAAAGTTTTTATCAATCGTAATTGGTGAATTTTCTTTGCCAGGATAAAAACATTCTTCTGGAGTTAATCGCCGAATGAATGCATCATCATTTTCATCCAAATCGAACATTTTTGTCATTTTGATCAAGTTTATTTAATGGATTTTAGACCCTAATTTCTAAAAATGAATAATTAAGGTCCTAAAGATTTTTAAATGTGTATAAAAAAAATTATACTTTTAACTTAATTAAAATTTTTATTTTCCTCAAATTTATGTATATTTTAATTTCGAGCGCAATATTGCGCAGATGTCTTTTAACGTATTTTTTTAATGCTTAAATATAGAATGAAGTTGAAACATTAAAAGGGCTGGAAAAATTCGAGTTTTACTGATGAATTAGTGAGTAGCCTAAGTCATCTACCCTTTAGAGACTTGAAATTTTTCATTCCATTCAATTTTAATGAGAAAAGGTCATGATCTTATGAACATAAGAAAAGGTTTAGGATTATTATTGGTTTTCATCACGTTGGGAAGCACGTTTTTCCCTTTATTC
>RDOG01000017.1 GCA_011365055.1 Promethearchaeota archaeon
ATCCGCCAAACACTTCCATCGCATGCTTGAGTACTTAAATAACTACCACTAACAGTTGAACCTTCTGTCACAGTACCGGAAGTAGCTAATCCTGTTTTAATTTCAAGAGTTTCTCTCTCAAAATTATTCACTTGAATTTTAAGGGTTTTAACATAAAAGGAGGATGGTAAATCCCACGTGATCGTTTCTTCATTAGGAGTATCATAACCATTTAAAAATAGGTCATTATATGTACGAGATCCATCAATCCATTGAATGGTTGAAAGGGAACTTCCAGTACCAGATACGGGTAATATTTCAGTTGTTGTTAAATTTGAATCGAAAGGAGAAGAAATTTCAGATTGATTATTATTTGATATCAAATTGTTAGCAGGGAGAAAATCAAAAAGAAAAAATATAGGAATAATAAAAGAAAAAATTAAAGAAATAACGAAAATTTTACAATTATTTATTTTACTTTTCAGATCATTTCACCAATTTTTTCGTATTATTACTTTTTAGTCCCCATTTTAATACCTGATTTAGCCATAACTGTTTTCATTTCATTGACAATATTATTTAACTCATCGATTTTAATATCTCTACCACTCAAACTGTATTTTAAATCGCCAATCTCTTGTTCCAAGCTCTTCACCATGCTTTCCAAGCGATTTAATTTTCGTTCTTTATTTCGCATTTCAATTTCGATATCTTCTGCATCAGCCATTAAATCAGTACCTTTTTCAAATTTTTGCGTTTTCGATCCTTCACCAGTTTGTAATTGAATCATTAGTTCTCTATTCTTGTTAAATAATGCATGTATTTGTCGTTTTGCTTGATCTAATTGTTGCTTAAAAGAATATGTATTCTTATCTAGAATTTTTATGTCTTTATCGTTTTGTCGTAAATCTTCACGTAATTTTTTATTTTCTTCTTGGAGTTTTGAAATAACTTCTCTTGCATTCACATCTTTAATTCCAGTTCGCATGCTTACTTCCATGTCTTTAGCGCGCTTATTTTCTTTCTGGAGAATTGCGGCTTGTTCTTGGTATGAAACTTGTAAATCAGTAATTCTTTGTTGCAATCCTTTTAATTGCTGTTCGTATTTTTGCCGTTCAGTATTGAATTGGAAAATTTTTCCTTCTTTTTCATCAACCAATTTTTCAAGTTCTTGCACTTTTAACTCTAAATCCCGTGCAGGAGATTTTGTAATTTGTAATTGTAACATTTTAATTTTATTTTCTAAATTTAATATTTTATCGTGATAAACTTTAATTTCAAATTTCTTATCAGCAACACTTTCTGGTTCTGCTGAAGCCGTTGCAATGTTAATGGCTTGAATTTTTCCTCCTCGCAGTAAACGCCGTTCTAATCTTCTAATCGTGCGTTTAATTTCTGAATTATTTTCTTTTTCTACTTGAATTAATTCCCTGGTCTTTTTTAACTTGATTTGGTATTCTCTTTTTTCATTCACCCAATTGCGGATTTTATTCTCTAGACCTTGATTTTTAATCATCAATTCACTGATTTGATTATTTAAACTAACAAGTTCATCAGATGCAAGAGATAGTTCAGATTCTAGCTCTTTTATAGTCAAATTACCATTTTCTAATTTTTGATTTCTCGATTGTAATTCAAGAATTTGATCTTGTAATTGTTTAATTCGTATTTCATAATTATTTTTATCAAAAATTAATTCTTGAACTTGTTTTTTTAAGCCATTAGTATCACTTAATTGAGCTAATTTTAGCTCCATGTTACTAATAAGTTTTAAAATCCGTTCTTCTTGACTATCTTTAGGCATCTGCTTCTACCAAGATTTATTGATACTGAAAGACCAGAGTTCTTTCACGTTCTTAAAAATAATTATAATGAGTAATTAAATATTTTATGAATAATAAACGTATTTATGTCATTTGGAACAATTTCTTAAACTCAGCATCAAAAAATAACAATTACTTCTTATTTAAAAAAGAAATCTACTACCAATCATTTACAAATATAATTAGATATCATTTAAAATAAAAATCTGTAAAAAGGAACAATAATTATTGTTTATTTAGTTCTTCAACAAATTTTTCTAATTTTTTTTCTGATATTCCAGTTTTACTTGCGAGTTTAGCTAAATCTGCATTCTTAAATTCGTTTAATGATTTAATATTCCCATCTTTTATTAATTTTTCAGCAGATGTTTTTCCTAAACCTTTGATAGTCATGAGTTGTTTAAGAATATCTGTGCTTTCAATTGATTCATCTTCAACAAGTTCTGATCCCTCTTCGATTGACTCTAATTTAATATCACTTTTAACTATTTCGATGTCTTTTTTCTTCTCTTTTTTATGAAGGGATATTGGATTCATTCCAAGGACTCTTCTTGCTTCATTTATCCACCCCAAAATAGTATTTTTATTATAACCAAAAATACTTGATAATTCAATGGGATCTTCTTCTGCTAGCATTTCTAAGGAATCAATACCTAAATCTTTTAATTTATTTACATCCTTTTTATTAAAAATATCATCAATGGTAATTTTTTCTGTTTTTACTTTCTTAGATACTTTTCCAATAGGAGCGCCTCGATCAATGTCTTTATGAGGTTTTTTACCTAAAATTTTTTGGGCTTCATCAATCCAAGATCTCGTGATACTTTCATTTACACCCATATCCTTACTTAGGTCTTCTGGCTTTTCATCTGCAAGGATTTCAAGATTAATAATACCCAAAGCAGCCATAATTTTAGCGTTTGACCTGCTAATATCCTTAATTTTCTTCAGCTCAGCAATTGCACTTTCATATTTCATTTCAACGACAGCTTTTTTAGCTTCTTTAATCCATTTTGATATTTTTTGAACGGGTTCTCCCAAATCTTTTGCCAAAACCTTTGGGTCTTCATCAGCCAATTGTTCAACTGAAGTTACACCGCCTTCAACTAAATTCTTGATTTCTTTTTTAGACAAACCAGATAACTTGCTAGAAAGATTTTTCATATTCTCCTTAATTTTTTTCTCGATTTTTTTGATGGCTTCAAATTCAACTTCCCTTAATTTTATAATTTCTCTAAATTTTGTTCCCAAATATTCGACATTTTCTTGATGGATGGTCTTTCTTCTATTATCAATGGGAAGTCTCATTTTTTTCACTTCATCAATTGGGATACTAGCTCTTTTAATCTCATTAAAGCTAAAACCCTTTCCAAGTCTCTCAACAACGAATCTTGAGGGAGTTTTTACAAGAGGAACTATTTGTTCTTCAAGTTTTTCTTCTACAACGGCAACTTGTTCTGCCTGTGATTTTTTTGATTTTGGCACGAGTATCACTTTTATTCAAAAATGGATATTGAATTTCTAAATCGAAAATACCTTTATAAATTTTAAGAATTTATGAAGATTTTGTTAAAAGTTCCTTTTTAGCATTGAAGAATAGGATGCATCCTAGTAATAAACACGTAATAGGATAAATAATTGAAAAAATAATGATAGAACTTTGCCATGCTAATATAAAAATCGAGTGAATTATACTCATTAAAGATTAAAACGAACGGATTCAATCATTTGAATTAACGTAGGCTTCCAATCAGCAAAGATTTCTCGAAGAATGACAAATTTAAAATTAATGACTCGTTCTGTATGGTCATCATACCAAACGCCATGTATCTCATTAATAGGATATGGATGTCCCTTTACATGTTTAACCCTTGCTCCAATTAAATACTGAACAAAGCTTGACTGTATGTATTTCTGGATTCTTTCTTGAACCGGCATCATTTTCGAAAAATAAATGTCGAGTTCATTAATTAAATCACCATCACTATCTCGTTCATCAAAAGGAATGGTTTCCCAAGAATATTCGGCAGTTATATAGGAACCCCAATAATCATCAATTATTTCTTCTGAGCGAAATTCTATTTTACCTTTTGTTTTATCGCCTTGTAGTTCATAAATATATAAATTTGTTGGAAAAAAGTTAATTACAATTTCAAGTTTCTCATTTATTAATTCCTTAATTGACATGTTATCAACCTAGCGAATATATCCAAGATCTTCTGCTTTAGGCCCTTTAGTTTTCTTTTTCTTCTTCTTAATTAATGATTCATAAAAGTCTCTTGCTTGACCTGCTTTATCTTTTAGTTCCTCAATATCAATATCTACCTTGATATATTCAGAAAGAAAATTAACAAGAGAAATGGATGAATTTAAATCTTCTATAAAATGAGGATATGTCTCACTGAGTAAAATACAACCGTCAATGCCGTATTCCATTTTTAAAAAAGCGACTACCAACCCATTCATTCCTGTAACTGCACCCCGAATGAAATTTTTCACCCCAAATATTTTGAATTTTTCGATATCATCAGGATTTGTTACTGTCATAAAAATTTTTGGAGTATCTTTTGGAGTATTAACAGGAGTTGCTGCTAATGAAATAATAAATCTTACATTGAGTTTATGTAAATTGTCCGAAATTACTGCAGATAAATTATTTGTACCCATAATAGATTTTGGTTGTGCATCTCCTGTTATTAAAATTAAATCCATTTCTAAATCATCATTATGATA
The DNA here is from genome assembly GCA_011365055.1 of Promethearchaeota archaeon. The sequence continues at coordinate 4,536 of RDOG01000017.1, forward strand.
CATATAAAATTCGATTTTTGGAGCATTAAATGTTCCATCGTTCTCGATTATAATATTACTGGGAAGAGCAGTGCTATAAATGTCTAATATTTTCTCTGTTTGAGGTTTTAATTTTTTTATAATATGGTCAACAGCATTTTTACCGACCATTCCCATTCCAGGCATTGCATGGATTGCTATTGGATCTTTCAATTTGATTTGATCTAACGGGATGTGTTCTTTTAAATATGTTCTAAAAATTCTTTCCATTAAAAATCTCCATTTTAATAGTATCAAATAGAAGTATAATAAATTTACATTTTATTTATAATAAAAAAATTAACACGTTAAATTTAAAAAAAAGAAATAAAGTGGAAAAAGTTTTCGAATATTTATTTTTTAGCCTTTTTAGCTTTCTTTGGTTTTTCGTCTTCGCCTTCTTCTTCGTCTTCTTCCTCCTCTGGAAACGCCTCAGAACCTTCAATTTTGGTCTCAAGTACTTTCTTTGAATTTGGACTTAAAATACAAATTAATTTTTCTTTCCCAAGTTCTTCAATTTCAACAATCCACAGATTCTTTGGAGGCGTTTTACCCACATCAGCTTTTGGATTTGCTTTGATCCAAGCTTCAGTGTTCTTAGGAGACATTTTCTCAATGTTAAAGACTGCTTCGGGATATTTTCCATCGAAATCTTCTACTCTTTTATCTGAAAGTGCAATTTCAATTGCATCATCTTCATCAAATGGCATAAAAACATCTCTCATTAAAAATTGAATATTTCAATCTTTAGAAAATTAATAAATTTACTATTTTAAATTTTTTTAATCAAAATTTTATTATTTTAGAATTTATTATAAATAAATGGTGTAAGAAATAATGACAATATTAAATGATTTGAGGGAAGAATACATCCACACTAATGGCATCAATCTCCATACAATTATTTCTGGGTCGGGGAAGGCACTTGTTCTACTGCACGGATTTCCAGATTTTTGGTATGGATGGAAAAATTTAATTCCCGAATTACAAAAAGATTTCCAATTGATAATTCCAGATTTAAGAGGCTATAATACTTCAGATAAACCTGAAGGAATACAAAATTATAAAATTGAGATTTTAATTGAAGATGTTCGGGGGATATGTGAGGCTTTAAAATTAGATAAGATATATCTAGCAGGTCATGATTGGGGAGGGATAATTTCATGGGTTCTAGCTGAAAGATATCCTGAATTAGTGGAGAAATTAATCATTTTAAATGCACCACATCCAGTGATTTTTCAAAAGACCATGAAGGAAGATATACAACAAAAAAAAGCGAGTGTTTACGTTATGCAATTTCAAAAAGAAGGCGGTGAAATATTCTTATTTGAAAATGATTTTTTTGCTTTAAAATTTAGTGTGTTTGAAAATACTAAAAATAGAAAGGCTTTCAGTAAAGCAGATAAAGAAAAATATAAGTCTGCGTGGTCCCAACCAAATGCAGTCAAATCGGCCGTGAATTACTATAAAGCCTTTGTAGAACCCTACCAAGGAACTGGAAAAATAGACGTTCCAACATTAGTAATTTGGGGTATGAAAGATGATTATCTTAAACCTGTTCAATTAGAATACTTACCAGAATACGTGAAGAAGTTAAAAATAGTAAAAAGTGAAAAATCGTCACATTGGATAATGTATGATGACCCTGAGCTAGTAATTATGAATATCAAAGAATTTTTAAAAAAATAGAAGAATATTAAGCGTATAAATCGCTTCGAGTCTCGCTTGCTCTTCTTTTTTTTATCGATTTAGCTATGCCTTCATAATTTTTAATAATATCAGGAGTGATCGTGGCATGTACTTCCCCTAAAGCACTTTCAAAGTGCATCATTGTAACTTGTTTAATTTTAGCTTTTGTTAAAAAAGCTTCTCGAATGGCAATCATTCCTGCTTCTCGAACTAGATTTTCAATATCTGCACCACTAAATCCATCTGTTTCTTTCACTAATTTATCTAAATTAATATCTTCGGCGAGATTCATTTTTTTAGTATGGACTCTGAAAATATCTTTTCTCGAATCAACATCGGGTGCAGGCACTAAAATTAATTGATCAAACCTACCAGGTCTCAATAAAGCAGGATCTATGATATCAGGACGATTTGTTGAAGCGATAACTGCAACATTCTGCAATTCCTCGAGTCCATCAATCTCAGATAAAATCTGGTTTAGGACGCTTTCATATACTTGAGAGCCAGCATATGAACCTCTTCGTGGTGCTATTGCGTCTAATTCATCAAAATAAACTATAGATGGAGCGGCAGTTCGTGCTTTTCTAAACACTTCTCTAATAGCTTTCTCAGATTCTCCAACCCATTTATTAAAGACTTCAGGGCCTTTTATTGAGATGAAATTAGATTCTGATTCAGTAGCTACTGCTTTTGCAAGCAAAGTTTTTCCACACCCTGGAGGACCAAATAATAAAACACCTCTTGGGGGTCTAACTCCTGCTTCTTCAAACATTTCAGGATGTTTCAATGGCCATTCCACTGCTTCCATTAATTTTGCTTTTACTTCCATCAAGCCACCGACATCATCCCATTTAATATTAGGAATATCAATGACAACTTCCCGTAATGTGCTTGGTTCAACAATCTTTCTTGCTTCATCAAAATCATCCTTGGACACGCGAAGTTTAGATAAAATCTCAGGTGGGATAATATCATCATCTAAATTAATTTTCGGTAAGATTTTTCGTAGCGTGACCATGGCACTCTCACGAGCTAATGCTGCTATATCTGCACCTACAAATCCGTGCGATTTTTCTGCTATTTGATCTAGATCTACATCATCTGCTAGTGGCATGCCTCTACTATGAATTGTAAGTATTTCTCGTCTTCCTTTTCGATCCGGCATCCCAATTTCTATTTCTCTGTCGAATCTTCCTGGTCTTCTCAAAGCAGGATCCACAGCATTTGGTCTGTTAGTAGCACCAATAACGATAACATTCCCTCGATCTTTTAGTCCATCCATTAATGCTAATAATTGTGCAACGACTCTTCTTTCTACTTCACCGGTTACTTCTTCTCGTTTAGGTGCAATAGAATCAAGTTCATCAATGAATATAATAGAAGGAGCTTTCTGCTCAGCTTGTTTGAAAATATCTCGCAGCTTACTTTCTGATTGACCATAAAATTTAGACATTATCTCAGGTCCATTTATAACTTGAAAGTTACAATTTGTTTCAGAAGAAACCGCTTTGGCCAATAATGTTTTACCCGTTCCAGGAGGACCATGCAATAAAACACCTTTTGGTGGTTGTATTCCTAATGCTTGAAATAGTTCAGGGTGCTTTAGAGGTAATTCAACCATTTCACGGATACGAACTATTGCATCATCCAAACCACCAACATCTTCATATGTAACTAAAGGTGCACCTGTTGGAATCGTGACTGGTTCAGCAGAAATTTGTATTTCAGTCTTGTCAGTAACTTGGACAATTCCAATGGGTTCAGTTTGAGTCACTATGAATCGGAATTCACCAAGACCTGAAGTTCTTCTTTTTGGTGCAGTTCCTCCTCCAAAAAATTGTTCGATAAAATTAGGTGCCATGCCTTGAGATAATTGAGATTTTTGGGCAGGTAAAACGCTAATAACATCACCTTTAATAATAGGTCTATTGACCAAATTTCCTTTCAATCTATTTCCTTCGATAGCCCTACCAATATCTTTATTCGGAGCTAATATTATTTTTTTTGCTTTTACAATATCTATTTTTGATATTTTCACAAATTCTCCTATACCGGCCCCTGCATTCTGGCGGATTAATCCATCCATTCGAATCAATTTAGAGCCGACATCTTCTTGTTTTGCAGGAATAGTAATAGCGCCAGTACGCTTACTTTTACCTTTAATTTCAATTATATCTCCAGTTGTTATATCCAATTCACCCATTACTCTAGGGTCAATCCGAACCCAACCTCTAAATGCCGAGCGCTCATCAATGGAAGCAACTCGCAATTGTACTTCATTTGGAGCCATTTTTTTTCAATCCATATCTATAAAATTTAATTATTATAAAATTTTTTTCTTCAATTCATTCAGTTCTAATAATAAAAGTTCTCCTTTTTGTTTTGCATCTCTTAAATGGATGATTTCTTTTTGTAAATCATCTTCTATATCCTTTAATTTTTTATAACGTTCCATATGATCTTTAATTTCTGTTAATTTATGCATTCTTTTTTCTATTTCGTGTAAATTATCTAAATATGGTGTTTCTTCAACTACTTCAACCTCGATTTCATCTTCGTCGGTATCGGGTAGAGATGACAAAGATTGAATTTCGAACATGTTTGGAGAAATATCAATTAATATACGTTTTGATTGAGTGATTTTATAAAATTTTTTACTTCTTCCAACGGATTTTTGACCTCTCTTTTCAATAAAACTTTCAAGAAATCCGCAATTTTCTAAATCTTCTAAATGTCTTAAAATCGCTTGTTGACCTTTGTCTAATTCCTTTGATAAATCGGTTAAATATCTAGGTCTTTCACTAAGCATTTCTAGAATCTTACGACGGGTTTCATTACCTAAAATTCTCATTAATTCAAATAAATCAGGTTCATCATCCATATATTTACCATCTCAAGCAAGATTTTCATACATTTTTTCTTTAGACTCATCAACCATGAATGAATTTAAATAATAAATTCTTTTATTTTCCGATAACGAATCAAATAATTTTTTGATCAATTTTTCCTTAAATTTCTCATTTTTGTCTATTAATTTTTCATCAGAAATTTCTGGAGACAGCTTATTTGTTTCTGTCATTATTTTTCCCGATTGATAAGTTGCATTTCCTTCGAAATCGTTCGATTCTGTAAGCCATTTTAATCGTACGAAATCGTATCCTTTGTACCATCCAATATACCTGAAATTCGAAAACCATGTTCCTTTTAATGTATTCAAGAATTCATCGCGAGTTATATTGGTACCAAATATCGTTTTGATTCCTAATTTATTATTTTGAAATTGTTTTTCATCCTTAATCATTTTATTAATTTGATCAGAAAAATATAAAATAGCTTTGTTAGTCAACAAATAATCATTATTCAATTTCTTTAAAAAACCCTTTTCTTCCAGTCGCTTTAAACTTCTCGACAATATTTGTTGATGAGTATTTAGTTTTCTTTTAATTCCTTGAAAAGATAGTATGGAGTTTGAATTATTTTTAATGCTCTCTATTGTTAATAGGGCTATAATATCTTGTTCATATTCATCCATTTCGAGAAAGTCAAATTCTTGTTTCAATTCTCCCGTTTGAATGTAATTTTCCAATGGTTTATTATTTAAATTCCAATTAAATTCCATAATCATATCTCCATCTACAAGAATATTAACCGATAGGATAATATAAATTTTCTTAATTTAATTGACTAAACTTTTGTGATTTTTATATTAAAATCTTATTTTATACTATGTTAATTCAATTTTTTAATGACTAGGTTTTTTGATAAAAATTAAATTATCTAAATAAACAACTTCTTATAAAATCGTTATGAATATACTAAAATATGGCAAGTTAATCTTGCAATGAAAGAAAAAATAATACTTGAAAAAGAATTTATGTAAAAAATAGAGACATTTGGTATTATAAATGAGAATTAGTTTGATTGATAGTGATATCTTGGTCAACTATTCTTTTAAGATCTTGAAATAATAGTTGAGAAAGCATTCCAAATAAAAAATATTATAAAGAATATTCTAATTTTTTATTGTAAGACTCTCTTTCGATTTCAACGAAATTACTATCATTAAAAAAAAATGAAATTAAGGTTTAAATTCTTTTATTTTGAAGTTAATTTGATACTTCTACGCAAAATACTTTGTAATCAAAACCTTTATTATTGGTTTGACTTCTTCTAAGTTAACAAGGGCAAGATTCTTGTATTTTTCGCAAGAGATATTTATTTCGAATAATAAAAGTCTTAACTTTTGTCTTAAGATTTCTATTTTATCCTGTTCTTCTGATTTAACAAGTATGGCTGCAGAAAATTCTTCATTCGATTCTAATATGAAATAATTAGTTGCTTGCCGAATTTCATCTAAAGGTAAATTTTCATTTGTTAACGTGCACATAAATGATTCACAAGCTCCTAAAAGGTCACTTAAAAGTAAAAGATCATTTTCAGTTAAAATCCCCGTAAAACAATTTCCATAGAAGTATTTTTTGTTTAAAGTAATTATTATTACTTCAATAAATTTCATCAAAAACTTGTTTTCATACATTTTGCATCACCAAAGTAATTGTTACGCAATGGAAAGCTAGTCTTTTAAATTGAAGGTTCTTTTAGTTAGCTTTCCTGCATATATAATCGTTATAAATCCTTAATAAAATATTATCATAGCGGAAAGTTCCAGAACTATTTGGAACCTTCCTCTGATCATTTTAATTAATTAAGAAAAAAGCATTTGAGATGTTAAAAAAATGGATTTTTCCGGGTTTAAAAAAGATATTTCCAAGATGTTTTCGTTTGAAAAATGCATTTTTCCAATAATATTATTAAAAGATGTTAAACTTGGTTAATTTCTATCACAATCTTTGAGCAAAGTACTTTGCGTCAGATGAAAAGATAAATAATAAAAGATCTTAGAGTGTCAAAGAAATTAGTTTATTAAGAATTGGAGAATATAATTTTCAACATTATACCGATAAAAATATTAATTTAAGGATTTTCTAGAGAAATATTTAGCATTTTCTCTAATTAATTTCTCAGAATTCGAGTGTGTACTTCTGATCTCCTCCATTTAGCAAAGAGTTAATTTAAAATTGACAGAAATAAAAAAATATTAGAGACATTCTACTTTTTTTTTAATATTAAAAAAATGTTTTTGTTTATTTAAAAACTTTATGATTGTCTTATATTCGATTATTTAAATAAAATTTATTAATAATATGTCTCTATTTCATTTTTGGTAAAAAAATTTCATTTTTTTTACTGAATTTACAAATAAATGATGAATATTTGGTGATTTTACTCTAAATAATATATGTTTCTTAATTGAGTTATTGAGGCCAGAAATATCAAACATCTAAGAAGGTGATAAAAATATGGACTCTTGAAGGAATATTAAAAAAATTAAATCTTCGATTAGAATTTTTAAATAATGATTTCACAAATATTGATGAATGTACAATATTTAGCGAGGATATGAGTAATGAGGAGTTTTTAAAAAAAGAGGAAGAGTTTTTCACGGAAATTAAAATGGTTTTTGAACGAATGGTTGAGAAGAAAGAAGAATTAAATAAAAAAAAGAATAAATCCATATATAGAGGGCATCGAATAATTCTTTTAGCTTATTTTTTTAATTATGTATTTAATAATACTTCTAAATATTTTCAAATTATAAATAATCTACAGAGATCGAAGAAAAAATATATTCAAACTTCGATATATACTATTTTGTTTTTTGTTTTTTATGCAATAAAAGAAAATAATGATGAAATTCCCTTTAAATTTAATGGAGAAGTAAAGGATTTTCCAATATATGATTATTTTAATGGTCATACTGTAGAAATATTGTCTTCGGAATCTTTTCAGAGAGGCGATTATTTTAATATTTATAACGTAAAAAATTCCGAAATTTTAATTAGAAAAGAACCAATAAAGACGTATTATCGAATTTTAAATTTAGATAAGGCTATCCGATTCTTTTTTAAATTATCTGAAAAATTCAAATCCAAGAACGTAGATATATTTTATTTATCAATAAAAGAATATGAATGTGCAGATATAGATTCGCGTATAAAATTACTATTCGAGAAAATTAAAGCAAAAAAAATTTCTAAACCGGATATTAATGAGATAATATTTAATAAAATAGAAGACCATAAATCAATTGAAATAATGAAATTAGATTCTGAGGAAACTCCGATTAAATCACAATATTTAAATAATTATTTCATTCAGAATCAACGAAATTACATAGCAATTATTTTTATCAATTCTGGAATATTAACCGAGTCATTTATTTCTAATTTTTGTGATAAATTTGGAATACCCATTAAGATCTCCTACGAGATGAAAAATGATAATTTTTCCAATTTTAATGCCTATTTAAACAAATTATCACAACTTTTGATAAAATATTCGGCAAATCCTGAGCAGGAGAATTACTTTACAATGCAAAATTTTCTAGAACATTGTAAATGGCATGTTGATAATAAAATTCCTCTTGAAGCAGAAGAATTTATTCAAGAATATAAAGATAAATATTTAATATACCTAATTTCAAGAACCCCAAAAATTTTTTGTGAACTACTTAAACAAAGGTTAGGATTTTCTGGCTATTTCTCTGCATCTCAGGTACAGTTCGATGATTCTGGGAAATTTTTAAAAATTATAGGAGATAAAGATGGGTTCAATAAAAAAGAAATAACAAAGAAGATTTTAAAAGATCTCAATTTTCCAGATTACAAGTCCGTGACTATCAGTTCTTCGTTACGAGATATAGAATGGCTGAATAAATCTCGTGGTGGAACCTTTATTGGAAAGATATCTGAGTTTGATAGAGAAAAACTTTCAGATAAAGTAAAAGAATATCCTAGTTTAAAAAATGAGAAATTTAAAACCATATTGAATGGAAATTTACTATATATAGAAGGAACACCTGATGAAGAGGTGGAAGTTCATCATGATTTAGATTTTTCTGGAAAAGAATTAATTCTGAAATTGTCCAATGAGCAAGAATTAATCAAAAATAATATAAAAAATGTTCTAGATACTAATTTTAGAGAGAGATTCGCTGGAAAAAAATGTAAAATAGTCAACTTAGAATGCGGCCCTGGAAATCTTATTGATGAATTAAAAGAGTTCTTGCTTAAAAATAACATGCTAATTGATGCTATCTTAATTGATAATAATAAAAAAATTGAAGAAAAGTTTAGTGAACGTAGCGATTTTAGAAAAGTTAGTGTCGAAGTATTTGTTTATAGGACCAAAGAGAAATTTGATATGATCATCCAAAATTTTTCTCTTTATAAGATTATAAGAAAGCATGAAGCACCATACCCCGAGGAAATTTTAAATAGAATTTATGAAATTTTAGCCCCTCAAGGTATTTGGATCATAACAATGGTTTCTAGCTCTGGATTTTATAAAAAATTAATGAATACTTTTTTTAAAGAAATTCATGGATTTGAACCGATGTTAACAGATTGGGAATTACGTGGAAAGGATTATTTTAAGGGGTTTCATCCTATACATAAAAAAATAACAGCTGGTATAATTTTCGATAAAAATCAAATAATAAATTTAACTAAATTTCTGTTAAGTTGTAGAACTCATGATCATTTATTAAAATTAAAAGATATGGAGATGAAAATCATTGAATTCATACAAGAAAATACAATCAAAACTAATGGAAGTAAATATAGCTTCGAGATGGAAATAGATTTTATAGTAATACGTAAAGATTCTAAAAATACTGATTAATCTAATAACACAGAATATCTAAAGAATTTTAATAATTTAAAAAATAATCTAAAGAGAAGAGTTTTATTATATTAGCTCGCTTCCCGTAAAAAAAGAGGAAATTAGAAATTAATAATTTGAGCTAATTTTTTAGCTAATTTTTTCTTTTCTTCTAAATTTGCTAGACGGTTTATCATAATTCTTTGAGCTTGGGGTGACCCAGCGCCATGCATTGATTCTGTCAAATATCCAACTGCGGCTCGACCTAACACTAAATTTTCAATTAATCGCATCATTTTAATTCTATCAATTGGATCAATCCCTTCAGCACCAGCTAGATATTTCTCAATAATTTTTCTAGAAGTAGGATTTTTTAATTCCTTAGCACTAGGACATGTAACAAATAACCCCCCTGCAATATCATGAAGAAGACGAGCAATTTCAAATGGAAATCTGGTAATATTTTGCTTGCAAACATTAGCCAGCAAAAGATCAATTAAATAATTTCCTGCATTTGTTTTTATTCCGTTTGCCGAGCAAGCAATGCCACAAGAATACAGTGTTTCATTTAAATGATTCATTTCAGTTATTTTATCGCGAATATGTGAGGCTTTTTGGACCCCATTATACTCTGCAATCGTTGCAGCTGCTCCAATAAGCACGTCCCCAACACCCACTTTGCATCCACCATAACTTTGACGATGATATCCTGCAAAAGATTCAACTAATTGTCCACAAAATTCGGTTTCACCATACATAAAAATTCGTTCATTGGGAACAAAAATATCATCAAATACGATTAAACATTCTTGTCCCCCAAATTGATTCCCACAATCCACGTTACCTTCTTCGCTCTCATCTAATCTTCGTAGATCACAAGATTGGCGACCATAAAAATATGTAATCCCAGGATGATCTGCCGGAATGGCGCAACAGATTGTAAATTTCTTTTCTTCATTTCGCATTGTTAAAGTGGGCATAATTAAATGCTCATGTGAATTAACAGCACCCGTTTGATGTGCTTTAGAACCTCGGATTACCACGCCATCATCTCTTGTTTCTATTACATGGAAAAAAACGTCAGGATCTTTCTGTTGTGATGGTCTTTTACTTCTATCTCCTTTTGGATCAGTCATGCACCCATCGATGACCCAATCTTTTTCCTCTAATAATTTTACATATTCAATGAATCGTTGATGATATCTCGTGTTATGTTTTTTATCAATTTCATATGTTGTTAAAAAAACAGCATTAATTGCATCCATTCCAACACAACGTTGGAAACAAGTTCCACAATTTTGGCCTAATAATCTAAGCATGTTAACTTTTTTAATAAGATCTTCAGTACTTTGATGAAGATGGCAAAATCTATTGATAATTTTTCCCGTTAATGAGGATTTCGTCGTTAAAAGATCCCTATATCTCGGATCTTCTGCTAATTCATATGTCAATGCAACGGAATTGATAGATGCCTTAATTATAGGATGTTCCACGGGATTTTGAATTTCCTCACCTAATAAATAAATTTTAAGGTGTTTTCTATTTTTCAGACTCTCACGATATTCTTCACCGTTCATTAATGTCATTTCATCCTACCGCCAATTTTACTTAAATGTTAATGGAGTTTAAATTAAAATAGAGAAAGAAAATTTTTAGCTATAATATCAATAATAATTTAGAAAATCCGTTTATTTTAATAATTTCATAAAAAAAAAGTTTAAAATAAAAAAGTAAAGAATTTAAAAAAATTCAAGATTTTATTATTACTCTAATGTTTTAATTTCTCTCGTGATTTCTTTAGATGCTCTATTTATCTTAAGATATTCAACCTTTTTTTCTTCCATATGATTTTTAGCAATTTCCAAGATCATTTTTTCTAATTCTTCAAGAGACATGTCATCTTTATATTTCTCTTCCAATTCTTTCATGACGTCAGAATCATTGTTGCCTATTGCAATTGCTTTACACTCAAATTTAGCGCCACTGGGTTCTATTAAATGAACTTCAGTACCATTTCTATCATATCCTGCAAGAATCAGAGAAACTCCAAATGGTCTCATACCTCGCTGAAGTAATTGTTGCATATAAGTTCCAAGATTCCAAGCAATGACATTAATATCAGGATCTTCTTTGTAATATAAGCGTTGAACTTGTGCTTCAACCCTAATTCTTTCCACTAAGACTTTTGCATCAGATAATAAACCTGAATAAGCTGCAAAAACACCTTCATCTATCTGATTTATCTTCTCATTGGGTAAAATTAATTTATTGAATTCCTTTTGTTCGCTAATCATGATGATACCTTCTTTGACGCGTCCTACAATAACTAATGATCCGTGTTTAACAGCTTCTTTTGCATATTCTATCTGATGTATGCGACCATCAGGGCTAAACATAGTTGCAATTCTATCATAACCACCAACTTGATCGAAACCCATCATTATTAGCTACCTCCTTTTAATATTTCATTTATTTTTTCTTCAGATACAAGCTCATATCCATTCTTTGTAATAATTGCAACATCGATTCCATTTCCAGTATGGGGATTTCGTTCAATGGCAGCATTCAATGCTCTAACTGCTAATTTCACAGCATCTTCTCGAGAAATATCTCTTTTATAATTGCCTTCTAAAACGCCATAAGAAACTGGTGAACCGGAACCTGTAGAAATAAAATATTTATCTGGGATCAATGCACCACTAGGATCTAAAACGTATAAATGGGGTTCATTTTTCTCTTTATCTAGCCCAGCAATGATAATTTCCGTATATAATGGCATACCTTGTCTAAAACTACTATGAAATATCTTTGCGGTTAACTGGGCCGCTGCCGATAAACTGATTTGATAGCCTCTTTCATATTTGTATAATTTAAATTCTGCTCTAAGCCTATCTATTAAGTCTTGGGCATCACTAACCAATCCTGCAATTGATATTCCTATAAATTCATCAATTTTGTGAATTTTTTCTCCTTGTTTTGATGCAATAAAACTTTCGCCTGCAGAAACTCTTCTGTCAGCTGCAAGAATTACTCCATCATTACTTATTATACCTAGAGTTGTAGTCATTTTAATTACCTCGTATTTTTAAAATATATAACATAATACCTCAAGTATTTCTACATATATAATAAAAAGTCGTGTATATTTTGACGGAGTTGATGAAAATTTGGTCAATATATTGACTAGGTTTTTTTAAAAAAATATAGAAGAGAAATTTATGGATATGCCAAAAGAGCTATTTTCATGGAATCCCAATATAGTTTTTCAAACTTTTCTTTTCCAAATTTCTTTAAAAATAGTAGATGTGCTTGTAACATATCCCATTGTCCGAGATGCACCCAATCCCAAAGCATTGTTCCAAAATTATAACCAATCATTGGATTTTTTACTCGTTCTCGCCATTTTTTAACTGTTTCTTCATCCAATCCAAATTGTTTCAATTCTTCGAATGTTTTTATTTTTGCATTTTCACTGATTTCTGTATCTAAAAAAACTTCTAATATAGAATCCCATATATCAAATCGTTTTTCAACTTTTATATTATTTTTTAACGCAAATTTTTCTAATTCGTCTTTAAATTTTGCAGAAATAAATATTAATTCATTTTTAATCTTTATTTCTGGTGGAGCAGCTAATAAATTAATTTCTTCTATTTCATATACCATGATTTTTTTGTTTGGATAAACTGATGCAGGAAAAAAATAATAATCAATAATTTGAATCCAATTATCACCAAATTCATAGGGCAAGTTATCACCAAAATATTCTTCAAATCTAGAAATATCTTCTAGTTAATGAAAATTATCGTTACTTCAGAGGAAGATTTAGCTAGTCAGACCATAAAACAGCAATTATTAATTCAATATGAATTTAAAGAAAACGGAATATTTGAAGATAACACCATTTATTCTTATAAAAATAAAGTTAATTTAATAACTATCAAAGGAAAATTAATCGAATCAGATTATTTATCAGATTATTTTACACCAGAACTTTTCATTTATGCAAGTAGGCATAAAGCAGAATCTCAGATGCCATCATTATTAACCCATTCTACTGGAAATTGGGGAAGCGGCAATCTCTTTGGAGGGCAGCCCAGATCAGTTTCTTATTCATCTCCTGAAGCGGTACGAATAGCTTATCTTGAATTACTATATCAAAAAAAAGTATTAAATCTATCAGATTTTGATGTAACGATGGAAGTCACGCATCATGGTCCCTCCGAATTAAAAAATCCCTTAGTTTTCATTGAATTAGGGAGCTCTGAAGAGTATTGGACCCATAAAGAAGGAGCTTTGGCAGTAGCTAGAGCAATAATGAAAGTAGTGGATAACAAATTAACATTCACCAATATCATTGGATTTGGAGGTACCCATTATTGTTCTAATTTCAATAAAATACTAGAGAAGAATGAAGATATTGCTATAGGACATATCATTCCAAAATATGTAATAGATCAAGTAGGATCTGAATTAATTCTTTTAGCCTTTGAAAAAAGTAAAGCCAAATTTGCAGTTATTGACCATAAAGGTACGAATAGCGCTCAAAAACAAAAAATAAAAGAAATTTTAGAAAAAAAATCCATTCAATTAAAGCGTATTAAAGAACTAACATGAATATTAATTTCTAAGTTTATTAATGATTAAAAGTAAATTTTATTATTTAAGAAAGTACGAATATTAAACTTGAATTAAAATTTGTAATTTTTTTGAGGGTGGTTTTTTTCGTGTTAGGTAAATGCAATTATTATGATTTTTGCAGCCCAAATGAGAGGCAAATTGAAGGTAAGAGTGAACAATATTGTATTGGTGCATGTGAATTATGTTTAAAATTTAAACGTTTAGAATCCATAAAAATAAAAGAAAATTTAAATCCATACGAAAAAATAAATAGAATTGTGGTTACAATTTCAAGTGAAGTTCACAATATATTAAATAAAAATGTTAATATTGCCATTTTTGATTCTGATTCAAATTTATTACATTCAGATTCTAATATTAAAGATTCTGAGATAAGTTACCTTAAAAGTTATATTAGAAATAATGTAGATGGAATGGAAATAGGTGAAAGATTAATTAGTTCATATGATGATAGAATTTTTGGATTATATAGAGTTATAGAAAAAGCCTTAATTGTTTTATTCATTAAAGAAGGATTTGAAGAAGAATACATTTCATTAAACGTACAAGTCGATAAATATTCCACTGAAATACAAGAGGCAGTTGAAATGTTTAAGGATCATTTTCTAGTTTATCATGAATTTTCATTAGATACAGGTTCTCAATCAATAGTTGAGATTTTCAACTCTTTAAAATCAAAAATTGAACAGAACCTCACTGCAATTGAAATTGCTGAATACATGGAAAAAGCAAGGGATGAAATTGCATTAATTTTTGCGTGGCACCCTGTACTTTATGAAATTACAATATTTGCGAGAGATAAACTGAAAAAATATCCTATTTCGAGGAGTTTAGATAAATCAGATAAAGCTGCATTATTAGAATATTTAGAAAATTGGAAAAATCGATTATATATTAAAACCTAATTATTAAGTGAAAATATCAATGGATATAGATGATTTTGATAAAAAATATGCGATTATTATTTATTCAATTTTAATTTTGACCATTACTTTCTTTACTATTGTTCACCATCTTTTTCCTTGGATACTTTCTGTCCCAGATGCGAATTTAGGACCTTATTTATTTCCAGAAAATCTTCGCCTCTTTGAACTCATATTCTGGGATTCTACCGCTATAATTTTATCAACAATATTATATCATTATATGATTAAAAAGCATGGGTTTTGGCTGGCCTCGCTATTTTTAACAGGTTCTGTAATTTTCACTGGACTAGAAGAATGCATGTGGATATACGGCGGACGGTTCGGTTGGACTTATCCAACGTATTTTTTTACTAAAGCAGGTTTATGGTTTTTTGATATACCAGTTTATACTTGTCTTGGATGGTTTATCCTTGCCTATTGTTGTGTGTTTATTGCTGAAAAATTAACTGAACAAAAGAAAGTAATTTTAACAGCAGGACTTGGTGGACTTTTTGCAGTGATGGTTGATTTATGGATAGATCCCCTAAATGTAAACTTGGGAGAAATTGCATTAAATACAGGTGCAAAAGGTAATTGGGTATGGGAAATGACGAATACTCTCGACATTTTTTCCATTCCTTTTATGAATTTCTTAGGTTGGTTCTTGGTAATTTTCCTTTTTGCAGCCTTATGGGGGAAAGTTCGGATAAAATTTGAAAATAATGAATGGGACAAGAAAAAGGGTACACTAATCTTTTATGGGATGATCCCATTACTTCTACTCACTTGTTTGATAACGTTATATTCAGTAGAAATGTTCATTATCAAACCTTTCTTTGCAAATATAAACATACCATTTCCAGTAGGTGAGTTATGATTAAATTGAATAGAGAATACATTCCAATTATAATCTTTTTTTTGTTTATTTTTGGTATGTTAATTAATTGCGTCCAATTAGTTCAAGGTACAGGAGATTTCATATATATATTATTATTATTAATCCCAACTCCTGTATTTGTCTTAATAATTCTCGTAATTATTTTTAAAATTAGAGAATAAAAAAGAAATTAAAAAGAATTTATAAATTTTTACTGATAAAGTAATCGTCTAACTCCATTGCACTATTCGCTGCCAGTTCTGCACCTATTCCATGCCCTCCTGCTTCAGCACCGACAATAAATAAGCCTTCGATAGGTGAAACTTGAGAAGGTCTTTTTTCATATATTTGATCGACAGTCTGTGCTATTCCTATTACATTTCCGGTTTCTCCTGCATACGAATCTACTAAAAGAGGGCTATCCATTTTCTTAAATATTAAATGTTTTTCAGCCTCTGGAAAAACCTTGAGGAATCCTTCCCAGCACTTTTCAGCCCATTTATCATAATATGATTTTGGCTGTTCTCCAAGACAAGCAGTACCAAAAAATATACTTTGGCATCCCTTGGGAGCAAGATTAGGATCATAATTACTTGGACTAGTTATCATCCCTCCTGGATTATCAGGTACTTTTCCTTTTTCAACTTCATTTACAGTTGATTCCATTTCTGAATAATCAGCGCCAACATACATAACCAATTTTTGATCACTGATTTGTTTATCTAATCCAACTTTCAATGCTAAACAATGTTTGGCATATTTTAATCCCTTCACACGCTTTACATATTCATTTTCAAAATATTTCTCCCCAATCAGATTGAAAACAGTATTTTTAATGTCTGCATTACTAATAATTATGTCTGAAAAAAGATTTCTTCCATCATCTAATTCGATTCCAATTGCTTTATCATTTTCTATAATTATCTTTTTAACTTTAGCATTCAGCTCAACTTCTCCTTTACTGTCAATAATCTTTTTTTGATAGGCTTCTGGTATAGCTACACACCCTCCAATTGGATAAGCCGAAGATTTACTATTTACAACTTGTCTGAAGCTAGTAATAAATTCAGCAGTTGAAGTTTCATGAAGTTCAGTTACAAAATATTGCCCTGCAATCATAGATACAAATGTTTGAAGTTTATTTGCAACTTTTGGATCCTTTGCATATGATTTAATAAAATCTGAGAGACCAACATATTTTAAGTCATTAATATTCTTTTTTCTCATGGACAATACTTCTGAGAAAAAAGCCATGGCTAAATTAAAATCTTCTTCTGAAGAACCTATGACTTGAGCCATGTTTTTTCTTGAATAAATCATCGATTTATCTTTATAGAATAACGTTGGACGTGGATTATTAGAAACTACCCAAGTTAATGCATTGGGACGTTCTATCCTTCGTAAAACATCTCCTAAATATCCTTTATCGCCAACTCCAAAAAGATGAACACCAAGATCTATCTTGAATCCTTGGTGTTCATATGTTAGACAACGCCCTCCAATTATTTGATTTTTATCAAATAATTTAACCTTTTTGCCTCTATGTGATAACATTGCGCCAATAGCACAACCACCAACGCCACCACCTACAATAATTACATCTGTTTTTTCTACCAATTAAATCCTTCCTTAAATTAATAGTTAAATAATCAAACCAATATTAACAAATTTTAAATTGATAAATTCTTTTTATTAATTTATAATCTAAATTATTTATTAATTGTGTTTTTTCCCTTTTCTATTTGGTGAAGCGATTGAATGAACAAATGTTGGACGATGCATCCATTGGAGGAAATCCCATTTTTTCAGGTATATGCTGTATCGTATTAGCAGTAATTCTCGTGTTTGTTGAACTATTTGTTTATGGCTCGATAACTATTTATACAATTTTCATGGCTGCAATGATTGTAGTAATGGGAATATTCTTAATTATTTCTTGGTTAAATCAAATAAATCGTATTAAAGATCATATAAAGAGATATGAAGGAAAAAAAGTTGCTATTGTAAAATTATGCCATGAATTACAGATGCAAACTGTTTATTTTTTCAAAATCTTAGGTGAATTGAGAAAAAAGAAAGATCTTAAATTCGAATTGGATGATAGAACTGGTGAATTAATAGTTGAAAAAACTACATTACAACGTCAAGATAAAATTTCAGACAACTTGATTGAAAAAGAATCCAAAGAACAAGTCCCGAAGATTAATGAAAAAAGACGATGTATTCATTGCGAGAGAGAATTAAGTGGGGAATTCCAGTTTTGTCCAAGTTGTGGAAGGAAGTCCAATGAAAATTCGTGATTTTAAATGGGAGATAAAAAAGAAAAAATAAAAGACTTTTTGCTATTATTATTATCTCATCATTCAAAAGAACAATACTCAAGAACTATAAGAATAACAGACTCTATAAGGTTATGTGCTCGTTGTACAGGAATGTTTGCGGGATTTACTTCAATGCTATTAATAAATTTACTCTTCATACCATATATTCCATGGCCTATTGCATTTACTTTGATGATATCAATGGTCATTCCGGGACTTGCAGATTGGCTGTTACAGAGATTATATAGACGTGAAAGTAACAATAAACAAAGATTAATAACGGGTTTTTTATTAGGGGCTTCTTTAACTTATATTATTTATTTGAAAGAAATATTTCTTTTTGTAAATATATTGATCTATTCAATTTTATTTATTGTATTAATAATAATCTTTAAAAAATAGGGATTAATTAAATTTATTTTTTTTCTAGTGAAGATTTTATGTTTTTTGCTCGATTTCGTAATGTTACTTCAGATACATGCGCAACTTTTGCTAAATCAGCTTGACTTCTTGACTCTCCTAATTCTTTTCCAGCAATATATAATGCTGCAGCTGCCAAACCTTTTGGATCCTTACCTGCAACAGACATTTGTTCACTAGCTAGTTCTAAAAGTTCTTTTGCTCTAACCTGTACTTCAGGTGGTAATTTCAATTCAGCAGCAAATCTAGAAATGAATTTTGAAGGAGTTGTAGTTTTTATTGTGATTTTCAATCGATTCAATAATAAACGATATGCTTTAGATAAATTTTTTAGTGGAATTTGTGCAGCTTGTGCAATTTCATCCATAGATCTTGGAATATCGTGTAATTTGGCAGAAACTAAAATTGATGCAGCTACTAAATTTTGAATTGATCTACCCATCGTCAATTTTTGTTTTACTGCTTTACTATATATTCTTAATGCTTCTTCAATAACAGTTGGAGGGAATCCCAAAGAAGATGCAAGAGCGTACAATTTTGGTTGTGCAACGGATAAGTTTCGCTCAAATGTAGATGTTACACTACGTTGTATTTTTGCAAGTCTCCAAAATAACGATTTAGTTTTCCCAGATAGTGGAGCACCGGTAATATCAGTAGTTAGTTTCGAAATTACGGTCCTTGGACCTATTGAGCGATAGACGGGTTCAGTTTGTCTACGAGAAGCTATCTCTTCTTCAGTGAAAGCTCTTTTTGGAGCTTCTGCAAAGACTGGACCGTGAACGGTTCCACAATTACGGCAAACTAGAACGCCACGGTATGGAAGAACATTTGGGTTCTCACAACAATCATATTCTTCGCTCAATTCTCATACCTTTTTTATTTTATCTAATTCTTATAATATGTTTTTTTAATTCTCCGGAAGCTAAAATTGAGTGGTATAATTTATTGATAAGATACTTATAGATTATCTATTGATACTTTTTTTTTATGAATATAAATCTTTAATCTTATTAAATAATTCAGAGATTTCAACTGAATTAAGGATCAAAGGTTTAAATTGATCTGTTATTGCATTGAAATCAGTTTTTCCTTCTATAGTTGAATTTAAAACTAAATTTGCCAAAGCGAAATATTTTTGGTTTTTTATTTTTGAATTTTTTTCATATTTTTCAATGATATTCTTCGCTAAATCCATTTTATTAATAACAATATTCAATAATACACCACAAACCAGAGAATAAGATGCGATTACCTCTTGATTATCCTCGATTGCTTGATCAGCAGCTTTAATATATTTTATTGATGAATCTTCGTAAATTTGCTCATACGAGCTATCATCTATATTTTCTAAATATGTGCCAAGTTCATATAATAACGACGCAGAAACGTGATAATTTTGATCATTTTCTTCTTCTATAGATAAGTCCTTTAGACATTTACTTATTTCATGAACCACTAATTTTATTCTAGTTTCATCTTGAATGTCAGTAAGATGTTCTAATGCATTTCTCAAAGATTCAACAGTTGTCAATTTACAATTACTCATTTTTGCACTTTCAGTTGCAGAAATTGAAACATCTGCTGCTTTTTTAAATTCTCCAATTTCTTTATAGATTGAACTGGATTCCATATAATTTTCAGCAGCTTCTTTATTATCACCTAATTCAAATAAAATACGTCCAACTTTTTCAAATAACTTAGCAGCTTCTTCTTGATACTTTTTATCTTCTAAACTTTTATAAATTAGGGCAGCATTTCTTAAATATCTTGCCGTATTATCCAAATTACTATCTTCATATGAATTTGAAATTTCTAAGTATATATCAGCGAGTTTTTGACTTACTTCAATTATTCCTTTTTTATCATCAAGAACTTTTAAAATTTTTAAAGTGTTTTCATATGTAGAGATTGCATTTATCAAATCATCAATATCTAATGACAGTTCTGCTTCCTTAATATTAAAATTGGCTCCTTCTTTTAAAAATTTCAAAGCCTTATCTTGTTTGTCTTGTTGCATTAGACACTCATAGATGTGTAAATAGCTTTCTGTAGCAATGCTGGAAAATGTCCTTTTCTTTGAAATCTCAATAATTTTTTCATGGATAATTATTGCATCATCATATTTTGAGAGTTTTTCCTTCATAATGGCAACGAATTGAAGCAATCTAACATAATTTTTATAATATTCGGTATCTTCGAACTCGTCTGCTGCTTTTTGATAAGCTTCTATTGCTTTTTCATAAAATTGGTTAGTAATTGATTTATCTAAATACACTTCGCTATAGCCAGCACCTTGACTAAATATATCACCAGCAATTTGGAAATTTTGGTTTTTTAAAGCTATTGAACCTGCTTTATCAAGATTTTTTAAAGCTTCTTTTATCAATTCCTTGGCATTTTCAAATTCTTCAAATTCATTGTACATGTTAGCGGCTTCTATTTGTTTTTGAGCAGCGTCAAAAAAGTTTTCTTCTTCTAATTGCTTATCAGAATATTTTAAATAACAGTTAATAATTTTATGAGCCGTTTCTATTAACTCTTTATATTGTCCCTTTCGCTCATATTCTTCAGCAATTAAGCCATATTCTCTTGCTGCCGCCAAATATTTTTCATCTTGATATAACTTTTCAATTTTATCCAAAATTTTAACCCCGATTAATGAAGGCTTCATTAGTTTCCATAGTGATTACTAAGATATTTGAAAGCAAAATGAATAATTTATCATAAGTTATAAAGTTGTTTAATTTCATTAATTCAGTTATCCTCATTACAAGATAAGAATTAAGTCGTTTTTATAATTTTCTAATATTAATTTAAGATAATTTCAAGCAAATTTATTTAAGAAACAAATAAAAATTAAAATATCTTGCACCAAATTTATTAATGAAAAGTTAATTATATTATTTCGGGAGAATTAAAATGTCTAAAGGAAATAAGGAGAAAAATAATTCAGTTAAATCTGTAAATAATGATAATTCTAAAAAAAGAAAAGCCTTGAAAACAATAAATGTTGATTTTTGGATTACAGCATTGCATGGAGCAGAAATTGGTATTCGTCAACAAGAACAATGGCAATCAAAATCAAGAGCATTTTCAAAGGATATGGAAATTATTGGCGATTTTTCAATTAATAGTCAGAAAATGGGTTTTTTTGCCATTAGAGAGGATGAATGGAAAAATAATGATAGATTAGTCATCAGATTATTCAAAGAAAACGATAAATCGTTAACTTGGCTTAGTAGTATTGAGGAATGTGTCTCACTTTCGCTTGCACATTCTCTTGGAGCTAATGAAATACTACCTAGCTATCTAGTAATCCAAGGAAAAGGAAAAGAAATGTTTCCCTTGGAAAAAGTTAACACGAAACTACTAACACAGCATAAAATGGGAGAGGTTTTCGTATTTTTTTTGGAGAAAAAGAAGGGATTAGTTGATATTCTTGAATTTAAGGAGAAAAGATTTACGATCGGATGCGATTACGAGGTTAATAATCATTCCACAGGAGAAATGATTGCATTTATTGACTCTAAAAAATTTAATATTGGAGGAAAAGTTGAAATTGAGATTTATGACCCAACATATGCGGAGATCGAGGAATTTATTAATATTATAGTAGTATTTGCAGCTAGCTTGAAGTATCATGATGAAATAAATAAAAAATTGGAAAGTTTAATGAAAGAAGTGAAATCAGGTCATCCAATAAAAGTCTCTCATCATGAAATGGAATTATTTCGGAACCCAAGAAGAGTCCGATCCTAGAATAAAAAAGTTATATAACATCTGTTTCCCTCTTTAATTTTTTATAAGTAAATTTTTTTTATTATATTGAAATGAAAAAATTTAGAATCCATGCAGATTATTCACCCACAGGAGATCAACCTGCAGCAATTAAGGAATTAGTTGACGGTTTAAATGAAGATCGTAAGTACCAAACTTTATTGGGAGTAACAGGTTCAGGAAAAACCTTTGCTATGGCTAATATTATTGAGAGGATACAACGCCCTACCTTAATTTTAAGCCACAATAAAACTCTCGCAGCCCAATTATATCGAGAATTTAAAGAGTATTTTCCAGAAAATGCTGTTGAATACTTTGTCAGTTATTATGATTATTATCAACCGGAAGCATATATTCCACATACTGACACTTATATAGAAAAAGAAACTGATATTAATAAAGAAATCGAAAAAATGAGACTTTCAGCAACGGTTTCATTATTAAGTAGAAGAGATGTGATAATTATTGCTTCAGTTTCATGTATTTATGGTTTAGGATCTCCCGAAAATTTTAGAGGAATGGTATTATTCTTACAAAAAGGAGATCAAAATTTTAGTAGACGTTCTTTAATTAAAAAACTTATTGAGATGCAATATGAAAGGAATGATTTTGATTTTGCTCGGGGAAAATTTCGTGTAAGGGGAGATATCATTGATATTTTTCCAGGTTATTATTCAGATAAAGCTGTAAGAGTTGAACTTTTTGGTGATGAAATTGAAAGAATTTCCGAGATTGATACATTAAAGGGCGAAATTTTAGATGATGTAAAAACAACTATTATTTATCCAGCACGACACTACGTCATTCCCGAAGATTATATTGAAAATGTTTTAAAACAAATAAAAAAAGAAATGCAAGATCAAGTTGAATATTTTAAAGAGAATAAGAAATATATAGAAGCCCAAAGAATTGAGGAAAAAGTAAAGTTTGATATTGAAATGATTAAAAATTTAGGGTATTGTAGTGGAATTGAAAATTATTCTGTTTATTTTAGTAATAGAAAAAGAGGAGAAGCACCATACACGCTTCTAGACTACTTTCCAAAGGATTATATTTTATTTATTGATGAATCTCATGAATCCCTTCCTCAACTTCGAGGTCAATTTTTTGGAGATGCAAGTAGAAAAGATAATCTAATAAAATATGGTTTCCGCCTACCTTCTGCGAGGGACAATAGACCTTTAAATTTTGAAGAATTTATTCAACGAATTAATCAAATAATATTTGTTTCGGCAACTCCCGGAGAATGGGAATTAGAGAATAGTAAAAATATTGCAGAATTAATAGTTCGACCAACTGGTCTATTAGAACCGAAAATTATAGTAAAACCTGCCAAAGGTCAAGTAGATGATACAGTAGAGGAGGTAAAAAAAAGAGTTCAAAAAAAAGAGCGAGTTTTAGTAACAACTTTAACTAAAAGAATGGCAGAGGAATTAACAGATTATCTAAGAGACTTGGGTATTAATGCTAGGTATTTACATTCAGAAATAAATACGATTGAAAGAACTCATATTCTGAGAGAATTAAGGCTTGGAACCGATAATAATGGATTTGACGTGTTAGTTGGTATTAATTTATTACGAGAAGGACTTGATTTACCCGAAGTTTCCTTAGTATGTATATTAGATGCAGACAAAGTAGGATTTTTAAGATCTGAAATGGCCTTAATCCAAACTTCTGGTCGAGCTTCTCGTAACTTGAATGGAGAAGTGATAATGTATGCTGATTCAATGACGACATCTATGAAAGCAGCAATAGATGAAATCGATAGAAGAAGAAAGAAGCAAATAGAATATAATAAAAAGCATAATATTGTACCTCGTACAATAATAAAACCGATTCAAGAATCTTTAAAGATAATGGAAGCAGAATATAAGGAAACTCCAGCTCTTTCAAGGGAAGATTTGGAAAATATCGTTTTTTTACTTGAAAATGAAATGAAAGAAGCTGCTGATAATTTAGAATTTGAGAAAGCTGCAATTATTAGGGACAGAATTAAATTATTAAAATCAAAAAAAGGTAAAAAAACCAAAAAAGGAACGAAAGGTTTGAGAAATATTTAATTTGATTTTTATCTTTGATTTGAAAAAAATCATTTAAAAGGCTTATATTTATACTGTACTATACAATTAAATAATTTTTAATTCGAATCAGTAGGGAATTCGATTTGGAAATAGATCAAGGAATAATAGCTTTACCAATAGATGATTCTGAAAAAGTAAAGAATTTAAAACTCACGTTTTTAGTTGAAAATACAACTTATCGAAATATGTTAATAGCGGAGCATGGATTGGCAGTTTTATGTGAGGGCGAAACGACCAATGGGATGGCTTTCAAATATCTTTTTGATACGGGGCCATCTAGAACAGGTGTATTGAATAATTTAAATGTTTTAAAAATAGATTTACAGGATTTAGATGCAATAATTTTGAGTCATGGCCATTATGATCATACTGGAGGTCTATTATCTGTTTTGGGCAGAAGATTTCGGAAAAAAGTTAAGATAATTTGCCATCCAGACGCTCTAGAATCAAAATTTGCTAAAGAAAAAAATAATCTGAGAAACATCGGAATTCCATTTAATATTGAACGATTAACCACCAACGATAAAATTAACTTAATTACTAACACTGAACCTTATTATTTTTCCAAATGTATTCTTACTACTGGACAAGTTGAAAGGATTAATAATTTTGAGAAAGTACCAGAAAAATTTCGAACAGTTAAGAAAGAACAAGAGCAAAAGGACGAAATTCTAGATGATCAAGCATTAATTTTCCGCCTCAATACAGGTTTAATCATTTTGGCTGGATGCTCTCATTCAGGTATTATAAACATTATTAATAAAGCGATCAATATTACAGGTATTAAAAAAGTAACAGCAATATTTGGAGGTTTTCACTTAGTAGGTGCAAATATAGACATCCTTCAGAGAACTATAATCGAATTAAAGAAATTTGATATAGATTTTATTGGTCCATGTCATTGCACGGGTACATATGCAAACCATCTGATTATGGGAGAATTCCTTGATAATTTTCAGCTTGTTTCTACTGGTTCAGAATTTTTTTACGGATAATCATTTTAAATAAATAACTTCATTTTTTAATTTATAATTATGAAATTCATTTAATTTCATAGCTTTATTAATTATATCTTCTAATTCTTGGTTAGATAAATAGAATATCTCTTCTAACTCTTTTATCGATACTGAATCTTTTAATTTTGACATAGCAAATAGCTCATTTATGATTTCTTCTTTAAAATAAAATTTCTCAAAAAGCTCTTTCTTTTCTTTTTCTTTTATATCCAATACTTTAAATGAAACGGAATGGTAATTAGAAAATTGCCCTTGGTCGGGATCATCTAATTGATAAACATCAAACCCCAAATTCGTTGGTGGCGTATCTTGTTCGGGATCATATACTAATGCTACGGCATGGGGATTTCCAGTTTGATATGAAAGTTGATTGACAACATCTTCTTGAGAAAAAAATACTCTTCTAGCAGGATGCGTATGATACCAACCCATAATTGTGAATTTTGAATCCAATAAAGCTTCATCAATTTGTGCATAAAGAACATATTCATCTCTACTGAATTGAAAATCAGTTGAAGTTCCATGAGTCATTGGTATCGCTCTATAAATATATGCAATATCTTTTTTTGACTTACCTATGAATATTCCCATTACTTCAACCCAATTTTCTTTATTATTATCGATACAAAATCTCTTAGAATGCTTTTTAATTTGTTCAATAACAACATTATCAATTAAAATTTCTTTAGGGGGTTTTAGTTTTCCCATAATTATCACTCATTTTTAGTGAAGAATTTTTAATGCATGTTTTTGTAATAAGAATAAGAAAAGATCATTTTTAAAATTGAAAGGTGAAAGAATTTATGTCAATGATTTATTTTACTAGAAAACAAGATCGAGCAGAATTTGTTAAAAAAATAATATCCGATAATAAGGATGAAATAAATGGTAAAGTTTTACTAAAAGTTAACCTTGTTTCCCATAATCTTTATCCAACAACAACACATCCAGATATGTTAGAAGCGGTATACGATAATATAAAAGATTTGGCGGATGAAATTATTGTAGGAGATGGACACGGTGTAGATTTAATGTCAAAAAAAATAGAAAATCACCCCATTCTAAATAAATGTGAGGAATTAGGAATACCATTTATTAATTTTTATGAACACGGTTTTAAAAAAATTAAATCGGATCGTGGATTCTCGCTTAGAGTTTCAGAAATACCTTTCAAACAAGATTATATCATTTCTTTACCTATACTTAAAGATCATTTTATTTTAAAACTTACAAATGCCTTAAAAGACAAATTTGGATACTTAACTCGGGGAGAGAGATTAAAAATGCATTCTCATGTAAAAAATATACATAAATCAATCACAGAATTAAATGCAGTCATTAAATCACATCTAATTATTATAGATGCAATTAAAGTTATGATTAAAGCTCAAGAATTTAGACATGGAGGGTATGAAAAAGATTTAGGATATTTATTTGCGGGTAAAGATCCAGTTGCTTTAGACTTTTATGGATTTGAATTATTAAAACCAATTTCATATAGATTGAAGGATATTGAGAAACCCACAGATATAAAATATATTAAATATGCATTAGATTATGATTTAGGTTCTAAAGATTTCACATTGAAAGAAATTTGAAATGGAATTTCTTCGTTTTTTTAAATTCCACTCATTTTTTGATATCTAAAAGAAAATTATTTAAAGGATTCAATCTTAATGTTCATTACATTAACTCAGTTATCCAAAATAATTTAATTTATGAGTGATAATATGGACTTAGAAATTGCAGCAGATCAAGAATTTGAGCCAAAAATATTGTATTTAATTTCTAAATATAGTAATGTTATTGAAAATTCGTATCATGAAATGGAGCTAGATACCGCAGAATTATTTATCAAAGAACTTCCATTGATGTGCTTGATTTATGAGGCCATAGTTCGTAAAGCAATTGATTATGATTATGCACCTCAATCAATTCTCATCACAAATTTCAGAATGAATGCCAATATTTCCCAAGAGGGTGTCGATGATGTCAATGATATGCGAGAATTAGGATTAATCGAAAAACTCCAATTAACAACTAAACACCATACAATAATCAATGGTTATAAAATTACAGATAAAGGGCTTGAAGCTCTAAAAAAACTCACAGATGAAGACAGGGCTCCTGTAGATCAAATAGTTTATTGTAATGAATGCCGTGGTTTAATGGAATTAAAGATAATATCTCAAGAAAATAAGAAAAAAGAAGATTGGTATGACCTAGGTGATGAAGAAATTAAATTTGTATTTGCATGTAAAGAAAATAAAACGCATAAATTCTTTGAGAGTTCTTTTTTAGACATTGAAGATGTTTCATATTGTTCAAAAGAGTTTTATTTAGACAATTTCTATTAATTCTTTTTTAAGGTAATGTAAAATGACAATAAATCCTAATGAGAATGTAGAAAAGAAAATTATTGAGAATGAGACGATTATTCCAATACGACTTAATGATAAAGATAATATTAAAGATGAATTAGATATTTTGGTTTTATTACACAAACCTAAAATTATCATTGGTGAATATATCCCTTTTGGAATAAACCAAATGGTTAATTTAAACAATAAATTAGGAAGTGTCCAGAAAATAAAAGGAGCATTACTTACGAGCGTTATAGACGAAGAACCGGTTGAAAGTACGTTTAGAACTGATGAAGTTTGTTCTTCTGTGTACGTTGAGGAATTTGATTTGACGAATTTTGTAAAATTTAAAGCAGAAGTACACTTTCCAGAAGATGAAGGAATCATTCAAGAGGAAAAATTTGGAGTTTATGTTCATGAAGATGGCTCAATAATTTATGGTTGTAGTCTCCTAAGTTTAAATCAATTGGATGTGAGAGAACATCTTACTTCTTTAGATCATATAACAAGAGTCTTAGGCGATTTGGTAGAAGATTCAAGCTTATTGATACAAACAATTCTTTCAAATTTTCAAAATAATTTATTAGAAATTATTTATAATCATCATGAAACACATAGAAATAAATTCTTGGTATTAATGGCAGAAGATTTTAGACTTCCCCAAAATCATGCAGGAGAAATGAAAGCAGCCAATTTTCAAGATGGAGAAGATTACGAAAATGAATTAAATCAAGTATTAAAGGAATTTTTAAAAGGACTTGATCTTCCTGAGGGAGGTTTATTTTTTCTAGGAACTGAAGGCATGATACTTATATCAAAAGAACACAAAAAATATCAGAAAATTTTAGGAACATACATGACAATTGCAGGACTTGATTTATTTTTAAGTAATTTCTTTCAAAAAATTTGGGTTCTCTTTGATTCTTGTGGGGAAATAAGAGATACCATGCTTTCAATTGTTGAATTGAATGCAAAGTTAATTTCTTCAATCCAAACAAATTTATCAAATGTATATAATGAAATAATATTGTTAAATTCCATATTACCTTATTTAAAAAATTCTATCACGTCCCTAGACAAAAGAGTTCAAGATTTAGAGGCACTTTCGCACATGAAATATTTTATTGACTTTTTAGATATGAAAAAATATTTTAGGATTTTAGAAAGAAGAAGTGGAGATATTGATAATTTAATGCAAGCCCTTCAACATGAAGTAAAAGGAGTTCAAGAGATTTTTAATTCTTTGTCAGAACGTCAAATGCGAAAGCTTACTGAAACAACCCAAGAATCCATTCGATCGCTAGAAAACATTGCAAAAACAAGTGATAGACAAAGTGTTACTCTCGACATTATTGAACTAATTTTAGCGGGATCTGTCGCATTTGATTTAGTTCAAACTATATTTATGGAACCTGCTGGCGAAGCAATAGGTAATGCATTTTTTATGGGTAATTATCTTGCTGGAAATCTCGCTATTTTTGCGATGGCAGGAGTAATATGGATTGGAATTGCCTATGGTTTATTCAAGTTCCTAAAATTACTAGAGGGACGTATGACGAAGTTTTTAAGAGTAAATATGAAAATAAATGGAAATTGCAATATTGAAAATCTAATTGGGTACTTAGAAAGTAAGGATATTGAAGTAGTGGAAACAAAAGAAGACGTTTCAACAAGTTTAAGGAACCTTGAATGGGAAGAATCCGGTGCTCGGTGGGGCTCAAACACCCTAAATTTCAAATTAATTTATGATGAGAAGAATAAATTCTTGGAAAACGTTTTAGTAGAGGTAATTAATCCAAAGAAGATTTCTAGGAATAAAATAATCGAAGTTGTAATGCAAGAGTTAGTAGATTTGGATGTAGTTCCAAAAAGAGAAATGGATGAATTGATAGATTAATCATCCCAATTTTTTTATTTTATTAAAGATAAAATCTCATTCAAATTATCTGATATTTCTATTACGTTTTTCAATATAATATCGGGTTTTAGCTTTTCAAAATCTTTTTCATTTCTAACAATACCTGACATTACTGCCACAGTTTTAGTACCTGCATTTTTACCAACTAACACGTCTTCTAACGTATCTCCAATCATAAATGCATTTTCTGATAGGACGTTTAATTCTTCTAATGCCATCAAAACAGGTTTAGGATGTGGTTTTTGTTTTCGCGTTGATTCTCGACCCATTATAGAATCAAAAAAACCTTGAGTATCACCTAATTTTTTTGGAAGGTCTTTTAATGATGATTGGGTAACTAAACCAATTTTAAATCCTTTATTTTTTAAATTTTTTAAGAGTTCAGGAACACCATCAAATAAATTAACGCCGTATTCCTTCATTTTTAAATATTTTAAACCAACCTTTGTCATAAATTCTTGAATTAGATTTTTATCTGAAATACCGCCTTCTCTTCCGATCCATTCAAAAAGAGAGAAAATATATCTTTTGTCAGATTTATCGAGATCTTGATTATCTAAACCCCTAAAAAGAATATCTTGCGGAACATTGTTGAAACCTAGTTCCTTAAATCCTTCATCGGTTATTTTTACAAAAAATGGTACTGTATCCAATAAGCAACCATCCAAATCAAATAAAAATGCTATTTCAGAGTTCTTCATTTTGAGATTCACATCCATTTACTTATATTCTCATCTGATCAAAGAAATATAAAATAAAAAAGGAGGAAAGAATTCTTCTCCTAAAATATTTCAGTGGTTGAATTCTTCTTCATTAATTCAGAAGACCGTTCTTTTCATCATCAATGAGAAATTATTAAATATTTTAAGATTTTAAATTTTCGGGTTTTATTGAAGAAAGATTAAATTTGTTTTTTATATATATATATTAACTAGATCTTTTAAGCTATTGTTACAAAAATTACAATTATAAGTGCCTACTCAAAAGACTGAGAGAGATTATTGGAGATTTCGCTAACATGGAACAAGAACAAGAATTAATCGAAAAAAATGCTCACGAATTAGTCATCAAAGCAGGACCAAAAGGACTGTTACAATCTGATCTTTGGAGAGGTCTTGGTATGAATTCACGAGAAGGTAGTAGGGTTGCAGTCAAGCTGGAAAGGGATGGTCTGGTTAAACGAAAAAAAGAGCTAAATGGAGGACGCTGGACCTACCGATTATATCCCAACCACGAAAATGGTAAAGAAGAAAAATTAGAATGGAATACATTGGAACATTGTCCTTGTTTTTGTTGCATTAATATAAAAGTATGTGGAAAGGGGCAGACCATTACACCTTTAAATTGTAAACCTTTAGATACATGGTTGATAGAACAAGTAAATTTGGAATAAATTAAAACTGATCTATCTTTTATCTTTCACCTTTTTTGAAATCCAATAAGATACATTTCTGAACTTGATTTCAAACTAGATTTTGGTTTGAATCTTTTTATTTTGATAAATTCTTTTTTCACCTTAGTAATAAACTCATTTTCATTTATTCCTTGAAAAAATTTAAAAACCGCATTTCCTTTGGATTTTAAATAAATTAAAGCCAGTTCAAGTGATTTTTCGGCGAGATATAATTGTCTATTATGATCTAAATATTTATCACCAGATAATTTGGGAGAACAATCACTAACGACAAGATCTGCAAATTTATTTCCTAGAATTTCATCGATTTTCGTTTTAAGTTCTTCATTAGAAATATCTCCTTTAATAAATATAACCTTAGGAGAATTTAATTTGATATTTTGAATGTCTATCCCAATAATTAATTCAATATTAGGTATTTCTCTTAACAAAACTTCGATCCAGCTTCCAGGGTGTGCACATATATCAATTGCTACTTTAATATCTTTAGAAAATATACCAAAATTTTTCATTTCCAATAATTTAAAAGCTGCACGACTAGATAATTTCTCCGATTTTGCTTTTTTATAAAATTCATCTTTTTTTCGCTTTTTAATCCAATTTGTGGGCATCTAAATGATCTCTACGTTTATTAATGATATATAATAAATAATATTTAACATAATAACTTTTGGGCAAGAAAAATGACGGTCAAAAAGGAAGTTGTAATGATTGGGCGTTCTAATGTTGGAAAGTCGTCAGTTTTTAGGTTATTAACAAAGGAAAAAGTTGCAATAGGGAAAAAACCTGGTACTACTACTAATTTCAAGAGATACGAGTTCAATGAATACATATTAGTTGATTTCCCTGGTTTAGGAACACGTATGTCAAAAAAAGGAAAAGAAAAAGTGGAAAGACTACAAAAAAAATTAATTAAATATATAGAAGTTAATGCTAATCCAAATTCAAGAATAATAAAATTTGCAATTTTAATCATAGATGGAAGTAATTTTAAACGCATCATTGAAAAATGGGAGAGTATACAGGTACCTTTAGATATTGAGGCATATAATTTCTTACTAGAATTTGATTTAAATCCATTAATTGTTATAAATAAAATAGATAAGATTCCACCAAAGGATTTAGATGAAACCTTGAATTATATCAGTAATAAGTTTGAAATTTCTGACGATTGGAAAAACGCAAATAATATCATTGCGACTTCGGCAAAGAAAGAAATAGGAATCAAATTATTAAAAAGTAAAATAAAAGATAAATTTTAATGTAATTTATTTCCACATTCATTACAAAATTTATCGTCAGGTTCAATTTTTTCGCCGCAATTCGGACAGATATTAACATTATTTATTTGATATTCACTGCCAGATGATTCTGTTCTTGGTGGATTATAATTTTCTAATCCAATACTCTTTAGAAATTCCTCTTTTTCTGAAATAAATTGTTGTCTTTTTTTAGGATATGAAATAAAAGCTATATAAAAGATAATTACCCCTCCAACTACTATAATTAAAATCGGAATAAAAATGAACATTCCTGGCGTAGGCATACTAAAATTACTAAATCCGGGAGTTATTGAGTTAATCATCACATCAACTCCAATCATCATTCCCATCATTATAGATGCAAAGACCGCTAAAATAACAAATGAAATAATACACATTTTAGGACTAGTTGCAGCAATTTGAGCATCATAATAACATTCTGGACATAGATCATAATTTATACTATAATAGTGAGAATGCGAATATCTTCCCTGAGAAGAATAAGATCCTCTACTATAGGTTCTATGTAGGACTTGTTTACACTCAACACAAAGAAGCTTTCCACAATTTTCACATTTATTTATAGCTTCTCTATCAGGATGATAATAACAATTGACAGTCATTTTAATCAATTTAAATTGGAATATATATAAAATTTTTTTTTAGGTAATTATGAAAAATAATTAAAGACTCGTATTTAATTAATTTTGTCTAATAACATTCCTTCAACCAAAATAGGAGGATTCTCCAGAGCTCGACTTGTAGCTTTTGTCAATTTAGTTTCAGACTCAGAAAATATTTCTAATAATACATCACCATTCGAAATTTTATCCCCTCTTTTTCCCAGTATTTTTATACCTGCACCTTTATCAAATGGAGCACCGGCTAAAACGGCAATTTGATTTAAAATTGAATTATTAACTCGAGTGATATAACCATCTTGAGAAGCGTGGATTTTTGCATCGTATTGACCAATCTGAATATCATTTATATTTTTGATATCACCACCTTGAATTTCAATTATTTCAAGAAATTTTTGTTTAGCTTTTCCATTTTTTAATATCTCTAATGCTTGT
Organism: Promethearchaeota archaeon; assembly: GCA_011365055.1. Next base: position 38,039 of record RDOG01000017.1, read on the forward strand.
TTTCGCCCTTTACCTTTTTTAAAATTACTCATTTCAAGTAACATACCTGCTAGAGAAATTGATTTTTCAACTAAGCTATCAACACGACAAGTTGTTAATGCTTCTATGGCTTCTTGTGCTTCTAATGCAGGTCCGATGCAGTTTCCCACTGGCTGCCCGCCATAAGTTATGCCTGCTTGTATTTCTATATCTAATTGTTTTCCAATATCAACCAACTTTCGGGCAATTCTTTGACCTTCTTCCATAGTAGCAATTTTTGTTCCTTCAATTGGGACATCTAATACTAATTTATTAATACCCATAGCCACTTTTTTAGATAAAATAGAAGCAACCATTTGAGATTCTGGATTCAAATGAAGATAACGTTCGACTTGTATAATTTTATAATCTACAGGACAAATATCCTTACTAGCTTCCACGATAATTCCATTAGTTTTATTTGCCATTTCAATCATTTCAGAAGATTTGAATTGAACTGGTGCCAATACCTCCATTGTATCTGCTGTTCCTGAAGGAGACGTGATTGCCCTGCTGCATGTTTTTGGTATCACTAAACCTGCAGCAGCAACAATAGGTACTATTAGTAAGGTTACTTTATTACCTGGAACACCACCAGTCGAATGTTTGTCATAAATCGTTTTGATTCCGAAATTTATTCTCGATCCAGTATCAACAAATGCATTTATCATGGCAACAATTTCTTTAATAGATAGACCCTTCATCTGTTGTGAGAAAATGAACCCAGCAATTTCAACATCATTCAATTTATCATTACAAATGTCATTAATGATTCCTTTTATCTCTGAGTCATCTAATTCTATTCCGATCATCTTTTTTTTGATGTTTTCCATGGAGGAAAAACTTTCATGAGAAATTTCCATAAATAACATGATAGCACAATTTAATTTAAATTTTCATAAGTTGATTGATTCTCATGGAGCGGTTTGTAACTGAAATGCAAAAAAAATTTACATTTCCAATAAAACTCTGGAAAGAAGGAAAAGTATCATTTTTTGCTCCAGATCAGTCAATTTATGAAAGAAAGGATTATCCACCTTCAAAATTTCCAGTATTCTACAATCCAATGATGATAATTAATCGAGATATAACTCTTTTAATTATTAAATCTTACCAAGAAGAATTTTTAGATAAAAAAATAAAATTTGGAGAACCTTTATGTGGAATTGGGATTCGAGGATTGAGAATTATTAAAGAAATAGGAGATATTAATGTATATTTAAACGACATTAATGAAATTAGCATTAACTTATTAAAAGAAAATATGAAATTTAACAATGTAAATGAAGATGAACTAAAAATTTCAATAAATGATGCTAATCAATTTATGTCGAATTATTCAAAACCAAAAGAGAGATTCGATATCTTGGATATAGATCCATTTGGAAGTCCAGTAAAATTTGTTGATTCAGCTCTTCAAGCTCTAAAGGGAGAAAACGGATTATTATGCGTAACTGCAACAGACATGCCACCACTCGTTGGAATTTATAAAAAAGCATGTTTTAGAAAATATGGTATTTATCCAATTAAAACTGAATATTCACACGAGTTAGCCTTGAGAATATTAATAACTTTTCTTATTAGAGAAGCGGCAAAATATGATATTAACTTAAAAATATTATTTAGTTACTATCATCAGCATCATATCAGAGTATTTGTAAAGTCAAGTATGGGAAAGCTAAAAGTAAATGAATCTTTCAAATATTTTGGATATCTTTATCATTGTTTTAACTGCAATGAAAGGTTTTTATCGAATCTAAAAGATACGAAATTATCTATTTGTACATCTTGTCATTCAGAATTAGAGATTATTGGTCCAATATGGATTGGAAAATTAGCAGATAAGGAATTCTTAATGAAAATGATGGCTTTTATAGATAATTTCAATTTCATCTCTGATAAAAAAATTAGAAATTTGATCACTTTACATTTATCAGAAATCGATTCACAAATTACATTCCACGATACTTCACGATTGATTTACGAACATAAACTCAAATCAATTAAACTTTCTAGAATCATTGATGGACTAAAAAATAAAGGATTTAACGCTTCTAGAACTCATTTTTCTCCGATCGGTATCAAAACCAATGCAAAGAGAAATGAAATTGCAGAAATTATCAAGAATCTACTTTAAAAAAATAATCATTTTTTAAGCATTATGAGTGAAATTTTCTTCATAAATAAGTTATTTCTTACCGTTTTTGCGATCTAAGCAATAATAACGCTAAAAATATTCACCGATAATGAAAATAAAGAGCATTTTTTAAAAGAATTTTCTTCTATGTTTTTATTTTTTTTATATATAACTTCGCAATGAATATAATGTTGAATATGATAAGTTCGCAAAAAAAAATTGCTAAATTAAGTAACTTTTTAAATAATCTTTGAATATATAAAAACAACGACTAGAAATTTGCGAAATTATTAGATATAACCTAAAAATAAATGCGAGAATCGCATGGAATTTAAATGAAGTATGCTTTACAATGAAAGGGAAACCTAACAGTAAACCTTACTTGATTTGACATTCGGAAACATCCATGCATTACCTTACAGTTAAAAACATATAATAAAATTAGTTTAAAATATAAGGAAGAATAGTGAATGGTAGTTGATGATTGGAAGAATTATAGACAAGTGATATTAGATAATGTTAGTAATGAGGAAGAGGACGTTAATAAAAAAGTTAAAGAATTATTTGAAAGGATAGATAATTTAGTATTCGAAAATACAATTAGTAAAAATAATGAACAATTATTATCAACTAAAATCCAATTATTGGAAACTCGGGTCAAGCTGCTTGAAGACCAAAATCCAGAACGTTTAGCGATAATAAATAAAATTTTATTTGATATCTTGGATGAACTTGTTTTCTTACAAATTGCTGATGATGTATTAAAATTAGAAGACGGGAACTGCCCTAAGTGTAACCAACCTTTAACAGATGAACTTTATCAAAAAATAAAAATTGATATTGATAGTCTCCTAAAATCAGTCAAAAAAATTGAAACTGATATAGCACAAGAAATACAAAAAATGAGTTGATATATTTAAAATAGATCAGTTGGTTCTTTGTAAGTTCCAAATACTTTTACAAGAATTTCTCTTATCTCACCTAAAGTTGCATATGCATGTGCAGCCTCAATTAATGCTTCCATAATATTTTGGTCTGATTTTGCAACCATTTCTATTTTTTTTAAAGCAGCTGTAACTTTTTCGTTGTCTCGAGTTTTTCGCAGCTTTTCTATACTTTCACATTGTTTCTTTTCTGTTAAAGGATCAATTTCGAGTAATGGAATCGTTATTTCTTCATCTCCAGGCATCCTATATTTATTCAAACCAACAAGAATTCGCTTATTTTCATCTATTTCTCTTTGATATCTGTATGCTGCTTGAGCAATTTCTCTCTGAAAAAACCCTCTATGAATTGTATTTACCACTGCTAAATGCATCTTATTGCTATTACCAAATTTTTTAATTTTATCAAAATACTCGTAACACTGCTTCTCCATTAAATCAGTCATCGCTTCTATACAATAGGAGCCACCTAGTGGATCAACAGAATCCGTAACACCACTTTCGTTTGCAATTATTTGTTGGGTTCTTAAAGCAACAGTTACAGCATCTTTCGAAGGTAATGCAAGGGTTTCATCATAAGAATTTGTATGTAAAGATTGTGTACCGCCTAATACCGCAGCTAATGCTTGAATAGTTGTTCTGACAATGTTATTAATTGGTTGTTGTGCTAAAAGAGAAACACCTGCAGTTTGAGTGTGAAATCTTAACTTCATTGAATTTGGATTTTCGGCGCCTCTTTCTTTCATTTCTCTTGCCCATATTCTGCGAGCCGCTCGATATTTACAAATTTCTTCAATAAAATTATTATGGGCATTGAAGAAAAAACTTAGCCTTGGAGCAAAAGAATCAATATTCATTCCTCGTTCTAATGCAGCATCAACATAAGCAAGCCCATCTGCAAGTGTAAACGCTATTTCTTGAACTGCAGTAGATCCAGCTTCCCTTATATGATAGCCACTGATTGAAATTGTATTCCATTTGGGTAAATCTGTGCTCCCAAATTCAAAAGTATCTAAAATTAACCTCATTGAAGGTTCAGGTGGGAAGATCCATGATTTTTGTGCAATATATTCTTTTAAAATGTCATTTTGGATGGTTCCACGTAATTTTTTTCTCACTTCTTTTATTGGGATACCTTTCTTTTTAGCTTGATTTTCAGCTGCAGCAACATAAAATGACCAAACAATAGCTGCAGGACCATTTATTGTCATGCTAGTGCTGACTTCATCTAATGGAATCTCATCAAAAAGAGTTTCCATATCAGCAAGAGAAGAAATGGCAACACCACATTTTCCAACTTCCCCTTTAGACATTTCATGATCAGAATCATATCCATATAATGTAGGAAAATCAAAAGCTACACTTAATCCAGTTTGACCATTTTCTAATAAGTATTTATACCTTTTGTTTGTATCTTTAGCGGTCCCAAATCCTGCAAACATCCTCATGGTCCAAAGTCTACCACGATGCATCGTCGGATAGACGCCTCTTGTAAAAGGGAGCTGTCCAGGGAATCCTAACTTCTCATCATAATCAAAATTAGGATCAGGAGTATATAATCTTTCGATTTCGTTATTAGATAAATTGATAAATTTATCCATTCTTTCCGGTGTTTTTTCCATAAATTTTTTAACTAAGTTTTTTTCCCATTCTTCTTTGGAATCAGCCAAACTTGTCTTCTCCTTTTAATATTTAATTCAAAAAGAATATTACAAATAAATTTTTATTATGATTCATTCTTTGTTTTTTCAACATAATGCTCATGTATTGTATTTAAGAATCATATTTAAACTTTAAACAATCGAAAAATAAATTATTATTAGGAGATTGAAGAAAATGAGTAGACCAAAGAGACCAATTAGAGTCCTTATGTCTAAACCTGGCTTAGATGGCCATGACAGGGGTGTGAAAGTAGTTTCGATGGCGTTAAGAGATGCAGGAATGGAAGTAATTTACACTGGGCTCCATCAAACACCGAAACAAATTATTGAAGCTGCAATTCAAGAGGATGTTGATATGATTGGAGTATCTATTCTAAGTGGCGCCCACATGACTTTAATCCCTGCAATCGTTGAATTGGCTAAAGAGGGCGGAATTGGACCTGATCAAATATTATTCTTAGCAGGTGGAACCATTGTTATACCCGAAGAAATAAAAGAACTTAAAGAAAAATGGGGAATTAATGAAATTTTCGGTCCTGGTTCTCCAACAAGAAAAATAGTTGAGCATATTTATAATTATTTTGAAGTAAACAACGGTTAATCCATTTTTTATCCTAAAAATTCCTTTAAATTTCTTATTTCTGTCAGGAACGAAATTTAGTTATTTCAGGGCCTCTAAATCCTTAAATTTTTTTATAAGAAACACTATAATTAAAAAAGGAATTTAGAATTCAATACCAAATCTTGCATCAATACCTTGGCTTGCGTAATAATGCCTAACCATTTTCATTTCTGTAATTAGATCAGCACGCATTTTCAATTTAGGATGCATGTTTGGACCACCAGTCAATATAATTTCTAAGTGTGGAGGTTTTTCATTTATTAATCGTAAAACCTCCTCAACATCAACTATGCCCATTTCTACTGCTACACCGACTTCATCAAGAATTATTATATCCCATTCATCCGACTTTATTTCTTTTTCAGCTTCTTGCATTGCTCTTTTTCCCTCTTCAATATCGACTTTTTCTGCTTCTGCTATGAGATCTTTTCTCCCAAATTGTCGAATTTCAAATTCAGGTATTCTATTTTGATTTTTGATTTCACCATACTTAATGTTGCCTTTCATAAATTGAATCATTAAGACTTTAAAACCGTGTCCAGTAGCCCTAAAAGCTTGACCTAGAGCAGCTGTCGTTTTACCTTTACCTCTACCAAAATATATTTGAACTAATCCTTCTTTTAATCTTTTTCTTTGCATTATATCTTCTCCATTATTTAGAGGAGGATGGTTGATTAGATATAAATGGTGTATCTTTAAATATATTCTGAATCTTCATTACAAAACCATTAAAATAATCAGTTCGTCCATCCCACTCTTTTAATATATGTTTGTATTCATCAAAAAATAATTCTTCTATAATATTCATTTTTTTAAGAATTTTTTTTGTTTTCTCATCCTTTTCATATCTAAGAATGAATAAATAATCATCTTGACCTTGATAACATAATATTTTTGAGGAGCCTAATGATAAAGCTTTCATTTTATTTTCACCCATTTGACTAACGATTACTTGGATTGAAGAAAATAATGAACCTATTAAATCTTGACTTTTTTCTTCAACTGATGCGTGAAATAAAGTGATCCCAACAGGATTCACAATCCATATATCTTTAACATTAGTCATAGAAACACTTTTTATTCAATTTTTCACCATAATGATTCTTGAATTCTCCGTTCAGGACTATCTTTAAAAATATCTTCGATAAAATCTCCAAAGTTTTCAAAATACGAGGTATTACCATCCCATTTTTTAATTTTATCTTCGTGTAATTTAATAAATCTTTTTTCAATTGTTTTAAGATGTTCCGTTATCTCTTTTTCTTTAACATCCTTACGAGAACGAGATATAAACATTAAATCTAATTTACCTTGATATAGCATTATTTTGGAATCTCCTAAAGATAGAGAGTTTAATTTTTTCTCACCTATTTGTGAAATAAATAAATTTAAGGAAGAAAAAAAACCTCCTAACAAAGTTGGATCAACAGTCCCACCTTTAGATATATTAAAAAGCGTCACTCCACTTCCATCTACGATCCAAATTTCGTCAATATCTCTCAAGTTTTTTCTCTCTATCTGTTATAATAAATGCTTCTTTTTGATATTGATTTAATCATTATAAATATGATAAATAATAAATACTTAGATATAAAAAAAAGTAATTCTCAAAATTAATAGGATTATGAAGAAAAAATCCGTTATGCTCGATAACTAATTCGGAGTTTTGAAGTGTATGGCATATAAATCTGACTTTTTTTCGATATTTGTGCACATTCCTATAATGTCTTTTGAATTAATTACTGCAATTATTTTAATTATTTTGGGTACAGCTATTTTTATCAGGTGGATTGATAGACGAACTCGTCCTACTTTATATTTATCATTAGCACTTTTCTCAATTACAATTGCAGTTTTTATAGTTTTTACAGGTCTGTTTAGTTGGTTTCTAACATGGATTATAAGTGGAATGGGTGCAGTATATAGCCCAGATTTATATGTATTTAGCCTTCCTCTAGGATATAGCTTTGTCGTTGGTTATGATATCTTTTTATTATTATTCACCATACATATTTTTTCAGATAAAAATGAGAAAAAAGTTATACCTGTCGCTATAATCGGTGCAATTCTAATTATACTCTTATTCTTGCCAACTAATTATTGGGGAACCAATGAGAGTCTAGGTGACCCTGTTAGTATCCGCACGTTAACACTTGGATTATTTCTCGTTTATAATATGGTGATATATATTATTTTGACAAATTATGCATTCCGAGAAGCCAAACATGCTGATAAAAAGGTTACAAGAAGAGCATTTCAAGCAATTGGAATAGGCCAAATTTTAAATATTCTTATTTTTATAATGTTTTTAGGTGATGCAATCCTTCTTTTATTGGACCCTTCCAGTCCAGGTTACTCGATATTCGTTTATTTTGCATGGACTTTTGCGTTGGTAGCTACATTCTTATTTTATCTCGGATATATTCTCCCAAATTGGTTCAAAAAAATAATTGAAAAAGAATAGATATATTTTTTTTAATGAGAGAAGAAAATATTAAAAAAATCGACAAATTTTTAGAGTGATATAAAAAATTCTTGTATTTTTTTTTCCATATTTTCTCCAGTTATTTTATGAATGTCTTTATGAAGACCATGGAAAATATGTTCTCTCAAATTTTCTGGAGTTGATAAAAATTTTGCATAATTTTCATGAAAATTTAAAACAATTTTTTCTAAATTTTTTTTCATTTTCTTTTCTTTTGCAGATAGAGATGCTCGTAGAACAAAAATTAATTTTGATGGTTCTTCTTTTGCTAAAAAGATTTTAGAATTACCCAATTCTATTGTTTCTGCCTTTTTTTCTCCTATTTCTTGAATGAAATTTTCTATTGCGGAAATAAAGCCTGTAAATAAAGCTGAATTAAAAGCTTCGGATCCTTGAATAAAACATTCATCACTAAAAATTACATTTCCTGTTGCCTCTTCTATTATCCAGATTCCTTCAACTTCAGGCATTACTTCGTCACTTTTTTCTAATTGAAGCTAATTCATAAAATCAGCGTTTTTTGAAAAACAGTAAATATTGTGGTTTCAAATATTTGAAATTTAAGATTAGGGGGTATGATTCTTTTTATTTTCTCGATTAAGTTCGAAGATAACATTTTATGAGAATATTCATCAAGATCTCTTATATTCGGATCAAGTTTATGAATAAAAATTGAAAACTCTGGTCTACCATTACCCTTTTTCAATAAACTTATTATATGTTCCAAATATTGTAAAGATAAATCATACCTGTCTTTATCTTGGACATCAATCACATAAATAATTTTATCAATGTCTTTACTATATCTCTCCCATTTCTCTATATAGTCATTTCTATATTTCTCTTGACCTCCAAAATCCCAAATGTTATAAATTCGTTCATCGACTTCAAAATTCTCGACGGTTAATCCTTGGGTAGGTTTCAAAGCGAAAAAACTTAGCAAATTAGTATTTTTTTTCAAACTTAAGATAATTGAAGTTTTTCCACAATTATCCAATCCCATTATTAATATTTTATTAATATCTTGATCAGGCATAATAAAACTCCTCTATTTAAATATATTTTTTTATAATAATGTATCCAAGACACCTAATTGTGATAATTCCTCAATTTTTTCATTTTGAATTTTAGTAATGAAGCTTTGAAATAAATTCAAGATTTTAAATAAATCTGGATCATTTATAGAATAAATCTTTTTTCCATCAGTACGAAATTTAATGATTCCAGCATCAAGTAAAGTTTTTAAATGTTGGGAAATTGTGGATTGAGATTTTTTTAAGGAGTCTTGAATTTCTGTAGAGGTAATTTCGCCTTTTTTTAAAAGATCAATTATTTCTAATCTAGTTGAATCCCCTAATGCCTTCAAAAATTTTACTGTATTTTGAATTATTGCTTCCAATTCTAAAAAATCCTTTATAATTAAAGTTCACTTTTTTAAGTAATTATGGAAATTCATTGTTTAAGAACGTTATATGACGATTTATTGATGAATTAACGTACAACCTAGATAAATTTGTTTATTAAATAAATAGATGGTGGTAGATTTAAATTGGTAGAATCTCGGATTAAAAAATTATATAAAAAGTAAAAAGTAATAGTATTTGATTTAGAGATTTTGTCTCAGGATTAATATTCTTTATATATATCAATCAATATCCCAGCCATTTTATAAAATACATCATCAACATTTTTTCCTGTCAGAGCAGAAGTTTCAAAAAAAGGAATATTTAAATTTTTAATTAGATTTTCAATTTCATTTCCTTGGACTTTATTATATTCTTTCAGATCAGCTTTATTTCCAAGAATAATTGTTGGGATGGGATAAACACGAGTACGACGCTTTGTAAGTTTTACCACGTCTTGATACCAATTCGTTACATTATTAAATGTCTCTTGACGTGTCAGATCAAATACTAGCAAAGATGCATCAGCACCCTTGTAAAAGTGTCTTCTCATTGTATTAAACTTACTTTGACCAGCTAAATCCCAGATAGTAAAGTGAACGTATGTATCTTCATCATATTTAACGATTTTTTCTGTAATATTGACACCAACTGTGCTTATGTATGATTTTCGGAATGCTTTATCCGTAAATCTCAGTATTATTGAAGTCTTACCTACACCAGGATCGCCGCAAACAATTAATTTGAATCGATATCTGGTTTGTTGAACTTCTTCGATAGGAACTTCAGGAAATTCTTCTAAGTCTTCTTCGCCACATTCTTGATCGCATAATTCTTGTAGTAGTTCCTGTAATTGCGTATAAAAATGTTGAATTTCACCATGAATTTTTTGTATCGGTGATTTTTTCTCCTCTAAATTCTTGAGCGTTCTAGAAGTATTTTCACATAATTGTTCAAAATTTTTAAAATATTTATAAAATACAGTATCATTAATTTCATCAAATAATATCGTGAGAGAACAATCAACAGCTTTTCCCCTGCTAGTCTCATCTTTATAATTAAACATTTTTACTAATCCCTTGGAATTTATTGATGGGAGAGTAATCATAGACATGGTCTTCGGAGTCTGACCTTCCTCACCTAATAGTAAACTTATAGTCTTTAAGCTAACAATATCTCTAGATTCTTTTGTTAAATCTTTAGGTTCCCAAACAATTGCAACGGGACCGAGTTTTTCATCAAATTTTGAATAAATTACTCCTTTAATTAAATTAATTTGCATTTTCATCTATTCGTAAACTTTCCAATTGGTTAAAAAAATATTAATTATTAAAAATCTGCTTTTCATCTTGAATATTTGTAGTTATTTATTGTATCGTAAATTAATATTTTGAATTTGCTTAATTCATCTTAAAAGTGCCATTTTTATTATGAATATTTCCAAAGAAAATCGAGTGAAAGAATCATATAATAGTCATTCTGTAAGGTTCTTTCTAATTAATTAGATAATCTAAAAATTGGAAGTTCTTTTTTCGATATTTTTATATTGAATAGAATAAATATGGATAAAATATTATGAAGGATAGTAGAAATAATTACATATTTTTATTGGTAATAATAAATTTATTTTATTAAGACCATTTATTTTTATACTTCTGATATTCTTCTAATAAATCTTGTTCAGTAATGTTCTCTCGTAACGCTTTTATAATGAATAATGTCTGCATTATGTTAAATTCTTGGTTCTTGATATCTGCAACGTTTAATTTCCGCGATTGCATTTCAATTTGTTTTCGATAATCTTCTAAATTAATATTTTTCTTATCCAAATAATATCCAATAATAAACGTTCCAAACATTATTATTGGAAAAGCTAAAATCATTACTAAAAAATCCACATTAAAAGCTAAAGTCATTAGAGAAATGGCACTTATAGTAGAAACTATCATTGAATAATAGGTTTGACCCATTCTTAACCTCGAGAATTGTTGTCCAATTAATTTTGATTTGTTAGCAACCTTAACTTTATTTATAAATTTATTATTTTTTATGCTTATTTTTCTCAAATTTTACAAATCCATGTCAAATGAATATAAGTTATAACTCATAAGTTATATATATAAGTTATGAATTTATAAATATTTGTGAGGAAGAGTAATTTAAAGATGGTCTAAATGAAGCTTTCAGAAACAGAAAAAAAAATAGTAAAAATTGTAGAAAAAGAATTTAGAGCTACACCAAAATTAATTGCTAAAAAAATGAATCTTTCAGAACAACACGTGCGGAATTTAATGGCAAACCTATCACGCTTCGAATTCTTAAAACGAGTCGCTCGAGGCCTTTATGAACGAGGATCTCAAAAATTACCTGAATTAGAAACGCTAGGTAAAAAAATTAAAAATGTTCATGAAAAAATTACAAAGACCACATCATAATCATTTTGAAAATATCTTTTTATATGAAAAGATGTGCAGTTTTTTTAAATACAGTATAGATCGAACTCTTGTATATTGCGCAACTAAAACCTGAAGGTAATATCTTCTTAATTTTGTCCGTCAAATTGTAAATTAGTTTCCCGTCTCTAAATGGCTCTAATTTTTCTAGGTTGGGGTCATACTTATGAAAAAATATCGAAAATTCAAATTTCTCCTCACTTTTTTCAAGTATCTTGAGCAAATCAGCTAAATATTTCAAAGATAAATCATAACGTGGCGTGTCCTGTACGTCAATAACATAGATTATTCGGTCAACTCCTTTAAGTAAACCATTAATTTCTTCAAGATGGTTTTTCCGATATTGCTCTTGACCCCCAAAATCCCAAAATGAGAATAACTTATCATGAAATTCGTGTCTCTTAACTTCTTTACCAAGAGTTGGCTTTATATTACAAAAAGATAATAGGTTGATTTCTTGGGTTAAACTTAAAACTATAGATGTTTTCCCACTATTATCCAGCCCTAATAGGAAAAATTTAAAAACGTCTTTTTTGTCATCCTTGCTCTTTTTCTCGTCCATGATAAAAATCCCACGATTCTATTGAAGAAAAATAACTAAATGATTAAAGATTATGATATTATATAAATGATTGTAAATTGTAACTCAATGACAAGTTTAAAAATTAAATATGTTAAAATGGTTCTTCTTGCAAACTTTCGTCTTCAAATTCTTTAATTATAGCACTGTTTCCCTTCGGATCTTCAAGTATTAGAGTAAATATAAAATTTCCGTCAATTGCAGTATCTATTTTTTGAATTAATGCAAGGGCATTGTTAATTTTTTTTTCGGAAGTCAAAATTTTTATTAAACCTAATGTGATGGTCTTAATTTTTTGTAATAATCCTTCGAGATTCGTTATATATCCCTCTGCTGCTTGTGAAGGTTCTATTGATATCCCAAGTTCAGGAATTTTAATAATGCAAGAGCTACTGCGAATAATTTTATGAATTAATTGTTTTGAATTAGAATATGCCAGAATATATCTTTTGGGTTCTTTATCTTGTACAGGGAATAGATCAGAAGTTTTATAACCACAATTTGAACAGATTAAGGTAAAAATTATAGTTTCACCAAAATTTGGAATATTTATCGTCTTTGTCATTGAATCCATTTTATGCTGGCAAGAAGGACATTCGGTAAACCCAAAATTAAAATTTATATTTTTTTGATCTGACATTACTATTATTTAAAAACTCAATTGAATTAAAGTTTTAATATTTAATTTTTGATTGAAAGGAAATAATGAACATGTATTGGTAAGAGAAGGGCAATCACGTGGTTACGAGAGAGACGAAAATAGGGGTAGCATTTGCGATTATATCTAATTTTATTGGAGGATTTCAGCCTGTTTGGGCAAACATGCGTCCAGTTGGACTTGATTCACACGTTTTTTCAGCAATGAGTTGTCTTTTTCAAGCATTAATCTTTCTTCCAATTTTTTTAATAGAATTCAGATACAATAAGGACAAAAGAAAAAATCTAAATATTGAAGCCGAATTATTAAAAAAGCCACAATATCGTCTTTTTTTTGGAAAATCAAAATGGGGTTTGTTTTTAGTTGTAGGTACATTATTTTCTTTAGTAATGTTCCTTTATTACTATGGATTAGCTTTAGCCGGCTCGATTAATGGTACACTAGGCGTGAAAACTACTGCCATATTTGGATTAGTCTATGGTTTTTTATTGTTAAAAGAAGATATAAGCAAGATTCAAGTAATTTTTTCGATCGTATTATTTTTTGGTATGATCATTGCAGTTACACAGGGAGCGTTTCAATTATTACAATTAAATATTGGGGTCATAATTATCCTAATTTGTTCATCAGTATGGATGCTTGGACATACAGCTTCGAAGCCGTATCTTTATTTTGGGATTACGACACCCTCAGAACTCTTAGTTGTGAGAAATGCTATTTCATCGGCAGTTTTGATTGGTGCATACCTTATTCTATTTGGGCCGCAAATTATTATCATTTTTATTCCCGAATATGCATTTTCTTACATTATAATGGCAGCCATATACGGTTCAAATCTCTTTTGCTGGTATCAAATTTTGAAATATCTTGATGTTTCTATTGGAACTATTTTAATCACCCCTCAAATTATAGTCACTGCAATTTTTGGCACCTTATTGTTACAAGAATCCTTCACAATTTTCCATTTAATAGGTCTCATCATCATGTGCGCCTCAATTGTTATCATTAATTACAAACCAATGTCTAAGAAATAGCGAAAACTTTTTTTTCTAAGAATTTTTATTAAATAGAAATGGAAATAAGGGCGAATTTGATTTGAAATGGAAAACAAAATTCACTGATTTAACTGGTTGTAAGTATCCCATCATTATGGGGGCATTTGCAGGCTTGGGCAAGCCACATTTTGCAGCTCCGGTCTCTGAAGCCGGTGCATTAGGAATTATAACTAGCCATAATTATCGAACATTAAAAGTTTATGAAGCGGCTCTCGAGAAAATGGAAGAACTTCAAAAACCTTATGGAATTAATTTTTCAATAAGACCTCCTGTTAAAGAAGGGGCATTTTTGGCAGGTTTTGATTTTGATAAATACCTCGATGTAGCTTTAAAAAATAAATTTGAACATCTAGTCTTAGTCTCAACATCCGCCTATAAAGGAGCAAAGTATGGAAAAAGGGCTAGAGAAAACGGAAAAATATGGCTCCACAAATGTGCGACCATGAAACACGCATTATCAGCAGATAAAGATAAACCTGATTTTATAGTCATTGTAGGGTTAGAAGGAACTGGCTTCAAGAATAAAATTCAAAATACCACGTTAATTAATAACACCATGGCAAAACGCTTGTTACAAAATGCTAGCCCTATAGCTGCAGGAGGTATCGGAGATGCAAGAGGATTTTTATCTTGCTTGATGATGGGAGCCAGTGCAGTATGTTTAGGCACTTCATTGATGGCTACAAAAGAATGCCCTACTTCTGATAGATTTAAAGAGAGAATGTTGAATCAAGATCCTTTTGAGGAGGAATTTCATAAAAAAATTTTTCATTTAACAACTAAAGATAGTCCAATTTATTCAATGGCTATAGGGTTCCTAGATAAAAATATCCCTACTATAAAAGAATTCATTGAAAAAATGATTTCTGATGCTGAAGAGATTTTAAAAAAGATTGGTTTCCAACAAAATGAAATAAGATTTTATTAAAGGAATGAGTAATATAATGAAGAAAATAAAACTGTTGAAGTATTTATGAGAAGGATTCTTTTAGAAATATCCAAAAATTTTATTGATCCGATGGGATTCCGAGAGTTAATGGAACATGTTGAACGATTAGAAATTATTCATATTTATCGTTATGATAAGAAGAATTTGACTGCTATTCAATTATTCAGAATGAAGGACCCTCTTTTTCATCCAAAGAATTTAATAGGTAAATCGGGAATTTTATATTTAGAAGTTTTAGAAGAAAATGAAAAGGAAAATGAATATGTTTGTTTAGTTAGGACTCATCATGATGCAGGGTTTCATGCAATATTTGAGGATTTCAACTTATTATTAGATTTTCCGTTAATAATAACTCAAACTATCATTAAATTAGCGTTAATTTGTCCGGAATTTCAATTGAGCCAAATTATTGAACATCTTAAAAACGTAGTTCCAAACGATCATAAAATTTTGAATATTTCACCGATCAAGAGGGAAACTAAGGATTTAAAATCGATATTAACTGAAAAACAAATAGAAGTCATGTCTGTTGCTGTTAATAAGGGGTATTTCGAAATTCCGAGGAAAATCAGCTCAAAAGATTTAGCGAATCTTTTTGACATTTCGCCCAGTGCATTGAATGAGCATATAAGAAAAGTTGAGCGAAAAATTTTTCATACAATATTTCGAGATGAGGATATTGATCTTCTTAGAACACATCTTCAAAAGAGTGATTCAAAGAAATAATAACAAAAACTATAAAATTGAAGATTAGGAAATTTATCAAAAGTTATTTTTCTGGTGAAAATTATGACAGAAGAAAAAAAAGATTTATTTTCAACCATAATAGATCAAATTAAAGAAGTGACTGAAAAGATAAACGAAACTGTAAAAGATACACTAGATAGCATCCTTGGAAAAAAGGAAGGGGAAGAAAGTACGGGAATTTCCAAAATAATTCAAGATATAAGATCAGGTATCAGAGATTTATTAGGATTAGAAAAAGCTGAAGGGGAAGAATCTTTTAGCCTTAATAAATTCATAACAAAAGTCAGAAATAATCTTCGGGAAATTCTGGGTATGGAACCATTATCCGAATAACTTACTTTTTTAATTTTTCATTAATATTTTTTTTAAAAAAAATATATTGCTGATACTCCAGTTTTCCAAAGAAAAAAAAATTAATGTATTTTTTTTATCGCAACTGATAGTATAATACATCCTATAACCAAGCTAGTAAACCCTAATGTCGTTAGGAAAAATTCACTAAGAAGTAACGGGGGTAGAAACGGAAAAACTAATAACTGAGTCCACCAGTTTTCATTTAGCGAATAATAAATTTGATTACTCCCATTAAAGGAAATAATGACGATTTCAATCTTAAAAACACCATTTTCGGGTATAGTACAAGTTATTGGTATACCATTTGCATACTTTAGAATAATTGTATTTCCTGTTGAGTTAAATACTCTGAATCTTAAGTTTGCAACGTTTTTAGGAGTCATTGTAATGGAAAAACTTCCTTTAGTAACAGTCACTTGCCAGTAATTATAGACAATACTATTATTAATAAACCAACCATACTTTGTTTCCCACTCTTGCATTACTCGGGGATGGTCTCTATATATAGCCGGAGAATTATATAATTCTACTCCAGCCAGTATTCCCGGTATAAAAGTTCCGATTCCAACGCCAAGCAAAACACATCCGACGATTACAAGAGCTATTTTTATTCGATCCATATTTATTAGACCTCATTTTTCTTCTAAGGGCAGTGATGAGTTTTTTTAATAGATTGGATTTTTTATATATTTAGGTAGATGAAATTGACTGCCACGATCCCAATGATTATAAATAGTCCTTCAAAGTCCGGAATTGCAAGAACTGATTCAAAGTATATTATAATCCTAAAAGTAACAGTTCCATTCACGTTTGAAAAAATAATGAATATTATATCACTCGTAGGTCCATTAGGTTCACCATAAGCTGTGCTTAACTTCATACTATAATAACTAGATGAAATTGATATATTTCCGTTCCAATCATCAAATAATGATTGAAAACTAAAAATATACTCGTCGATTGCAAGACGCGATACGACTAACCCCCGAATCTTATAAAATGGTAAGTAAAAAATATCATGCAATTTATCATCGACTTCTGGCTGAAATTTAATAGTTGGTAAATGTTTATTATCTCCTATACTAATAGAATCATTATCACTTGATCCATAATAAATTGTCATCCCGATCTTGACTCCTCTTATGATGAAAATATGCGTAACTCTTTATATTACGAGAAGATCACATTTCCATTCTATTACTCTTAACTCACTCCACTTCTAATGTAATTCTCGATAAACTTAATTTAAAGTTTTTCTTAGGTAATATTAAGAGAATCTTTAAAAAGTTTTTAATATCTTAAAAAATAGTCTTCTCAGGAGATTAAAATTCAGAAATATCAAGTAAATTCTCCGATATACCTTTAGAAAGCACCTAATTATTAATCCTGAGAGAATTTTTAAAAGAGAGAAGAGTATTTTAGCGGGTGGACTCGGCTCTCGTTCCGTGGAAGGCGAGGACATAAAATTTCAAGCTAAAGTAGAAATCATAATAACCCATAATATCTTAAATCTTAAAGAATTCATAGGTGCCATGAAATTCTGCTTGAATACTTTAGAAAAGCGAGCCTTGATGATAGAATGCATCATTCCTTTAGGTCTCTCGGGAACAAGAAAATAAATGTCTGCAAAAAATTTGAATAGATTAATTCAAAGGAAGTAATTCTAATTTAGGATTTTTATAGAATGCTTGGGGAAAATTAAGTTACAGTCACTGAACATATTAAAAACGCATTTAAAATTAAAAAACTAAATAAAAATAGAACTTCTAAAGCAAAAAGCTTACAATAAATATAAAATATATATCTTCACCGTGATATTTTAAAAAAATAACGAAATTTTTAGATGTTAGCAGACCTTCGTGTTTTTTGAGAAGAATTAAATCTAACAATTCCGCAAAATGTAGATAAACAAAAGGCAAATATGCTAAATCCAATATTGAGAAAAAAATTTAAGCGTAAATCAAAAACCATTTGTTGATAATAACGATTTCCTGAAATTCCAGATATTGAAGCAATTTGTAATGCATAATTATAATCGTTATAAATCATAAGAGCTGCCACTAAAAACATCAAACCAGCCAATGCAAAGAATATAGCGAAATAAAAATAAGTTTTATTATATTTTATTTTTAAATCTAAATCCACCATTAAAACCCCGATAAATTAGTTTTTTATAACAAAAGTATTCTTTTTTAGAAAAGTTGTTTTTTCTATATTTAACTTTTATTTAGTATAAATTCAATCAAATAACCGACTAACAATTTTAAAGAGTCGATTACTAATTTTTGGTTTAAATTCTGAATATTATCATTTTTACTATGTATGAAATCGCTTCCATTTATAAGCCAGTTTGTTTTATACTCATTTAACAGCCAATGTGCAAAATCAGAACCTGGATAAAGAAAGAATCCATCTTTAATTTTTATATGTAATATATCTGCAATTTTTTTTATATTATTATTAAAATTTGGTTCCATTAAAATTTTCTTCATTGGATTAATACCTTTAATATAAGTTATTGGCGATTTTTCTCCAATCATATCTATAGAGATTACTTGTAACTTATTTTTATCATGTTCTTTTTGTGAAAAATAATACCCAGATCCGTACAAACCTAACTCTTCACCGCTAAAAAAGCAGAAAGTGATCTGATAATCTTGAAGAACTTGCACCTGTAAAAATTTTGATAGTTCTAATAAAATAGCAACTCCAGTTCCATCATCAATAATTCCATGAGATTCATTCGTTTTAAACATCCTAGCAAGAAAAATCGTGCTGAATGCTACAAGAGATATTATTAAAATTATTAATATTAAAAAATACCAAGAAATTATAAAATTTATATGAAATATCAAGTCAGTAATAAAATTAATTAAATAAATTAAACAATATAAAATTAGTCCACCTCCACCAATCATGCTAAATATCTTAATTGTTTTCATTGATAATTTTAAAGATATTGAATCATAATGAGCAGTGAACATTAGATGGTTCTTGGAATTTTTAGAACCAATATTTACTATTATGTTACGGCTTTTTGTCAATTCTTCTTTATTTATTCTATCATTTTCAATCATTTCCTTAATAACAGACATTTTTTTTCGAGTATTCTTGAAAATAAATTTCATTAATACATCAAATTTTAGGATGACAAATATGATTCCAACGGGTAACAGAAGAATAATTATAGAAATAAGGATGAAATTATCAAAAATAATAACATTTAAAATGCTTAAAAGACCCCAACAAATCAGTGCAGCTGGAGCGAGTAAATTCATTAATGACTTCGCTTTTTTAAAATAAAATTCTTGAATTTCTGGTTCATGACCATTGGATTTTAAAGTATCAAAGATATATTTGCTTGCCTTCATTTCACCATCTGAACCCGTCAATCTTGGATAATCTAGATTTTCAAGGTGTTGAATTGGATTAAGATTTGAGCAGATATTATTAACAGTTTCAGGCAAATCACTAGAAATTTGTTTTTTGTTATCATCTTGATTAATCATCTTAAATATTCTCCGAGCTGACAATTTAAACTAAACACATATTAAATGTTTGCCAAATTTTCTAATATCAGAAAAAGAAAAAGATTATTAAAGATTTGAATTAATATTTCGCCAAATCCTTATCTAACTTGTCCAAAAATACGAGTATCACCTCGATCAAGTATCTCATTGGAGCTGATCGAATATTCTTAGGATTATCTTCAAGAGAATGATAACAAAGTGGCCAATGATCATCTTTATCAGCTCCAATAAAAGCAATTGCTTCGTATTTTTTTTCACTAAATCGCATTGCATCGGTTCCCGCAAAATCTTGCGCAGAGACACCCATTTTACAGAATTTTTCTCCAGAAAGTGCAATCATTACCAAACATGCTTTATAAGCTTCTTCAAACCGTGTAACGAGTTCCTTACTATGTTCTACAAAATGCATCTGTTCAGCACTAATGAATCCTATAATATCCGCGACCCCAACAGATTCAGGTATTAATGCATATGCATTCTTTAATATTTTTAATTCATCACCATATTTTTTAACGAATGCCTTAGAACCACGTTGTCCTGCCTCTTCGGCTCCAAATGCACCACACCATAATTCAATATAGTCATATTTTTTGTTATTTTTTAAAATCCAATTTGCTACACCCATGGCTATTGCAGTTCCAGAAAGATTATCATTTGCACCCATAACAGGATTCGTAAAAAATTGAGTATTTAATAAAACATATGCCATAAATGGAAATGTACCTAGAAAGATGAGCCAAAAGATATTGAAATAAATTGGAAAAGGACCAATCGAGACCCAACTAAATAAGCCAAGCATGAAAGGGTTAAAAGGAGCAAATAGGGTGATTATAGAAATGATCATAAACACGACCCAAATGCCGATGGTACCAAAAACATATTTCAAAATAGATCTACGTGTTTTTTGGAATAATGGAAAAACATTTGCACTGTCAACATGCCCACCAATAATGACTAGTTTTCGAGTTTCTTTATTGGAGTTGATTTTTCCAAATACATTTTGAGATCGTTCCTTTTTAAATAAAGGATCAATGAATTCTTTCATCATCGGAAATTCAATAAAAAATACTAGTAATGAAAATATTGTTAATATAGGAACGATAATTGGTAAAATGGGATAAAGTCCGAGACACATTATTAAACATATAAAGGGAATTTTTACAAATCCTTGAGGATATGCTCCCGGATGACAATAAAAATCATCATAAAATACTTCATCACAACCGATTCTTGATAGCTGATCTCCAATATCCTTTATAGCATTTAATTCGGCTTGAGAACAAGGTGGTCGAGGTCCATATTTATCACATATATCTTTAATGAAATTATAAACGTAATCTTGATCCTCTATTTTAGTTTTCATCATTTATCCTTCCAATTTTAATTTTAGATACAAAGATATGACAGATTCTATATCTTTACAAAATTTCTTGAAATATAATTTTAATTTGTTTCGATAATCTAGGTTAATTTCAACATTTTTTACCCGTAATAATTCATTAAGTCTTTTTGCCATAGTTTCTCCTTTTCTATCAAAATCAGTTAGAATTATAAAACCATTTACTTCAGGAAGAATTTCAATAAAATTAACCAAGCTTTTTTGTCCTATCTCAACAATATTTCTATTAATTCCAATCATTTGTAGCTTTTTCTTATCTTTTTTCCCTTCAATGACCAGAATATAATGATTATTTAATTTAGTTTTTATTTCTTCAAAAATTTTAACAATTTCTTCCCTATTTTGCTCAAGAATACGGGGAATTTTCATTTGATTCATCAAAAGATTGTTATTTTATGACTTTATAAATAATCATTTTTTAAGCTAATAAAATATAATTTATGGAAATAATAATGAAATCATATTATTCAAGATTTTTTATAGATGTGTAAATTAACATTAGATTTTATTGGGGTTTGTTAATAAATTGATTGTAATTGAGGAAAGATTTAGTTCATTAGCAAATAAAATTGGTCAAGTTTCTAACATGATAAAAGATTTTATTAAAGATAATCCTCCTGAATTTCTCAACATGAGCTTTAAAGTTAATTTAATAATTGATAATAAAGATTATTGTTTCATAATTAGTCAAGAAAATAGTAGTTTTGAAAAAGGTCATAATAAATTTACAGAATTTAAGGTAATTGCATCATCAAAATTTTGGTTAGATGTTTTTGATGGTAATTACACGTTCTTTGGGGGCTATGCTGAAGGATTGGTAGAAATTCCAAACTTTAAACCGCATAGATATAAAGTTTTTTTAATTTCTGGATTAATTTCAATGTTATTAAATATGAATATGAATTTTTAGGGTATATAGAATGGTAAAATCAAAATTTAAAGGAAAAAAAATAAATAAATCCAATATTTCTAAACCCAAACAAAAAAATATTGAGATTCATAAGACAAAAAGTCAAAACATGGCTGATTGGATAATTAATTTGAAATATGATGAAATTCCTAAAAAAATAATCCAATTAGCGAAACAACAGTTATTTGGCATGTTAGGAGCTTGTTATGCAGGTTCAACAACAATAGGAGGAAGAATTCTAAAAAAAGCTATCATGGAACAACATAATATCAAAGAAGCATCAATTTTGCCAACTGGAGAAAAAATAACTGCTTTAAATGCTTTTTATTTAAATGCGGCTTTTGCAATGGCTTTGGATTATGATGATTATTTGGGAACAGTCCATACTGGAACTAGTTCATATGCTATTAGTTTAGCATATGGAGAGAAACATGATATTTCTGGAAAAGAATTTTTAATTAATTTAATTATTGGTAATGAAATTGGTGGACGAGTCGGTCTTGCAATATATCCTCCTGGAGAAGGGCAGATGCAAAGTTTCATACATTGTTGTCAAGGTGTTGCTAATGTTGGAAGAATTATAGGTTTAACAAGTGAACAGATGGCTAATGCATTTGGAATCGCAATGTATCAAGCTCCTCTGCCGGTACCAAGAGGATTTTTTGGACCTCATTCAAAACTGTTAACCTCTTCTATTCCCGGTAAATTAGGAATAGAGGCAGCTCTTTTTGCAAAGCATGGATTTACAGGAGCTTTAGATATTTTTGAAAACCCACAAGGATTTTGTGCATACAATTCAGAAGCCAATTTCATCAAGGTATTAGACAATGATTTAGGAAAAGCTTGGTTAACAGAAACGTTAAGTTTTAAAATATATCCAGGATGTGCTTATGTTGATGCAATTGGAGACGCAATATTAAACGTCTTAGCAAGAGTAAGGGAAAAAACAGGGAAAGAATTAGATTATCAGGAGATAAATAGTATTCAAATTCATAATTCCTTATTATCTTCAATGATGGATGATATGTCAAAACCTTTTAATAGCATTGATGAACTCAAAAGAACGAAGTCAGCAGTAGCAGTTAATTTTTATCAACCAATAAATGTAGCACTCATATTAATAGAAAAACAATTTACTAAAGATAATTTAGAAATTAATAAAATCACTGATCCCGATGTTCATAAACTTGCAGAAAAAGTTATAGTTAAAACAGATATTGGTATGAGCGCAAAGAGTGCTGAAATTGTTCCATTTACTGACATTGAACGAAAAAATTTTAAATTAAGTGATTGGGACTTATCTAATTGGAAGATGTATTGTGGTTGTAAGCTAAAAATTACTATGAAGGATGGAACAAAATGGACATCTAAAGTAAATATACCTATTGGAGCAGCGGGAGGAGAACAAGTTCCAATGGAGAAAAAGTTTGAGCAAGAAGCAAGATTTATTGGAATTAAAAAAGAACAGATCAAAGAAGCTATTGAAAAAATAAATAATTTAGAAAAGATAAATATTAATGATTTAATACCTTTTATAATCAATTTTTAAAAAGAAAAAAGAAAAAAAAATAAATTAAAATTCTACTTCAGGATCCTCTTCTTCATAATCTCCTGTGCCTTTTATCGTATATGTGAGAGTAACTTCCGCTCCGGCTCCTACATTAGTCAAATTCCAAGTAATTTTTGTACCTTCATCAATGTCAGTACTTTCAGGTTTTATTTCTTCTGGAGACCAATTGACTAAAACGAAGTTTTGTGGAATTTTTTCTGCTATTTTACATTTTTGTACTGGTACTTCTCCTTTATTTTGGAAAACAACGTTAATTACAAATTCTCCTTCTTCCCCACCTGGTCTTACTTGTTTAAATGCTCGATATCTTCGTCTAACTTGTTTTGCAATGAATTTAAGGTCGGGAATTGTACTTTTAACGGGCGGACCAGGGGGTTTGACGTTAAAGTTTGCTTCCAATGGACACGGATAATTGTTTGGGCTTGGGTCCCAAGCAATTAAAGGATATCTTACAATAAAATCATCATTAGGAGCTAATACACTCGTATTTTTAGTAATATCGGGAATTTCTATGGTTAATTGATGTTGCATTTTTGGATCATCATTGTTAGGTTCCAATTCTAAAAGAACGCCTTGAGAAACCTTGCTTGATCTAATGAATACATCGATTTGATCTAGAGAGGGAGGTTTAAAACCATTTGGAATTGTATCAATGATATTAATTGCTGAAAGAGGAGATGATCCAGAATTCTTTATCAAAATTTCGACATTTATATCAGTCTTTGCATGGGCATTGATCTCTTGAGGAGTTACTATTTTTCTTGCATCAATTGCAGAAACAGGAATGATATCAGCTGTTTTAGAAATGTGACCAATCACTCTTTTTACGATTTGAGTATCTACCTTAAATTTATTTGTTTTCGTGAATTTTGGAGGACTTGAAGATTTAACGAGAAAATCTTTCGACCAATTATGTTTGGGGGGCAGTACCACAGAAGGATTTTCTTCAAGAATAGTTTCTAATGTAGTTTCCTTTTTATGTTGTACCATCACTTGATTAAGTGTCACTTCAAAATCGCTTGTATTTTCAAATTCGACAGTGCATTCCCATTCACCTTGTTTATCCATGGATTCGGATTTTTCTAGTGCAAATATGCTCTCTGCTACAGATTGGAGAGATGGCACGAGTTTTGATCTTTGAACATTTTCGATTTGATAATCAACGTCGATTGCACCTGCTGAACTGGGTTCTGTAGTTAAGGGATTTGCACCCGCTCTAAAGCTGAGAATTTGTTCTCCACCTGGAGCGATTGAAACATCAGTCCAATGAACGGTTCGGCTACTTTCATCATAATTTGCGTTTCCGGAACTCGTGGATTCAATAACTGGACTATCATATACTTCAGGTATTATTTTCTTGAGATTAACTTTAGAAGTCGGTTCTTTAGAATTATTTTTTAATTTTAATACAAATTTCGTTGGACTTCTTTTATTTAAAACAAAATTCCAATTAGTTTCATCCCCTTTTTCAAAATAAGTGTCAATAATTTCTGTTAATTCAATCAGGGGTTTATATGAAACATCTTGCTCCTGAATTTTGTAAGAAATTATATTTTTACCTTCAGGTTTTATTTCCCCGATTTTTTCCTCAACATCCGCAATATTAGTGGTTTCAATCCCTTTAATAACACGAACAGCGTTCCAAATTCTGTTAGTTTTTGACGGATTTATCACAGAAAAATTCCCAGTAATGTCAATATTTTCTTGTATGCCTTTTCCTGAGAGTTTCGTTTCTTCTTTTTCGACAATTTCCAATATTACTTTATTTACTTCAGACATAAAATTCACCGGAATTGATCATTTTGATTTATTTTCAAGTGAAATGCAAAAATATAGCGTTTTAGGTGCTTTTTTTTGCTATTGTTTAACTTGATGTACATGAATATTTACAGTTGTGTATCTTTATAATATTGCAATTAATTTAAATGATCCGAAAAAAGAATAGCCAGAATTACTAGTATTTTTAAAGAACTCATATTAATAAGACAAAGATATAAATCTGAAGAATTAAGAAAAAAAAAATATTTTAAGATTATTAGATATGGTGATTAAAAATTTCAGACACTATTATTTTAATTAATGAGAATTCAGAGTTTAATGTAACCAATCTAGCTTCTAAGTTGAAATCTGAGATAGTAGAATATTTTGGATCTGAATTTAAAACTAAAGATCCAGTAGTTTATATAGAAAAAGATGAAACTGAAAGATTAAAAGGTAAAAATATACTATATGTTCAAAGTCTTTATCCAGATACGGGCAGTAGAATTAATGATTTTAATTTTACATTAGATTTATTATTTGAAGTTGATAAAAAAGGTAATAAAAAGATAGATTTCAATAAATTGATAATTTATTTTCCCGTTTCTACTTTTTTAAGATCTGATGCTCGATATTTTGATGCACAACCAAATAAATTATATGCGAATGCTATAACGGTGTTTGGTAAATATTTAAAGCCATATATTGAGAAATTCCCAAATAAAATAATTGGAATCATCATGGTTGATGCGCATTTACACAGATATAATTTAAAAGAACTTAGTGAAACATTTGGAGTAAAAATTTATAACGTTTCAGCAATACCACCTTTAGCACAAGTATTATTTGATTATATATCAGATATAAGTACTCCAATTCTAATAGCACCCGATGAAGAAGCGGATCAATGGGCAGCACAATTAAGAAATATTTTAAATTCTAATTTCAAAGATGTAAAAGTTATTCAATTATATAAACATCGATGGGGAGATGGTCAAGTTTCCATTATTGAATCAAGTGAATTATCTTTAGTCACGGGAAAAACCGTAATAATCTATGATGACATGATTGGTACAGGAGGAACGCTTATAAGAACCATCGAACGTGTAAAGGACTATCATCCAGCTGAAATAATTGTCTTAACAACACATCTCTATCCAATGGGCGCGCAAAGAATTATTAAAGAGGATATAGTCTCATTTATAATCACCACGAATACTATAAACAGGTTTATAGAATCAAGGAAGATTAAGACGGTATCCCTTGGCAGAACTATTAGTAAAATAGTTGAAAATGTTCTTGAAGAGAATTAGATGCATGAATTTAATTATTCTTGAACTCTTCCAGCGCCTTTAAAGTCAATTGTGCAATTGCTTTTTTCGTCAATAAAATCAACATCTAAACTGGAAGTAAATATTTTATAAGGTTCTCCAATTAAAGTTTTAAAAACTCGAGAAATAATTTTAACTGAATTAATAAATAAACTAATTAACACGTCTTTTATTTGAGATTCCAATTTTTGAATTGCTAATATATCTTTAACAGCTTGAATTTCTTTTGGTTGAAAAACATATATTATATTATATTGAGTATCAACCTCTGAATGAGTATTTACGTCTATGGATAAATTCTCCTCATTAAAAGGAAATACTTCACTTAACCATTTTTTGAATAAATCTGAACCTTTTTGTTTGAAAAAATCAGAAATTCCAGTCGTTAACCTGCCACCTGTTGATTGCCATGAATTATATAATTTAAGAGCTTCAGTCTCAAAATCATTTATTCCGTATTCCTTTTGACTAATGTATTCTAGAAAGGTATATTCCATGATTCCACCCATAACGCTCATTTGGGTCTTGAAAAGAATAAAGTTAGTAAAATTTTGAAACGCTAGGCTCATTTTTGTAGTACTTCCCTTATATATGCTATATTTCAAGTTTTGCGATAAAACTTCTTAAAGATGTATTCAGAAACTTTGATAGAGGCTTACACTTTGATATTAACAGAAATACAATTTTTTTATTAAATTTTTCTCTATAAAAAGTAAAAGTCTCAAAATTATTTTGCCCTTTTGAAATAATCATATCACATGAGTTTAATTCATTTAAGAATTCCTCAGAAGCATCATTGTTTATAAAACCTAATCCAAAACGTTCTGTAATAATAACTTTACAAATTTTTGTCAAATTGACGTCAATTGCATCTTCAATTAATGCATCATTTGAATATGGTTTATTTTTAACTACTGCAACAACCTGATTATTTAATTTAATCAATTTTTCGATTAAAATTTTATCAAAAACTATTTCACCCGCATTATCCAAGCAATATATAATCTTTTTTTTTCCACTTTTTACTATATCATAAATATGTTCGGAATCATCTATTATAAGGTCCTTATCGAGAGATTCATTAATTAAAGAACTGAGATACTCTTCATTTAAATCAAATTCATGACCACCAGTTGCAAAATCTATAATATTACCCACAAGTGCCATGATAAGACATTTTTTAAAAGATTCAAAAGAATTATTTTCTAAAATATCGACTATCAGATCTTTTATTTTTTCAATTATTCCGATAGAGATTGAGTTGCTAATTTTTTTAATTTCTAAATAAGGATCATAAATTTCACTATTATTTTCAATTTCCATAAATATTTTATTTGCTAAATCAAATGTTAATGATTTAGAGTCAAAATTCTCTAAAATCTTAAAGATTTTTTGAAATAATTTTAATTTTAATGATTCATTTTTTATAGATTTTTCAATAATATCATATGAGATTTTCATTAAACAAGACGAACATTCAGGTAGAGTCCAAATTTTGAAAGTCATTAATTTTTATCACGTTTCAAATGTTTTAAAGCTATCGGAACAGTCTCTAAAATTTCAGTTTCTGAAACAAAACCCACAGTAATGGCAGAAATGTTGTGTTTCTCAATGTAATTATATGCATCTTCAGGTTTAATTTTTCCAGCGGCAAGTGTCTTCATTCCAACGAAGAAAATTTTTTCTCCTGTTGCATCAACTAATTGTTCCAATTTCAATTTATCACCCATCAAATAACCTTCAGAATTGAAGGGGAGTAAAATTGCAGGGCAATCTAATTTTAGATCCAAAATAAAAGGAATAGTTTTGAGTGGTTCGTGAGTTGCAACACCGGGAATCATACCAAATTTTCTTATTTTACTAATAAATCTTTCTAAAAATTCTTTATTACGTCTATCTGAGAATGTACCATGTAAGAATACTATTTTTGTCTTTAACTTAGCTAGAAGGTCGATTCTAAGTTCATCCCAACTTGTGCTACCTAAAATAGAAAAATCAGGATATTTTTCTATCATATATTGAGCGGCTAGTGGAATTTTACCAATTGGGATTATTTCAGCCCCTTTAGCTCCATGTTCATTTGCTATTCGCATTAAATTAGACATTTCTTTTGTATTTTCTAAAAATTTATTTCTCCAAATGGCGGCATTTAATCCAAATTGTCCAGCTCCGATAAAAGGTGATGTACCTATCGTAATAATCGGAATTTTTTCCCCTTCTAATTGAACATACATAATATTTCCCTTTTTATCCTTTTAATTATAAATAGAAAGATTATTTAATTTTCTGAATTTCAAAATTTTCAGAATTAAGCTTAATTATTTTTATTTTATCATCAACTTTGAAGTTAATATTTTGAGAGAGTTTAATATAGAAGATTTTTTTCGATTTTTTCTTATCTTTTAAATTTTCAATTTTTAATTTACCTTGTATTTGGGTCATTCCATAAATAATATTAATATTTTTATCAAGTTCAGGAAAAAATTTACCAATATCCTTTTCATTAATATTGATTTTATCATTTTTTATTTCTTCTAATGTCAGTTTACAAATAATGCTGGTTTTTGGCATAAAATTCACCAAATTAATTTAAATTTATAAAGAAAAAGCTCTATTTCTTTTTAAAATTTGTTTAAAGAAAATTTTTTAAGCAACTCGTTTAATTATTTCAAACAATAAGATAAGATTTTAAGTAAAAAAATAAAATTTTTAAAAAAAATGTTGAGGGATTACAATGGATGATTTTCAAATTAAATTTCTTGATATCATAAAAACAAGAAGAACTGTAAGACGTTATAAAAAAGATTTACCTATTTCTAAGGAACAATTGATGATTTTAGCTGAAGCTGCTGAGTTTGCGCCTTCGGGCCAAGGCCAACAATTCTTTGAATTACTATTTGTTACCGAAAATGCAAAAATTAAAGCAATTCATGATGCTATCAAAAAAGTTTGGGAGAACATGGCACCTCAATTAGCTGGGATCTTAAATACTTGGATAAGTATAGAAGTATTTCAAAAAAGATTGAATGAAACTAAAGAAACAGGTATAAGTTGGTGTGCAAGTTGTCCAACTCAATGTGAAAAAAGCAAAGGAGAACTTAATTTTGATGTCTATGCTTGTCGAACTCGATTAGCTTATAGATCTGCTACGGCTTTATTGGTCTTATTAATAAAAAATGATCATAAAAAACAATGGAAAAAAGCAGCAAAGGAAAAGGAAATTAATAAAGATTTAATGGATATGTGGACTAATTCTTGGTCAGCTATTGAAGAAGCAAGCGTAAATAATGCGGTAGAAAATGTTTTATTAACTGCTAAAGTTCTAAATATTGGAACTTGTTTCACATATTCGTGTAGGCTTGCTGAAAAAGAGATCAAGAAAATTTTAAATATTCCAAGAAATTTAGATATGCATAGCATTATTTGCTTGGGAATTCCTGATGAGGAGCCTAAATTAAAGCCAAGAAGAGATTTAAACCAAATCGTACATTTTAATGAATATTAATCTTCTTTTTTATTTCTAAAATAATATTCTTTATATGAAATGAAATTACTTAAAGCCGTTGCTGCAGATTCTATGTTCATATATATTGGAAAATCTGTTTGAAAATATGACCAATCATCAATTAATTTATGAAGAAATGTGATAACAGGGATAATAAATATTACTGGTTTTCCATTATTCTTAATTTCAAGTAAAGCCTCTTTTATTCTTTTATAATAAAATTTAATCCATTGATTCATTTCAACAAAATAGGGATCCTCAACTCTAGTGTATTGAATATTTAATTCAAAAATTATGCAATCTGTATTTCGATCTTCCGAAATACTTTTAAAAATCTCTTGTAATCCTCCAAAATTAAAGAAATCTGAAGCTAAATCAACAGGATTATTCATTGAATTTCCTACTTGATAATCAAACGTTTTTTTTAATCTTTCAATCGTGTCTTCATGTAATTTTGGGATCTTAAGTCCATGCTTAGCTAATATATCAGTATATACAACCGAAACTCCACCAGAAATTGAAATTATACATACTCTTCCCTTTAGATTTTTGTTCTTTTTAAAATTATAATAATCAAAAAAAACGACAGTATTAATTAGATCATCAAAATTATGAGCGTGAATAAGACCAGTTTGTTTTTGAATAGCTTGCCACATTTTTTGAGAGCCAAGAGAACCTTTTATTGCCCCGGTGTGTGTTGTAGCTGCTCTGGCACCTTCTTCAGTTTGCCCACCTTGCCAAAGCAAAACTGGCTTTTTCAATGTGGTTTGTCGTAAGATATCAAAGAATTTTCTACTCTTTTCTTTCTTTAATCCTTCTAAATACATACAAATAAATTTTGAATGTCTATCATCAGTTAAATATTCTAAAAAATCAGTAACATCCAAATCAACTTGATTACCAAAAGAAACAACTTTTGCTAACCCTATACCTAATGTACCCAATTTATAACTAACATTTTGGGCTAATCCTCCACTCTGACTGAGAAATGATACCGATCCTTGTTTCCTGGGTAGTGAATAATTGAAATGTATCTTTCCTGGAACATATAATCCCATGCAATTTGGCCCAATTACTCTAGTTTTATACCCATTATCAATAATCATTTCCTTTATTTTCATTTCTGATTCAAAATCTTCTTTTATTCCCGTTTCTGAAAAACCTGATGTGAAGATTGTCACTACTCTTGCTTTTTTTTGAAAACACTCCTTTAATGCTTGAATTATATATTGTTTCGGGATTGAGATGATAACATAATCAATGATATCATCAGGGACTTCTAAAATAGATTTATAAAATGTAATCCCAAGATAAGAATTTATCTTTGGATTTATTGGATAGATTTTTCCTTGAAAACCTGCTTGTACTAGTGAATTAATCCACCAGAATCCTCTTTTTTTAGAAGCTCCAATAATAGCTACATTTTTTGGGTTAAAATAAGTATCAAATTCTTTAAATTTGTCTCTAGGCATTATTTTTTTTGACACGAAAGTCAAATCCTCTACATTAGATATTTTATTAAAATTGATCATAATTTATGAAGTTTTCAGTGAATAGAAATTTCTTTTTCAAAAAGAAGAATTAATAAAATGGATCAAATTAATCTTAATCACTATAATTAATAAAAAAATCATATAATTGATATCTGAAATTAATTCAAAATTAAATATTATTTTTTAAAATAATATACTGTTTAAAATTTAGTTAATATTAAATAAAATCACTCTTAAGTTTTTTAAAAACATACTTATTTTAAATTATATATTTTCTATTTAATTATAACAAAAATATCTTTTAACTTTTTGCTAATTATTTAATAATAAATATCTACAATATGAAAATTCGAGCTATTCTTAATAAATCGTAGAACAATATAACATTGAAATATTTTTAGTAAATGATGAAAATTGATTCAAATTAATAATTTATTCAAAATGAGGGCTTTTTGAATTGAATATTAACGATAATAAAAGGATTAGATATATTTTAGAAGAATTTCTGGGAAAAGAAAATGTAGTTGATGATCAAAAATTATTAGACTTCTTTTCTAGTGATGGTAGTATAAAATCTAAAAGTTTACCGGATTTAATTGTCACACCAACCAAAATAGAACAAATTCAAAAAATTACACAAATCTGTAATGAAAATAAGATTAACTTAATTCCCTCCAGCTCAACGGAGAAATATTATGGAGCTACCATTCCAGAAGATGGGGGTATAATTTTAGATTTAAGAAAAATGAATAAAATTTTAGAAATTGATGTTGACGAAAGATACGTTCGAATTGAGCCAGGGGTTACTTTTAGACAGCTTCAGACAGAAATTAAAAAATATGGCCTGAGAATAATGGTTCCCTTAGGATTACCAAGTTCTGCATCTGTTGTCTCAACGTATATAGAACGGGTTCCATTACTTTCGGGTCCTAAAATCTTATTATCAGAAGGTTGGCAGTGTATTTTAAACATGCAAATTGTAATTCCCAATGGAATGATTACAAATACAGGCTCGGCATCTTGGTGTAAAGAAAGACCTTCATTTCTCCCATCTGGTCCTGTTAGTGGTCCAGATTTATCAAGATTATTTACTGGATCTCAAGGAACTTTAGGAATCATTACAGATCTTATAATAAAAGCAAAATACCTTCCAAAAATTAAAAGACTTGTTTTTATACCATATGAAAAAATTAAAGAAGTCGAAGAAATTATATATCAAATTCAATATTACGACAAAGGACGTGAATTTTTAGCAATAAGTCGAAAAAATTTAGCGGCTATTTTAACTGAAAATCCTGATCAAATTAATGATATACGTCAAAAACTTCCCAAATGGTTGATAGTTATTGGAATTGAAGCAGATACTGAAGAAAAATATCAAATAGATTTAGCAGATTTGAAGGATTTTGGTGCAAAATTTCAAACGGAGTATAAAATTGATGGAATAGAACTCAACCAATTATTTCTAGAAGAATTCGAAATACCTGAAAGATTGAATAATTTTCGGAAATACAAAAAAAATTGCTTACACATTCCATTTTATGTTGAATTAAATAAAATATCTATTTTTGATGAATTAGCAGAAAAAATCGCTATAAAATATAATTATCCAATCGATGACCTTTACGGCTATTTGATGCCTATTGAACAAGCTCATACTTGCTATTATGATTTTAACATACATTTTGATGGTAAAGATCAATCAGAAATTGATAGAATGAAAAGTTTCTTTCTAGAACTTAGTGAAGAAGTTATAAATAATGGCGGCGTCATAGATAGACCTTATGGACCTTGGGGAAAGATGATATTTTCGAAAAATATGACGTATTATAATTTTTGGAGACAAGTAAAACGAATAGTTGATCCAAATGAAATAATGAATCCAGGTCAATTGGTTATTTAGGAGAGATTTGATGACTAATAATGCATTAAAAAAATTAGAGAAAGAATATAGATGGGATATTTATCAATGCAGTTTAAAATGTTTTAATTGTCAATTCGTAAATCCACATATGTGCATTGATGGAGACCATTACATGAATTGTCCTTCTGGAAAAAGATATATTTTTGATTCTTATTTTTCAGGTGGTAGAATGGAGATTGCTAGAGGTTTATTAGATAAATCTCTAAAAATTCCGACTGAAAAATTGTTGGAAATTATCTATTCATGCACGACTTGCGGAAGTTGTGAAGATAAATGCTTTTATAATCGCGAATTAAGACCTGTAGAAGTTTTTGAAAAAGTAAGAGCCGTTTTAGTTGAAGAAGAAATAGGACCTTTACCAGAACATATGATATTTGTTAATAGTATTAAAGATGTACATAATCCATATAAAGAAAAGCATGAAAATAGATTAAAATGGCTAGAAAATAATAAAAATTACAAGAAAGATGCAAAAATACTTTATTTTGTAGGTTGTACTTCATCCTACAGAATACAAGAAATTGCCAAATCAACAGCGAAAATATTTGAAAAATTGAATATTGACTTTAATATTTCTTATGATGAATGGTGTTGTGGAAGCCCACTATTGAGAATAGGCGTTATGGATTTAGCTGAGGAATTAATGCGACATAATGTTGAGCAAATTAAAAAGTTAAATATAAAAAAAATAATTTTTTCATGTGCAGGATGTTATAGAACTTTTAAAAAGGATTATATTGAGCATGGTTTTAATTTAGACGTCGAACTTCAACACGTTTCAGAATTTATTGGTGATTTAATAAAAGAAAATAAAGTCAAATTGAATGATTTGGATTTATCAATTACTTACCACGATCCATGCCATCTTGGAAGGCATTTAAAAGTATATCAAGCACCTAGAGAAGTAATTCAAACAATACCCAAATTAAAATTAGTAGAAATGTATCGAAACAGATACAATGCATGGTGTTGTGGGGCAGGCGGTGGCGTTAAAGCGGGTTTCAAAGACATGGCACTGGATACAGCAAAAGAAAGAATTGAAGAAGCTAAATTAACTGGAACTAAAGTAATTGTATCAACATGTCCGTTTTGTAGCTTAAACTTAAAAGATTGTGTAAAGGAAATGGGAGAGGATATAGAAGTTCTAGATCTTACTGAATTATTGTTAAAGGGAGGGATTTCATGTTAGTTCAAGAAAAGAGTAAATTATTAGAAGATTTAATAAAAATAGTTGGGGAGAAATATGCCACGAATGATCAAGCAATTTGTATTGGTTATTCTCGTGATCAAGTCATTACGACAAAGGGACCAGAATATGTAGTTGCACCTGAATCAACAGAACAAATTCAAGAAATTATGAAATTAGCATCAAAGTACAAAGTACCTGTATTACCAAAAGGAACTGGTGCTAACATGGGAGGTCTCGTAATTCCCTTATATGGTGGGATTATTCTCGATTTAAAAAGAATGAATAAAATTTACGAATTTGATCAAAAAAATATGACTGCGATAGTCGGTCCTGGGGTAACCTATGGACAACTCCAAATTGATGCATGGAATAAAGGGATGTTTGTTGTGGTTCCAAGTGGACCTCATTCCGTAAAAGTCATTGCGAATATGTGCGGGACTCGTGGAATTGGGCATTATGCTGGTAAATATGGACTCGGTGATAATCAAATAATTGGTATGGAAATTGTATTACCTAATGGTGAATTATTAAAATTAGGATCCTTTGCATATCCCAAAGAAAAAGATTCAGCAAATTTCCCTCATGGACCTGGACCCGATTTAATGGGATTATTTTTAGGGGGTTTTGGAACAGTAGGTGTTGTAACTAGAATAAAAATTAAATTATATCAAAAAAATAATTTTCATGAAGTCATTTCGATTGGAGGTAATCTGGATCCGCTATTTGATGACATAATTGAATTGGTTAAAATTGGTTTTTCTAATGCCATGATTGTAAGATGGCCTTATATAGCCTTTTTATTTGCAAGAACTAGAGAAGAGCATTTTTGGATGTTGGAACATCCTTGGATTGAAGGTTTTATTTTATTGTTTGTTGAAGGTACAGAACGAGATTTTAATTATTATGTGAAAACAATAAAAAATAAGTATAAAGATAGGAAAAATTATGCTGTTGGACTTTATTCGGAAGTGATGAAAAAGAATCAGCACCCTTTCTTTGTTGGTGGAGGACCTTATACCGAAGATTCTCATGAATTTGGTTATTTAAAAGAACCCAGAAAACTTCATGATTTTATGTATCAGTCAGTGAGAATTTTAAGAACTCATGGTGGTTTTGCACCACATTGTCCATTTTTTTCTCTGAAAGATGCAAAAGGAATTTGGAATTATATGAAAGATTGGATTTTAAAATTAGACGCACCAATAAATGAGACTTGTTGCTATTGTCAAGTAACGGATGATGGCCATTATGTTTTACAAGAAATGGATCTTGAATTTGATCCTGATCCAAATAAAATGATGAATAATATTAAGACATTTATTGGCATTGGAAAGCCCATGGCTGATACAATGTTCTCTAAATTTAATGGAATTCAGTATTATTTCTACGCGAACGGTGAAATTCTTGAAACTATTGGTCCTATTTTTATCCCAGGTTATTTTTATCTCTTAAAGGAGTTTAAGACACTTATTGATCCATATAATTTAATGAATAGAGGACGCGGAATTCGACCAAAGGGAGTCGAATTAGAATCTCAATCCATGGGAATGGGACAAGCATTTGGAGGTAGTATGGGATCAATGTTTTGGTTTCAAAGCATTGCGAGTGTTATAAATGAATTAAATTATCCAGATAAAGATAGAATGTTAAAATTTCTTGATGCTGTTAAAAATAAAAAAATCGGAGAAGAACCACTCCAAGAGATACTGAAGGATTCAATAAATTTGTCATTAAAAACACTTTTGAAGGATAAAACTAGAGCCACAGCTGACAAATCGGTCGGTGAATTCTTTAAATCGTATTATGAAAAGCTAGAAGGTGAAAAAATTGTTCTAAAATCTGACATGCATGACTTATGGATGATTGAATTAGGAAATATTGAAGATGATGAACCCGTAAAAGTGTATTCTGTTGATAAAAAAAATGCAAAAAAAATTCCAAGCATTATGACGGATTATATTTTTACTAAAAAAGCCTTAATAGGAGAAGAAGTCGATCCCATGCTAGCAATGCTTAAACCAGAAGTGGGTAAATTTACAATCATGCATGCAATTATGGCATGGTCTAATTTAATTGAGAGATTTTCAGATGCAGTTATAATTGGTACGGCAAGATTACTTTATGAAAGAAGATCACTAAACGAAATTAATATTGAACTCAATAAAAAAATAGATATAATCTTAAATAAAATAAATTATTAGCCATTCAAGTGATGAAATATGAATAATATAATTAAAGAACAATATGACGTGATTGTTATAGGAAGTGGAGTTGGTGGAAGCGGTTGTGCTGCTCTTTTGGCTGCTGCCGGTTACGATACCATATTGATTGAAAAAAATGAACGCCTAGGAGGGGCTTGTTCTTCTTATTACAAGAATGGTTATACAATTGATGTTGCAGTTCATATGTTTGCAGGTGGTAAACACTTCCAAGATATATGTAAAAAAACGAACCATCCAGAGGAGATAAAGTTTTATACTGAATTAGGGGCACGAACTGCAATGCGAAATAAGAATTCTCCACCGTTATCAATGTCATTGGAAGAGGGACAAGATATGATTACTATGTATCAAGATTTTTTTAAAATGCTTGGTGCAACTCAAAAAGAAATTGACGATATTTTAAAAGTTTTTGGTAAAATAATGATGCAGAGCAAAAAAACTGCTTATAATTATATGAACATCCCTCTTACAGAATGGCTTAATGATGTTACAACATCACCAATTGTTCACGGCTTGTTTGCATATTTTTGTGGAATTATGTTTACCATCCCTCCTAACATTGCTTCAGCAGGTGAATTCATTTATACAATGCACCAAGGTAACTCAGGACTAGTCTATCCATATGGTGGTGCAATAGCAATACCAAATGGATTCGGAAGAATTGTAGAAAAAGAAGGTGGAAAAGTCTTAATTAAAAATCGTGTAAAAAAAATTATAATTGAAAATAATAGGGTTGAAGGTGTGCAACTTCAAGATGATCGTTATATAAATGCTCCAATAATTGTAAGTAATGCAGGAATTAAACCAACTGTATTAAACTTATTAAACGATACATCCATGCTCGAAAAAAAATATATTAATAAAGTAAAAAACTTAATTCCTTCTTTTAGTTCCATTACTTTTAAAGTTGCATTAAAGAGAAAAATAATTACGGATTATGATGCCATTCACTTATTTTATGCCGATTTAGATGATTTCAAAGAAGATTCCTTGATAAATGTTTGGAAATCGATACAA
Organism: Promethearchaeota archaeon; assembly: GCA_011365055.1. The sequence goes on from RDOG01000017.1 coordinate 75,953, forward strand.
GAGGGAAACATCCCCAAAGAAGCTGCATTTATGAGTCCAATCCCTTCAAATATGGATCCAACACTTGCACCTAAAGGAAAACAATTAATAATATTTGGGGGGATTGCACCAGCAAAATTATCAGAAGGAAAAAGCTGGAAACCTTGGATCGACAAATATTGGGAAATGATTCTTGATTTTTATCCGGATATTGAAAAAAATTTAGAATTTTTGGATATAACAACACCCTCAGATATTATTAAAGCAACTGGGAAACCAGAGGCTCCTGTAGAAGGAACCGCCCTAACTGTTAATCAATCTGGACACGATCGAATTTCTTCAATCATTCCAAATATTGAAGGGCTATATATTGCTGGTGATACTGCAGGAACTGATATACACGGTATTGGAACGCAAATGGCTGTTAATAGTGGAATTAGTGTTTTCAACTTAATACAAGAAAAATATCCCAATTTCTGCAAGAAAAAAATCAAAATTAAAATAAAATAAAGCTTTTTAATTATCTAATTATGGTTATAATGTTTTTTATGAGCAAGTTATTTTATTAATTACTTAAAGAAACTTAAAAAATAATTATCAGAATTGGGAAGTGTTTAAAATGCAATTAATAAATTTCGCTATTGTCGCCATTTTATTAGGAATTGTTGCAACAATGCTATTAAACATTGGAAAGGGAGTTTCAAAATTTGGTTTAAAAAAGCTAGGAGAGAAAATAGAACCTAAGAAAAAATATACTGCAATTTGGATTATTGGGATTTTAATTACTTCTTCCTCAGTTATTGTAAATATTTTTGCATTAGATTTTGGTGAAGCATCAATTGTTGCCGCTCTTGCAGGAGTTGGTTTAGTCTCATTGATAATTTTTTCATATTTTATTTTGAATGAAAATTTAGATAAGATAGTATATTCAGGAATAACTTTGACAATTTGTGGAACAATTATTGTTGGACTATTTTCCCGAGAAACGCATCAAGAGGCTTTCAATTTTGGATTATTTTGGATATTATTCATTATCTTTCTAATTCCAGTTCTATTATGCATCATTTATACTTTTAAAAACGAGTTTAAATATTTTGGTTTCATATTTGGAGCTTTTGCAGGATTATTATCTGGCTTTGCTGTTGTTCTAGAAAAGATGGGACTGATTGTTATGGGAGGAGTTAAAAATTTTTTTATAATGTTATTTACAATGGGAGGCCTATTATTTGTTATAGCTATAATTCTTGGTTTAACTGCAACTAGTTTTACACAATACGGTTTAACTCGAGGAAAAGCAAGTATTTTAGTTCCAGCCTTTAATTCGTTTTATATTGTAATACCTGTAACTTGTGAATATCTCGTTTTTAATACCGCTTTACACGTAGCACAAATCATAGGTATTATTTTAATTCTAATTGGAATAATATTAATGACAGCATTTAAACCAGAACCCCTTGATGCATCACCGCTTGATAAATAATCAAGTATCAAACTCGTTGATAATTTACTGTTTTTTCAAATCCCTCTATTTTAAAAAGTGCATCATTACCAATTAAATCTTTAACATATTCGAGATTTATTTGATTAAAAAATAGTGGATTTAAAAAGTCATCATTTTTCATAATTTTTCTTGATAAATTCTTTCTTAAATCTTCTCTTTCTAAAATAGTTTTACCTAAATCCGTAATTTTTATTATCCTGTAATAAAAACTTACCCCAACAGAGTCGGGTCTATTAATTTTCAAAAAATTAATCATTTCTTCAATTGATTCCTTAGGTTCGTCGGGAGCACCGATCAATAAATCAATGGAAAGTCGGATTTTATATTTTTTACAATATTCGATAATACTTTTTACGTCATTTAATGTATAATTATTAAGACTTTGCTCCTTTTTATCACTATTTATAGAAAGGGTTATTAAATAGGCGCTTGATTTTTTTAAAAATTTAAAAAGATCCTCGTTATAAGGAGTTGGCTTCATGTAAAGTGCCCATTTCATCCTTAAATTATTCTCAATAATAGCTTTACAAAAATTGATGGAATATTCTAAATTAAGATTAAATTCACTATCACATAAATGAAAATGATCATATCCTTGTTTAATTAAATATTTGATTTCTTCTACAACATTCTCAATCTCTTTCAAATGGTGTTTAGTTTTTGCTTCAATACAAAATGTACACGAATTTGAACAACCTTTTTGAGTTTCAAAACCCAAAATACCATCCTTATCAATATATTTTGAATAATCAAAATCTTTACCTCGATAAAAAATATGATCTTTGTTAATTCCCAATTTCCATCCATCAAGTATCTTATAATTTACTTTACTTTCCAATAAATCATTAATTAATTTTAATATTGCCTCTTCACCAGGTCCAATAATTCCTAAATCTGCATTCATGTATTCTAAAATTTCCTTTGGAGAAGCAGAAAACCCAGATCCTCCTAAAACTATTGGGATCTCATATTTTTTTAAATATTGTATTATAGTTCTAATATCCTTTAAGAAAAATTCGTTATTAAAATAAATACAAGAATCTATGTTTCTTATTGTTACACCAATTAGGTTAAATTTTTTATCATATAATACATTTTTTATTTCTTGTTTTGGATTCTCACTAAAGCATAAATCAAGAATTTCAACCTCATGACCGTTATTTCGCAATATTGTTGCCAAATATTCAAGACCAATTGGAATAACAGGTGGATTTTTGAATTGATTTGGATTTATTAACAAAACCTTCATAAATGTCACTCAAACTGATTAAAAAATTAAATTTCTTATTTAAAATTGATTTATAACAGTTAAATTTTCTGGACTTCTTTATATTTTTCCAAAACAGAATTAAGTGTTGAGATATATTGATTAAGGCTCTCTTTTACTAATTCTAAATCATTTTTTACGTGAGGAACTCTCTTTTGAATCTCTTCAAAATCCATCTTCTTTAATTCGCCCTTTTCTAATTCCATTTTACAAATGTATGTCATCATTTCAGAAGAGTCTTTAACAAGTGCTTTCCAAATTTGGTCAGCAATTTTTGATTTTTTTCTTCCTAGAGTTGCTTTATAAATTTCTTTTCCATCTTTTTCGAATTTTTCAACATACCCCATTTTATGAAGAGCTAAAAGGAAACCCTTCTCTAATTCTGTTTTTCTTTGGGTTCTTTTAGTAATAGTTTCAACATCGGAAGGACCTAATCGAATTAACGCCGTTAAAGATTTTCTCATTTCATCGGGAACATCAAACATTGTCATAAGATCTAATGAACTTAAGGGTTTTGATTCCTTGGGCTTATCAACCAAACCACCAAAGAATTCAAGTACTTCAGAAAAAGTAGTTCTAACATTTTTAAACCTATTATCTAAATATTTTATTTCATTTGGTAAATCATTGACATTTTTTTCCATTATTTTCTTTAAATCATTATTTATGTTATTAAAAAAATCCTGAATGACATAAATCTTTTTTAAAACACTAGGATCTTTTTCAATATCTGACAAAAATTATCCTCCCCTAGTCTGTCGAAAATAATTTGTACATTTCTTGAAATAATTTTGAAAATTCGTGATTAGGATTTTCTTTAATAAAGACCGTAGCACTTGCAGTATCTGCAATTTCTTCAAAAAATTTTATGACAGCAGCAACAGGAACATTATATTCTTTTTGTATGGTCTTTTTTACATCCTTTAGATCATATTTTGGAAGAACCTTATTTATTATCATATAAATATTTGGAACTTCTAATTTTTTTGCAAGTTCAAGAGTAACCATAGTTCCGAGATAATCTTGTTCATCAGGTCTCATTATAACAAAGAGATAATCTGAAATCGCTATGGATAAAAATGTCTCTTGACCTAATCCAGGATGTGTATCAACGAATAAATAATCAAGTTGTTTAGATTCAATCACGGTCCTAAATCCATCAGATAGCATGCTGACTTCATAACCTTCCCGGAGAAACTTTATTATTTCATCACTCTCTAATGCAGCAGGAAACATAAATAGTGAATTTGAAGGAAGTTTTAGGTTTTTACTAACGTCAAATGCAACATCGTCAATTTTACATTTACTTTCAAGGTATCTATTTAATGTGTTATGAATTTTTTTACCACCCAAACCAAATATCACGTGAATGCCAGGGCTCTGAATATCTGTGTCTACTACACCTACTCTTTTTCCATGTAATGCAGTAGTATAAGCCAAATTTGCAGTAATATTACTCTTTCCCGTACCACCTCTAAATGAGTGAATTGAAATTATTTTACCCATTGAAAATCACCATTTTTTTATCATTAAAAGGATATCGTTTAAAATTTCAATTTTCAGAATTTTGTTTTCTAACTTTTTTTGTTTTTAGTTTTTTTCTTTGTAGTTTTTCTTTTTTTCGCTTTTTTTACCTTAATAGATTTTCTATCTTGTTCTACTTCAATTTTTTTAATATCATCAGTTATTGTTGCTTTTTCTTTTTTTTGTTTTTTCTTGGTTACTTTTTTCTTTTTAGTAATTTTTTTTGGTTTGGAAGTAATTTCAATAGATTCATCTATTTTTTTATCTTCTATTTTCTTCTCAGTTGAGATTTGTGTTTCTTTTGTTATTATTTTTTCTTTTATTATTATCGGTTTAGTTTTTATTTCTTCTGATTCTTTCTCGACAATTGGTTTATCATTGACTTTTAAAGGTTCTTTCTTAATTTTAGGCGAGGTAGATATTTTAATAGTTTCTTTTTTAAGATCTGATTCTAATTTAATTTTCTTTGGTTCTGGTTTCGTTGTACTTATAATTGTTCTTTTTATCGTTGGTTTTGTTTCAACTTCACTTTTACTTATTTTTGGAATTTCTGTTACCTTTATATCTCCAATAATGAATTCATATTTATTAAATCTGAATCGTTCTGAAAAAAGCCCTGAAATTAAATTATCTGAATATGACAATTCTTCGTTTAATATTTTCTCGTACCGTTCTTCTTCACCATGAAAAGTTTTCGAGAGCATTCCAGATTTAATTTTCTTAATTTGTGTTTTAAGAGAAAAAAAATAATCTGATTGTTCAATATTTTGTATTTCTTTTTTCATCTCTCGCTTATTAATCGATAATTTCAATTTTTCAGACATTTAATTCCCTCAAGATTGAATCGAAAAATCTAAAGATTGTAAATATTCTATAAAAATATTCATAGAATTAGATAAATTTAAATTATAACGCTTTTCTTTTCCTGGAATCATTTTATAAATTAATGCAGCCTTACTTGCATTAATAAAAGAGCCTTGAAAATTTAATAGCTTAAATTCTGAGTGGGATAAACCTTCATATGTCCTTGCAAGTATTTCCATATTGCCTCCACCCTTTAAGACTATTATTTCTTCAAATAATTTATTAGCAGCTGCAAATTTATTCTGTTGAATATAAAAATACGCCAATTCTAATAATGTAATAGAAGCATGATTGTCTGCAGTTATGTCCTTTTGGAAAAAGGTCAAAGCAGTTCTAGCAAATTTATCCGCATTTCTATCATTTTTCCTGTAATAAACTCTAGCTAAGTTTAAATTAATTTTTCCATTAAAAAATGTTTTAAATCTATCATTTTTTATTTTTTTCAGTTCTTTCAACGTTTCTAGACCCAAGTCTACTGCTAAATTGAATTCTCCCTTTTCTATTAATGCAAGAACTTTTTCTGAATTAATGAAAATTAAAAGATCACTTGAAACATCAATAACTGCTTTATCGCAAATGTTAATGTACTCCTTAGGCGATTTTTGCAAAACGAAATTCTCTTTTGCATCAATTATATTTTTTAAATGAAAATGATCTTTTTTAGATAATTCTAATTGAGATAATGCTTCTAATATTTCCAGACCAACTTCATTTTTTTCCTCTTTTATGTTTAATAATTTTAATATTTCTCTATTAAATATATCCTCGATATCAGCAATCAAACCTAACCAGTAATTAGTATTATTATCATATAATCGAAGAATTAGCTTGTTTAGAAGGTACGCATAAGCTAGATTTTCCCAAAATATATCATCTTCATCAATTGAGAAATAATATAATGCTATTTTAGTTGAAAGATGGGCTAATCCTTGGGTCGCACTCAAATTTTTCTCTTTTTTAAATAATTCGTTCCATTTTTTTTCAAGATATTTGAATGCATTTTTTTCACCCTCATCTTTCTTTAGAACCTCAAAATTTTTCAAAAAAGTTGTGAAATAATCAAATTGGAGAAAATAATCTTCTTTTTTTGCTTCTGGAGATTTTATTTTAGAGACTTCTATACGAGCAAGTTGAAAATTTTTCAAAGATTCCAAGAAATATTTCTTTGAATCACCAAAATCTTGAGTATTGAAAGAAATATCACCTAATTTTTCGTTTATTTTGGCTAAATTTTTGTATTTAGTAAATTTATCTTTTAATTTTTTAGCAATTTTCATTGCTGCTATGCCATTTTCTTTTCCTTCAAGGTATAATTGCCTATTTTTAAAAATTTCGAGTAATTCAAGGTAAGCAGTAAAAAGTTTTATTTTTTCTTCTTCAGTTTTTGATTTTTTTAATCTTGAAATTGTTGCTTTATGCTCACTTATTAATTCTTGGTCTTTGCTATCCAAAATTACGCCTCAAAAAGATTTACTTTATAATATTCTCCAATGGTTAATTAAAAAATTTTTGAATCGATTTTATCACACTTTTTTCATGGTTTCAAAGTAAGATTTCCATTTTTGAAATAGAGATTGATATTTTTTAGCACTTTCTGATGGTTCTAAGGTCCTTTCAATTTTTACCATATTTTCCATGGCAGATTTTATATTTTTATACGAACCTGATGCAACGGCAGCACATATCGCAGCACCCAGTCCCGTAGCTTCCTTTTCCTTATAAATAATTAATTTCTTTTTTATAACATCGCATAAAATCTTACTATATAATGGACTATATGTTAATCCACCACAAGCACTTATTATATCTAATTCAGCTCCAACGACCTCTTCCATCTGCAAAAGATTAGCTTTTATAGCGAAGGCAAGATTTTCTAGCATTGATCGTATAATTGCTTTTTTTGCTTGATTTTCAACATTAATTGGAAGTGGAAACAAAAATCCTCCATATCCTGAAGTGCCAGCTTCTTCCATATTTTTAGAATTCATGATCATTGCGCCAGTAAACGCTAAAAAGCTATTTGATCCAACGGGTACTTGACTAGCTAGTTCATCCATTTTTTTATAAGCATTATTATCATTATTAATTTCTTCAAAAAATATATTTCTTAACCATTTGTAGACCTCACCGGTTTTTCCAGAATTGCTTTCTAAAACCCATTTGTTTTCTATCATATGACAATTAGTCCACATCCTTTGTTTTTCATCTATTAAAGGACGATCTAAAATCATTTGTAATGGTGTCGTAGAACCTGCAATAACGCCAGTATCTAAATTATTTGACAAGTTCATTCCAACTAAACCGCATTGAGAATCAGCACCACCTACAGATACTATAGTATCTGTTGATAATCCTGTTATTTTAGACGCATCCTTTGTCACGTTACCAAGAGAAGTTCCAGCTAATTTAAGATCAGGGAATAAATCTTGAGAAATTTCTAGTAAATCTAGTAATTCTTTTGAAAATTGAGCTTTTTCAATATCAAAGAGCATGGTTTCTGATGCGGAAGAATATTCCATAGAAAACATTCCACTTAATTTATAAGCGATCCAATCATTTACCATTAAAATTTTATCTATTTTTGAATATAAATCCTTCATTTTCTTTTTTAAGTGTAGTATTCTTGCTGCCAAGAACAATAATGCAGGGGCTCTCCTAGTAATCCTATATAATTGTTCCCCATATTTTGTTTCTAATTTCAGTCCTTCAGAAAGGGCCCTTAAATCATGAGCAGGAACTGCCAATAATTCTAATCCATCTTTATCTAAAAAGACTGATCCTTCTCGAAAACTTGTAGCGCTTACTCCTTTTATCAAACTACGATCAATATTTGCCTTTTTTATAGCGTCCTGCGTGTTTTCAGAAATTTTTTTCCAAAAATAAGAAGGATCAAAGTCAATTTTAGTTCCTTGTTTATTAAAACTCCATTCCTTCCTAACGGTTGTAATTAAAATACCGAATGCATTAAAAATGAAACTTCTGCAACCCGTTGTACCAGCATCTATCGCTAAAAAGTATTCATCTGCCAAATTTCGTCGCCTTTTTAAAAACAAATTCCTATGTTTATTAATTTTATAGATCTTTAGTTTATTGAATTTAATAAATTCTTCTCCAATTTTTAATGACGAATATAATGAATGGGAATTTAAGAATTGGAGAATAAATTGTTAGAATTTGGTTAATTGAGTACAAAAAGAAGCTTTGAATTTCAGATAATATATAAAAATAAATAATGAGAATGGGCGTTCGTTCCCAATAGTGAGATATCCCGCGTGCATTCTGAGTTTAATATCACTTAAGATCAAAGAATTAAATTAAGTATTGGAGATAATTGGCTAGAACTTGGCACATTACTTTTCCATATTGAAAGTTGAAGTGATGCTCTGGATCTCCTGGAAGATTTTAAGAACAAGTTCTGACATTAAAACATTGCATTGAACCAAGAAATAACCAATTGAAAAATAAAAGTAATCTAAATGGATTTATAAGTTATAAAAATAATGTAAAGGAGTGGTTATATACCGCGATGACCCCAAATTCGAGATTTTAATTCTCGAGAATAGAATCGTGCTATTAATAAAATAAGTGCTATTAAAAATAAAAAACAATGTTTTTAAAGATGTCATATTTTTCCATTATTAAAGATTAATTTAGTAGGGCGAATTTTCATGGAAAATTCAAAACACGGGAAATTAGATAGGGATGCAGTAAATAAAATACTTTTTTTTGTAATAATAATACTAGTGGTTAATATGATATTCGCCTTAATAATAAGTTATTTATGGTCTGTTTTAGATTTTCTTGTCATTTTGGGTTTATCCCTTCTAACAACGAGTCCAGCTTTTTTTGCAAATGGAGGAATGACATTTACTGGAAAAGGAGATCCAATAGATAGAGGAAAATTTTTCATAGATGGCAAACGAATATTTGGAGAAGGAAAAACTTGGAGTGGACTGTTAGGAGGGATTTTAGCAGGTTTATTTATTGGATTTATGTTCACTTTATTATTTATCCCAGTCAGAAATTTTGCGGGTTATATAACTAATTTATTTGAATGGGATTTAGTTTATGTATCTTATAATGAAGTATTAAGCTTTGTTCATCCCGCTTACATGGAAATTCTGACCATCAATGGAGTTACACAAGTTCCATCAATCCATTTCGGTTTTGTTATATTGGGTTTAAGATTAGTACTCCTATCAATTGCTGCACCATTTGGTGATTTAATTGGATCATTCCTAAAAAGAAGAATAGGTAAAGAAAGAGGAGAAATTTTACCGGTTATAGATCAGATAGATTTTATCACGTTTTCGATATTGATAACATACCCTATTTTTCCTTTAAGATGGTATTATATAGTAACTTTATTATTAATAACTCCCTTAATTGCTCTAATTGCAAACTATGTCATTTATCGCTTGGGAAAAAAAGAAGTTCCTTGGTAATTTCATAAATCAGATTATGAAATTAAGTATAAAATAAATTTTAAAAATGATTTAATTTATTTTATCCTTAATGTCTGTTCTCGAAGAAAATAAAGATGAAAGATCAGAACTTGATACAACAGATTTAAGCCGGATTAGAAATTTTTGTAGTATTTTCATTATTTTAAACATCATTGAAATAACGATTTATTTAATTTTCTTTAATATTATTGATTATTTAATAATTTTAGGTATTTCTTTGCTATCAGTTGCACCAGCTCTGGTTGCTAACATGAGCATGACTTTAACGGGTGGCGAAAAATTAGGACCTGTCGATTTTGGTAAAAATTTCTTCGATAACAAGAGAATTTTTGGAAAAGGAAAAACTTGGATGGGATTAATAGGTGGAATAATAATTGGATCCATAGTTGGCATCATTTTAATACCCACTGTTCATCTTCCAATCACATTATTTGCAGATAATCAATATTTAGAATATTTGAAAGGAAATCCAGATGTTGTTAATGCCATTAAAATGCCAGGAATATTTTCTATCATATTCATTACTATTAAAGGTGGTATGAGTTTTTCTTGGGAAATTTTAATTCTTCGAGCAATTTTATTATCAATAGGGGCGCCAATTGGAGATTTAGTTGGATCTTTCATTAAAAGAAGATTAAATTATGAAAGAGGACAACAATTACTATTAATTGACCAGTTAGACTTTATTATTATTGCTTTATTAATTGCTCTGCCAGTCTATCCAATTTCATTTATTTGTTTAATAAGAATAATTTTATTTTTACCTTTGATATTAGTCTTAGCTAATATCATTGCTTATAAGACCGGCAAAAAAAGTGTACCTTGGTAATTATTTATTTCCAAACTTCTTTATTATAGAGACTAGCGGGTCTTTTTCCTTCTAAATAATCCTTAACCCCTTGAAATATTAATTCTGATTGAGTTATAATTGATTCCCAAGTCATTCCACCAATGTGTGTCGTTAAAATAACATTCTTATTTTCATGAGGTTGACCATAAAAAAAATCTTTAAAATAATTCGCTCTACCTAAAGGTTCTTTATAATACACGTCAAAGGCAGCACCTGCAATTTTTTCTTCTTTTATTGCATTTAAAACAGCTTTTTCATCAATTATAGCTGATCTTGAAGTGTTTATGAAATAAGCTGTCTTTTTCATCATGGATATCAATTTTGAAGTAATCATACCCTTAGTTTCTTCCAATACAGGTGCATGTATTGTAATTATATCAGATTCGCTCATTAAAAATTCAAGTTCTACTTTTTTTGCTTTAACAGAATTTAATTTATCATCAGAAACATATGGATCATATACTAAAATTTCACAATCAAATCCCTGTAACCTACGAGCAACTTCATGTCCTACTGCACCAAGACTAACAATTCCTACTTTTTTTCCTTCTAATGTTCGACCTCGTTTCTCAGTCGCCCAGGAAAACATCTCATTCCATTTTTTGTTTTTTATAGCCATGTCTGCTTGAACAATTGGGCGTAAAAGATTAATTATTAAGCCTATAGTTAAATCGGCGACACTTGCACCTCCCCTTCCAGGTGAATTTATGATAGGAACATTATGTTTCGTCGCTGCATCAACATCAACATTTGTAGGCCAAGCTCTACAAACCCCAATTAACTTCAATTTTCCTTTAGTTCCCTCAAATACTAAATCATTAATTACATCGGCTTCGATTATCAGAATATCAAAATTTTCATTTATAATTTTATCAACCATTTGTTGACCGACATATAATTTGTTTACTTTCATCCAACTCTCATATATTACTTCTAAATTTAATTCATCTTCCATTTTTTTAATATAATCTTCATGGAAAGGTGCAGTAATTAAGACTTTCATTTATTTTTGCTCCAAATTATCTACTTATTAAGATTTAAGATTATTTAGGTTACATTTCTTAATATTTCTTTTATGAATTTAATTTTTTTCTAAAATGTTAAAAACGTTTCATTTTTTTGATTATTTTTGGTTAAACAACAATAAAGAAAAAAAGAATTTAATTTATATTATTCTAAAAATTCGTTGTAAGCACAGTAAAATTATTAGAAGTCCCCATTCCAAAAATGCTGAATTTTTTATTTGTTGGTGTCTCAAGATCCAATTGTATTATTGGAATTATTAATATTGGATATAGGGGAGATTGAGTTGGATCTTTTTTTTCTAATTTTTCAAAAAGTTGCTTACATTTCTTTATTCTCCTTTCGATATCAGAACTAAACGTTCCTATTGCCTGTTGAATAAGATTTTCGTTTAATTCTGTATGATCATTTATTCTAATTCCATCCATTAGTTCTATCATTTCTTCAAGGTCATTCTGGATTTTTTTTTCAACATCTGGATTATAAATAAAATAATATTCATATGCGGGTTTAACACTACTTCTACCAAATGGGACTGGAATCATTTCATATTGATAAAAAGCTCCAGTGCCTCCACAATTTTTACAAGATGCACTTCCTAATCCTTTACAATTTTTACACGTATTTTTCCCAAAACCATTACAAGAAGGACAAGTTGATGCACCTAATCCATGACAAAGAGGACAAATTAAATCATATTTTAATTTTTTCTTTTCTTCTGATGTGGCACCTCTTTCAATGACTTGTAATTTATTTTCTATCTTTCCTTCTCCGCCGCAACGTTTACATTTTAATTTACCTGTACCTTTACATTTTTGACACTCTTGATGCCCTGTCCCTCCACAATTCTTACATTTTATTGCTCCAGAAATGCACTTTTCGCAAGCTACTGTTTTGATGGAATCATATGAGGGAACTTCATTGGGTCCCTTCCAAAATGCAGGATCAATTCCAGGATGCGTAAATTTATAGAATTTAGTTTTCAAAAATTTTTTTTCACCCACTTCGATCCTATTTTTTTTTCCAGAACTGGTAGGTGGAGCAATATCAATTTTAGCCTTAAAGAAAAATGCGACACTTAAAATGCTATTTTTGACATAATTTTCTTTTATAATGGAATTTCTATCAAAATCATTGCCAAAATATTTTTTCAACTTTTTATCTTGTGCTGAATCCAACCATTTTTGAAAAACTGCATCATTACTCATTGCAGACATTTTAATCACAATCTTATTTGTAAAGAAAAATACTCGTTATTTTAAAAAAATCTTCCTTGATCGAATAAAAATAAAAAAAGAAATAAATTTTTACTTGAATCGAGGGGAGTAAATAACGTAACCTTTATCAGTCCCGATGCTGAAAATACTGAATTTCTTATTAGTAGGAGTAATTACATCCATTTCTATTACCGGAAACATGTAAATTGGGAACATGGGAGACTCAATACCACTGTTTTCTAGTTTAGCCCAAGTGCTTTTACAATCTTTCATTCTAGTTCCTATTTCTTTATCAAAGTTTCCAAGATTTGCTTTTACAAATTTTTCATCCAAGTTTTTAATGTCTTTTATCTGGATCCCTTGAACTTTGGCTTGATTAATTTCTTCCGCCAAGTCTTCTTTGATAGCTTTTTCAATATCTTTATTGAAAAATAAATAAGGTTCATATTTTTCAGGTCCCGTTGGAACACCAAAAGGAACGGGAATTAAACGATATTGATAAGAAAATCCATAACCTGCACATTGTTTACAAGTAGTTCTTTTATCTCCTTTACATTTATCGCAAACTTGAAATCCTTCCCCATTACAGTCTTTACAAAATTGTTTTCCCGATCCAAAGCATATTGGACATTGATGTTTAATTGTTTTTTTCAATTTATTTTCCTTACTATTACTGTAAGAAATGACTGATATTTCAACCTCTTCAAAACCAGATCCTGCACATTTAGAACAAGTGAAAGTTCCTTTTCCTTTACATTTCCTGCAAGATATTCTTCCTTCACCCTTACAGTTTTCACATTTAATATAACCACTGGTACACTTTTTATTTTCACAAGAAACTTTTTTAATTGAACTTTCAATAGGAACTATATCATTACCTTTCCAAGTTTTTGGATTTACCTTATTGCTACCAAATTCAAAAAATTCGACTTTTTTAATATTCTTAGGAAAGATGATAACTTCTTCAGCTTTATTTTTTTGAATGCGTATATCTTCAATTTTTGCCTGAAAATAAAATACAACGCTATCAACAATATTTTTAACGTATTTTGCTTTTGAGATATTTCCTTTTTCAAATTTTACGCCTTTAACAGCAAAAAAGTTCTCTAATTTCTTTGGTGGTGCCCTCTGCAACCATTTATCGAAGACATCATCAGGATTTGGAGCTTTTACAGTCATGCTCATAAAAATCACCAAAATATTTTTTTTATTTTTTAAATAAAAACTTCATTTATTATTATTAAAATCATCGTCGTTTTTTTCATTCATCTTAGAATTATTTGTAATTATTTCATCTTATAAAAAGTATTTTTTATTGATCAAATAAAAAAACGTTTAAAATCAAATAATTTGATTAAAAATTAAGAAAAATTAACAATTTTAATATATTTAATCCATCTTAAAATTGCTTTATTCTTATAAAAAAAAGAAGAATTTACATTATTACATCATTTTAAACATTTTTTAAAATTTCATATGATAGAGATATATATTGGGATATTCGCAAAATATTTCCAATAGAAATCGAGGGGTAATATCTTATTTAAGGTTACAATTTGTAAATAATCAAAAGATCAAAGTTTTGATTTTATTTGAATAAAGATGACTTTTTTTAATATAAAAATAAATCATTTATTTGAATACAGAAAAAGTAAATTAAAAGAATATTAAATTAAAGTATTACATATAATTAAAAAGGTTTTAATAAAATATAATAAAAACAATCGTTTTGGATTAAAAATATACGGATTCTTTGAAAGGTGAGAAAATGCCACTTGGAATAATTCTATTAAAATGGGACAATGAAATAGGAACAAGTTTAATTGAGAAATTTCCAGATAGATATAAAGTAACTGAGAGATTATTGATGAGTATATACTCAACTCATAGATTGAGTACAAATGATCCATCTTTTGCAACAACAACTCAACCAAATATGAAAGTTTTATCATTTTTTTCTGGATTAGAAGAAAATTTTGTCGGCATACCTAATCATATAGTAGCCTTACTATTGAGAAAAGATGAAAATCCGACAACTTTTAGAGAAATTTTAAAAGAAGCTTCTTCTGATTTGTTATCCGATGTAAAAAGTAAAGATTTAAAAAAGAATTTAGCTAAAATATTTGAGAAAATGAGAGTTGTTGGTAAGACTAAATAATTAATTAATTTTTATTTCTTCTTCTCCAGATATTAAATCAATGGACATGAAACCGGGAAAATTTTTGTTCAAATAGCGAATGCATTTATTTAAATCTTCTCGAAAACTCAATAACATCCCAATATTTGAGAGATTTAAGATATCATTTTTGGTTAACGCCCCACTAGATATAATTGCCCTTTTCTTATCAGATAATATTGCAACAGAATTCAGATTAGTACTTGTAACGCTTTTAATTAAAGTGTCTGATTTTAATGCTTTCAATACCTTTTGAGCATCTTTATTCTTTTTAACGTCTTCAACATCTAATGTACAAATAAATATTTTAACATTTTGATTAGATTTATCAATTAATTTCCCAAAATAATCTTGATCAATAATTGGAGTTATTACATGCAAGTCTTCCTTTGCATCATCAATGATCTTATTTATTTGGTCTTTTAACGATTGACCTTTTTCTATAGGAGGTTCAGAGAGGAATTGGTAATTACCAAATATATTTATTATCTGATCTTGAAGGGTTTTAACCTCCTTTTTTAAATCCTCATTTTTTTTCCATAAATCCTTAGTCATTTGTTTTAATTTTTGAACTTCTAAATCTTTATCATCCATATTTATCACCTTTTATGGTAAGCTGACTATTTCATTTTCAATTTTTACCAAACCTTTTCTTTCTAAATTCATTGCCATTCTTCTTGTCATTGCGACGCCCAATCCGATTGCTTTTGCCAAATTTTCCAAGGATGTAGGACCAGCATCTGAAACTATTGCAAAAATTTGTAAATCTGGAACTTCATCGAATACTTTTTTCATATTTCTTACTAATATTTTTGATTTTTCCAACTCTTCATGTGCTTTATCTCGTTCCAACGTAATTTTATCTAATTCTTCAGCTACTGAAGCCATTCTTTCTAGATCATCTTTAGAGCTTTTTTCAATTTCTTCTTTTTCTATATCGAACTCTCGCCTTAATTTTTTCTTTTCATCTTCTAATTCTCGTTTTACTTTCTGAATTTCTTTATCTTTTTCACGAGAATAATCAGCAATGGTTTGATTTAATTCGTCAATAACAGCTTCAGATTTAATTACTTGAGAATTCAATTCCTCTAGTTGTTTATTCGTCTTTTCTTGTCGATCTTGTAATTTCGTTATTTTTTCCTGCGCAATTTTTAGCTGCTCTTCTTTTTCTTTTAATTGAAGATTTAATTCTTCTTCTAATTGTTTAAGATCGAATTCAGCGATATCACCTGTTAATTCTTCCATATGATATTTTTGTCTTAAATTATTTACAATTTCTTTCATTTTATCGTAATTTGTATTAACATTTTCCAATTCTGCTTCCAAAGTTTTTATTTTAGCATTTTTTTCAGCAATATCACTTCCTAAATCTGTAGAAATAGTTCTTTCAAGTTCAGATTTTTTCTGATCAAATTCTTGAGTCATTAATATCATTTTATTTTTAAGATCGTCGATTTCCATCTCTTTTTCTTTAATCATTATTGTTTGTTTTAATAATTCTTGGATTTTTTCTCGTGATTTATTATAATTATCTTTAATAACATTTAATTCTGTCTCTAACTCCGTGATTCTAAAGTCTTTTTCATTTAATTGATCATCAAATGTGCTTATTTGCGCTCGTTGTCTTCCAATTATGCTTCTTAATTCTAGTACATCTGTAGGAAAATCAACCATTCCTTCAATTTTTCCTTTTAATTCCTTATTTTCTTTTTTTAATTCTTCTATTTCCTTTTCTAACTTCAAATTTTGCGTCTTTAGAGCTTGAACTTGATCTTTTAATGAAGCATCTGACTTTTGTTTCTTGTCAATTTTTGAAATTAAATCATCAATTTCTGGCATTTCAACACATCCACTTATTTAATATTTTATAATTAACATTATTTAAATTAAAAATGGTAGAGATTATTTTTTACTTTTTAGTTCTTCATCAATTTCTTTCTTTCTGCTTTCCAATTTAGCTAAAACTCTATTAAAGACAATTTCTTCAATCTCACCATTCGAATATTGTGTAACAAGAAGATTTATTTTATAATTTATTTTTTCAAGTTCTTTTTCTAATTTTTCATGTTCAGGAGATATAACGGGAGCTTTTCTTTCAATAACTGAGGGTTTTTCTGGTAATTCCTCTTTTTTCTTCTTTTCTTCTTCCTTCTTCTTTTCTCCCTCTTTTTTCTTCTTTTCTTCTTCTTTCTTCAGTCTTTCTTCTTTCTTCCTGTCTTCTTCCTTCTTCTTTTCTTCTTCTTTTTTCTTCTTGTCTTCCTCTTTCTTCTTGTCTTCCTCTTTCTTCTTGTCTTCCTCTTTCTTCTTGTCTTCCTCTTTCTTCTTGTCTTCCTCTTTCTTCTTGTCTTCCTCTTTCT
>RDOG01000018.1 GCA_011365055.1 Promethearchaeota archaeon
ACTTGTGCAGTTTGGATAGGGACTTTAGCACCTTATTTCTTCTTATTTGCACATCCTATCAATCAGATTCTCTTAATCTTTATTACTGCATCACAAGGGTTCTCATTATCGGGTGCCATGTATTATGTTGACATATTGATTGGAGACGTGATAGATGAGGACGAACTGAAGTCAGGTATAAGAAGATCAGGTAGCTATTACGGAATTAATGCATTCATACATAGGTTATCCATCATATTTATGATAAGTTCTATTTTATTAGTCTTTCAAAACATGGGCTGGGATAAAAATTACATTCCTACTACAACAATAAATACAATAATTGGTTTAAAACTATTGATGTGGGTTTTCCCTGTAATTGCTTTATGTATAGCTATAGTATTTCTCGCGTGGTATGGATTACACGGTAAAAGACTTGATGACATGCGTGAACAACTCAATGAACAAAGATCCAAATAAACATAATTTTTTTATTCTTTTTTTGAAAAATATTCATTGATTTAGATTTTTTAGTAAAAAATTTTCAATTTTATGGAGTCTTTCATCATGCCCAAAGAATATCAAGTTGATGAAACGGATTTAAAAATTATTAAATTATTAGAAGAAGATTCAAAGATGAATTATAGGGAAATTGCGGATAATATTGGAGTTGCAGTCGGAACAGTTCATAATAGGATTAATAATTTAAAAGAAAATGATATTATTAAAAAATTCACGGTTGATATTGATACTGAGAAGCTCGGTTATCAAATAACTGCTGTAATTTTGATGCAAATAAAAGGAAAATTTATTGAAAAAATCGAAATGGAGTTAAAACAAAATCCACACGTGTATGGAATTTATGATACTACTGGAGATTGGGATTCTATAATTATAGTTAAGTTCAAAAAAATTGCTGATTTAAACAAATTTCTAAAAGAATTAAATACATTAGAAAATGTAGAACGAACATCAACTTCTGTTTGTTTGAATGTGGTGAAGGAAAATACTTTTTTCCCACTTCCAGAAGAAAAACCTTCTTCTTAAGATTTAAAATATAATATGGCAGTTTGTTTGATGGCGTCTGCATAAATATTTATTTTATTTTCTGTAGAGCTTTCAATTACTTTAACTACATCTTGTAAATGTTCCATTTCAGGTATTAATTTAAGCAGATTATTATCTAAATTATTAAAAATTTCCCTGTTAAATTCAGCTTCTTCTCTTTGTGGATGCAACGCTAGATATAACATGTTGCTCTCGACAAGGTCATTGAAAAAATGAGTACCTAATGATACATCAGGAATTAAATTATCGTGCATTTCAGCAATTTCACAAACAATTGAAACATTATTAATTTCTGAAAATGATACAGGAACACCTAAAGAAGGACTCGTAGTAGCCCATCTTCCAGGACCTATTAAAATTGTTCTCATTTCGTTCAAATCGTTTTGAATATGATTTAATTTTCCAATTAATCGCGCGACTGAATAGCGTTCTTGCATGGATAACGTGCTATAAACTTCCGGAACAACATATATCACGCGATCCACTGGTTTTGCAATACTATTGCCTATTATCGGGCCTTTAGTTTTTAAAATTATATCTTCTTTCTTAATTTCTTTTGGTTCTTCGATTTTATCCCATCCACTTTTGACTTGAAACGGTCTGCACTGTAGCACGTAAATTTTGTAGGAGATGTCATCAATGAAATTTACTGTAAATTCAACATCTACGGGGTAAGCATATGCTTTAGATAAAATTTTAAAAATTTCTTTTAAATCTGCAATAACGGGGCTTTTTAACACGCGTTTATCAAGATCCAAAGAATAAACCAACTTTTCTCTACCCATTCGATGTAATTCTTCTTCAAGTTTATGATCTCTTGTAGCAAATAATTCTATATCAAGGCCCGTAGAACTAGTAATTATATCATCAAAATAATTAGTCTTGAAGATATTGTCCCTTAAATTTAATATATCAACCTTATGTTGGCTATATTTTGCTTTTTCAGTTAAGTTGGCTTCCGGGCTTTTTTCTGGAGCATTTAATGCCACAATTCTCGTGTAATCGTCATCATATCTGTCTACTGCTCGAGTGCCTAAGCCAAATACTAATCGTAAAAAACCTGCTTCAGGATCGATTTCATCACTCCAGACAAAGGGATTAAACGAAAAACCAACTCCTGCTAATTGAGGATAAAATAATTCACCATAAGATGCACCAGATACTCTTTGGACTAAAATCGCCATCTGTTCATCTTGATCTAACAGATTTTTTCTTGATCGATATTGTAGTGCTTCTTCACTTAACGTGCTCTCGTAAACTTTTTTTACTGCATTGATAAAATTTTTTAATCGTTCTTCAGGTGTTCCTCTATTTGCTAGAAACACGCTCAAATATTTGCCGGAAAAAGCATTCCCATATTGGTCCTCCAACAAACTACTGCTTCTCACTATTATGGGGGATTGTCCGAAATAATATAAAATATTCTTAAACTGTTCTATTATTTCTTTAGGAAATTTCCCATTTGCTAAAATATATCGAGCTTCAGAAGCTAGATCCAAAAAATCTTCACTTTTCCGTAATTTCTGACGTATCCACCAACAATTATTGATAACTAAATACGTATAGAATACATCGGAACCAATAAAAAAAGAATCGTGAATTTCTAATTTATCTTCCCATTTTGTATCAGTTTTTTTTAGAATGGCTTGTGCAAGAAGTAATCCTACAGATTTACCTCCTATCAAGCCAGTTCCGATCATTCTACGCCCGATATTAAGTAAATCTGCTAAATCAAAATATTTTTTTACTAAAGGATATAAATTAGGATCTCTTGTTACTGCCATCCGAATTATTCGATCTTCTAATGCTTCAATATCTTGAAGATCATATGAACTGCTTCCTAGAGCTTGTAACATTTGATGTGCTTGAAAAAACGTTCTTGACCAGAAATCTTGAGTTTTTGTCGTGAAATCGACCCATGGTTGCACATATTTTGCTAAAATTTCAGAAGTTTCTGCACTTTTAATCACTGGTTTGAACTTTTCATCTTCCCAAACATGTAACATGTACATTGTTGGGGAATATCGCTTCCAGACTTTTAAAGGATGTAGATATTTTTTATCATCCTTTTTATACACGTCTAGAATGATTTGAGCAGTATCATGAATCCTAGAAACGGTATATTGACTATGTCGACCTCTTAATAATACAAAATACGTTCCAGTCTCAAAATCATAGAGATATGGACAGGTTAACATAAAAAAGTTTGCTAACATTCTATCGCTATACCAATCCACAGCTAATTCGCTTAAAGAATCAAAAACATAACAAGCTCCATGTCCATAATTTTCTATGACAGTAAATATCTCATTAATAAAAAATTCAAATCCGTTTTCAGGATGTAATTCAAAAATTTGTGCTTTTACATTTTCCGGCAATAATGATTCGTGATCAGCAAATCTAAAGTAAATTAAAGTTCGATTATTCTTATCATTATCCGTACAGAACGCATGAACAAATGGGACATAATCTTCAATGGAATCCACTTGAAATACAATATTATCTCCTGGTAAAATTCCATGTAAAACTTCATCAAGCGCTTCTATACCAGTGCTAAAATAAAGCTCCACCACAAATCAACCTAAATTTCATTCATTTCTCATAATATTTTGAAAAATACACAATTATAATTTTTTTTCAAAAAAATAATATTTTCTGAATAAAAAAATATCAATTATTGCTAGAAATTTTATTATTTTTAGTATTCTATCTCAAAAATGAACAACATTCACATGTAATCTAATAAAAGTAATATTCTTGTTTGTTCAACATATATAAAATTCAGTGAACAAATTATGTGAAAAGTTTATATATATTGATAAAAAAAACAAAAATGTAGTAATGAATATATACAAATCGACAAAAAAAGGTGAAAAAATGCCAATTGATTTTAAAGATTCGAAGCGACCTGAAATTTGCCAACAGGTCATAAATAAGATAGAAAAATTAGGAATAAAGTTTGTTAGGCTTCAATTTACAGATATCAATGGTATACTAAAAAGTGCATCCATGTCAACACGTGAAATCGATCATATATTAAAAAATGGACAAGGTTTCGATGGTAGTTCAATAACAGGATTCGGTGATATTGAAGAATCTGATTTGACATTGGTCCCGGACCCAACAACTTTTGCAACTTTACCTTGGAGAAGTGAAGAATTAGCCTCTGGAAGATTTTTATGCGATATTTACAATCCTGATGGTTCAAGATATGAAGGAGATCCTAGATATTGCTTGCAAAAAGCAATTAAACGAGCGGAATCGATGGGCTATAAAATATTCATGGCTCCGGAGCTGGAATTTTTCATACTTTCCATGGAAAATGGTAACGAACCTGCCCCGATGGATTTAGGGGGTTATTTTTCATTATCTCCTGGGGATGTCACAGAAAATTTAAGAAGGGAAATTTGTGATGTTGCAGATCATTTTGGAATAACTGTCGAAATGGCACATCACGAGGTTGCCTTAGGTCAAAATGAAATTGATTTCAGATATGGAGAAGCATTAGAGACAGCAGATAGAGCAGTGACACTCAAAATGATAATAAAAGCAATAGCAAGCAAACATGATTTTGTTGCCACGTTTATGCCAAAACCATTCTTTGGTATAAATGGTTCGGGAATGCATTGTCATCAATCTGTTTGGACCTTAAATGGAGAAAATGCTTTTTATGATGATAGTAAAGAAGGTTATATATCAGACACAGCACTAAAATGGATAGGGGGGCAGTTAAACTACGGTCGAGAAATGAGTGCAGTGTTAGCATCATGGCCAAATTCATACAAGAGACTTGTTCCGGGCTATGAAGCACCAGTTTATGTCGCATGGGGACATAGAAACCGCTCTCCATTAATTCGAGTCCCAGATTTTGGAGGAAGGAAAAGTGCAGCCAGAGCAGAAATTAGATGTCCAGATCCAGCAGGGAACCCCTATTTACAGTTTGCAGTCTTAATCCACGCAGGTCTAGAAGGAATTGAAAAAAACATAACGGCACCACCGGCAACGGATGTGAACGTATATAAAATGAATTATGACGAGCGAAAAGCAAAAGGCATTATCTCTTTACCAGAATCCTTATCAGAAGCGTTGAATGAAATGAAAACGAGTGAATTAGTGAAAAAAGCGTTAGGGGACCAGATCTACGCCAATTTTCTAAAGATCAAGTTTAAAGAATGGGATGAATATAGGATCCACATCAGCCAATGGGAAGTTGAGCGCTACATAGAAAATCTCTGATTTTATTATTTTTTTATTTTTTATTTTGATATAAATTAGGTAGAAATTTTGGAAATTCAGCCATTTCTTCGATATTATGTTTCCTTAAATTATTTATGAACCATTTTGGAGTCTTTTCTGGTAAACGAAAAGTTGATCTCATTTTTGTACCTTCATTAATGCTTTCATATTCATGTGAAAGCCATGAAAATGGAACGTTTTTGTCATCCAGTATGCTCCCTGCTAGAACGTGCTGATAATCCGTTTTTATTGGAATTTGATCAGGATCTTCCCAACGAATTCTAAGTTTTGTGGTAATTCGTCCAATATTCTCCAAAACAATTTGAATTTTTCCAGCATGTTTATTGGGATTAGACTCCCATTCAAAGTATTTATGAGATTTAGGATGCCAAAGCTTGTATCTTTCAGTATCATTGATATTATCCCACCACCAATCAAGCATTTCAGGGGTGATACCTATCAATACATGGTCTACGATTAAATCAATTGTCTGACCTTTAGATTTTCTAGCATAACTTTTCATAAATGTATTAGAAATGCGTCCAATAAATCTATTAATTAAAGAAATTATAAACACCCTTATTTAATATATGAATGTGATTCATTAATATTTTTTATTTTTTTATAATTCATTATATTGTCGATAGATTAAAATTATGCTTTTGAATTAACTCTAACGAGCTGATCAAGTCCTGAAGATTTAAATAAAATCAATTCCTTAGATAACATTAATGTGTTTTTATATTAGTGCAATATTACCGAGGGAAACGAAGATAAAAGATATTCAGCCAATTATAGAAAAATATAAGATGGGATTCTCGTTTATAGACAATAAATCAATTATGGGACAAATAAAACAAGGGGAGCTTCATGTACGAGCCACTAGAAATTATTGTGATTGTGATTCCGTTTTAGGATCCAATAGTACTGGAACTAGAAAAAAATTATTAATGGAGTCAAAAAAAGTTAAGAAATTAAAACAGAATGGTTGGTCTGCAGAACAAATTGATGAATGGTTAGAAGATAAGATAAAAAAAACAAAACAAACAAAGGGAAAGAAATGGTGGCCAGAATTACAAAGAAAATTGGCTAACGAATGGATTCAATTTTTGAATGAACTCATCAATTCTGTATCTAAAATAGGACTCTTTAAACATTGGTATGAAGACAATTTAGAAGATGAAACAATAACCATCCGAGAAACAAAACGAGTTAATTTAAATCAAGATATTTATGATACGCTCTTAAAAATGGATGAAGATATTGTATACGAATTTTATAGGAATTAATTGATATTCTTGTTTTTGCATTATTTGCAATGATTGATTTCATTTTTCTTCAAGGTACATGGCATTATCGACAAATTGAAATCCTCTTTTTACATAGATTGATTTACCAGCTTCTGTTGTATCCAAAATTATTTTTTTTATTCTTCTTTTAGTAGCTTCTTCAATCACTTTATCCAATAATACAGTACCAATACCCTGTTTTCTCCATTTTGGCTTAGTGTACATGTTCATAATATAAGCTTCTTTACCTGAAATATTTTTGTTACTAGGAGGATGGATAAGAAAACATATTCCACTTGTACCAATAATTTCGTCTCTATCTAATGCAATCCATGCAATAAAATCTCCACTTGAAATACTTCGTTCGAAATATTGCCTTAATTTTCCCATTAATTCTGCTGATAATTTATCGTCATTCATATACTGAATTTCACGGAGAAATTCGACTCTAAGTGTTATCAAATCGTTCAAATCATTCAGATTTGCGATTCTAAAAAATACCATACGCTTTACTATTAAAGGAATAATTTTAGTTTTTTTATCACATTAATTTTTTTTTATTTTTTTAGAAATTTATCTTATAGATAAATCTCAATTCTGAGATACTTTGTGAGGATTTTGGAGAATTATTCAGTATTTTTCTTAAATTCCACTCATATATACAAGTATAAAAGGTAAATAAATCTTTAAACTTGCTATCGCTCTTATTAAATAGCGACAAGAAACAATGAGAAATAATTCGATTTTAAACAAGATTTTTTTTTAATTTTGATATTTTTCTAAAGCAAAAGTGTTTTTTTAGTGAAATAATTTTTAATTGTCGTTATGTTCAATATTTTTTCATAATTATTAACGAATGTTCATTTTATAGATTTTTTATCTGAAATAAAAGAATTAGATCATAAATAAAAATGAACAAAAACAAGAAAAAAAAATGAGTTGATAAAACATGGTAATAGATGCAGGAACGACAGCATGGATTTTGGTCTGCGCTGCAATGGTAATGATAATGACGCCTGGTCTGGCATTATTTTATGGAGGATTAACAAGAAAGAAGAATTTACTTTCGACGATGATGATGAGTTTTGTTGCAATAGTGGTGATTACAATACAATGGATCATAATTGGTTATGCTTTAGCATTCGGAGATTCAGTTGGAGGTTTCATTGGAGATCTACGATATTTTGGATTAATTGGTATTTTGCCAGAAACAGAATCTACCTATGCAGCAGGAATCCCTGCGTATGCATTCATTTTATTTCAATTAATGTTTGCAATAATAACTGCAGCAATAGTATCGAGTGCATTTGTTGAACGAATGAAATTCAGTGCGTATATCATCTTCCTAATTCTTTGGACGACGCTAGTTTATGATCCCATTGCACATTGGGTATGGGGATCAGGAGGTTTTCTAGGTAGCAAGTTGGGTGCATTGGATTTTGCAGGGGGTACAGTAGTTCATATTGCTTCAGGTACTGCAGCATTAGCTGGTGCATTAGTATTAGGAAAAAGAAAGGGTTTTCAAGAGCATGACATGCTTCCAAATAATGTTCCATACGTTTTAATAGGAACTGCACTTCTGTGGTTTGGATGGTTTGCCTTTAATGCAGGAAGTGCATTAGCTGCAAATGGCACCGCAGCAAATGCTTTCATGGTAACGTTTGTTTCTTCATGTGCTGGCGGATTTGTCTGGTTATGTTTGAGTTGGTCAAAAGGAAAGCCAAGTCCCATTGGATTGGCAAGTGGAGTTCTAGCGGGTCTAGTTGGTATCACCCCAGCTGCAGGATTCGTTGGACCTTTAGAGGCTTTGATAATTGGTGGTGTAGCGGCCGCAATTGGATTTTACATGATCGAATTACGATTGAAAAAATTAAAAATAGATGAAAGCTTGGACGCATGGGCAGTACATTGCATGGGTGGTATTTGGGGTGCCATTGCAACGGGTATTTTTGCTAGTGCATGGGTTACGGCTGGTGGTGCAAGTGGTCTTATTTATGGAAATGTCTACCAATTTCTGGTTCAATTAGCTGCTGTTGGTATTACCTTTGCATATTCATTTGGTCTCACATTCATTATTCTGAAAATAATGGACTTGACCATGGGTATTAGAGTAGAAGAAAAAGCAGAATATCTCGGATTAGATTTAGCAGAGCATGGAGAGAAAGCATATGCATGAGGTGAGAACTAAATGAAAAAAGTGGAGGCAATGATTAGACCTGAAAAATTGGAATTTGTGAAAGATGCATTAACTAAAGCTGGAATTGATGGTATGACCATAACGGAGGTTCGGGGCCGAGGAAAGCAGAAAGGGATCACGTTGGTATCTCGTACTGGCGAATATAATATTGATTTAATAGATAAGATCAAGATAGAAATCATAATTGCTAAAGAAATGGTTGATCTTGTAGTTAAGACGATCATTGAAAACGCAAAAACAGGTGAACCAGGTGATGGAAAAATATTCATCATTCCAGTGGAAGAAGTAATTCGCATAAGAACAGGCGAGAATGGAAAAATTGTAGCCTAATTTTTTCAAATCTTTATTTTTTACAATATTTTTTTTTTTACTTTTTTGAATTCTTATAACCCGTCATAATTTTTTTTTAAATAAATATAATAAATAATATGATATTTTTTGGAGCATTCAAATAGGATGTAAGAATACTTGGTCATATACGAGTTAAAAGAATTTAAAACAGTTATCAACAAGATGAAATTTGTTGATAGTTGGTTTTGGTGTAGATATACACTCAATTCTTATAATGGTTGTGAACATGCTTGCGTTTATTGTGATGCAAGAAGTAAAAAATATTATTTACATCCCGAATTTGAAGAAGTTATCTTCGTAAAAACTAATATTAGAAAAAAACTTGATGATCGCCTTCGGAGAGCTCGTACGCTACTTCCGGATGTAGTAGGGACTGGTGGAACTTGCGATGCATATCAACAAGCTGAAAAACAATACAAAAATACACGTCAAGTACTTGAGGTCTTGCTGAAATATAAATTTCCCGTTTTGATAGGGACTAAAAATACGTTGGTTCTTAGAGATCTTGATTTAATAACGCAAATTAATAAGGAGACTTGGTGTACGGTAGCTTTTACTATCACATCATTTAATGAAGAAGTCATAAATTTTTTAGAACCTCGGGCATCTCCACCAGATGAAAGAATTAATGCGTTAAGAATGATTAAAGAAGAACATCCAGAAATTCAGACAGGAGTTCATTTCATGCCGATTGTCCCCTTGCTTGAAGATTCTGATGATAACTTGGAAGAAGTAGTTAGTAGAACCAAGGAAGCAAAATGCGATTTCATATTATTTGCGCCAGGTATGTCATTAAGAGATGATCAAGCAGAATTTTTTAAGAAAAAACTTAAGGAAAAATATCCAGCAATATATGATGAATTTTTATCACTTTATAGAACAGGTTCCATGTGGGGCAATCCGGAATATCTTTCAGTTATTAATAAAAAAGTTTACAATCTTTGTAAAAAATATAACATTAATTTTCGTAGTAAACGTTGGATACCGAATGATTTTCGTCGCGTGAATTATATTATTGCAGAAAAACTATTAAATGAATCATATGAGCTTGAAGTATTAGAGAAACCAGATAAACAAATGCAATGGGCAGGTTTGAACATTCAAAATTTAAATGATTCATTATTAAATATTAAAAATTACAAAGAAGTATTAAAAATACCAAATTATCTTGTTGATAAAATTGACCGCATGTTGAAAAATTTCAAGAGGAAAAAGGATCTAACTTCTTATTTTTAATTCGTTAAAAATTAAAGAAAGACTGTTTTACGACCCCACCCCTTACTTACTATTTTTTTAGGTGACATTTCTTCAAAGGGAGTCTCTGCGTTAATATCCAAGTACAATCCATTCAAAGCTTCTTCTAAACTTATATTAAGAGTATCCAAAGTAATTTTTTTACCATTAGAACGTTTGAATATTAACTTATCCTCATCTTCATAGATCTTTTTATTCTTTAAATTTGGCGGAGTACAATTTATTGATTGTTTTGGTGTCGGTGTTCCCAAATGCTCCCATTTATACTGCATGAATTCGAGCATATCTGGTAATTTTTCGATTAAGAAACCTTGCCTAACTTCCTCTTCTATCGGCTGTATTACAAGTTTTTCCTTACTTGACATCCCCGTCAATTTTTTTACAAAGGATCCTCGGTCTTGGTATATCATTGGTCTTAACAAACTTGGAAGCGGCCAGAAACCCATAAGTGTGCCCATTGGAATATCATATAATCTCTTGCCATTGAGACTATCATACATACATGATAATGTTTCAAAATTAGAGGATTTACACATCAATTCTATAGTTCCACTTCCCCATATTAAACCAATGGAATATTTTGTATCAGCACGTTCGGGATTTCGTTCATTTCTTACATCTAGCATTATTTCAGTAGCAAATTTTGCGATTCTATCCATACTTTTTTCTCGTTTTGGAATATCTCTGAGTTTCATTCCTTGCTTAAGATGACGTCGTTCAAATACATCGTCATTAATATCAGCTCCAATGACAAACCAGTCAATAGGATACCCATCTTCACAATGAACAGTCATAATAAAAGTAATTTCTAATTCCTGATCATCCATTCCAAAAAATGACATCGAACCATTACCACCAAATACCAATTTCATAAAACCTTGTAATAAATCGAGCCTTAATCCAATTAACGGCGGAAAAAAGCAATAACTAAAAATTTTCTCAGCTT
Organism: Promethearchaeota archaeon; assembly: GCA_011365055.1. The sequence continues at coordinate 11,321 of RDOG01000018.1, forward strand.
CTTCAGCAGATATCTTACCTGTAATTAAATCTTTTGCAGTGTATATACTTTCATTATTCCTAGTTAATGCCCAATCATGTAATACAAGCGAAAAATCTCTCATAAATTTATTTACTCGTTCAAATCCAAACTTCTTGTATAGATCATAATAAATTTCTAAAAGTGGTAAATGTTGTTTTGTCCTTAAATCATCTGGTATGTCTCCATATGTGTACATAATCCTCACCTCAAGTGTAAATCATTCTCCCTCTAATTTATTTGTTTTGATGAAGTATGAATTAAAAAAAAAATGAAATTAAATAGAAATTAAGTATTAAATAAGGGAAGATATTGAAATTTGATTTGATAAAAAGGGTTTCAATTTTTTGTTTAGCGAATTGGATGTAATTTTCATACAATTAGGACATATAAACCCCTTATCACTAGGAATTATCTGCCCAAATGAATATATATCTTTGCAATAATTACAATAATAATTTTCATATAAATATTTGATATCTAAATTTTCAATTTTTTTTACCATTTTTAGACAGGAAGGGCATACCATTCCAGAACCGTTTGGAACAACTTGTCCATCAACATATTGATCCTCACAATTTTCACAATAATAAATTCTCATCGTTAATTGAGTCCATTTTAATTTTTTTCATAATCTAATAATTGTAAAAACTTGTTCATCCTTTTCATTATAAATAATTATATTGTTCATTAAAAGATCCGAAGCATATATATTTTTTCATTTTTCCAATTATTTTACTGAAAATAAATAATTGCTTATTAAAAATTAATTAAAACTTGTTATTCCCATCCCACAGAGTCGACAAAAAACACTTCCATTAGATCTCCAAGGCAGTCTCTATCAATTAAAAATGACAGAATTCTAGATCAAGAATAAGAACGTGCATGAGGACATCCAGTGACAGAGTTTCTTTTAGATTTAAATGTAGAAAAGGGTGGCATGGCCCTTTGGGTGATAAATAAAAAAGGGAAAGTACGGAAAGTACATGAAAATTACGTGCCACCATTTTACTTGTATTCAAGGGACATCAGGGAGCTGGAAAGAGGTCTTCGTTCACATAACAACATTCAAGAAATAAAAAACGTCCGAAAATTCATTAACATTAAAGATTTGACAAGAACACCAGTTCTTGAAGTGCGGGCGAATTCTATTCTTAGTTTTAAAAAAGTGATAAAAGATATTCAAGCTCTTAATAATTGTAAGATCTTTAACATCGACATTCCCTTAAGTCAGATGTTTTTATATGAAAACAATCTCTTCCCGTTAGCACAAGGAACATATGATAGGAACGGAAAGGGAAATATTATCTTACGTGATGACCCCCGAGCACTCGATTATGAACTTCCTCCCTTAAAAATACTGAAATTGAGTGCCAGCATTCAATCTTCAAATTCTATTGTCAAGATTTCCGACCCGCTGAAATCAATTAATCTCCATGTGAATGATGAAAGCATTATTTTGGAGGGAATGAACGAGAAAGATCTTCTCACTGAGCTTTCTAACGTGGTCAAGAAGATTGATCCTGATTTGATCCTGTCAGATGGAGGAGATAATTTCTTGTTCCCGTATTTTTTAGCCAGAAGTTCTTACAATCAAATTAATGGTGAGCTCACACTTTCTAGAGACGGCGCCCCGTTATCGCAAACCCAAATGAAATTAAGCGATGAGAACTCGTCGTATTTCTCGTATGGTGCAGTATTATATAGAAGCCCTACCCAGCATTATTTGACAGGAAGAATTCATATTGACAACCAAGCAGGTCATTTTTGGGGCGGAGGTTTGGAAGGCTTGATAGAGGTAGCAAGAGTTAGTAGCGTTCCGTTGCAACGGCTATCTCGCATAACCATTGGCGGTGCACTTCAATCGATTCAACTATATAACGCCATAAAGGATGGCATTCTTATCCCTCCAATTAAGAAAAACGCAGAATATTTCAAGACCGGTCAACAACTTTTAGAAGGAGATAAAGGCGGATTCATTTACGAGCCAAAAGTAGGAATTTTTGATGATGTTCTTGAATTTGATTACACGAGCATGTATCCGACCCTAATGTATGAATACAACGTGTCACCTGAAACCATATTTTGTAATTGTTGTCCAGATTCCAAAAGTCGGGTACCACAACTAGATTACCCCATCTGCGAAAAAAGGCTTGGAATCGTTCCAAGATCCGTGAAAATCATTCTTGATAAACGAGTGGAATATAAGAAACTCATACAAACATCACCAAATAAAATAGTATACGATAAACGGCAAAAAGCTTTGAAGTGGATCTTGGTAGTAAGTTTTGGATATCTCGGATTTAGAAATGCGAAGTTCGGACGGGTTGAAAGTCACATGGCAGTAACTGCCTTTTCAAGAGATTTACTATTGAGAGCTGCAGAAATTGCTTCGGAAAAATATGGGCTTAAGATCCTACATGGCATCGTAGATTCCTTGTGGGTGAAAAATAAAGAAGATATTGATGAAAATCTTTTTAAAAAGTACTGTGAAGACGTGGAACGGGCAACAAGAATCCCAATGAATTACGAGGGTAATTATAAATTCATCATTTTTTTACCCACACAAGCGAATCAAAACATTCCGACCTTGAATCATTATTGGGGAGTCTACAAAAATGGGTCAAAAAAGATCAGGGGACTTGAGGTTCGACGACGAGATGCCCCAATTTTTATAAAACGAGCTCAGGATGAAATGATCAATTATTTTGCGCAGCATGCGAAAAATAAAGAAGAGTTTCTAGGATTAATTTCGAGGGTAAGGAGGAAAATCCTCAATAAATACGTGCAAAAAATTATCGATGGTGATTATAATCCAAAAGAATTGCTTATTACAACTAGAATAACCCGATATTTCGATCAATACAAAAATAATTCGCGGCAGGCGATTGCAGCCAAGCAGCTATATGAATTAGGTGTGAAGGTACATCCGGGACAACAGGTACGTTACTTGATAACGGATGCTAAAAACGAGATTTCATCAAATAGAGTGTTGATAGAGCAATTAGTCACTCAATCAAGCCGATGTGATAAAAAAGAATACATCAAGCTCTTAAAACGTGCATTTAGAAACTTGATCCCAAATTATAGTTTTAAGGAAAAAAAAAGCAACGAATTGAATTTTTGATAAGTTTATTTTAACTTTGTACCACATTCAAGACAGAATTTTTCATCAGATTCGATATTTTCATCACAATGGCAGCTTTCGAACATGCTTTTTAAAGTTAATTCTTTGCCTATAATTTTCAATATTTTTGTATGATTATTTCCTTTTTTTTAACTTTTCCTCAATCATTAATTCCATCTTAGATTTATAGGAAATGTAAAGAATTATAATAAATTGATTCACGCGGTTATTAATTTATATATTAATCAAGCAACTTTCCTGTTATTCTTATTTTTTTATGTTCAAAAAATTAAAATAAATGTTGAATTATATTCACAAAGAGTGACAAAAAATGAATTAAGAAATATTAAATTTGTCATAAGTTGGTTGAGTAAATAAAATGATACAATTATTAAATTTCAGTATTAAAAAGAACATTTTAACTTATCAGCATTTTAAATTTTGCACTTTATTGATATTAAATTCTTCTAAATTTATTAAAAAATTTAAAGAATCTTTAGTTATTTTGAGATGTTTTAATAACTAAGATTTTCGATGGTAAATACCATTTGAAGATATGATTAAAAATTAAAATGGTGAATGATATGGGTTATACGGATGAAGTATACGAAAAAGTTTTAGTGAAAAATCCAGGTCAACCAGAATTTCATCAAGCAGTTAAGGAAGTGCTTGATAGTTTGGCGCCTGCAATAGAAAAGCATCCAATCATGAAAGAAAAAGCAATTCTTGAAAGATTGGTTGAGCCAGAACGGCAAATCATGTTTAGAGTTACTTGGGTTGATGATAATAATAAAGTTCAAGTAAATCGTGGTTATCGTATTCAATTTAATTCTGCTATTGGACCTTATAAAGGAGGACTTAGATTTCACCCTTCAGTATATCTTGGTATTATCAAGTTCCTTGGTTTTGAGCAGATATTTAAAAATTCGCTTACTGGTTTGCCAATGGGTGGTGCAAAAGGTGGTTCTGATTTCGATCCGAAAGGAAAATCTGATGATGAAGTCATGCGTTTCTGTCAGAATTTCATGATGGAATTATACAGACATCTTGGTTATGCAGTATATACTGATTGTCCAGCAGGAGATATTGGTGTCGGTGGCCGTGAAATAGGTTTCATGCAAGGCACGTGGAAGAAAATTAAAAATTCTTCAGAAGGTGTATTAACAGGGAAAGGTCTTGATTGGGGTGGTTCTCTCATCAGACCTGAAGCAACGGGTTATGGTTGCACGTATTTTGTGCAAGAGATGTTAAAAGTAAGAGGAGAAGATATTAAGGGAAAGATCTGCACTGTTTCAGGTTCTGGAAATGTTGCCCAATATACAGTTGAAAAAATAAATCAATTGGGTGGCAAATGTGTTACCTTATCGGATTCTAACGGTTCGATCTATGATCCTGATGGAATTAGTGGTAAGAAATTTGATTATTTCATTGAATTAAAACAAGTCAAACGTGGTAGAATTAAAGAATATGCTGACGAATTCGGTTGTGAATACATACCAAATAAGGTACCTTGGAGCATTAAATGCGATCTTGCATTTCCAAGTGCTACTCAGAATGAAATTGATAAAAATGATGCCCAAGCCCTTGTTGATAATGGCTGTATTGCAGTTGGAGAGGGAGCAAACATGCCCAGTACTCCCGAAGCCGTGCAAATATTTCTTGAAGCAGGTGTATCCTTCGGTCCAGGAAAAGCAGCTAATGCAGGAGGAGTTGCAGTATCAGGGTTAGAAATGAGTCAAAACTCAATGAGACTTTCGTGGACACGTGAAGAGGTTGATAAACAATTAAAAATAATCATGCAAAACATTCATAAAGTTGCATATGATGCAGCTGAAAAATATGGAAAACCTAGAAACTACGTCATGGGTGCAAACATAGGTGGATTTATGAAAGTTGCTAATGCGATGCTTGATTTAGGCATCCTTTAATTTTTTTTCTTTTTTATTTTATATCCAACTTCAATCTCAGCTTATCAATCTGTTTTTGTTGCTCAATTAAGATGCTCATGAACATTATTTCGGAGAGTATGGGACGCGTCACGTTACTACCAGCGTCTGCTTTTAATCTAGCAAAATCAATTATTGCATCATAATGTTTCCGGTCATCAGGACGAAGGGCACGCCTGTAATCTGACCAACTACTTATTTCTTGTTCAAGTAACATCCGAAAAGTCGGAATAGTTCTTCCCATCATTTCACCTCATAAAAGTATCTAATGATTTTTGTAAAGAAAAATTCTTTTTTTCTATCGCCCACCGTATTCGTCTCTTGGGTTTATCACCTTTTCGTAACAAGTATTCGATCCTGTTCGATCGTGTTTTTATTTCGACCATGTACGTGACAAAATGGGATAAAATCTTTCCTCCTGCGGGTTTATACTTGGAATTATCTGCATAAGATGTAGTAACGATACCAATCAATTTTTTTTTCAGTATTAGTTCCTTCAGCTTCCCGATACCTGTTAGAAGGTCTTGGAAATTTGATTTTACCTTCGGATCAAAAAAATCCGTCAACCCAGAAACCACTATTACCTTTATATCAAGCACTTCCAATCGTTCAGCTAGCAATTCAACAAGGTTTTCCCACGTGAATGCACGAGAAATCAAGATATTTTCCAACGTTTTATTAGGGTTCAATCCGAGGAAAAGTGCATGGCGAGTTATGAAAAAAGGCTTGAAAGAAAAATTACAATCAAGAAATCCTACTTTAGAAGATTCGCTGAATCCACCAAGATTGGGAGGAAGCTGGCTATTAATACTAGTTGTGAGTAATATTTTTTGAATGATTCTTCTGTTCCCATATAATAAATAGAGATTTGGAGCCATGAATCCACCATCCAATAGGGCATCTAATTCTGGATCGCCAGTGCTTAATTTCTTAAAGTTTTTCTTCGATTCATACACGTATGTGGCTGGTTTAATTTGAATGGAAATCGCTTCCTTTCTTTTTTTCACGGTGAAACGTTATCTTTCTATTTATACTGAAATGATAAAAACTCTCCACCCTCTCAAGAAAAAGTGAAAAGAACTGAATTTTGTCGAATTCACATTTATTGAAAATTAAAGAAATTCTAAGAAAAAAATAAGCATCGATAAAAATTTAGTAAATCTAAGATAATCAATCGGATTTAAAAATGAGAATCTCTATCTATATTTTAATTAAAAAGACATAAATGAATCATATAAGACTGTTTCATTATGAGTAACAGGAGAGAGGATTCATAAATTTAAATTAGATGGAGGTTCATAAAAATGAAGAAATCACCATTTAAAGATATGTTTGATATAAAAGCAGATAATTATGAAAAAGATAGAATTGCATCAGTATATGGTGACATCAGATATACTTGGAAAGAAGAGCAAGAAAGAGTCAATAGATTAGCTTATTACTTAAAGAAAAATTTAAACGTGAAGAAAGGAGATAAAGTTGCTGTTTTATTTCATAATTCTCCGGAATTTATGGAATCTAACTTAGCAGTCCAGACATTAGGCGCAATACCAGTTCCTGTAAATTATCGTTATGTTCTTTCAGAATTAGAGCATTTATTAAATGATTGTGATGCGGTCGGTTTATTGTTTGAGGGGGAATTATTAGATTTAGCTAAAGAAGTAAAGCCATTAGCTCCAAAGGTTAAATTTTATATTACTACAGCTACTAATCCACCCGATGGAATGATAAATTATGAAGAAGCTCTTAAAGCAAGCAAGAACAAAAATATTAAGACTAAAATGGAATATGATGACATTGCAGTTATAATTTATACAGGAGGAACAACAGGAAGACCAAAAGGTGTAATGTTAACATATGAAAATATGTTATCAAATCAAGAATCAACAATTACTTTGTTAACAACTTTTTTACCACCTATTAAGGATTTAGATTATCCAAAGTTTGCTAGAAGTAAGGGCGAAGAAAAATTATTAGTCGTTCTCAATTATTTCCTTGGTAGCATGTACCAAGGATTGTTTACTGATCCAAACGATGATAAAGTTGTCGTATTTGAGATACCAACCAAAAAAGGTGTTAGTGTCCCACCAATGACTTTGAAACAAGTCGAAGGGAGGCTAAAAATGTTCCAAGGAAAACCTGAGCAATATGAAGTAGCATTTGAAGCAGGTTTTCTTGATCAGATTCGTGATATGATCAATTTCATGCCAATGAGTCATAGTACAAGGGGTAAAATTAAATTAATGCCAAAATTAATTAAAAATTTCATTTTCGGTGGTATTAAATTAAAAGCACAATCGTTCGGGCAGCGAATTGATTTAATTAAATCATTATCTAAAAAACCAGAGAATGAACATGTTACGCACATGTTGATTACGCCACCCATGTTTCATTTAGCAAGTTATGCGTTATGGATCTTGAACTGGTTGGTTTCTGGAGCAAAAGTGATCATACCAAAAAGCCAAAGTTTTGAACCGGCTGAAATCATCGAGCTGATAGAAAGAGAGCAAGTTACTTGGACATTTTTCGTTCCAACCCAATGGAAATGGATTGTTAAATATTTAGATGAAAATCAACCAGATAAAACACTAGATTCCTTGGAAGTAGCATTTTCTGGAGCGGCTTTGCTCAGAGCAAAAGTAAAAAAGCAGATTTTATCTTATTTCCCTAAGGCTTTGTTATTAGACGTCTTCGGACAAACAGAAATGGCACCAGCAGCATCAGTTAAAATAGATGGTGAAGCTGATACTGTTCGTGATAGATCTGTTGGAAAACCAGTTGTAGATCTTGAAGTAAGAGTCGTGGATGAGAATGGGAATAATCTTCCTGAAGGAGAAACTGGCGAACTTCTCTATCGATCCAAATTTGTGATGAAAGGATATTATGGAGACAAAGAAAAAACCGATGCAACAATTGATAAAGATGGTTGGTTACATAGTGGTGATCTAGGCTACATGAAAGATGGTGAACTTTATACAATTGAAAGAAAGAAAGAATGCATTAATACGGGTGCAGAAAAGGTTTTCCCATTAGAAGTTGAAGAGGTAATTTTAGACCATCCAGCAGTTGAAAATGTAGTGGTGATAGGAGTTCCTGATGAAGAATGGGGTTCAACAGTACGTGCAGTAGTAATAAAGAAGCCCGGAAAAGAAGTTACGGCTCAAGAGATCATGGATTTTTGTAAAGGAAAAATGGCAGGCTATAAAAGACCAAGGTCAGTTGTCTTTGCAACTGAATTTCCGATTTCACCAGTTGGTAAGGTGTTACGTCAAAAAGTTCGAGATAGTTTTGGACAACCAGACATGGCAGTTAGTTGAGTTTTACTATAGGCACTGCTGCAGATTTCTCTTTTACTTTTTTTTCTAATTTTTCAGTCAACCCATTAATTTTAATGTCTCTTTTTTTATCTGCTCGTTCCATCATTTTTTTAACTTTTTTTTGCTTTTTCGCTTTGAATCTGGCAGCATATTCTTTGCTCGTTAGATCTGCGATGAATGGCTTTGAATTTTTTAGGCCGTTTATGACAAATTTCGGTGCCATTTTCCAAAACCACCAGAATTTCAAATTGGGAATGAATCTACGGATCGCTCGGATAAAGAATGAATTTATATGTTTTTCTCGGAATCTAAAATAGAAATCACGATATGCCCATTTTACCAATTCAAAGATCTCATCAGCAGTTAACATATCAGATCTCATTATTGGTCTGACTAAATTCCAATTTTCGAAATTTCTATCAACAATCCAGTTATTTTCCACTGCTTGTTGATAGAGTCTTGTTGATGGATATGGAGTGAGCGGAGTGAATTGCATGATATCGATATCAAGATCTTGAGCGAATCGGATTGTTGCTCTTACATCATCTGCAGTTTCACCAAGATTACCGATAATAATACTTCCAAAAATCGTGATACCCCTATCATGGAGCATTTTCACGGCATTTTTTATATCCTTGATTTTGATTCCCTTACCAATAGTATCAATGGATTTTTGATGGATGCTTTCAATCCCAATGAACATCATTCTCCAGCCTGCATCAGCCATTTTATCGAGAATTCGCGGATTATGAACCACATCAGTTACTCTTCCTTGGCAAGATTTCCATTTTTTATGATAACCATATTCAATTGAAAGCTCGGCTATTTTTTGCATGCGTTTCATATCTAAAGTGCTCTCAGAATCATTAAATATAAACCAGCGTTTGTTTTTATCCATGTGATGGAACTCTTCAATCACGCGTTCAGGAGTCTTTGGTCTCCAGCCACGACCCCAATGTCCAGCTTCGCAACAAAAATGACAATTAAAGGGACAACCACGTGAGGATTCAATAGCATCAATGGATGCCCAAAAATAATGATAGTCATAAAATCTAACCAGATCTCTTCTAGGGAAAGGAGACGTGTTTATATCGATGATTGGACGATCTTCCGTTCTAATTAATTGATTTCCATTGGTTATTCCACTTGAAAAATATAGACCTTTTACCTTTTTCAAATCTTTTCCGTATTCTAAAGCATCTACAAGTTTTGGAAAGGTTACCTCTCCTTCACCTCGAACAGTAACATCAATTTCGGGATATAATGCAGTTTCAGGTACCAAAGAAACGTGATACCCTCCAACTACAGTCTTCACATCATTTTCTTTAGCTATTTTACATAATTTTAACGTTTCATTTATCATACTCGTTGAACACGAAACCCCAATAATGTCATATTTTTTTATCTGTTTTTCCACATAATCTTGGGAAAAATTATAATTTCGAAGATCTAAAATTTTTACTTCGTGTTCTGGAACAGTTGCAGCTAAAGTCATTAAACCTAAAGGCGGAGCAGACAAGAAATGGTCCATTCCAATCTTATGCCCAGTGGGATTTATTAATAAAATTTTCATTATCCTTTTACTCTCTCATTATTTAATTCTGTACACTTTATATGAAATGTTATAAAAAACATGTTCAACATGTTAACTTATAAGTAAATATCATTTTTGTGTTTTTTGTAAGCCATTTTTTTATCTAGCGAAGAGATAGGTATATGCTCATTTTTATGTTTTCTTTATTTAAACATCTTAATTTAAAAACTATATTTCAAAAAATAAAATAAAAAATTATCTTAAATTATTTGATAGAAACTACATAAATAATTTGATTTTAAATGAAGAAGAGAAAAGTTAAGATGTCTTCATTAGTTTATTTGTAACTCGATTCAACATATCATTCTATTTAAATGAATTTATCTAGAAGTTGGCAAAATAAAATATTGAATTTATAAATTAAATAAAAAAGAAAAAGGAATTTAAAATTATATCATTTTAAATAAAGCAGTCAACGTTCCTTGCATGATAAGTTGATGTATTTGTCTTGCACCACCAACCACTTCTTGAATACGAGTAACTCCTAAGAGATCATGCATTAAGGTGTTATCGCAAACTCCTGCTCCACCCATTAGATTTGCCATTTCATAGGCGCATCGTTCGGTTAATGCAGCAGCAGCAAACTTTAATTGGCTTGCATTAGCCACAAAAACTTGATTGATTTCAGCGGGAATGTGTCCACCAAATTTTTCAAATTTAGCATCATAATTTTCGCAGAATCTCAGTAAAGCTAATGTCATGCTCGTTGTTTTTGACCAATATTCAGCCAATAAATGCCCTACACCTTGAAATTGAATAATAGGATTTTTGAATTGTTTTCTTAGATTAGAATATAATGCAGCTAATGAAATTGCGCCCCAACATTGTGCAGCATCTTCACAAGCGATACCTAAACGTTCAGTTACCAACCCTTCAAACAAATGGTCTCGACCTTTTCCAACAGGACCTAAAACATATTCTTTAGGTACTTTTAAATCTTTTAAATTCTCGTGTCCTAACTGCATTCTTGGAACCCAAGGAACTCCTACTTTTTCACAGTTCCAACCGTCCCATGACGTATCTATTAAGAATTGAGCCATTGTTTTTTGGTTATTTTGTTCTGTTGTTGCATAACACACTGCCCATTTAGCAACGGGAGCATTTGTGTTATAGATTTTTTCACCATTTAGAGTAAAACTACCATCAGAATTTTCCTTGCATTCCGTTAACATGTGAGTTGCATCAGATCCTCGGGCGGGTTCGGTTATTAATATACATCCATGGCCTTTTCCAGTAACTAGCTCTTTAAGTGCATTAAGTCTAACATCTACATTTTCATTATGATGTTTGACAGGATTAATACAAAGTGTTGTAGCACCACAAGACATGTTAAATTGAGGATCAAACATATCCACGGCAATTGATCTCAAGAAATCTAGTGATTGTCCCCATTCTTCACCATAATCAAGCCCAACTTCTGCAAAATTATTCATTCTAGAAATAAATCCTGCTTCACCAAACCATTTATGATAATCATAAATATTTTCTTCGGCTGCATGCGTAAGGTTTTTTTCTTTTTCGAGTTTTAAACAAAAATTTTGCACTTTTTTAAAAAATTCAAATTGTTTCTTAGAAAGATGGGCTTGAAGGTTAATATTAACGAATTTATATCGTTTTTCTAACGTTAAATGAGGTAAAATATGTTCTTCAATAGCTCTAACTTTAAATTTACTCATAAATTCACTTCCAAATTAAATTTTGAAAAATATAATAGCGATTAAGAACTCTAAAAATAGTAAATTTTAAAATTTTTTCAACTATTTATTTTTCAAAGATTTATATTTAATTTTAAAAAGTATCACAAGTATTACATATAAAAAAGAGATGGAATTTTAAAATGCCATTAAAACCATTTTCGAGCCCTACCATTCATTACGGTAGGGGGAGTTTAAAAGCTCTTAGAAATATTAAAGGTAAAAAAGTACTAATTGTAACCGATAAAACTTTAACAGAATTAGGAATAGTTGAAAAGGTAACAAAACAAATAGAAAAATCGAAGGAAAAAATGGAATATCGTATTTTCGATGAAATTGAACCTGATCCTATTGATAACACGATAATGAAAGGTGTAGAGATAGCAAAAGAATTTGAACCAGATTGGTTTATTGGATTAGGTGGAGGATCAAGCATGGATGCGGCAAAAACGATTTGGATACTGTATGAGCGCCCTGATCTTGACCTTAAGGAAATAATTCCCATGAAATATTTGGGATTAAGAAAAAAAGCTAAAATAATTATGATCCCTACGACGAGTGGAACGGGATCAGAAGTCACCTGGGCCATGGTAATTACAGATAGTAAAAGAAAGGCGAAATTATCTTTAGGATCTGAGGAAGCTGTTGCTGACATCGCAATTGTAGACCCTGCATTAACAATGACAATGCCACCAAAAGTTACAGCCTATACGGGTGTTGATGCTTTAACTCATGCAATAGAAGGATTTATTTCGACTGTTAAAAATGATTATTCTGATGGTCTCTGTCTTAAAGCAATGAAATTAATTTTTAAAAATTTACCAATAGCAGTTAATAATGGTGAAGACAAGGATGCAAGGGAAGCAATGCATAATGCTGCGACTATTTCAGGTTTGGGTTTTGGGAATTCTCAAGCTGGACTTGCACATGCAGCGGGTCATTCAATAGGAGCAAAGTTAAATATCCCTCATGGCATTGCGGTTGGAATAATGTTACCTTATGTTATTCAATTCTGCCAAAAAACTTCTGAAGAATATTTTAAAGAAATAAATACCTTCATTGGTTTAAAAGGAGAAGGGGCAGCTGCAAAAATACTCGCCAATCACATTATGGATTTATATAAACAAATAAATTTCCCAACCTCAATAAAAGAGATTATTTCAAAAGAAGAATTTGATGAAAAGTTTTCAGAGTTAGTCCGATTCACGCTTATTGATCCGTCTGGCACGACAAATCCAAGAAAAATAGAAAAAGAGACTGCAGAAGCACTTCTAATTGCCGCCTATGAAGGCAAAGATATTGATTTCTAACTCTTTTTTTTTTTAGTAGATGAATTGTTTGTAGGGAAAAAAGAACAGGGGATTTCAATTAAAAAGAAGGGAGACAAAGAATAATTTTCATTAAAAAAATAAGTAAAGAAGGACAGTTAAAGGTTGTTAATTAATTATCTTATGGTATAATCTTAGAGGTTATGTAGTTTTATGAATATTTCTAAAAAAAGTAAGGTATTTTTGATTGTCTTCATAATTTTTTTTACTGTATTTTTAACTTTTTTCATCATTAGGAGTTCAATAATTGTAATTAATACTTCAAAAGTTGATCATTTTACCGTTAATTCCATGCATGATGGCACTCCCATTCATGCTGACGTTTATATTCCAAGTAATATGGAAATAACAGCACCATTAATTATTGTTAATCATGGATATACGAGATCAAGTCTTCAAAATCGTTTATTATGCTCTTTTTTTAATAAATTAGGATATATTGCATGTTCAATTGACACGAGAGGGCACGGTTTTTCAGGAGGCATCCTTTCCTCTAATATTTCTGAATGGACCGTTTTAGGGCGCGATATTATGAGCGTGCTTTTTCACCTTGTTGATAACGCAGCAATCTATAAAGTGAACACTTCATTAATAGGTATAATCGGAGGGAGCATGGGAGGATACTCTTCTACTGCAGCGGGTATCTTATATCCTTCAGTATTTAATCAAACCTTGCTTGGTAATCCATTCAATATATCAGCTGTGGTTAACATGGCGTTTTCTGGATATTATTTAGACGAATTTGGTATAAGTAATGAAACATCCCCACCAAATTATATGATGATTATGGGAGGAAATGATATTTTATTTAATTTACCAGAAACTTATGTTTCCTTTAAGAAAGTAGCGAACATATCAGATACAAATGAAGAAATTCTTCGAAAAAATTATTATGGAAATTTCGCCAATTATGATGCTCGAAAATTAATAATTGTCCCAAATGCAGGGCACGAAATTATTGATAATTATGCTGCTGCGCAACTCGTTTACACTAAGATTTATGCTTGGTTCAGTACTTCATTTCAATTAAATACAACAAATTTTGAAGATATAACCTTAGCACCGACTTATTTTGATGAATTTGAACTAAGTCGTAATCTTGGTATAATTATTGATAATGTTGCAATCGTAGTACCATTTGCAGCATTATTCATAATTTTACCATGGGTTATAAAGAAATTTGAAAAAGAAAATCATTTTCCAAAACAAATAGATTTTTTAAATCAAAAAAATAGAACATTTTTAGGATTAGGAGTTATGGGTCTTTTATTATTGGCAATAGTTTTAGGATCATTACTTAATCCATTTTTTACTTTTTTAAATATTTTAGGTTCAAATTTTTTAATACCTTTTTTTATATTATCAATAATTTTCTTGTCGTTATTTTTGATATTACTTGTTAGAAACGTTTTTCCAAGATATAATGAAGAATTTCCTAGCGATTTCTTAGGAAAAAGTAATTTAAAGGTAGGAATAGCCACAGGATTTATAGCAGTTAGTGTTTTTTGGATTGTTCAATTCATTTTAAATACAATAGATGGGATAATTTTTATTGGAAGCATAATTAAAGTTTTTATTTTTATTATTTACATTGCATTATTAATCCCATTTTTCTTTCTATTCAATATTTTTATTGAAGAGTTAATTCAACGACAATTTTTAAAACGTGAAATTGGAGCTCTGGCATCAATTGGTACAGGATTAATCGTTATAGCCCCTGGATTTCTAATTTATACACTATTCTTCTATCTAAATAGAATTTATATTGGTACAGGGGTATTTGCATATGGGGATTCTCTATTATTTATAATGTATGCAGTTTTTTTTGGACCTATAATATACTATATTACGAGAAATAGTATAGCTTCAGGAATATTTTCGGCTATTTATCTCTCCTTATGGTTGACTAGTTTGCCGATGAATGGGATTTTATTCTAGTGGTCGTGCAGAAAGTTCAAGATAAAGTAATTCATCACCAATACTAGCGTCTTTTTTTTGTTTAAGAAATCTGACTTCTTCTAACATTATTTCGTATTTATAACCAACAGATTCTGAAATTATCGACGAAAAGCTTAATATGCATTCAGCAAAAACTCGTGTAAGAATAAAATTCTTGTCTATCCCTTCTTTATTAATCTCTTTTACCATGTTTTCTATAAACTCTATTTCATTTTCTTTGAATTTATAAACTATTATGAAAACTATATCGAATTTTGTCCCACCTACTTTTATATTCAAAATAAATCTATTTTCTTCAAAGGGAAAATTTGAAGTCATAAAATCTAAAAAAAGACTTTCTCCCCGTTGTGTAAAAAAAAGAGCAATATTTTCTTCTTCATTTTGAGATTTTAACCAGTTTTTCCATATTGAATTATATCTACCAATGTATAATTGATGAATATGATCATTCAATACAATCTCATTATTAAAAATTCTTTTTATTACCATTCTATCAAATGAGCTACGTGTATCTTGTTGAATTTTTTTGAAGAAATTTTTGAAAATCATGCTCATGATATTTGGAATTTGCTATTTCCAATATTTAAAAATTAGCTTGATTTAATTAGGTTAAAATTTAAATTAAAAGATTTTAAGAAGTACTTTGGATTGTAATAAATGAGTTATTGCCATGAATAATAAAAAGAAGATTCTCCCTGTTAGAGAAGAAGAACTATCACCTCTACATAGAATTTTATTGCATACGAGTACTACAGTAACTGAGGTGTTAAGACAATGGACAAATTCGAATATAGTCATTGTTAAACCACCAATAAACACTTGCTTCTTATATGATGACCTAAAAAAACATAAATTATACTTTGAATGTATTGACGTTAGGAAAAATGGTGAAGATAAATTTTGGTTAAGGGAAGTCATCCTTAGAAATGCAAACACAAAAAGAAATTTAGTCTATGCTTTTTCACTGATTAATCTTCAAAACATTAGTAAAAGAGTCTATTACAAGTTAGAACATACAGATTACGGAATAGGAATGATAATAGAACAAGAAAGACTAGAAACTTATAGAGAAATTGAAGAATTTAAAAAAATAAAAGTAAAGGAATTCATTTTTTTTAGGAAAATTTTTCCTAGCGCCAATAAATATATTTTACATCGTGCATATAACATGTTTCACGATAAAAAATTATGGTTTACCATTAACGAATATTATCCTTCTGAACCTGAGCATTTTGATTTTCAAGTATCAGACGCTGATAAAAAAAGGATATTAGATTATTCAAGAGACATTTTGAAAAAAGAATAGAAATTATTCGATGTTTTCCAAAACAAAAAAAATGGTATCAACGACTTTTAATTCTGAATTTAATGCTTGGACTGCATCAGAAAGATTTCGCTTACAAAAAGGACATGAGGTTACTATTAAAGAAACATTTAATGCTTCTGCTTCTTTTATTCGTTCTTTAGATATTTCAAGAGCCCAATCTTTGTAAGTAGATTTAACACCACCACCTGCCCCACAACACCAAGCGTTCTCTCTATTTCTTGGCATTTCAATCAATTCAACTCCAGGAATACTTTGTATTAATTCACGAGGATCATTATAAACTCCCGAATGACGACCTAAATGGCATGGATCATGGTAAGTAACCTTTATTTTATTTTCTTTAAACTTTATTTTATTCTTAATTTTATTCAAATACTCCGTGATATGTTTAACCTCAAAGGGTAGATCACCATAAATTTTGGGATAATCTATCTTTAATACTCTAAAACAACCTGCACATGAAGTTACGACCGTTTTTGCACCAGAATTTTTAATTAAATCTAAATTATGCTGTGCCAAATCTTCACGTAATTCTAGTTGACCAGTACGTAACATCGGGGATCCGCAACAATATTCTTTTTCAGAGATGGTAAAATTGATGCCAATTTTTTCTAGAATATCGTGAGTAGCTCTTGCCATTTCAATTTCTCTATAAGAAGAAGTGCACCCTACGAAGAAAAAGACTTCTGCTTTTTCAGGAAATTTTTTATTAGAAATCCAAGTTAATCTATTTTTATGAGATTCGCCATAAGGATTGTGAAATTCTTCGGTTTTTTCTTTAAATAATCTTGCAGCTTCAGTCGGTCCATAATTTTTCACACATTCTTCTCTTAAGACTTCGAATATTTCGATTAAATGTTCACTTACATCTTGTTCGCATTGTTGCATGCAATTTCCACAGGTAGGACATGAAAAGATGATTTCTCTAATTTTATCAGACCATTCTAAATCTCCATTATTAATTGCATTAGCTAACCAGACTTTACCTGAAGCCCAATATGGTTCAAATATGAATTTTTCACCGCTTGGGCAAGATGGTCGATAATTTTTATAAATATATTTACATGAATTACATCTTCCGCATCGATATAACCACTTTTCAACTTTGGCTAATCCCATGATTCTCACCTAAAAGATTAATCTCCCTGGATTCATTATTCCATTTGGATCAAAAAAATGCTTAAGTCTTTTCAATAAATTCACAAAATTTGGATCTGCTTGTTTGAACATCTTGTTAGCAGCCCAAGCTGGAATTTTATAAGGTACACCCCCAACATCAAGTACAATATCAACTAATTCATTACATATCTTACGGACTGTTTCTTTTTCATTAGGATTACCTTTATTAAAAGGGATAAAAAATCTTAAAACACCATAATGTCCTCTTTTCATTGGTCTATGGAGGACTCCAGGAATAAAATTATATTTTTCCATGACTTTAAGCCCTCTATTACAAGCTTCTAACCATTTAGGTAATGGAACATAACTTCCAACCCAAGATAATCCTCCACCTTCTCTTAAATCATACATTGGAGGTAATTGCATTGGTAGATCTAGAGTATTGTCAATTTTTTTACCAATTTCACCAAAATCGCCCGTTCTAACTAAAATAAGTTGACGATTCTCATTTTTATTGGTTTCATTTACGAGTTGATTTATTATTTTCCATTTAATTTTAATTTCTTTATCATTATTTGCCCCAATTGAAATCCAAGTTAAAAAATAAGAACGCTGTTCCATATCATCAATTTGAACAATGGATTGTATAATACCTTTTAAATCATCCAAGGGAAGTAATCCTTTTCCTAATGAATAATGAAAAAGCCCACCAGCAAGTTCATCACAAATTTCTGCATGACATAACTTAAAAATTAGACTTGAATAAACTTCTTCTGGTCCATTTAATGCAAATAATATGCCATTTTCGCTAAGTTTTGGTTTTGGCCATAAATTTATTCCTAACTTAGTAGTAATTCCAAGTATACCTTGCATGTTAATAAATAATCCTGCAATATTAGGAACAGGATGTAATCCAAACCAAATAGAAGAAACTGCAGCAGATCCCATTTTAATTAATTCACCTGTTGGGAGAAGTATTTCCATGCTTGATACCATATCCGACATTGAACCATATTTGTGAGATAAATTTCCGAGCCCTCCCATCAAAGCATTAACTAAAACTGAAGTAAATGGAGGCGCCATTGGAATTGAATACCTAAGATTAGGAAATTTTTCATCTAATAATCGCTTTAAATGTCCAAAGGTAGCTCCAGGCTCAACTATTGCATACATATTTTCTTCATCAATTATGATATTGTTTAAACGTTTAAGATCAACTAAAATCCCTCCTTTTCTTGGAATAGCAAGCCCTCCAACATTAGCACCACAAACATAAGGGGTTATGGGTATTTTTTTTTCGTTTGCAAATTTAATAATATTTTGTAATTCTTCAATAGATTCTGGAAGGACTATAATGTCTGGGTTTCCAGGCTCATTTTCAGTCATATCCCTAGCGTAATTCCATAAAACAGCTGGATCATCTTCAACCCATTTTTCATCATGTACAATTTTTATTAATTCTTCCTTTAAATTATTCATATCATCACAATCTATTTGATTTTTTAATAAAATTAAATTAAAAAAACGATAACTTAGTAATTCTTTTTTTCATGTTAAAAGAAAATATGAATGAAGATTTAATAATTTTAATTCTTCTAATTTGTAACCTATTCAATTTTTAAGAAGAATCTTAATTGACCAATTTAAAAAATAAATCAGAATTTGATGAATGGAATTAGAGAACTTTTAGTGGTCTTACCGTCAAGAGGGAATATATAGGGGAGGAAGAGGGAAATTCTGAAAAATAAGTCGGTAAGACTTTCACCAGTTCTCTAATTCAACCCCTAATATAACTTTTTCAATTTTTTATTTTTTTCCTAAGATATATAATATATTATATATATATAACGTTTATTCATTTGATTTAATATTTTCTTAACATAGAATGTCATAATAATATAAGAATCTAATTTTACGAAAATTTAATATTTTCATACAAGAGAAAATATTTTTCCACGCTATTTTTTTAGTAAAATCTAAAAATTTAGTTTAAATAATGTCTAGTTCTAGTAGAAATAAATGGGAAATTGTAAAAAAATTACAATTCTAATAAAATAGAATTCAAAAAATTTTTTAAGAGCGCACATTCATATTTATCTTCAATAGAATGAAGCTCATTCAATTGACAAATTTTATTCTTATAATTAATCAAAAGAATGAATCACGAACTAATCAATATCTGAAATTTTTGGAGATAAATTGATGTCAAAAGTTGATAGATTATATCTTGCTGCAGAAGGAGATCCAGATTTAACTCCAGATGTCATTGCAATTTCTAAGAAAAATGCAAATAAGCTAGGAATTAAAGAAAATGATGAAGTTATTTATGAAGACATCCCCGGTGGAATTAGTGGTCAAGCAAGAGTAATTATTTCATCTGCATTATCAGACGATAATGTAAGTGTTAATCAGACTCTTTTTGATTCATGGGGAGACAATATGTCGTGGTTTGGTACGATAGAAATTCGACCTAAAAAGGAGGGTGAAATGGTTCCAATGGTATCTAAACCACCTAAAGATTTGACTTTTGCAGATCAAGATATAAAAAGTATAATTCCTCCTGAAGAATATTCCAAATTAGAAAAAGAGGAAAAAATACCATCCTCAATATCAATAAATGAAGAAGATGTTGATTTAGCTGAATTATTAGATAAACTTATTGATGAAGATATAGCAGAGGATGCACCTAAATTCCCGATTAGTGAAAAATCTCCAGTCACTCCAGCTCCAGATATTAAAAAAATTGCTCAAAATACTTCAGGGGAAATTCAATGGTTAGCTGAAAAATCAAAAAAGCCAATTTCTTTATCCACTCAAGTTGGAATGCCTACATCACCACCTCCTTTAACATCTTCTGCACCTCCATTAAAACCTATCAGTCAACCAATTTCAAAACCAACATCCAAACCGCCCTTGGCTCCAACTTCTTCTCTGAAATCAGCCCCTCCATTATCTCCAGAAACTCCAAGTCAATTAATTCCTAAGTTAAGTGATACAACACAACCAGCAACAAGTTATCCAACACAACCAGCAACAAGTTATCCAACACAACCAGCAACAAGTTATCCAACAAAACCAGCAACAAGTTATCCAACAAAACCAGCAACAAGTTATCCAACAAAACCAGCAGCGATTTATCCAACAACTCCACCCATAGTATCATATCCTGAACCTATTCAAAAAAAAATTAAAAGACCAGAGGAATTTCTGAACTTGAAGGTAGAATTACAATATGGATTGGGAGGATTAGTATTATTAAATCAGAATAATTTCAATAAACTTGAATTAAATCCACACAATCCGCCTCCTATTATATTTCAAGACACGGATACCGGTGTTACCGGAGGCGCCAGGGTTCAGGTTGCTGATTTGCCCGATGAGGTTATCCGAATGGAACCAGAGACTTATGAAACTTCAGATATTCACTCATTAACCGTTAATATTTGGTCAAGTATTCCCAAGGAAAAACCTATCGTTAAAGTTGATAGATTAGACCTAAATGTCAAGATCACTTCGATGGGTATTGGTTCAAGTGTTTCAATGAGTAAGAGAAACTGTCTTTCTTTAGAAGTTGGGGAAGGAGACATAATAACTTTTGAGGATGAATTGATTGGAGCTTGGGGAGCAGGATACGTGAAAATGAAGGAATCACTCTCTGATGACGTCATTGAAATTGAAGATGAAATTTTTGAGGCTACTGGAATTGGATCTAAAGAGGTTTTGGTAAAAAGAAATGATAAAACGGTTATTCCACTCCAAAGTCTTGAGTTAGGAATCAGCCCTATAATGGGAGAGAACATGTGGGACACTATTACTTTTGTAAGAAATAATAAAGATGAATTAAAAAGATGGTTTAGTCAATTTCTCATTTTTAAGGGATTAAAATTGAGATGGAAGGAAGCCAACGCCGCAATTAATATAATTTCAACGGTACCAGATTTGAAAGGAGAAATATTAGCAGCACCAAAAATGACCTCTAGTCTACAATTAAAAGCTGAAGGATTAATTACGTTCAATGCAATTTTAATCATTGACATTTCAGCATCAATGCTTGCACCAGATATGATGTGTGAGAATATTGCACCTGCTGTTGAGGGAATTAGAGCAAGCATGGAAAATGAAGAAGTTAAAAATTTTTTAGCAAGATTTAAGGAAGGAGTAAATGTTCCTAGACGCTTAGGGGCAGCATTTGCCGCGTTACTATTTTTAGCGGAAAAAGTTGGTAGAGGTTTTGGCGAAAAAGTAAGTATAATTAGGTTTGCAGATCAAGCTGAAGCTTTAGATTTTGATGGTCCGTATTTCGACTCTGCTTCTGGTAAACATGGAATTTTAGAACAAGCAGCAAATCAAATCGTCGAAAAAATTGGTAATTATAAAGGACTTGCTACTAATATGGCACCAGCATTCTTGGAAGCTAAAAAAATTCTTGATACTTATAATCAAATAGAGGGAGATGATTCGAAACCTTGCATGGTCGTCCTTTTAACGGATGGAAATCCAACAGATCAAGATCAATTCATACAAACTATTAACTCTTATTTTATTGGGAATTCTAATGTGGTTCTTTATATCGTTGGAATCGGAAACACAAACGTAAATTTAATGACAGATATTGCAGTCAGATGTGGTGGCGAGTTTTTCCAACCCGATAATATGGGCGAATTACTCATATGGTATTCAAAGAGAGCTAGAGATCTAATTGTTAAATTAAAAGGGGGAAGAGCATAAAATCTTTTTTTTATACCAGAAAATATATCTAATTTAAAAAATAAAATGATAAATATAGAGAATCAAGAAAGATTAATTCTATAAAAAACGATTCTTTATTTTTTCAATAAAATAATCTACTTTTTTTGAAATATAGGTGATTTAATTAAATATATAAGTAATGCGATAATTTAATTTCTTGGTGAATAATATTGCAAGTATTTGATTTGATGCAATTTGCACTAATTTTCTTGTATATAGATATCATTGCTTATTTAATAATCGGCATTTTTTTAACAATACGAGCAGTACAAACAAAAAAATACAATGTTGTGTATTATTCTTTAGAAATATTCTTTTTGACTTTATTCTTTATAGTCGTTGGTGCTTTTAGTAAACAGACTCAAGCTGTCGATGCGATTTTGATCATCGGTTATTTATTATCAATGCTAACATCCTTTTCAGGACTAATATTTATAAAAAAAACATTCTATGAGGAGAAAGAAAGTCCTTTTAAAATATATATGTTAATTGGATTTATCGGAACAAGTATTATTATTAGTTTATTCATTCTATTACTATTTTCAGTGATCACTTTTGAAATATTCGAAGCTGTTGGAGATATAACCTTTGCAGGGTTTTATATTGTCATGCTTATTTGGCTAAGTATTATTTCTTTTGACGAATATAAAAGAGTTAAAAACTTTAATATAGAGCCTTTTGTAAAAAAAAGATATTATATCTTAGGCCTGACTTCAATAGCTGCTATTATAGGACTTGGATCAATGATCGTTGCAACCTTTCTAAATTTAGCAAATTTAACCTTGTTTTATGTAATTGCTTTTACAATGACGTCAATTATTTCACTTGTTAGGACAGGATGTAATTATTTAATATGGATCATGCCTACACCATTTAAACGGTTTTTAAACAAAGGATTTACACATTCAGATGGATCGAAGGAGATGTCTGAAGAGGAAATAATGAGACAAATGAAAGAGGAAAAATAAATATAGATGAGGGATCATGGCAGATATTATTTCCTTTTTAGGTGAAAGATTAGCGGAAAAGATTAATAAATCAGTAATGCCTACAACTGGATTTATACGATTATCCATAAAAGATGAATTTGGTGAAGATATAAAAATAAAGCAGTTGACTTATCAACAATTTAGAAAAGTAATTGAAAATAGCTTAAGAAAAAGGTTAGAAAATATACATGTATCAAATTTAGATAAAATTATAAGTGATATGTTAATTGAACTCAAAAATAATCAATCATTACTAACAATGATGTCAATCTAATCATTAAGTTTTCATATTTATATATCCTATTAAATGGGATTTTTTTAATTTTAATTGAGAATTAATTTCTATTTTACTATTTTAAATCATAAAATCAGTAATATGTAATTTATTGATGTAAAAAAGATTAAAAAAAAAAGGATTTTTGTTTTTTATTCCCTGTATCTTATTAGACCTATTAATAGAAGTATGCTTCCAAGGATACTAACTAAGGGCATCATAAATTCTAGAGGTATTGTCAATATATTTTCAAGGAGGGGAATCCAATCTGGAACCACTCGATATACTATATGTATGTTAAGCGCTTCTCCAGCAAATATTAAAAGATATCCAAGACCTATGTTTAATGATTTACTTCTTATTTCATCAGTAGATACGGCTGCAATATAGAAGAATAATATTGGGACAATAGCTGCTGCTAGAGCAAATAAGAACCAAGGCAGATAAGTAACGAGTAATCCAAATATCAAAGTTGCACCAGCTAACGCAAAGGGAATAACCGAAATAGCACCACGAGATTTCAATTCAGATCCTCGTTCAATTCCAACACAAAGCAACCCAAGACCGACGAATCCCAAGAAATAAACTGAAGCTTCACCGTTAAAACCTGAGAATAGGGAAAAACCAAATAAATTTATTGTTGGAATGAGTTGCATGGTATAGAATCCAAAACCGAAGAAAATAGGATCAAAAACTAACATAAATACTTCCCAAGCAGAGCCTAGTAACATAAAGATGAAAAAAAGTCCTGCTAAAATTTCAAAGGCATATGGAGAACCTTCTTCTTTTCTGCTTCTCGCTCTTACGAAATAGATAATCATAAACGAAAGGTATAAACCCATCTTAATGAACTTTAAGAGGTTGACAAGCTCAAATCCGAGGAAATACTGAAGATTAAAGGATAATTGTTCCATCAAGTTTGATTACTTCCTTATTTTTTAGTTTCTAATAATCTTATTTTTGTGTCTTTTTATATATAAATAATATAGGATTCAATTTCTATTATTTGACTTTGCGCTAAAAAATGATGATAATGAGCTGTCTAGTTTGTGGATCAAGAGATAAGATTATTTCAAAGCATTTGGGAGTATGTCGAGATTGTATTATAAATAATTATCCAAGTGTTATTCCATATATTGAAAAAATAAGAGAACAGGCTAGAAAAAAATTTGACCTCCCTATTAAAATTCCTCACACAACGAATGGAAAAAAATGTGGAATGTGTGGTAATGATTGTAGACTAAATGATGGAGAATTAGGGTATTGTGGCTTAGTTTTTAATGAGAATGGTCATATTAAAAGACATACAAATGCAAATCTTGGTTTTTTACACTGGTATTTTGATCCAAATCCTACAAATTGTGTTGGTTCTTGGTCTTGCCCTGCAGGAACTGGATGTGGATATCCTGAGTTTGCCTATAAGAATGGTCCAGAATATGGCTACTATAATCTTGCTGTGTTTTTAGCAGCATGTAATTCAGATTGCCTATATTGCCAGAATTATTCTTATAAAGAAATGGTTCGTTTAAAATTAAAAGAGAATTTTATAACTCCGCAGCAATTGGTTGATAATATTCATCCTAAAATAAGTTGTGTTTGTTATTTTGGAGGATGTCCATCTGTTCAAATGCCATTTACTATTAAAGTAAATAAATTGGTTTCTGAACTTGCAAGAAAAGAGAATCGTCCTATTCGTATTTGTTATGAATCTAATGGTAATTTTACATGGCCTTTATTAAAAAAGGCAGCAGGACAAGTTTTGGATAGCGGAGGATGTATTAAGTTTGATTTGAAGTGTTTTAATGAAAATTTGAATCTTGCTCTTTGTGGTATCAGTAATAAACTAGTTATAGATAATTTTAAGAAAGTTTCACGGTATATAGATGAACGAAAAAACTTTCCATTTTTAATTGCTTCAACATTATTAGTTCCAGGATATATTACTCCGGACGAGATTGAGCAGATTGCAAGTTTTATGGTTCAAATTGATGAAACTATTCCTTATTCATTGCTTGGATTCTCACCTTGTTTTGAATTGAGTGATCTACCAACTACATCAAGAAAAGATGCATTTGCGTGTAAGGATGCAGCAGAAAAAGCTGGATTAAAAAACGTAAGAATTGGCAACATTCATCTTTTGCGATAAAAAAAGATTAAAAGAATTGAATTCATAATTAATTAAATAATTCAAGGGAGAAATTTAAGTGAAAAAGGTCTTTCTTATTGCTGCAGGCGAAAGTAAATTTGGTGATAGAGTTAAATTAGGCTATGAGGAGCTCTTCGCTGAAGCTTTTATAGAAGCAATTTCTAAACTTGAAAATTTTGACCCAAAAAAAGATATTAAAGAGGGATTTATTGGAAGTTTAGCATTTGGAGGTTCACAATTAGGTAACATGTCAGCTTTAATTGCTGATTCAGTTAATTTAATCGGTAAACCTTTTGCACGGGTTGAAAATGCTTGTGGAGCTTCTGGTTTTGCATTTCGATATGCTTGTTATTCCATCATGTCTGGAATGAACGATGTTGTTTTGGCAGGAGGGGTCGAAAAAATGCTGGACATTTCTAAAGCAACAAGATTATATTGGTTTGGTGTAGCGGGAGATATTAAATGGGAACGATTAAGTGGCATGACCTTCCCTGGCAATTATGCATTGATGGCTACGAGACACATGCATGAATATGGAACAACCCGAGCTCAAATAACCGGTACAGCAGTTAAGAATCATAAAAATGCATCAAAAAATCCTAAAGCTCAATTTAGAAATTTAATTAATTTGGATAAAGCTTTGAAAGCATCCTTTGTAGCTTATCCATTAACAATGTTTGATTGTTGTCCATTAACAGATGGTGGCAGTTGTGCGATTCTAGCAAATGAAGAACTTGCTAAAAAATTTACAGATACACCTATTGAAGTAATTGGCATGGGAGCAGGTACAGATCATTTGGCTTTATACCAACGTGAATCATTAACCAAAATCGATGCAGCAATTACTGCCTCAAAACAAGCTTTTAATATGGCAAAAATTGAACCAAAAGATGTTGATGTTGCAGAAGTACATGATTGTTTTACTATTGCAGAAATTTTGGCATACGAAGATATTGGATTTTGTAAAAAAGGTGATGGAGGCAAGATGATTGAGGAAGGAATTACGGAAGTTGGAGGAAAAATTCCTGTAAACACTGGTGGAGGATTGAAAGCTAAAGGTCATCCAATTGGAGCTACTGGAACAGCTCAAATTTATGAAATTTTCAAGCAATTACGAAGCGAACATGAAAATCAAGTTGATGGAGCTACTATTGGATTAACGCATAATGTCGGAGGCACAGGATCTGCATGTTCAGTTCATATTTTCAAGAGAACTTAAATAATTACCTAACATACCTATTATTTCTTTGATATTAGGAATAGATAGTACAAAATATTTGCATTTAGTAAATGCAATGACATTATAAGGGATATTTTCTTGTTGATTTATTAGTAAAAATAATTAAAATATTAAGAAAACAAAGTAAAAATAAAAAAAGAATTAATTACGAGGAATTATAAAAAGAATTAATGTTGCTATAATATTTTTAATTCTTGCAATTCCCATAGTTGAAACCATTGTAATTCTTCAACGTTATAGTTCATTCAATCCAAAAAGATTTGTAAAATTTTATTTTAATGAAGTAGGTCAAGTAAAAACTTGGCAGGTCAAAAGACTGAAGGGGTTATGAGGATTCGGTAAAAAAAGTGATTCCATAAATTTAAATAAAATAAACATAATCTTGATTGTTTAAAAACAGTAAAATGTGAGTTCCATTATTAATTGGAATTCTCCACTATTAAATGTATTCTAATTTTTTCTAATCATAAAAGAATCTCCTAATTTATTTTAAATAGTATTGCACTAGAAGTAAACTTTATATACTATATGCTGTATAGTATTCATAGCAAAAAATTAAGTATGGTGAAAAAATGATAAAAAATATCGTTTCATTTAATCCCGATGCACTCATCGCGGAAGATCAATTTCGGGCTTTCGCAGAAAAATTTGAGTCAGAAATTCTTAGGGGTATCAGTACCTTAGCGATACTATCAATAATTCAAGCAAGTGGAAAAGAAGGAACTTATGGTTATCAAATTTTAAAGGAATTAGGAGAAAAAACAAAAATTGGGGATAAGCAGATACTTATAATAGAAGAAGGAACGTTATATCCCATTCTAAAAAAGTTAAAACGGGATGGTATCTTAACATCAGAAAAAAAAGAGCATAATGGACGAATTAGAACTTATTATAGATTAACAGAAGCGGGATTTAGAACATATAATCATATTTTGGGTTTTTTTACAAAATTAATTGAATCAATTTCACCGATTCTTGATGTTAAGGTTGCTTTGCAAGATGATCGATTTGCCTATTGCCCTAATTGCGCAAATAAAATCGATCTCCAAGATGAAGATGTCAAGTTTTGTGATATTTGTGGATTAAATATTGAAAATTTAAAGAAAAGAGGTATTGGAAATGAGTGAATCTCAAAGTAAAAAATTAGTTAAAGATTTTTTAAGAGAAGTTGAAGAAAAATTACCTGGTTGGTTAAAAGAAAAAGAAGACGAATTGAAAGAAGTATTAAATGAATTGGAGGAGCATGTATATGATAAAGCTGATGAATTAAATTCTGAAAATCCAGGATTAACAACCATTCAATCAGTTCAATTAGCAATCACTCAGATGGGAACTCCAAATCAAATAGCTAGAGAATATAAACGTCGAGGAACTCCAAAAGTTTACATTTCAGAAGAGCTTTGGCCAACATATTTAACAGTTTTCAAATATTTAGTAGTAATTGTAATATCAATCAGTATATTGGTTGCAATAATTGGTGGTATAACTACATTCATAACAGGAGGAGACTGGGCTGGAGCAGTTTTAAATGGATTTAGTATCATCATGCCAGGAGTCGTAGGGATATTTGTTGTGATAACGTTAGTCTTTACTTATCTTTCAATGGAAGGTTATTATTTAGAAGATTTAAAAGAAATGTTTCGTTCAGAAGAAGAGAAAAAAGCGTATAAAGAATTACAGGTACAAATAGAAATGGGCCTTCCACCAAAACCTAAAGAACCAGAGTTAATTAAAAGTCCATCTGAGTTGACCGCAGGTGGTATAGTACAATTAATAATTGGTTTTCTCTTTATAATACAACCAATTGGTGGATTTATAACGCTATTTCAACCATTATTCCTATTATTAGTCAAACTAGGTGGATTTGTAATAATTCTAGAAGGAATCTTGGATTTATTAAATGGTTTGTTCGCGTTTTGGACATATGTGACCCACAAAGGATTCATCATAGCAAGCGCTATAGCAAGCTTATTAAGTATCCCAATCTTCATCATATTCTTCATGAATCCCCAAATCTTTCCAATTATTGCGTGGAGTCAAGCAACAGGTCTTATAGTTCATGGAATTCGAACCGATTACTACTGGATTTATTACTTGGTGACCTTCTTGATAATAGGAGGTACCATTGGTGGAGCAATAGACCAATTCTATAAAGCATCTAAATTTAGGGTGGAAGATTTTTATAAAAAATAATCAATTTCCTTTTTTTTGGTGATATGTTATGAATAAATGTGTGGTAGAAACAAAAAATCTAACCAAACGATTCGGAAATCTTACAGCAGTTGATAATATCAACATATATGTTAATAAGGGAGAAATTATTGGCTTCTTAGGACCAAATGGAGCAGGTAAAACTACAACGATATCAATGTTAAGCACGATAATCAAACCAACAAGTGGAGACGCATTTATTGAAGGATATAGCATCTTAAAAGAATCCAATGAAGTAAGAAAAAGAATAGGGGTTGTTCCACAAGAAATTATCATATATGATTACCTATCCCCTAAAGAAAATTGTGAATTTTTTGCTAAAATGCATAGAATTTCACAAAATGAAATTAATAACAGGCTTAAATTACTTTTTAATACTCTAGGTTTAGAGGAGAAGATGCACGTGAAAAGCTCAACACTCTCAGGAGGTCAAAAAAGGAGATTAAACCTCATAATGGGATTAATAATGAATCCAGATATCGTCTTTTTAGATGAGCCAACGGCAGGATTAGATCCCCAAGGCGCGCATTTGACTTGGGAATATATTAGAAGCTTAAGAGATAATGAAGAAAAAACGATAATATTGACTACACATAACATGCATGAAGCAGAAGAATTGAGTGATCGTATTTATATCATTGATCATGGCAGGGTCATAGCTGATGGTACACCTCAAGCATTAAGGGCTAATATTGGAGAAGGAGAAATATTTGATTTGAAATTTAAGGATGAATTGGATTTAAAACAATTGAAAATAAAAATTGAGAACTTAGGATCTTATATTTCCAAAGTAAATATATTAGGAAAAGATAGAATGGTTATTTCTGCGATTGGTGGCGTTAAGAGATTGATGGAAATAGAACAAATATTGCCCAACAAGTTAGAATCACTCGATAACTTAAATATTCGGGGAAATAATCTGGAAGATGTATTTTTAGTATTAACAGGAAGGACTTTAAGGGAGTAGATGCTTGATGAAAGAGATAATAACACTTGCTATAAAGAATCTAAAGTTTAAACTTAGAGAACCACAACAATATTTGTTTATTTTTGGATTTCCTTTAATATTTTTATTTATATTTTGGATAATGTTTAGTCGAATGAGTATTGGAAATCACAACCAATTTGATATTTTCTTTTGGGGGCTTCTTGGATTTTCTACAGCCTTTGCAACACAATCTGCATCAGTAGCATTCAGTCAGGAAAAAGAATCAGGAACATTAAAACGCTTGCTTACAACACCAGTAGCGAATACGAGCTACATTTTCACGGGATTCATTTTATCTGAAATCATCATAATAGTTTTTCAATTAACAATAATGTATTTAATAGCATTTATAGCTTTAGGAGTATATTTTGCTAATATTATAGCGCTATTCGTAAATTATGGAATGTTTTTATTATTAGGAATTTTTTGTATTGGTATTGGATTAATTTTAGCAGCCTTATTAAATGCCAAACTAGCTGGAGAAATGCCGATGTTAATAATAATGCCTTTAGTATTTCTTTCAGGTATCTTCATTTCCTTTAGTAGTCCAATATTATATGTTAATCCCATTTTTTGGACTTGTGCTTTTGCTAAACAAATAGGATACGCAGGATCAAATCTACTGGACACGATAGAAATTTTTGATCTTATTACAATGACAAATATAGATACAGGAATTGCAGTTTGGGTATGTATTCCAATGATTATAGCCTTTGCACTTGGATTTTTAGCAATTGGAGTCATATTATTTAAAAGAAAGATCCAAAAATAGATTTCTTTATTATTTTTTAATTTTTTTTTTCAAAATTATGGATTACTAAAAATTTTTTAAATATGATTTGTTATCAATTTTAGAATTCAAACTGGTGATGAAATAAGATGATTATAGCGATTCCTGCAATGGATGATAGTGGACTAGATTCAGAAATTTGTGAACATTTTGGTCATTCAAATTATTACTATATTCTAAAAGTAGATAAAGAATTACCTTTTGAAGGTGAAGTTAAAAAGAATACATGCACAGATGAAGAAGTTGAGATAAAGATTATTAGAAACGATCGTACCTCAGGTCATGCTTGTGAATATCCTGTCAATTTAATAACCAATGAAAATCCAGATTATCTTATAACTTCAGGAATTGGTGGTGCTCCTTTTGGATTATTCCAACAAAGAGGAATTCAGCTTTATGCAGGTGCATTTGGTACCGTGAGAGAAGCTTTAAGAGACTTTCTTTGTGGCATGCTCGAACCAATGAAAATGGCAAGTTGTGGAGGACATGGCGCTGGAGGTTGTGGACATTCTCATGGTGGCGGATGCGGTGGACATTAAAGTTTTATTTTAAAAAAGAATAAGATCATTAAATGACTATTATTGATGACTTAATTTTCCTTTTAGAAAAAAACACTAAAGAAATTTCAATACCAAAAATTAAGAGAATTACTATTGGCATGCTTTTTATTTTAATAGAATTAGAGAATGGAATCAGCGGATTAGCTTTTAATAAAATTGAAAAAGATTTTCATAAGCATGTAAAGGATGCAGGTAATTTAACGTCACGATCGATTTTTGATCTAGTTGAAAAAGCTCGATTTGATGAAGATGTTGAGAAATCGATTGGAATAGCAGCAATTAATGCGATATCTCAACTAATATTAACTCAAAATAATTATTCATTAAAGACTGATCTTGACATCGTAGATTTTATGGAATTCAAATCCACAGAAACTTGTGGTATGATTGGAAACATAGCACCATTAGTTCAAAGAATTGTCCAAAAGGTTAAAAAATTAACAGTCATAGAAGATAATCCAAAGAGGTGGGACGTTCCAGCTGGTGTTAAAATTTTTAAGCATCATGAAGACTTGAAGAATATCAATAAATTGATAATAACTGGAAGTGCAATTCTTTATAAGAGTTTCGATAGCATTATTAAGAATAATAGCAGTCTTGAAAAAGTTGCTATTGTTGGTCCAACCATGGGAACTCTGCCTGAACCTTTTTTTCAAAGGGGAATTCATGCGATTGGCGGAATGAAAATTCTAAATCCAGAAAAAGTTCACCAAATTATAATGCAAGCTGGTGGAACGCCTCAATTCTCAAAATATTGTGAAAAATATTTAATTATTAATTCTCATTCCAAGAATTATTCACCATCAACATAAGAATGATTAAAAAGGGAGCATTAAAGTTAAAATTTAAAAATTTAAATGTTAATTCTAAATACAATAAAAATATTAATGGTTGAAAAAGTAGATCAATTTATCTCAATAACCATTGGTTGGGGTCTTTTTGGGAAATAAATTAAAATCACAATGTATCGTGTGCAGAAAAAAGATAGATAAGAAGCAACGTTATTGTAGTATCGAATGTAAGAACGCGTTCATTAACAATTTTAATAGATTAACCCGCATGATCAGAAAGTTGTACGATAGGGGGATTGGTATTGAAGAAATTGCGGAAACGTTTAATATTTACAATCACGAAGTGAAAAGATTATTAAAACGAGCTACATCCGTTTTAAATCCCGATATGCGAGACATTCAACTGCCTGATGAGAGCAAAAATATCATTTCCTTTGCAAAATTCGAGAAATTAACGTCCAAAAAATTTGTAAAACCCGTGAAAATTTACGTTGATGGGGAAGAATTCTTGGATTAATAGTCTTTCGTGCCATATTATTCTCTCCTATAAGGCTTTAAATTCCTCCAATGCTTTTGCTACCCTGAGTAAGACTTAGATGTTATGTTTTATTAATTCTTGCGTGGCGTTAGTGATGCTTTCTACTTTATCGATAAATTAGTGCATGATGATATAGTTCGCCTCTTTGCGTTTGTATAATCCTTTTATGAACATGTTTAACATCATCAATTACTTACAATTAAAACGACCATCATCTAAATTATTTGAAAAGAAAATTGAATGATTTTATTAATTCAAATGAAATTAAAAGATTCTTTGAGGGTAGAAAGGATATACAAAACTGATAGTTGGGAGTAATATCAATAAAGTTATGACAAAAGTTGCATTCATCGTAATAAAATAAGCGAGATAAGGATATAATCGAAATTCATTGATAGAAAATTTTAGGACGATAAAAAAATATGTTACTATTATGATTAATTGTATCAAACATATTATCAAATAATCAAATGCACTTTGCCCTTCCATAAAGGCCATTGCCAATGCAATACCAAATACTCCACCAAACACAGGAAATGTTATCATCCAACCACCTTCAGCATACATATCTATGTCTCGTTTATGCCATATTTGATATACAGATAATGATGTTAAAAATAACATCAAACCAGCATATTCAACTTTGTGTCCAAGAACTTCATCAAAAAAATAACCTAATAATTTTGGATATGCTGAAGCTGAATAATTAATTTCTGCTGGAGTAATGCTTAAAGAAGTATCTATGGCATCGCCAGTATAATGAATTCCCATTCCAACCATAAACGTTAAAAGAGCCCCCCATATCAGGATTTTCATTAATTTATTATATTTTGAAACATCCTCAACATTACTTTGATATTTAGTGATTTCATGATAGAGTAAATAGAGAGATATAGGAATTAATATTGCAGGAAACAAAAATTCAAAAAACGTGCTTAAATGTAATCCTAGATAATAGATATTTGCTTGTTCTTGAACTGGAACTGGAACAAGAAAATATAATGCATTTGGATTTGTCGCATCTCCAAAAATCAAATCAGGAAGAAATACAGAAATTGCCCAAGAAATTAAAAAAAATAAAATGGCTAAAGAAACCTTATCATATTTCATTTTAATGCCCTTTTATTGCTTTATATTTTTGATGATAGTTATTTATTCAATTAGACTCCTTAATACTTTTAGATTTTCTATATCCTCTGCCATGTCTTTTCCCTTTGGTGTTTCCAAAACTCCTGGATGGTTTTTAAATCTTTTATCATTGATAATCCATTTAAAACCTTTTTTACCAATCTTTCCTTGTCCTATATGTTCATGACGATCTTTCTTAGATCCTAATGGATTCTTACTATCATTAATATGGAATGCACAGAGATTTTCAATACCTAAAACGTGATCAAATTCTTCCATGGTTTTTTCATATGATTCTTGAGTTCTTATATCATAACCAGCACCAAATCCATGACATGTGTCATAACAGTAACCCAAACGTTCAGAAATACTTGTTTTTCTTTCAACGAGATGGACTATTTTTTGTAAATGGTCAAACTTAGCTCCAATATTAGTTCCTTGTCCTGCCATGTTTTCTAAAAGGATTCGTACTTTAAAGTCTTCTGTTTCTTTTAAAATATTAACTAAATTTACAGCAATTTTTATGATTCCATCTTTTAAAGTGCTATCCATATAGGAACCTGGATGCATAACGATATAAGTTAATCCTAATTGTTCAGCTCGTTTTACTTCCATTAAAAAAGCTTGATAAGATTTTTCATTTAACTCTTTTTCAGGTGATGCTAAATTAATCAAATATGTATCATGAGCAAAGACAGGTTTTATCTTCGATTTTTTTGACATGTTCTTAAACTTATCAATTTCTTCGTCTGTTAATGGTTTAGCATTCCATTGGCGGTTAGATTTGGTAAAAATTTGAATGCTGTCACACGTGGCAATTTCTCCTCGTTCAAAACATTTTTCAATTGAACCAGCAATTGACATATGGGCACCTAATAACAATAATCATTCACCTAATTCTTTTAAGTATTCAAATGGAATCTCATAAAATCTGAATAATAATTCATCCAACTCCATTAATTTATTCTGAATTAATGAATTTGTCTTTTTTTCTTCGATAGATATAATTTTCTCTTGTAAATCTAAAATTTCATTCACTTTTTGTTTTATTTGGTCAATTATTTTAGTATTTTCTGGATTTATAATGGGAAAAGGGATTTTTTCTATATATTGCGCTCTAAATTTGTAACTATTCCCCCATTTTCCTGATTTAAACATTAAATTAAATAATAATTTTGTCATTGAGCTATTTAATAGACCTAATAATAAATTGAGATCAATTCTAGATCTGATTTCTGTTATGAAATAAGTACCACCATAAGAAAATTCTTGGGATTCCGTCAGAGTTGCCCTAAGTTCTGAACCCATCTCACTTAGTACAATTTTTTTCAAGAATTGTTCAGTTTCATTGGATAATTTTATATCAATTGCATTCTTATTTTCGATTTTCTTTAACACATTTTGATGAAATTCCCTGTCTTTTTTTAATTTATAATACCCATTAAAATTATTTAGGTGAAATTTCCTTATATTTTTGCCACGAATTTCCCTAACATATAATTTTTTTTCGATTGGATTTAATTTTTCATATTCTTTTTTAGAAATTGTTGTACCTCTTAGACCTTCTCCTACTTTTACTAATAATCCAAGTTTAACGAATTTTCTCTTGTCTAAAAGTTTATTTAAAATAGAAATTTTCTTTTCGTCATTTGAAATTACAATTAAATTATCAAAATCAATTATTTTTTGTTGAGAAATCACAGTTCCTTGCTCATTTAATTCTTCTCGTTTTCTTGGTTGCTTCATTATTATATTTTTTGAATATATTGATTTTTTAGCAAGAAAAATTGATGGAAATACTTCAATATTTTTAAAAACGCGATTTAATGAATCATCTTGATATTCACTAAAATCTATAATTTCAATTAAATCTAGATTTTTTAGCATATATTCACGTAACTTTTCAGCATAAATATTTGTTAAAAACCTGTTAGGTACAATAAAAGATAAAAAACCTTCAGTTTTTAACATCTCAATTGATTTTTTTATGAAATAAAAGTATATATCACTTTTTTGACCTGTTTTTATGACCTCTTTAAATTCATTTTTATAAATCTTAGATAATTCAGGTTGA
Source organism: Promethearchaeota archaeon (assembly GCA_011365055.1). The sequence continues at coordinate 47,228 of RDOG01000018.1, forward strand.
GATTTAATTAAAGTATCAGATCTAATATACGGAGGATTACCCATTATGATAGAAAATTCATTAATACGATTTGAAAAAAGTGGATCAATCAATGTATTCGATTGTATAAAATTCGTTTTAATGCATTCTAAAGGTTCATAGTCATTATTAAAATCGATTAATAGAAAAAATCGTGCAATTTCCAAAGAAATAAAATCTAATTCAACACCATATAGACAATACTCTAAAATAGTTTTTTTTAATACACGTTTATTAAATTTTTTTTTATCATTTATTTTATTATAGATGAAATTTGTCAATTGATTTAGCATTTCAATTAAAAAAATTCCGGTTCCCATTGATGGATCCAATATTTTTAATGATTTAATGGTGTTTAAAGTTTTCATATCGTCATTTAATTGGTTGAAATCGATTGTTTTTGAATAATTCTCAATAATTTTTTTTACCATGTATTTTACAATCTCTAACGGAGTATAAACCGACCCCAGACTACTATAAATCATAAAATGTTGTTGTAATTCGTTAATATAATACGAAAACTGCTCAAAATTTTTAAATATCTTGGAATATTTTTCTCCACAATCAAAAATAAAGTGTTTAATTATGTCATCCAATTCATTTTTTTTAAATAAATTCCGTTCAAAATTGAAAATTTCACCAGGATATGATATTAGCTCTTCTTTTCCTAAATATATCAAAAAAAGATATGAAAATATCACTCGTTTACATTGAAAACTTGCTTTTATTTCACCAATTGCTTTCAAGTCTTTAATAGAAGTTTTCAATTCAGATAAAACTTGAGAAATATATTGAAAAAATTCATCTTTCAATTCCATAAAGATTCACAAAATCTTCAATTGATTTAAAAACTACATCACACTTTGACATTTGAGGTAAATATTTTGCAGCTTTTGCAGAATCTGTTCCAATTATCTTAAATCCCATCAATTCAATGGGAGAAACAACCACACAACAATCAGAATAAATGTTAATATTCTGATTTTCCAATTCATTGATTAAAATTTCCCCTAATTCATCTTTAAACGGCTTTGCCGTAGATATCCACATGGGTACTTTTAATTTCTTATATTTAATAAATGAAATGAACTCTTTTAATTCCTGAGCATTTAAATGTGGACAACCGATTGATATTAATTCAGGATCTTTTTTAGTCGTGTTTAATTCATTATAGACTTTTTTTAACTCGCGTTCAGTAAATTTAACCTTTTTTTTGATATTATTGGTATTATCGGGTTGCATTTTTGGTATATCTTCAATAAAAAATAGTGAAATTGAACCTGATGCAGCTCCAGCAGCAGCGATTGCTTTTAATTGTGTTTGATTTGGTTTGATCCCTCTGTAATAAGGAAATTGAGAAATTAAACCTGCAAAATATCCTAAGGCACCAAAGTCAGCTCTACTTTTTAAATCACATTCGACCTTGATCTCCACATCAGGATTTCTATTTTCTTTAATGTGCATACCAAAATTAGTTGTAAATCCGGAAAGTGCAGAAATCAACGTTTTTACTGCATTTTCTCTATTTGTTTTCACATTTAATACTGAATTAATGTAAGCAACTGCAGAACTTTCACCAAAAGCAACGTGAGAACCTTCAGTAAGTTCTACTAAATCATAGGGTATGCATGAGACTGTTAAAGTTGCACCCATTTTTTTAAACAAATCAATAATTTCTTCTTGTTTTTTGGCAAATTCACTAGGAATTCCTTGTTTTTCCCAATTTTCTAAATCCATCCCGACAGGATTTAGAGTCGTGGGCACTATAAATTTTAAATTTTTATCAGAAAAATATTTTAGGACTTTTATACCTCCATCACCAATTGTTTTATAAGAAACTCCAGCTATCTGAACTCTTTCAATTGGAATAAAGCCTTTTGCACCTAAAATTTCAGCTTCTTTTATTAATAAATCTTGTAAAAATTTTGGAAGATGAGAGATTTTATTTAATTCATCATTTGAAATTTTTTGTGGATATATCCCTTTTATACTAATAGGAATTCCTGCTAAAATACAACCTGCAATTACATTAGTATCGGGTTCTTCAAGGATGATTTTTGATGGTGCTTTATTATTCTCCTTTAATTCTATTAAAGACATCACACCAACTGTAGATCCAGAACTTTTTGGGAAAGATAACTCGACTCCTGAAATGGATTGTCCGTATAAATCGTGTTTTTTATCAATTATTGTGCCATTTTTTCTATCAATTCCATCAAGTAAAGAAATAGGTTGTCCAGTTACTAATTTTCTAGGCAATTTTTTTCCTTCTCAATTTTATTTTTTCAAGTTTTTTTTCATCAAACGGAATTTTTCCTTGTTCAAAGGATTCTCTTCTATAATTAATTGGTTTAGTTGCATCAATCAAAATTTTTGATCCCATATCCCCCTCAGCACGCGGATCTAATGAAGATCCTTTTATGTTTTTTAATACAATGGGATTATTTTCATCGAATTTTGTATTTAAACATAAAGCATTTTGAATTTCTGAATCATTAGTTACATTTACATCTTCATCTACAACAATGATGACTTTAGTGGAATAATGAGCTTTTAAAGTTCCATCTAGTACCTTTTTAATATCTTGATTTTCTTTTTTCTTGATGCTAATTATGGTCTTTAACCAACCAAAACCGTCTGGATTTAAATATACTTTCTTTACATCAACATTCTGTTTCTTAATTTCATCATATATAATTGGTACACGAGGCATTCCCATCAATAGCTGATGATCATTTGCACCAGGTAAAAGAGCATGATAGATATAATCTTCTCTTGCTAATACTTCATCAATTTTAAAGACAGGTTCTTTTCTTATTATGTCATATTTACTCGTGATGTCAACAAATGGACCTTCTTCAACAACTTTATCATGTAAAATTTTCCCTTTTATAATAATTTCTGATTCTGGAAGTCCATCCTTTACTTTAAGTTCACCTCCTTCTAATGCAGCTGCAAGTTCAAGCTCATTTTCTAATGGATCTAAGGATGTAGCAGCAGCAATTTGAACAGAAGAGGGTACACCAATACACATGGTTATAGGTAAATCTTCACCGTGATTTATTGCATCCTGTACCATTTCATATAAATGACGCCTAACAATCCTTAAAGTTAATTCTTTTTCGTTTAAAATCAAGATTCTATGAGTTGAAACGTTGGTTCTTCCATTTTTGGTAGCTATAATCGCATCACTGGTAATGTATTTTCCTGCATCTTTTTCATAATGAGTCAAAATGGGTAAATCTTTGAGAGAAATTTTCTTCATTTTAGGAAAATTATCGTGTTTTACCAACTTCCCAAAGTTATAACGTGCTTTAAGAAAGAATGGTATCCATTCAGAGAAATCTTTTAATCCAATTGATTGAGAAAGCAAATCAGGATTAGAATAAATATTTCCAATTAAATTATATTTAGAAAAATATATGGGTTTACCATCAAATTTTTTTAAAATTGCAGCAATTTCGAATTTTAAATCAAAATTCTCTTCTATATAAATGGGTTCTAATGTTTTAATAAAATTTCTAAAATTCAATTACAGTTCCTCTCACTTTTTTTCCTTTTAAAATATTGGAAATTATCCCTTCCTTGTTACCATTAATGATATAGGATTTTATACTCTTTAAATTTTTTAGCTCTGATATTTTACCTGCCATTGAACCAGTAACATCATCATAATTAGCTTGATAAAGTGAATTTTTTATAATTTCATAATTTTCTTTTGATATTTTTTCAATCAGATTTTTATCAGAGTCTAAAATTCCATCTACATTAGTAGCAAAAATGATTTTTTGTGGCTTTAATTTATTTGCTAAATATACAATTATTTGATCTCCGGACAAGATGGAGCATTTTTGAGCTTTATCAAAAGCAGGAACACCATATAAAACAGGAATTAATGAAATATCTATAAGATTTTTTATAAGCTCAGAATTTATAGAAATTAATCTCTTATTTTCCATAATTGCAGATGCAGAAGGTTGTACAGGAATCGCAGGAAGTTTAAATTCTTGTAAGATTTTACAAACCTCGCTATTTAAAATATTTTGTAATACTTGAGTCTCTGCGAAGCTTAATAATTGATCAGGACTACTGATTCCTTCATGAATTCCAGTCCTTTTTACAATTGGGTGCCCATATGATCCAGCACCATGTATTATTACTAATTTCATGGATTTATCATTGTAAGATTCTGCTATTTCATTACAGATCCTCTTTAAATTTTTAAAATTTAATTGAGGTTTTTGGATCTCTTTTTGGGTAATTATTGAACCGCCAATTTTTAGAAAAATTAATTCATTCATTTAAAATCTACTCATATTTAATGAAGTCTTGTTTTATTCCCAATTGTTGACATACTTTTCCTACCATAAAATTGACCAAATCAGAAATGTTTTCTGGTTTATGATAAAAGCCCGGAGATGCAGGTAAAACAACGCCACCAGCTCTTTTAATCTTTATCATATTTTCAAGATGAATTAGACTATATGGAGCTTCACGTGGCATGAGAATTAATTTTCTACCTTCTTTTAATGCAACATCAGAAGTCCGAGTTATTAAATTTGAAGCGATACCATTTGCAATCATTCCTAACGTTTTCATGGAACAAGGAACGATTAAAACAGCATCAAAATGAAGAGAACTACTTGCTAGAGGAGCTTGAATGTCATTTACATCATAGGTTTTATGAACAAGTGATTCAAAATCGCAAGTAGTTTTTTTAAGTTCTTTTTCCATTACTATTTTTGCAGCATTTGATATTATTAAATGGATTTCTGCTTTATCTTTTAAGAATTCCAAGCATCTTTGAGCGTAAATTACACCGGATGCACCAGTAATGCAAAAAATTATTCTCATTTTTTTCGCCTAAAGTCGTTTTAATTTAGAATTTCTTTATTTTTAAAATTTAAAAAGTCATTTTTCTCAAGGTCAAAGACAAAATAATCTTTCAAATTTTTATTGTATATTTCTAAAACGTTTTCAAAGGTTATTAGTTTTAAATATTTTTGAATTTCAATTCTCATTAGGTTTCCTTTATTGAACGGTCTCTTTGAATCTAAAAAAGCAATTGAAAGTAAAAAATTTCTTACGTCCTCACTATTTAATAGAATCCATATGTAAAACGCGGCATTAAAACTCTCAAAGGATAAATAATAACTAGTATCATCTAACATTACGGGTTTATTTTTAATAGGAAATATTAAACAAAATTTTGGATTCTTGTTAAAACCAGATATACCTATCTTATATGGTTTAAAAGCATAATCTCCCACCCCAAAAATAGAGAATCTTGGTCTATCTTTATATACTATGGATTTTCTATTATCTAAATATTTTGAGTGAGAATTAAGATAAAACCATAATTTTGGATTCTTTAAGGCAATTATCTCAGGATCTTGATTAAGGGTTGCTTGAGTCATAATTATAAGATGCTTTATAGAATTATTGTTAAGAATAGGAGATTTTAACATTGATCCTTTTAGAAAGGGATATAAATATTCGTCTTCTATTATTATTTCCTCATTTAAACCATTAACATATTTTCCATTGGTAATTGATTTTAATACCATAATTTTTGAAGCATCGTGTTTTACACCTTGACGCCACTCATACTTTGATTTGCCTTCTAAATGCTGATAATTCTTATAATTTTCAAAATTTGAAACAAATACATTTCCAATATAACCAAATTCTTTAAAAATTTCATTTTTTTCGTTAAACGAACCCACTAAGCAAGATATGTCCTGCCCTGAACCTAAATTTGTAACAAAAATTCCAGCATTTGCATTAATTTTAAATTCTTTATTTGCATCGATCGGAAATACCTTATTTTCAGAAACTTGTAGATTAAGATTTGGTATGGCTTTAATAATATTTTTTATGACGGAAGTTTTACATATCATTGCCATTTTGCTTTTAACAGTGCTAAATTTTTGAATTACGTTTAAAATTATTGCTTCTGAAATGTCAAAATTTCCCTTTCCTGTAATTGCATCGATACCTCTAACATTTTTTATATTTTTCTTTTTAGGTAAGTTTTTCGAGTTTAAAATTGATAACTCACTATTCGTTATCCAAGGAGGATTCCCCAAAATTAGTAATTTATTGTTACTTTTAGCTATATCCTCCTCAAATCCTTTTCTTAATTTATGGCTGAATATATTATCACGATAAAATTCAATCTCGAGATTTAAATCACGTTCAAACGCTAATTTTATCAACTTTAACTTGAAAATCCATTCGTTTTTTCCTTGAAGATCAACACAATAGACATAATTTAGGGAGGGAAAATATTCTATGGCAGATATGATAAAATTACCTTCACCGCATGTTGGTTCGAAAATAATTTGCGGATTATAATTTTTATTCTTAAAATAGCAACAAATTTCATTTGTGAGATGAATTGGAGTTTGAAATTCACCATAATCCTTAATTTTTTTATTATTTTTTAAAAAATTCTTAATAAAAAATTGAAATTCTTTTAGATCCTCATTTGATCTTATGAAATTCTTTAATCCCGTTTGGTTTGTGATATATGAATTTAATTCCTCATAATGAGGAAATTTTTTCAATATTTTTTTTACTTCATCTAAAAAATCTTTATCAAAGAATTCCATTAAATAAAAATCAGATTATCATGCATATCTTTATTTCTGAATTTTTCTCTGGTGGTGGTTTATCAAGTCAAGATATTCCAGGATCCTTGCTTTCAGAAGGATTTGCAATGCTCTCTGCAGTAGTAAATGATTTTAGAAGAATTTCTGGACATATAAAGATAACCACTTCCTTGGATTACAGAATAAAGAGGTATGTTCCTCCTTTGCAAGTAGATAGCGTTATTGAAATTGATGAAATGGATAATTATTCAGATTATTTAGAGCGAATTGGCGTCCGAATGGTGGACATGGCATTAATAATTGCACCTGAAACGGGTGAAATATTAATGAATTTAATAAAAATTCTTGAGGATGAAACAAATATTAAAAATTTAGGGTGTTCTTCTTTAGGTATTCAGTCTTGTACAAATAAATTCGATACAATAAATGCAATAAAAAATCTCGACATTAAAATTCCAAACACTCAAATTATAAATTTTAAAAATGATGAAATACCGGAGAATATTTTTAATTTTCAACTACCTTTTGTTTTAAAACCTTTAGATGCAGTTGCTGGTGCAGGAATAACTTTAATTGAGGAAATGAATGAAAAACATATTAAAAATGCTCTTATTAATATTAGGAAAGAATCATCAGAAAATGCATTTATAATTCAAGAATTTATATCTGGACTTGATTTAAGCGTAAGTTTAGTAACAAACTCTGAGTTTTCAATACCTTTATCAGTAAATTATCAAAATATTAATTTAAAATCCCTAAATCCAGAATACAGAGGAGGATATACACCCCATGAAACAAATCTAAAGGAAGAATTGTTTGATATTTCAAAACAAATTGTCAAAGAAATTAACGGTTTAAACGGTTATATAGGAATTGATTATGTAGTCAATAACAATGGCATATATTTTATGGAGGTAAATCCTCGGATTACAACGTCTTATATTGGCATCCAACAAACATTAAATCAAAACATGGCCAAATATTTACTTAATTTAGAAGATTTAAATTTATTTATTAATGATAAAATAAATCATCAAGGTGTTTCTTATTTTTCAAAAATTTATAAGAATATTAATTCTATTGAAAAATTGAAAAATTTCATAAAATACGACACTTTTATTTACCAATTGACAGCCCCCCCATTCAAGGTATTGGATGATAAAGAAAATTGTTGTGCTTTTTTAGCAACAAAAGGGAATAATTTAGAGGACGCAAAAATAAAGTTCCAAGAAAAAGAAGAGAAATTTCATAATATAATCAATTTTTAAGAGAGATTTTTAATGGTTAAAATAATTGGTTGGGATATTGGAGGCGTTAATTCTAAAGCAGCTTTAATAAACTATGAAAAAGGTAAATTTAAGGAAATAAATTTATGTTCTAAATATTTTCCGATTTTTAAACATCGAAGGAATGAATTTTTTGACGAGTTACGTGAGATTAACACAGAAATTGCAAAGGATGAAAAGATAAAAATAATGGCAGTAACTATTACTGCAGAACTCTCAGATGCGTTTTTTAATAAAAAGGAAGGGTTGAATTTCATAATAAAATGTTTTAATGAATGTTTTCCTGAAACAGATATCTTTTTCTTAAATAATAAAGGAAATTTTTTATCATATAATGAAATCTCTGATAAAATTTTAACTTTAGCTGCAACGAATTGGATTGCTACGGCTTATTTAGTTAGTAAAAACATAAATAACTGTTTAATAATTGATATTGGAAGTACAACAACAGATATTATTCCGATTCTAAATGGAAAGTTAAGTACTGCCAGTTTGACCGATTTAGATCGGCTGATTTCAGGTGAGCTAGTATATACAGGTCTATTAAGAGCTACAATTCCATCAATAATCCACAATCTTGAAATAAAAGGAAAAAAAAGTAGAATTTCATTTGAAAAATTTGCACTAATGGCAGATATTCATTTAGTGTTAAATCATATTTCAGAACAAGAATACACTTGCGAAACTGCAGACGACCGACCAAAGAATTATCTCAATAGTCTTGCACGTATATCTAGAGTAGTATGTGCAGATAATGAGATGTTAAAAGAAGAAGAGATATTAAATCTAGCAAAACAGCTTTATGAAGCACAAGTTAAAATAATTAAAGATGCTATAGAACAAGTTATTGAAAAATATCAAGCTTTTCAAGATAGAAATTTTCCAATAGTCGTTTTAGGATTGGGAGGAAAGATATTAGGTGAAATTGCAGCAAAAAGACTGGGTTTTATTAATATAAATTATTTATCTAATATTTTAGGTGATGAAGGCTCAAAAGTGGCCCCATCTGTAGCGGTAGCTTTTATGTTGGGAGATAAAATGAGGTTATGAAAGTGGATTATTTATTAAAAATTGGAGGGAGTTTAATAAATCACCCCAAGGCATTTAAAAAACTAATGACTGAATTACCGGGATTATTTAAAAGAAAAAAGTTTGTGATAATTACGGGAGGAGGAATACTTGCCGATAAAATTCGAGATTTGTACAAAATTTATGATCTTTTAGATGATAATGCACATTGGATGGCTATAAAAACTCAAGACATATTGGCATCCCTAATTAATTCCCAACTAGATAATTCTATCTTAGTTGATGATCTATCAAAATTAAAAAATCTGGATACACATCAAATCCCGATTTTAGAACCTTATAATATTTTAAAACAAAATGATGAATTACCACATAGTTGGGATGTTACAGGAGATGCAATAGCTATTTTTTTAGGAATTAAAATGAAATTAACTAATGTCATTTTAGTTAAAGATGTTGATGGTATTTATGAAGATTTTAATGATCCAAATAATCCGAAAAAATTAAAAAAGACCATAAATATCGCTCAAATTAAATTATTAAAGAGTAATTGTCTGGATTCTTATTCGCTAAATTTATTAAAAAATTCTCAAATTAAATTATACTTAGTAAACGGATTTTATTCGGAACGAATTTTTGATATATTTATGGGAAAAGATACGATTTGCACCAGAGTCTTTGTCTAATTGATTTAGAAATTTTGAAAACAAAAGAATTAAAATAGAATGCTATCAAATTATTAAATATAATTTTCCTAACTTAAGTGAGGGTTAGAATTGGATAATTTAGCAGATTTATTAAGAAAGCTTCAAGAAATTGTTTATGTCGTTGAAAAGGATTTTTCAGGAGTTCGTTTAAGATCAACTGCGGTTTTAATGAAAGAGGAATTGAAAGATCAGATTAATATGGTCATAAAAAGAATACAAGATGATGTAGAAATTGTTGAAAAAGGAATTAATCCATTGCGTACTTGGTTTCAATTGAGAAAAGAAGGATTAAATGCAATAACAAATTTGGGTCAAACAATACAGAAATTGATCGAGGATAATTCAGGAATGGAGGAAGTTAGTGAGACTCTAAGAATGTTTGCTTTCTCTCAACAAGAAGATTTTGCGCATTCCATTTTAAAGTTGGAGAAATTATGGGCTGAAGATATTGCAGATATACTTTCAGCTATGAAGCGGGTTACTAGCATTATGCAAGTAACTATGGAAAAAATTGACAGGTACAAACAAGAAATAGCATTTGATGATGAGAATTTAGAAAATCATTTAGAAGGCTTGCTTGAAGCATTACATGAAGGAAATTTTGATAAATTTAACAAAATTTATGAAGAATTAAATAATACTCTTATAAGAGGAGAATAATTAATAAAGAATTTTCATTTTAAATAAATATTTTTTATGATATGGATAAATAAATTTCTCGAATTGTCCCAGGTATAAATTTCAAGTTTAAATTTAATTTTTCCATATCCATGGCTTTAATTTGTTCTATCACTTTCTTTTTATCTTTTACATTTGGAAAATCAAGAGAAGTTTGAAAGAGAACTACTGAACTACCAAGATTACCTAAAAAATTTAATAACACACGTAATCCATCAAATTCGCAACGAACGAATTCAAAAAAGATGTATTCCGTCGCTCTTTTTTCTAATAATGCAATGAAATCTTCGATTTCATCAATAGTGATTACAATCAATTTTACCAAATAAATAAATAAAAAATACTCCTATTTAAATTATTAAAATCTATTAAAATCAAAGGATGTCATTTTAATGAAAAAACGTATGATAATAGAGATGGGAATGGGTGTTGATCAACATGGACATAATAATGATCCTTCTAATGCAGCTATTAAAGCAATAAAAGATGCAATATCTAATAATTGTTTACCAGCTTTAAGAGAAATATTAAACATCACTAATCCTAATCGAATGATAGTTGATATATTAATTGGTTGTCCATTTCCTGATAAAATTAACGAGAAAAAAGTTCTGCGAGCAGTACCGTTTGGAATTAAAAATCTGAAAGCTGTAGAGGGCGGATTATTGGTAGAAGGGATTAAAATTCCAGAATTAGGTGATGATTCTCCTAATATGATCGTTGCTAATGCGGCAATAACCGTGAGCTTTGATCTATAAGCATTCAAGTTTTTTATATTGTAGGCGATGTATTTGGTAACTTTCGATGAGAAGAAAGCATTAAAGGATATAGAAAAATTAATCAATGAGACAATACCTGAAGTTTCATTTGTAAATACCTTCAAATTTGGTCGCCTATTAAAAAATGGAAAAACTTTGATAATGGGACTTCCAAATAAAGGATTAAAAAGTCTACCTGATACTATTGGAACCCTTTCCTCTCTCCAAGATCTAGTATTATTTAGTAATGAACTAGTAACTTTGCCTAATTCAATTGGAAATTTAAAAAAATTAAAATTTTTGAATTTAGTGAATAATAAAATCGAAAACCTTCCAGAAACATTTGGTAATTTAGAATCACTTGAGATATTATTTTTGAATCAAAATGAATTAAAAACCCTTCCTGAATCATTTGGATCACTAAAATGCCTTAAAAGGTTGAATTTAAGAAATAATAAATTAACTGAGTTACCAAAATCATTTAATGAGTTATATAATTTGGAGATGTTGTGGATTGATAATAATCCACTTAATGAATCAGCCCATAAAATATTAAGACAATTAAAAAAAGAAAACGTGACTTTAGATATTTAGAAGATTACTAATAATTAATTAAAAAAATTATAAGAATATGAATTGATTAGCATGTTTTCTTGCCTTTTTTGAGTTTAAATAATGAACTATTCTTAATTTTTTAATACTCATGGGATTGAAACTACTTAGTGGTAAAAATATGATATATTTTCCTTCCCTATTCGCTAATGATTTTAAATACGGATCAGGATTACGATTTGCTACATATACTATGTACTTTTGTTTTTCTGTAGCGTTATATATTGCAGATAAAAGTAAGGATTCAGATTTTGTCAGATATTTTTTTTCAACCCAATCATATGAAGTTAAGTAAGGTATGTAATCCAAAGGTGGGAAAAACGATACTAAACCGCCAAATGTTCCTCTAGATATTCCTGGACCAATGATTTTAAGTCCTGGAGCAGTAGCATATAACAGTAAGTCAGATTCTTCTTCATGTTCATGAATCCATGTTAATTGATAATCAAATATATTATTAAGCGTATCATCTTCTTCAAAAATAACGATAACAGGACCTATTTCCCCACGGAGGGGCAATTCTTCCCGAACATATATTTTTTTATTTAAATGCCAATTCCTAATAGTATCTTTAATACTGATACCGTCTAATATGCTGGTTTTAAATTCTTCAATTTTTATATTTTCTTCGAGTAACATTTTCAAAGCTTTTTTCCGGATGAAATCCATATAATTTTCGAATTTTATATCTTCAGGGGGATATGAGAAAATACCTTCAGATTCTCGTTCCCAAATTTTCTTCCATAAACCTTCTTCCTCTTCTTTCGGTCTTCTTTTAATGGGTATTTTTCTCTTATCAACTTCACCAACGGGTAATCTTCTTCGTAGTGGAATTATTCTATTATCTAATTGTCCTCTTCTTTGTTTAATTTCAATTTCACGATATTTATCATCTTTCTTGTAAAAGGGATAGGAAATAGCAATATCATACACTTCACCTGCGTAATCATCATCGTGGATATTTTTCGCAGACATTACTAAATGAAATAAACTTGGAATTAAAGAATTTTCAACAAGTGCATAATTTCGAGCAAATTGCATGATAATTTTCATGTCATGTAAACTTAAATTTTCTCCAAACTCTTTATAATAATTTTCTTTAGCATTTAAATAAATGGTTTTGAACCCATCTAATTTATCAAAGCTTTGACCTTCGCTTAGGTTATTTCTGGAGATTTCATACAAATAGGTTATGTAAGGAAGCTCTCTTAATACCTCTCTAAAAGATTTTTTTGAGAGATTGAAAACTTCAATATGTTCTCGCTCAATGGTCTGTTCAACAGGTTTTATATTTCTGCTTAGAAATCCTCTAACACGTTCCCAATGAGCCAAACCCAATACATATAATATTCGCTTATAATTTTTCATTAAGTCTTTCAATCTATCAGCCATATATCGCTCGCGATCATAATCCTTAGTACCAGGATTACTTTTCCTGACAAAATTTACCATTGTTAAGTAATACTTTTCCAAACCTATTTTTGAAATCATATATTCATTTAAAAATTTAATATCGTAAGCTTTCTGACGATAGCGAGTAACATCTAAATCAATGAATTCAACGGGAATATCGTTTTCGATTCCTATTCTAATGGCTTCAATAATCGAATCCCCTGGATCGATGGGAACATATGACATTTTTCTTGCGCTAGCTTGTTCATACCCAATTACTGATATGTAAGGAAGCCGATTTATTCCTTCAATTACTTTATCTTTTAACGCTTCAGGAAGCTCAACTACAATGACATCAGGTTTTAATTCAAAAAAGGCTCTTCGGACTTCAATAGCAAATTGAACCCTGCTATGAAATGAGGGAATAGCATGAATGTTTTTAAATTGTAGAATGGATTCGTTTTTCTCTTCATTCATATCTATATTCATTCCAAAACTCTAAACAATTATCTCCTAAAACTTGAGTAAATGCTTGTTTTTTCAATTCATAAGATAATTTTTTATTTTGTACTTCTAATTTGAGCATGTATCTTGCAATGTTTATTCCATCACGAACGGTATACGGTTGATCTGAAGCATGAGCATTTTGAAGAAAATCAACTATAAGATTTAAAATGTCCTTAGACGAAAATGGAAGATTAAATTTTAAAATATTAAATTCTTCTTTACTTGTCGGCCATGTAATAGTAATTTGAGGCTGCAATCTACTATGAATATATTCAGGAATTTCATATACTGAAGCATCAGAGTTCATTGTCGTAACAAATCGAAATTCTGGATGTGCTTTTACTTTAATGCCAGCAATAATGGATTCTACATACCTTCTATTATCCAATAATGGTGCTATAGAAGCCCAAGATTTTTCTGGCATTCGATTTCCCTCATCAAGTACACACACGCCACCTTCTATCATGGCAGTAACAAGAGAGGAAGCATGATATTTTATTTGATTTGCTTCCCCAATAACAGGTGTAATAATCAAATCTTCAGGCCTTGTATCCATGGTTGCTTGAAATATATAAACATTCTTGTTTAGCTTTTTCCCAGCACAGTAAGCTAACGTGGTTTTACCTACTCCTGGTTTCCCTAAAATTCTGGGATTTAAAGGAATATCATTCTCGTCTACTTTTAACCAGGAAGCTATTAATTGATTTAAAGCATCTTGTTGTCCAATCCATTCGACTTCAATTTCATCGGGATTAGCTAAAAATAATTCAACTTCGTCAATCGTGCAACATTTCATTTTTATTCCTCAATAAGATAATTATTTCTTGATATAAAAATTTACAAATAAATAAATGAGTTCATATCAGGAGTTGAATTGAGTGGATTTCCAAGATTTAGTTAAATTCAGAAGGAGTTCAAGATGGGTTTTTTCAACAAAAAAACAAATACCGGATGATGAATTAAAAAAAATACTTGAAGCTGCAAGATATGCACCAACTCCTCATAATAGACAACCTTTTGAAATTATAGTTGTAAAAGACAGGAATGTTATAAAACAAATTTCTGAAATTAGGTTTAAATTAGGAATGGAAGAAATTAAGCAGCATGCTTTTTGGACGAAATCAGTTGAGGAACTCGAATCTATAGGAATTGGTGTCCAGCCAGAAGTTTTACCCAAATTTGTTTTAGATTTAAAAGATCATCCAGAATTAATTAATGATGATGATTTTTGGGATAGAACCATGTCCATGTATGCACTCTTAATGCAAGCCTCATCTGTTTTAATGTTTATTCTTTATGATCCAACAATTCCCGGTATTGGACCCCTGAAGAATGTCTGGGGCATGTTAAGCGTGGGAGCTGTAATGCAAAATATTTGGTTGGCTGCAAATAACCTAGGAATTTCTGTTCACGTTGCAAGCGGTCAGACCATGACTATAGATGCAAAGCGGAAGATATTTGATATTTTAGAGATTCCTAAAAAATATAAACTTATGATTTTATTTCGATTGGGGTATGAAACTAAATTTGGAAGATATGGAACACCCTATCGACGTAAAATAGAAAATTTCGTGCACCTTGATAAATTTTCAAATAAATTTAAATAATTTTTTAATATTCTTTCCCAATACCTAATGAAATTACATGTTCTTTGCCATAGGTTTCCTGTTCTGGGGTGTCAGGAGTAATATCAGTTAATATTCCGCCAACTAACTCATCATCAGATAATCCCCATTCAGCAGGTTTAATTCTAGCTCCATCAGGATAATGCCAGGTAAAATTCCCATGATGAAATTTTCTTTTATCCCTTAAATCAGGAGGTGTGCAATTTATTGCCATTTTAGGAGTTAAAACCCCTGCTTCTTTTATCGAGTTCACAAAATAACTCCAAATCTCGGGAGCTCTTGTTTCATACACTTCCTTATGTTTCGGTTCAAATGCGTTAATAAATAATAGGTTGTTTGTTAATAGACCTGTCATTTTATGAACCCATGCATGCCTTCCTGCCATGGCCATCATATTAAGAAGTGGCAAGGTTGGCACGTAACAAAACCAATAATCATCCATGCCATATGTTCGTTTTGCTTCGAGTCCATCCCAGACCATCCCCATTGCACCATAATTTGATGGTTCCGTGCTTAAATTAAGTCCTGCACTTAACCAGACCATACAAATAGAGTACGCACTTTGGGAGAATTCTGGACTACGTTCATTCCGAATATCTTTTAACAGATCTATTATTCGATGACCCGTTTTTATAAAATCATTTGTTTTTTTAGGAATTTCTCGAAGCTTCATTCCAAGTTTAAGGTGCCTCCTATTGAAAATATCGTCCTCACCATGGATAAACCAAAAATCTACAGGAATTCCATCTTCCATGTGACCATTTATAAGCGCTTCAACGTCTTGAGTAAAATCGTTGATAAGAACAAACGTAATATCCGTGGAATTTCCATAAATAAGTTTAGTAGAACCAGATTGCAAGTCAGATCTAACATATACTAAAGGTGGAAAAAACCATGTTGCTAGGCATCTATCAGGATGCTTTATTTCCCCATTTAATACTTTATTAGCGGTTTTAACTGCTGTCTGAAATTTTTCAAAGGTTGCATCAGCAACACCAGGAATTAGCTCTGCTTCGGGATCAAACTGTTTTTCAATAAATTCCCAACCATGGCTCTTAAAAATGTTCCACATATGTTCTCCTAACGGGAACATTCTCTTTGTTGGAAAAGAATCTGGAATCTCACCATATGAATGGATCGTCATGTTAGTTCCTCTCTCTTATTCTAAGGGTAAATGTCATCATTTAATATTTTTTTTAATTTGTCTAACTTATGATAATTAATAATGATGAAATTATATTTTTGGTATAACGGTTTAATTTCAATATATGATATAAAAAAAATTCGGTTAGATGATTTTGTTAATCGAAATAATCTATGAATTTAATAACAAAATCTCATCGATGATATGGAATGTAGAATTCTTTTATGTTTTTATACCTTGATACAATTTCTTGGCCTTTTTCACTAAGCGGCAAGATTAAAAATTCGTATTTAGATTGATCATCAGTAACTTTTATCTTTTTAAAGACTTTAGATTCATATTGCGGTTGTGTAGATTGAACAGTAAAAAAGTTCTTCTTTCTAGCTTCAGTGGTATCTTCGACATTATCATTCCAAAATCTCCGAACTACCGTTGCTAAAAATCCTTGCTTTTCTTCTATTGTTAGACCATCTTTAAAGCAGGAAGTAGTGACCAATGCGACCATTGAGGTTCCAGTATTGAATGTAACATACTCGGTTCTTATCGTAATGGTTGCTAAAATATGTCCATCAAATTCCCAGATCCACCAAAATAAGTCCCAATCAGGATAATATTCTTTTATTGTTTTAGACTTAATCATTTCTAATTTCCAATCTTCTTCGGTCCAGATTCTAGCTAATGGCACTCGTTTAGAATATGAATTCACGATATCAACAATTTTTTTCACATCATCTGAGTCGATGTTTCCATCTCTAATTTCCCCTCCTGTCAGCTTTGCGTCTGGTTTACCGGCGTAAACAACCGCTAGCTTAGCAAGTACCGCACTTAAGCCTCTGTAATTTTGCAATACCCAACGTCCATGATCCCCTAAAATCTTAATAACGTGTTCTGCATTTTTATTTATACGTATAAATCCAAAATGATCTTTTAGTAACATATCACCGAAGTGTTCAGTATCAGGAAAAGCATAAATAAAATCTATACCATCCCCTTTTACAGTGTTAATAAGAGATTCTATCAATTTTTTTTGAATACCTTGCCTCTGATATGCAGGTTTAGTTGCAGTTAAACCAATCGAGACACCTGTCAACTTTAATTCGCCATCTAGAAGGAAACTATACTTGGAACCTAATGTTGTTGCGATTAATTCATCCCCCTTCCAAACAGTGAAACAATAATTTGGTGGATTATAATAAGATTTAAAATACCATTCTGCGTATTTTTCTTCCCAATTAAGCGCCCCAGCCATTTTGTATGTATTAAAATAGGTTTTATGATATAAATCTCCTATCTGCTTGAATGGCAAGTCCTCTATCTTTTTTAACTGCTTGATCTCAAAATCCATGATACCACCTCTCAATATAACTAATCTGGCATGTTTATTAATAATAAATTTATCTTTTCAATTAATTTATTTTAAAGGAATAATGATATTGATTGATATAAAATGAAATCAAATCTTGAAATTTTTAAAACAAAGAAACTAG
Source organism: Promethearchaeota archaeon (assembly GCA_011365055.1). The sequence continues at coordinate 65,085 of RDOG01000018.1, forward strand.
TATTAGCACCACTCGCTAAAGTACATAATAGAGGATTCCGTTTATCATGCAGAAAATATGGTGCGGGGCTCTTATATACAGATATGATTTCTATTCCCCAAATTGTGAATAATTTTACGAGCATGGAGAAATTTTTTGAGGCTACAGAAAAGGATTACCCAGTTGCAGTTCAATTGATAGGAAATGAAAATGATGATTTAAAACATACGATTGAATATTTAAATAATTTCAACATTTTTATTGATTTTAATTTAGGATGTCCTTCCTATAAATTCAAGAAGCAAGAAAAGGGGGGATTTTTACTCAATAAGCCTGAAAAAATTCAAAAGATCATACAAATATTAATCAAGCATAGTAAAAATCCTATCTCAGCAAAGATAAGAACAGGTCTCAATTCTTCTCAAGAAAATGCAGTAGAGATTGCCTTGCTTCTTGAAAAAGAGGGGCTTGAATTTTTATGCATCCATGGTAAGACCTTAGAGCAAAAATACAAGCAAGGAGTAAATTATGAAGTTATTAGAAAAATTAAGGATTCAGTTTCAATACCCGTGATAGGAAATGGTGATGTAAAAGATGGGATAAGTGCCAAATTGATGTTCGATAAAACCAATTGTGATGCCATCATGATTGGAAGAGCATCAATAGGAAATCCACGCATTTTTTACGAGATTAATGAATATTTAAAAACTAATAAAATAATTGAAAGAGATTTAGCAATAACGAAAAAAATGATCTTTGATTATTGGGAGTTATACAATGAGAATAAGGATTTTGAAATACGCTTGCAAGAGTTATTTGCATTAAAACAATTTGTATTACATGCTTTGAGGAGATTTATTAACAGCAAAAAATGGAGAATTGCGATATCTCAAATGAAAAATACGACAGATATCTTAAACTATGTTTCAGAACTAAATTGATTTCTTTTTAACGCGCTGCTCAAATTCAAAATTCCAGTCAGCAAAAAAAACTTCATCGCAATCTTCTTTGAAATCATCAAATACGCTTATTTCACCATTGAAATTCTCGATATGATCCTTGAATTTTTCTGAAAATCTATCAGCAACAAGATTAATCTTACCTTGAATAATTTTTCTATCATCGGAATAGTCACAGATTAACACGACGGTAGTTAAACCCCTACCAACATAATAAAGAAGCCAATCCCCCATCTCAATACTCTTAAGATCTTTTTTCGATATTTCAAAGGTGAGATCTCTTATTGATTTAATAATACCAGTAAATAAATGTTCTGGAATCTCAACACCAGTATAATCTCTCGAGTAAAAGCAAATCCCGGAACTACTTTCAAAAAATAATACTTGGTGGATCATAATTTAATTTACTATACTTTTGATTTTAATTGTTTGGCTTTTTGTTTAACAACTGCGGATGAAATGTATGAAAACATTTCCTCAACATTTTCACCTGTTTTTGCAGAAGTTTCTATTAATTTAGTTGATAAACGCTCCAATATTTTTTGAGGAAATAAATTCTCTCGAATGGGCGGCAAATCGGATTTATTTCTTACAATACAAATTGGAACATCCCCATTAGCATACTGATAAACTTCATCGATCCATTTATCTAATTGTAAATAACTTTCAAGGTCTGTATTTGAATAAACTATAATGGCACCATCAGCTCCTCTCATAAATTTTGCCCTTCTTGAAAGCCATTTATCTTGACCACCCATGTCCCATAACATTAATCTAATTTTAGCTTTACCGTAAAGTTCTAATTGTTTAGTTAAAAAATCTACACCCAAAGTAGTTTTATAATCTTCTGTAAATTTATTCTTTATGAAACGCACTATTAAAGACGTTTTACCTACCGCGGGATTACCTAAGACAACAATTTTAAATGCAAAATCAGCGCTCAAATTTTCACCTTATTTTTAATCAAAATCTTTTTTTTATAATCCTTTAATTTCGCCTGATTATTTATGAATTATTCTAATTTATGGGAAATTTCAAAATTCTAGTTTGGGCTATATAATGAAGGATCATTTAAGAATTTTTTTTATATAGAGAATTAATTGATTTAATACAAAATTTTATTTTTAATTAAGTTGATTAAAAATGTCTCATATAAAAAAAGCGTTGGTTTCTGTTTCTAACAAGGAAAATATTGTAGAATTTGTAAAAGGAATAAATAATTTGGGTGTCTCAATAATTTCTACGGGAGGGACATCTAAAATATTAGAAGATAATGGAATTAATGTAATTGGAATATCTGAAGTTACTGGATTTCCAGAAATGATGGATGGACGAGTAAAAACGCTTCATCCAAAAATTCATGGAGGGATTCTGGCAGTTAGAAATAATAAAGATCATATGAAACAATTAAAAGATCAAAATATTGATTTAATTGACATGGTAGTAGTCAATTTATATCCATTTGAAGCAACCATAATGAAAGCAAAGGTTACGATGGAAGAGGTAATTGAAAATATTGATATTGGAGGACCTACTTTAGTTCGATCATCTGCAAAGAATTTTCAAGACGTTGTCATCATCGTGGATCCAAAAGATTATGATGCGATACTAAAAGAAATGAAAGATAATGACAGTTATATTTCACTCGAGACAAGAAAAAAATTAGCTGTAAAAGCATTCCAACATACTGCTTATTATGATTCTTTAATTTCTGATTACTTACAGAAAAATTTGATAACTTCTGAAGAAAAATTCCCTGAAACGGTTAGCTTGGCTTTTAAAAAGAAATTTTCATTAAGATATGGCGAAAATCCCCATCAACAAGCTGCGTTTTATGTAACGCCGTTATTGGAAGAATCTTCAGTTTCAAATGCAGACCAAATCCAAGGAAAAGAATTATCGTTTAATAATATTTTTGATATAAATGCTGCTTGGGAAATGATTAAGGAGTTTAATCAACCTGTTTCAGCAGTTATAAAGCATACCAATCCATGTGGTTTTGCTCAAGGCAAAAATACCTTAGAGGCATATATTAATGCAAGAGAATGTGACCCACTTTCTGCTTATGGAAGTATTGTTGCATTTAATAAAAAAGTTGATGAGGTAACCGCAAAAGAAATCACGAAAACTTTTGTTGAGTGCGTGATTGCACCTGATTATGAGAAAACAGCTCTTGAGGCTTTCAAAACAAAAGAAAATTTACGAATTCTAAAAGTCCCAAATTTTCAACCGTGTAAATTTACGAAAGAACCCGATTATAAAAAAGTAGTTGATGGGTTATTAATTCAAGATAGGGATGTTTTATTGATAGAAGAGAAAGATCTCAAGGTTGTAACTGATAAAAAACCATCAAAAGAAGAATTAGCAGATTTATTATTTGGGTGGAAAGTTACTAAGCATGTAAAATCCAATGCAATAGTTTTAATAAAAAATAAAATGACAGTTGGCATTGGAGCAGGTCAAATGAGCAGGGTAGATTCTGTCAAAATTGCCGTTCGGAAAGCTGGTGAAAGATCTAATGGTAGTGTATTAATATCTGACGCATTCTTTCCATTTAGGGATGGAATTGATGCTGCTGCTGATGCTGGCGTTACTGCAATCATCCAACCAGGTGGTTCTATTAAAGATGAGGATGTTATAAAAGCCGCAAATGAAAGAGGAATTGCAATGGTCTTTACGGGATATCGAAGTTTTAAACACTAAGAATTGGAATTTTATATGACGACAGATATTAAAATTAAGAATTTAATAATCGGAGAGAATCATCCGGTTGCAATTATGGGAATTATTAATTTGAGTATTGAATCATTTTATAAACAATCTTTTGTTCCAAAAGAAGAATTTAAATTAAAATTAGAAAAGATGATTGAAGAGAAAGCAGATATTATTGATATTGGGGCTAGATCAACAGCACCTGGAGTACAATCTATTTCAATAGATAAAGAGAAAGATAGACTACTCCCTATATTAAAACAAATAAAAGATTATCCAGATGTTATTTTTTCATTAGACACTCAATTTTCAGAGATCGCAGAATTAGGCTTAAAACATGGAGCTTCCATGATAAATGACATTAGTGGATTCAGAACTGATGAAAAAATCATTGAAGTGATAAAAGAATATGATTGTCCATCAGTTATAATGGCGACTAAAAAAAATCCTGGAGATGCTTTGACCATAGAAGATATAAAAACAACATTGAAAGAATCAATTGAATTTGGAAATAGATACGATTATGATACTAAAAATATAATAATTGATCCAGGCATTGGTAGATGGATTTCAGAAAAAAGAGCTTACTATAACATTACTATTTTAAACCATATAGAAAATTTGAAAATTCTTAAACAACCAATCCTTATTGGAATTTCCCGAAAATCAATGATCGGGGACATTTTAGGATATCAAGATCCATTAGATAGATTAAATGGAACATTAGCTGCAACCGTGATTGGAGTTTATAATGGAGCTGATGTAGTCAGAACACACGATGTTAAAATAACTCGTGATTATATAAAAATTGCAAGGATTTTTAGAGATTTTAAGGGGGGAAGAACTCATAACATATGAAGTTATACCAATTAAAACTAATTTAATTAAGCCAAATGCGGATTTTTTTAAAATATTTAATGATAGTTTATCAGCTAATCATATAGAATTGAAAAATCATGACATTTTGATTATAGCTGAAAGTGTTCTCGCTACCATGCAAGGAAGAATAATAGATTTAGATACAATTAAGCCATCTCAGAAAGCTTTACAATTAGCAAAAGAACATGACATGGATCCTAGATATGTTCAAGTCATCATCGATGAATCTGACAAGATTTATGGAGGAGTTAAAAACGTTCTTTTATGTAAAAAAGAGGGAAATCTTTTAGCAAATGCAGGAATTGATCAATCTAACGCACCAATAAATCACGTAGTTTTATTACCTAATCTTAATAAAATTGATAATATAAGAAAAAAACTTGAAACAACTTATAGTATTAAAATAGGATTAATTATTGCAGATAGTCGAACACAACCGCTTAGAAAAGGAGTTATAGGATTAGCTTTAGCAATATCTGGATTTGAACCAGTTGAAAGTTTTATTGGAAGAAAGGATCTTTACGGTAAAGAACTCAAATATACTTATCGAGCTATTGCTGATGATCTAGTTTCTGCCGCACAAATCGAATTAGGAGAGTCTAATGAATCAGTTCCATTTGTTATTGTGAGAGGTGTTAAAGTAAAATTCACAGATACACCTGAAATGAGCATGTTCATGGAAGAAGATGAATGTCTTTATATGAACGTTTTTAAAAAATCATTAGAATGAAAAAAATGCAATAAGAATTTGGGAAGAATTGCTTGAGATAGAATTCAGCAACTAAATTTGATAAATTAACTAATTATCTTGTTTCAAGAATATTCAAAAAAAAGAGGAATGTATTATGAATTTATTCCCAGCGTCTTTTTAGCCAATCAGGCATTATGTATCCCAAATATGCTAATATAGCACCAGTTGCTCCACACACCCATCCAATATATAACCAAATAGAATATGGGCTCACAAAAAGAATTATCCAGACAAAATCCATTAGAAAAAACGCAAAAGTCAAAATTAAACAAATACCAAATCCAGTTATTAATTGAAATCCTCGACGGACTTTTAATGTTACATCCTTATTTGCTGATTTTGTAGATTGAATGACCATGTAGATATATAATGCCATTGATAATGCTAGATGGATGACCATAAATAACGTTCGATCTATTGTAATATTGTTTATCATTAATTGAATGCTCGTGTTTATCAACAGTATCGTGTTCAAAATATTAAAAATCGCATAAATTACTACTATTATATTGACCTTTGTACTTTCTTCTACGTAAACTCGTAAATAAAATAGCAACAATAAAATGTTCGCGTAGGCGCTCATTGAAAAAGCTAGATTATATCCTAAAGCAACTTCTTTGGGTGCAAAAAAATCCGTGAAATAGAATATATCTAAGGTTTGCATCAGGGGAGCTATTGAAAATATTAAGAGACATATTGCCAAAATCAAAATGTTATTAATTTTTCTTTTCTGATATCTTTCTATTAACATAATACCAACAATTAAAAGTATGATAAATACAGAGATTTCGCATATCGCTGCTCCAAGTTCTTGAGGGCTTATTTGCAAATTTCAAACCTCATAATTTAATTATTTAATTAAGTGATGTATATATAATTTGATAAGAGTTTCCTTAATTTAAGTGATTATTATATGAGAGAAATTGAAGAAATTTGGATCATCAATGAATCTGGAATAACATTATTTAATTTTTCAAAGGATGAATTAGATCCAACATTATTTGGGGGTTTTATTTCAGCAATTCAAAATTTTATAAAGGAAATCGGAAATCAAAAAATAGAATCAATCATTATGGGTTCATCTCAATTAACATTATTAAAAAGTAAATATGATTTAATTTTTGTGGCTCGATCTGATAAGAAAATAAAGAAAAAAAACATTGAAAAACATTTAAATACGGTAGTAAAAAGTTTTTTTGAGTTATATGAAGACGAAGTAAAAGATTGGGATTGCGATTCGACCAAATTTGATGATTTTAAAGATGTTATTGAATATATTTTTGATGATAAACCTGAATCAAAATTTGAGAAATCATTTTGGTAAATTAATTTTTCAGTATCACTTTCAATCTTAAATTATTATTGTAATTTTTTACTTTTTTTATTTTTTTAGGGATAAATGATAATCTATTACTTTATTCAAAGCTCTAATGGCACTTTCTGATGAGGGAAATACAGGTATTTTAATCCTATGAAGGGCATCTTGAAAATTTGAATAAAATATAAAATTTGGTACGGATTCCCATGATTTAGGGGATATTAATACTATAGGTTTATTTTTTACATTATTATCGTAAATGTTTTTAACATAAATTTCTCCAATATCTTCAGTTTGATATCTTTTATTTAACAAAGAAAATCTTTCAACTTCTATTACTGTTAATATCACATCAATTTTCGGATCCCGAGATATTACATTTATTACTTTACCAAAAATTTCTGGATCAAAACCCGAAGCACCAAGATCTAACGGATTTGAAAGAATAGTATTGACTGTTGGTAATATTTCTGCAAGTTCTTTCACAGATTCTGGACTCAATTGGATGACGTTAAAACCATATGATTCGCATATATCGGTTAACTCGACGGACAATCCCCCGCCTGAATTAATTACTGCAACATTTTTTCCATTAAGAGAATCATTTCTTAGTTTTTCGACCATAAGAATTGTATCCGTTAATTCTTCAAAAGTTTGAACTAGAATTGTATTTGTTTGATTCATTATTGATTCGATTAAATGGTCAGAACTAGCAAGTGCCCCTGTATGACTACGAATAGCTCTTTTTCCACTTTGGGAACGACCGCATTTTAAGATAATAATGGGTTTTTTCCCGTTATTTTTCTTTAAAATTCTATAAAATTCCTTCCCATTTTTAATTCCTTCAATATAAGCAGCAATGATATCAGTCTTTTCATCTACTAGAAAAAAATCAATCAATTCTTCTATCGTAATATCGATCTGATTTCCCAACGAAATTGCAGTTCGGAAATGAAAATCTCTTGTATAGCCCACCCATATTAAAGTTCTTGTTAAACCACCACTTTGAGAGATAAATGATATATTTCCTTCTTCAAGTATTAATTGATCACTAAAATATGCGATTTTACTCTCGGAAGAAAAAACTCCAATACAATTTGGACCTAAAATTCTTGTATTACTCCCTTTAATCGCAGTTTTAATTTCTTCTTCAAGATTTTTGTTTCCCGACTCTCCAAAACCAGAAGTAAAAATTACAATAAATTTTACATTTATTTTAACGCATTTGCGTACTTCTTCTGGGACGAGATCTGCTGGAACAGCAATCAGGACATAATCTATTGGTTCATTTACGGATTCAATAGAAGGATATGTTTTCAATCCTTGTAATTCTTCTATTTTTGGGTTGATGGGAAATATTTTTCCTTTATAACCATTGTTAATAAGAGCTTCAATGAAGCGATAGGACCCAGATCGTGGATTGGTTGAAGCACCAATCACTGCATAACTTTTAGGATTGATTAAATTATAAAAACTCATATTAACCTATTCAATTATTCTAATTTAAAATTTTATTCTGTTTTTTTAATTGATTTAATTTCTAGTTTAAATTATTTGATTTACTAAAGTGATAAAAATAGTAATTATTGTGCTATAACTTTTTATTTATAAAAAAGGACTCATCATATGTTATTTATTGAGATATTATTAGATATATCTTAACATATGTTAAGGTTTAGATTTACTTGAGAAAAAGGATCATTATATTCGGTATAATAATCGTGTTATCTACTAATTTTTTATTTATTTGTTATAATCTGAATAATTTCAGACGATCTTATGATGAATCATTAGATTTAATTTGGATTAAAGATATTTATTTCGTTGATAGCTTAAATGGTTGGATGGTTGGTAATTCACCTAAAATATTTAAAACCATTGATGGAGGAACTACATGGCAATCAGTATGGACTGGTATTGATGGATTAAAACAGATTTATTTTATATCCGAACTTGTTGGATGGATAGTATCCAATGAGGGTAATCTATATGCAACTTTAGATGGAGGAATATCATGGATTCAGAAATCTACATCTTTTCAAATCTCAAAAATTTGGTTTGTAAATCAAACATTAGGTTGGGCAATAGAAGACACGTTATATTCATTTTTATATCGAACTAATGATAGTGGATTAACTTGGGATATTCAAAAAACCTTTCCCAAAATTTTTGGAGATTTAGGATTTAAAGATCTATATTTCATAAATGAAACTCATGGGTTTGTTCTATATAGAGGGTTTAATGGGACTCACCGATTAAATACATTATACTCAACAAATACAAGTGGAAATTCATGGAGTATAGATCTAATAGTTAATGATCATTATTTAAAGTCTTTTTTTTTCTCAAATATTTCATATTGTTGGGTCATTGGATCAGATGGGTCTATCTTTCATTCTAATGATAGTGGAAAAACATGGTATAATCAAACCCTTTCAAATCCAAAAAATCTTAAAAATCTTTATTTTATTAATTCTACACATGGTTGGATATGTGGTTATGAGACTACTTTAATTCAAACTTCAAACTCGGGATTATCTTGGGAAAATAACACGACATTTAACTCAACTGAATGTAATCTTGATGACGTTTATTTCAAAAATGAATTCACTGGATTTATAGGGGGGGATATTCAATGTAAAAAAACGAATGATGGCGGTATTTCTTGGCGAATTTGTAATCTAAATCCATTTGAAATTTCCTATTTATGGATTTGGTATCTATTAATTTTCAATATATTATTTTCTATCTTTAGTTTTGTCTTATTTTTCAGTTTAAAATTGTTTAAAAAATTCAACTTTAATAGAAATATATCAATTGATCATTTAAGAAATGAAATTTTATATCCAAAGACCATTTGGAATAAATTTGGAGTTGGATTGAGTTTTGGACTCTGTTTTTATGGAATTTACATGGGTTTTATTTGGACTCATGAAATTTCACATGCACTTTCTATATTTATTGTCGGAGGATATGTAACATCTTTACATATTTCTTTAGAGGGGACGGGGTTGACTAATTTCGTCTATAATAATGATTTAACATCTCGAATTTTCGTTAATTTTTCGGGGATAATTGGAACTTTATTAATTGGCCTCATTATTGGATTACTTACTTATTTTTATGCAAAAAAAAATAAAGGTGTTATAATTGGCTACTTGAGCGCATTTATTTTTTCATTAGGAATTTTCTTTTCCTTTGGATATTTCTTTATAGATCCTTTAATAAATTTAGCAGGGGATGCAACTCAAATTTCTAACGTTTTAGGGTGGAATCCCTTAGTAATTAGTATTTTAATACTTCCGTTATTAATTCTCGGAATTATAATTTCTATTAAAATGTTTTATACAATAAATAAAATGCAAGATTCTAAAGAATTTGAGTTTGAGAAGATTATTTTTATAAGTGTTGGCATAATAATATGCATGTTAATTGTTTTATACATTATCCCGGGCAATTTTCTAATTATTTCCATTGTATAAAACAATCTTTACATTTGAATTTCACGAATAAATTAATAGATATCGTGTTATTATCATTTATTTTTTTAACAATTAATAATTTATTTATTTCATATTTCTTAATTAATCATAATTTTTCAGATCAATAACTTTTTGTTTGATATCATTAACAATTTCTTCAATTGATCTATTTACATTAATTTTAAAATGATCAATTAAAATAGGTTCTTCTTTTTCAAATGCCTTTCTGAGTATTTCTTCATTAAAGAAATGATCTTTTCTGTTCTTTAAACGGTTCTTAAGTACTTCAAATGTCGCATCTAATTTGAACATGTAAGTCTCAGGTATGGTATCAACAATTTTTTTACGGTCTTTTTCCCGAAAAAGAACTAATGCAGTTACGATTGATTTACTCTGGGATATAGTTTTTAGATCTTGAATGATATCGGACATGTAATCGTCTCTTTCTTCTTCACTAAGAATTTGATTATTTCGCATTTTCTCTTTATATTTAAGAGGGATATGATCATCTATATCATAAAACTCAAATCCTAAATCTTTCGCTAAAAGTTTGCTAAGAGTGGTTTTACCTGCACCCGGAACACCCATTAAAACAAGTAACAAATAATTTTCACCTTATAAAGACTTGAAAAATCAGTTTATAATTATTCGTTTCATCTCTTTAAACATTAAATTAAAAGTATTTTTATCTGTAATTTTCTGTAAATTTTCAACTATTTTAGTTTGTAAAGTTTCGTTTGAGAAGATATCACCTAATCCTTCCTGTTTGGATTTTTTCATTAAAAGTTTCATAAATTCTTCATCTTTTAAGGTTGTTATTATTGCATCAACAAATTGATCTAAATAACCCGAATGGTAATAAAAATGATGCCAATCCCTTGAATCATATATACCGATAAATGGTTTTAAGTATAATTCTTTTCTGAAGGCATTCTCATAAGATTTTAATCTCCATCTAGAGAAATCTCTCTTTTTAAATGCCTTCATTAAAGTATTTGCAGCTATTTGTCCAGTTTTTCTAGCTTGCCAAATGCCTTCATAATAAAAACGATCAATGACGCCTGCGGCCTCTCCAATAACTAGTATTCGGTCTGAATATTGATATTCTGACATTCTGTCAGCAATTGGCGCAGCCCACATATGCTTTCCTCTAATTTTTTTAGGGATAGTTCCCTCCATTTTCTCTTTTATGAGAGGATGTTTAGTAATGATCGATTTGAATTGATCTTTGGACACCTTTTTTTCTAAATAACCAACGGTTAATCCTTCTTTTTTAGTGAAGATCCAGGCATAACCATGAGGTCCAATTAAATTGGAATCAAAATATATGTTCCAACTGCCACCACCAAATCTTTCATCAATAATATCTTCTGAAAGCTTGTATTCACCTTGTATAGCAAATACAAAATCTTTTATTGAATCTAAATCTGAGAATTTAGCTAATAAGTTACCTTGTTTAGCTCCTGTTGCAATTACGGCGACGTCCCCAATAATTTTTTCGCCACTACCCTTTATTTCCACTTCGATTCGATCTTCATATCTATATATATTCCCAACTTCTTGTTGATAGTTAATATGCGCTCCGCTTTTCACTGCCACATCTTGTAGATAGAGATCAAATTCATTTCTATAAACTAGTTGTCCGTAATCAAATTCATTTTCTTTTAAATTCACACTAGCCTCTTCTTTTCTTCCCCCAAATACGAAAATATCTAAATTACGTTCCACTAAATGCGAAGGAAGCTTGCCAAACTCGTAATTCTTGTAAGTTAAACCACCCCCGCATGGTTTATATCTTCCTGGAGATTCTTTCTCGATAATTAATACGTTTAAATTTTGTTTTGCAAGCTCAATTGCACATTGAGTTCCAGCAGGACCTGCACCAATTATGATAATATCGTACTTCAAGAAAAAATCCTCTTTTAGATGGGCTCAAATTTAAATCCATGTACTTCTTTTCCGTCTAAATTTTTAGTTAGAAGTGATTTTATTGGTTTAAATTTCATTCCTGTCTTGAGATTTTCTTTGACGGTTATTTGACCCATTGCTAGAATTTCATTGTCAAACTTGAATATTCCAATTGCATATGCTTTTTGATCTTGATATTCAGCAGGTACAGCTTTCAAAATGGTATAAGTTACTAAAGTGGCAACATCCGAGTTTTCTATCATGTCAAATTTTTCGTGCTTACATGCAATGCAACGAATATGAGATGTATGTTGAATCTTGCCACATTTTTTACATTTTTTACAAAGGATTTTTTCTTCCATTTTTATCTTCTCTCCACTAAAATTGAAACAATATTATTTCCGAAACCACCAAAATTACAAGTGATTCCTTTTGTAGCACCATCAACTTGTCTTTTACCTGCTTCACCCCGTAATTGCCAAACTAATTCAGCGACTTGAGCAACTCCAGTTGCACCTAGCGGATGCCCTCTTGCCTTTAATCCACCAGATGGATTTATTGGTATTTTTCCCCCTATCTCGGTCAACCCATCAGCTGCAGCTTTGGCGCCTTCACCTTTCTTAAAAAATCCAATATCTTCACTTTGCACGGCTTCTAAAATAGCAAAAGCATCATGCAATTCTGCTAAATTCATCTCATTTGGATTTGTTTTTGCCATGTCATAAGCTTGTTTTGAACAAGCTTGTAGCGCTTTTAAGGTTGTAATATCATCTCTTTCATAGATAATGTGAGTATCAGTAGCATGCCCCACACCCGAAATGTAAACTGGAGTATCAGTATATTTTTTAGCTATATCAGCATTACAAATAACAAGAGCTGCTGCTCCATCAGAGACGGGACAGATATGAAATAGTTGTAATGGATCTGCTATTATCGGATTTACCTTAAAATCGCTTAAATATTCAAGCTCGTTTTTCCAATTACCTTTTCCTTGTTGGATTTTCTTATTCATAAATTCCTTTATTTCTTTTTGAAAATGAGCATGGGGATTTAATTTACCGTTTTTATGATTTTTAATTGAAATTGCGGATAACCATTCAAGTTTTGCATTATACTTCTCGAGATATGCCCTCGTTAGCATTCCGGAGAAACTGGGTAATGAAACACCATGTATTCTTTCTGCTTCATGATGAGTGATTGTTGCTACTGCAGATGTCACGAATCCAGGCCGCTTTTCATGCGTCATTTTCTCCCCACCAACTACTAAGATCATGTTACAAAGCCCTGATTTTATTGCATAAAACGCAGTTTTTATTGCGGAAGCTCCAGAGGCGGGTCCATTTTTAATTTGATCAGCCCCAGCAGGTAATAAATTAATCCTATCTACTAAAACACTCGCTATTCCAGTAGCATGATTCAAAGTTTCTCCTAACATGTTTGCAACATAAACCATATCAAAATCTTTATCAGATGTATTTGACTCTTGTATTGCTTTTAATGAAGCTTCTGATAATAATCCCATTAAATCTTGATCTAAATCACCAAATTTTGTATGACCTACTCCAATTATGGCTACTTCAGGCATGTTTATCAACTAAAAATATCTTCATTCTTTTAATCAAATTGAATAATGAAATTAAAAAATTAATTGGTTAATTCAAATTAATTTCGATGGCATTAAATTTTGAAAAGTTGATTAAAATCTCTATTTTGAATTAAAGAAAATAGATTAAGTAAAAAATAAGATTATTTTACAATTATCTTGTTGGTTTTTCTTTTTTCCCGGAAAGCATGGCATCCAAAGATGTTTTATTAACTTTAACAACTTTCCATCTGACTCCTGGTAAGTCACCTTGTGCTCTACCTTTTGCGCCTCCAATTCCTTCAACAATTACTTCATCGTGTTCATCAATGAAATTTAAAGCACCATCACCAGGTAAAAATGCTGTAATTTGTTTTCCATTTTTAATTAATTGGATTCTTACGCATTTTCTGATTGCTGAATTTGGTTGTTTTGCTTCAATACCAATTTTTGATAAGACAATACCTCGGGCTTGTGGAGCTCCTTCTAAAGGATCTACTTGTTTTTTGATATTAAGAGTCTTTCTCTTATATCTAATATCTTTCCATCGAAATTTTTGTCTCTTTTGTTTAAGAGTTCGCCCTGCTAATTCGCCTTTTGGAGATTTTGAATGACCCATATGTTACAGCTCAAAAGTTTAATTTAATATTTTTTATTATAATTGTGAATTAAATTTGAAATTTAAAATTTATTATCTTTCAGTTCAAAAAATATTCATTTCTAAATAAGAGTTGAGTAGATGTCTTTAGAACAATATAAAGATGACATATATACGTGCAACAGAACTAGATGTGGTTTTTGTCGTGAAGCATGTCCCATGTACGAGCATTTTAAATTTGAAATTTATTCCAGTAGAGGAAAAATGCAAGTTGCTAGAGGACTTTTAGAAGGGAAGGTTAAACCATCAAAGGAATTAATGGAAGTATTGAGTCTTTGTGCAGCATGCGGTTACTGTCAATATAAATGTGCATTAAATAATGTAGAAATATTTCAAGCATTAAGACAATATCTAATAGAACATGGTGTTGAAAATGATTTTCATAAGAGGGCAATAAAACAAATAATAGAGAAATCAAATCCCTTTGGATTGGAGAAAGATAAGAGAGTGGAATGGGCTAAAGACTTTAAGTTTGATACTAAATCAGAGATTTTATTTTTTGCAGGTTGTACCTATTCCTATCATCTTCCAGAAGATATCAAAAAGATACTTCAAATTCTAAATAAAGCAAATATTAAATTAAATTATCTTAATGAAAATGAATTTTGTTGTGGTTCTTTAATTCATTTGGCAGGGTATAAAGAGAATTTTGAAGATTTAGTGAAAAAAAATTATCAAGTTCTTAAGGAAAAGGGTATCAAGGAGATTATTACAGCATGTCCTAGTTGTTACAAGATGTTTAATAATGAATATCCAAAAATTTTAGAAAAATTTGAGATAAAAGTATATCATCTTTTAGAATACTTGATAAAAATTATTATAGATGGTAAAATTAAATTAAAAAAACCTATCAAAATGAAAGTAACATGGCATGATCCATGCGACTTAGGAAGGCATTCAGGTATTTTTGAGGAGCCAAGAGAACTGTTGAAGATGATTCCAGGCATAGAATTAAAAGAAATGAAACATAATAGATTAGATTCAAGGTGTTGTGGAGCAGGTGGCGGTGTGATGGCTTCGAATGCAGATATTACAATGGATTTGGCTCTAAAAAGGGTAAAAGAAGCTGAAGAATTAGGAGTCGATGCAATAATTACGATGTGTCCAACTTGTGAAGAATCATTTTCAAAAATAATACGCTATGAAGACCTTAATATAAAAGTAATAGATTTAGGAAATTTAATTCTTGATTCAATGGATTAATTTTATTTAAAATATTACGGTGATAGTATATATCAAAATCCAAAAATCTTTTAAATTGCAATTTTTATGAAAAATGGAACAATAATACTATTCTTATATTAATTTCCATTTTGAGAGTCCTAATTTCTTTTTTAAAATAACAATAGTATATATTTTGACCGTAGAATTTAAGAATATTGAATATTTTATCTGAAAAATGTTAATTAGACGTTTATTTTCATCTAGAATATTAGTTAATTTTTCTTTGGATTTTAAAATACCACGGTGAAGAAATATATCAAAAATATACCGTGAATGTCTCAATTTTTTGTTACATTCCAAAGATCCTCAATCACTATATATTTTATTTTAAATCTGTTAAGGCATATCTAATAATCGTTATCATTTCTCTTGATTTCACGCTCAATCCCAGCCTTTCATATTTGAAAAGAAAGGAATTCAATATTTTTCTTGAAGATACATTT
>RDOG01000019.1 GCA_011365055.1 Promethearchaeota archaeon
ATGATGGCCAAGGTCGATACGTGTTTTGGAAACTGTTAAATCGAAGAATTATCATACCAAAGGAAGTATTAGATGTTGATATTCCAGACATTAGATTACACGACAAAGATAATCTACCTTTTGTAGTTAAAATATCATGCAAAGTTCAAGTGAAAGAACCAATAAGAGCGGCTGAAACGTTAGGTAATAATGTATATGAAGGATTAAGAAGAATAGTTGACGATACTGTACAATCCTCGGCAAGAACCACTTGCATGCAAAAAGAAATTCTGGCAATTATGAGAGAACGAGAAGATATTGAAGATAGCATTTATAGTTCTTTAACAAAGTCCTTCATGAAATTAGGTCTTGAACCTATCATATTCGATATTAAGGATATAGAAGATGCAGAAGGAAGTTCAGTAATTAAAAACTTGGAAAGAGTTAAAAGTGCTGAATTAACAAAAACAGCTCGTATTGCGGAAGCAACACAATATTCATTAGCTCAAAAAGTTGAAGCAGAAAAACACAAAGATGCAAGAGTTGTAGAAGAACAAATGGCTCAAGCTGAGAAAGAGGCTGAAATTGAAAAAGAGAAATTCGTTGCAGATCAAACCGAAGAATTGGTAACCAAACGAATGAGGATTAAAGAGTTAGAGATCAAAAGGGCTGCTGAGATAGAAAGAGAAAAAGAAATTGTTTTAGCTAATGCAAAAGCTGAAGCAGTTAGAATTGCTGCAGAAGGAGATGCAAAAGCTGTTCAATTAAAAGCTGAAGCTGAAGCCGCAGGTATTCGTGCTAAAGCATTAGCGCTTGAAGAATATAAGAAAGCAGGTGAACAAGGTTTCAAGATGAAATCTTTAGAATTATTAGTTGATGGAATGATTCAATCATCTAAAGAAATGGCTGTTGGAATGAAAGATAATAGCAAAATTATCATGATGGGTGGTCAAGGTAATTCAGGTTCAGGATCTATAACAAGTTTAATTCCATTTGTTGAAATACTTAAAGAAACTGGCATAATTAAAGATATTGTCGGAGAAGTTGAAGAAGCTAGAAAGAGTAAATAATTTTTTTTTTTATAAATTCTTATTTTTATTTTTTTTCTTTTTCAATTAGTTCCTAAAGATTAATTTGTAATATCTTGTGGAAACTTTTTTAATTAGAATTTGTTAATTTATTTCAAGTCTCAATTATTTTTAGATTAATTCCGATTTAAAGAAGATTTCTAATAAATTTTTGAACTTTTAAATAATATTCTTAACAAATTTTTAAAAGTAATTAAAATGCAAGCTAATAACCATTTCATTGAAAGAGATAGACCAACTGATTCTCCGTATTCTTATCCTTTTGTAGTTAATGTTTTTAAAACATCAGAAAAATATGGGCTTTTTAGATATTTTCGAAAATTACCTCATTTTGTTACGCGATTTTTTGCTACAATTGCAGGTGTCTTTTTATTTAATTTTGGTCCGTGGAAAAAACAAGTTGGAAAAAATTTGGATATTATCTTTAAAGGAAAGATAAAGAAGAAATATGGTAAGAAAATGGAGCGAAAAATAGCAAATTCTATTGCTTTTATTAATGCAAAAAGCATGGCAAGGAATTTTATTGAAAATCTTTTTACATTAACATCATTAACAGTCTACAAAGATTATTATAAAGATGTAATTAAATGGGAAGGAGATAGTCTAAAACGCATCATTGATGCCTGGAAGCTAGGTAAAGGTGTTGTCTGCATTAGCATTCATGCAGGATGTCCAGAAATATTAACTACTGCTTTAGGTCATTATAGAAGAGGAGGCGAAATACCATCCAAAGCCAAAGCATCTATACCCACTGAAAAGGGATCGGTGGATGCATACATAAAATACATGAATAGAGTAGTAGGAATGCTTGAAATGGGACAAGATGAAGGTGTTGATAGAAAAGCTGCCGCAATTGATGTTATAAAAAGAAAACAAATTTTGATGCTAGCTATAGATCGGGGACATAAAAATTACCCAATTATCCCAATATTTGATAAACCAGCTCGTTCACCAATAGGTCCTGCATTTATGTATGTAAAGTATGGATCACCAATTTTACCAGCCTATATTGTTCCACATCCAAAAAAATCTCAATGGACAATTTTTGTTGATGACCCTTTAAAGTTGAAAGATAATCATGATGGACTCTCTGAAAGAGAATTAATTGTCGAAAATTCAAAAATTGTAAATAAAGCATTAGAAAAAATCATTTTGAAGACATATCCAAATTGGTTGTATTTGATACTTTTTCATAAATTAAAAGGTATTGAAATTAAGAAGTAAAAATAATAATTTTTACTAAAAAATTTTTTATTTTTTGACCATGATTATGATCTGATCGATAATGACAATTTCAGGTATTGCACATTCACAAAAGGAGATTTTTTTTCAAAATAGAACAAAAAAAACGCCAATTTTAGTATATTTATCAGATAAAAAAGAAAATATGGGGAAAATGGCGGTCAAAGATCTCTTATATTCAATGGGTATTGATATTAAAAACTCAAATATAGTCATTGAGAAATTAGATTCAGGCCAACCAAAGGTTCATTTACAGGAAATAAAATCTAATAAAAACATCAATCTTTCATTTTCACATAAAGGAAAATATCATTTAGTAGCAGTAGGATTGACACCTATTGGAATCGATATTGAAAAAAAAAGAAATTTTTCTTTAAATTTTATTAATAAAATTTTAACCAAAAATGAAATTGAAGACATAAATAAAATCTTCTATTTTATAAATACTAAAAAAGAAGAAGTTGACATAAATTTTGCTTGTACTTGTCTTTTTAGTTTAAAAGAATCAGTTTCAAAAGCTATTGGGAAAGGTTTAGCAATAAATTTTCATAGAATAATTATAAAATATGATAAAAACAGCATAAAAATTAAAATAAATCATTCAGATTTAGCATTTGAAGGATATTTAAAATATGAAAAAGGGCATATAATCAGTTTGGTAGAGGCAATTAATTTAACAGCATAATAAATAAATTTCAACTTATACGAAAAACAATTTTTTTATGATTTAATTTGTTTTAGCAAACCAGAATCACGCCTTTAATGTCGTTTTTTAATGTAATTCTTGTAATTAATATTTTTAATTATTTCTATTTTCCTATAAATTCAGGTTTCTCTTTTTTAATTAAAGCCCTAACTCCAATTTCATAATCCTTTGTTGAAGCTGATTGGATTTGGACTTTTCTTTCAATTTCTAAATGTGTACGAAAATCATTTTTTAATGCTTGAAGAAACAATTGTTTTGTTCGCGTATACGCTAAAGTTGGACCTATTGCAAGTTTTTGTGCAAATTCCCATGTAAATTTTTCCAAATCTTCATGTTGAACAACTCTATTTACCAAACCTAATTTTTCTAACTCCTGAGGGCTTATCATTTCTCCAAAAAAAGCAAGCTCAGCAGCTTTTTGCCATGATAATTGATTGATTAATAGGTGAGTACCCAAAAAACCTGGTATTAACCCTAGTTTTGAAAAACTTTCTGCAAATAATGCTTTTTCAGATGCAATAACAAAATCACAACATAGTGCAAGATTCATTCCAGCTCCCATTGCATAACCATTTACAGCAGCAATTACTGGCTTTGGAAATTCCCTTAATTTCAATGCAATTCCATATAGATCCTTAGTTAAATCATCCATGTATTTAGAAGCAGTTCCATCTTCTATTGTTTTTAAGAACCCTTTTACATTACCACCTGCACTAAATCCCTTCCCTGAACCTGTAATAATTAGAACTCGAAAATCTTCACGATTTTTTAATTGATCTAGAACTTGACTTAATTCCTTCCCTGTTTCTAAATCAAGTGGATTCAGTTTTTCAGCATTAATAAAAGTAATTTTTGCAATTTTATCCTGAATTTCTAATTTTAATTTATTAAACTCCATAATTAAGCTCATCTACCTTTGTAGTTTGGCTTTCTTTTTTCAAAAAAAGCTAAAATTCCTTCTTTAAAATCTTCTGATCCTGCAACTTTTATTTGTATCTCTCTTTCGTCCTCAAGTTGTTCTTTTGGAGACTTTAAATGGGTCTGATTCATTAATTTTTTAACATATTTAATATTAAGAGGTGGTGCATCAACTAATTTTAAAGCAACTGTATTTACAGCATCATTTAATTCGCTTTCAGGAACTGCTTGATTGATGATTCCTAATTCCTCTGCTTTAATCGCGCTTATTTGACCTAACCAAAAAAATTCTTTGGCTAAATGAGTCCCAATTATTCTTGGAATTAAATACGTTCCA
This sequence comes from Promethearchaeota archaeon, assembly GCA_011365055.1. The sequence continues at coordinate 4,271 of RDOG01000019.1, forward strand.
CCTGCATCAACACTTAATCCAACATTTACGAAGGCTTGATCAAGTATGCAATCATCTGATGCAATAATAATATCGCTACTAAGTGCTAGGTTTAAACCCGCACCATAAGCACCTCCATGTAGCCTAGATATAACTGCTTTTGGAATGCTTAAAATTTTTTCAATGCATTTATGAAGTATTTCAGTAATATCTGAAATTAATTGAGGAGCTGTACCATTTTCTACTGCGCCTTTAAATTCTTTAACATTCCCACCTGAAGAAAACATCTTTCCCTCTCCTGAGAGTATAATACATCTAATAGAATCATCATTTTCACAATTTTCTAATGCAGAATATATTTCCTTTAATATAGAAACGTTTAATGCATTGAAACTTTTAGGATCATTAAGCTTTATGTTTGCTATACCATCTTTTTTCTCTAATAAAATCTTACTTTCTGCCATTTAACAAACTTCCTTTATCGAAATTTATAAATTCATAAATTTATTAATGATACCAGTTCAAATATGATAGGAAATATTATAAAGATTATTTTTGATTTTTTCTAAAGTTTGTTGGTGAAATTAATTAATGCCTTGGATTAATTTAGATTTAATCGATTTAAAGCAATTTATGAGGGGTCAATATGTCCCTCCAAATTATCATACAACCTTATCAAGAACAGATCTAAGATATCTTTTTCCAAATCGAGAATATGAAATTTCTACAAACTTGATGAATAATGAAATAGCCCGAAATTATATAAATAAATACAAAGATTTTTTTTTGATACCTGAAAATGAAAATGTGAATGAATGGAATTTAGAAAAATCAGCTTACATGCCAGGACCTGGAAATAGAAGACCAACAAATAGTATTTTGAGATTTTTAGTGAAAGATAAACCACATACTGCATATGTGGCAAAAATAGGTAATTATTTAGCTGGCAGAGCAGAGTATGAAAAGCAAAAAATGCTCTTTAATATGGGGTTCCCAACTCCAAGACCTTTTTATTGGGATAACGATGCATTTATTGGATTTTTCAAAGGATTATATCACTTTCTTAATCATAAATTAGAAAATAATTCTATTTCTACTGAAGATTATGATGAAACTAATAAAATTTTTGAATCTATTCTTTCAGAAAAAGAGGAATTATACGTTTTAAAACAAAAGTTAAAAAAAGAAGTTTTTTCTGATTCATTGGGAGATTTTGATGAAGTAGAGATGCTTTCTGATTACTTTTCGGGCAAAAAACTTCAATTTGCATCAATTTTATGGATGGAGTTTAAATTTTCCTATTCTTTTGAATTATTAGTCTATAACATATTTGGGGGAATTGAGTTAGATGACTATACAGGGACAATACAATATGTTCTAGATTCTCCTTTAATATCAGAGAAAGAATTATGTACCCAAGTTCCTGAATTAATCAATAAATTATGGGGCATTACCACGCATAATGACTTGAAGGGAGAACATATAAGATTTGATCAAACAAATCACGCGAATCAATTTATTCTAATTGATTGGGGAACCCCTGGAGGTGGAACAATGGACCATATTTCAAGGGACTTAGGTATCTTATTATATGATGTAACTTCATTTATAAATGAACGAGCATTATTTAGTAGAAAATTCACTCATAAGGTTAAAGATAAAAAAGCATTATCAATCGAACAAAAAATATTATCAAGATTAGAAGATTTTTGGTTTGAATTTTTAAATAACATCAAACCAGATTATCTAAATGAAGGTGTTATTAACAAAATTCTGAAATTACTAGAATTAAAACAAGACATCTATGTTATAGATGCGATAAGAGCTTTAAAACGTATTAAAAAACTTTAACTGCTTAACTTTTTATAAATAAAATAGGAATAAACATTAATGAAATATCTTACTAAATCACAATTCGTTGAAAAATTGCATAGAAATATACAATTATTTTTCTCCCGTAAAGATATGAATTTACAAAATCAAGAAAATAAAGAACGATTGTCAAGGTTCATTAATGAATATTTCAAGCTTTATAATTTTAGATGTGAAGATATCAAGCTCGTCACAAAAAAAAATAAAATATCATTAAGATTGAAGAAATTACAAAGAGGAAAATCTTCAGAATTAATTAATTTAATTTTTAATTAGGAAGGTTCTTTTTTGAAGATAAAGTTAGGATTTTTACCATCAATTATTTCTAAAAAAAATATTGCTCACATCAATAAATTATTGTTAAATGAATTTGGTGATTTAAAAATAGATAAAATTTTAAAGGATTCTGAAAAAACCTCGAATATTGATGATTTATTTTGGTTAATTTTAACTCTTGAAAATATTGGACGAGAAATATCAAATAAAAATAATGTAAAAAAAATTGTATTTGAGCATAGATCTGGTGAGGGGGGATTTTATGCCAATAATTCACAATTTCCCGATGTAATTACTACCTTTAAATGCTTAACTATTCTTTTTTTTATTAATTCGCCATTAAATATTGATGAAAGAAAGATGCTTTTAAGGTTTCTTAGAAATATTATGAATAAATCGGGATTTTCTAGGCATTGTTATGATAAAAAATGTCAATGTGCGGGAAAAGCTTCAATTGAATATTCATTTTACGTAATTAGCTCTCTGATTTTATTAGATGCGATTTCTGAGATAGAGGAAGAGAAACTAAAAGCAATAATTTCTGCTAAATTCATTTATAGTGATGATAAATTTATATATTGGCTATTAATTAACCAATTACTTTATTCAAATCAAAAATTTGAAAATAATAGAGTTATTAAACAACTTCAAAGAAAGTTGGAATTCTTAGGTAAAAATCTTTTAAGAAATCCAGAAAATGCAGACGAATTAATCTATTCGATATATTATTTAAAAATTAATAATTTATTAGATAATTTTAATATTGGTAAAATTTATGATAACTATATTAAGACCATTTTAAATAATTTTTTGATAAATATTGAAAATAAATCAAAAGAAAATTATGTTTCTTTTTATAAGATCATTATTATCCTTTATTTAATTTATGAATTCTTCTTGGATGAATTAGAACTTCGAATTTTTAAGCAATTTTCTAAAGGATATTTCATTAGACTAGAATCGATTTCAAATCAATATAATGTATCCGTCGAATTAATTAATGCGATATTAGGAGCAATTGAGAATAAATATAAATGGTTTAATATAAAAAAAGTAAAGTATCAGGAATTATTTGAAAAGTTTGCTAATAATTTCAGTGATCCAGAAAATTTAGTCATAAAAGAATTAAAAAATATAATCATCGAAGAAAATAATTATAAAATTTATTTTTCAGAGCTTTCTAAAAATCTTGGGATAACTATAGATAAATTGAAAGAAATAATTTCCATTTTAATTGAATATGGCTTAATATTTGGAAAAATAGAAGATAAATATTTAAAAGTTTTAACAATACCTGATTATTTCTACATTTTAAAGAAAAAAATCCCATTAAAAGAAATTTTACAAGAAAAAGAAGAGATAGAACTAATCAATTTAAAAATTATTGAAATTATAAAAGAAATCCAATCATATCCTGAAAAATTTTCAAATTCTATAGAATATTTACTAAATATTGATGAATTTGAATTAGCTGAAAGAAAAATTTCGAAGAGTCTTAAAAATTATTTAATTTTAATAGATAATAAAGTTAATATAATTAAAATTAAAAAGAAAGAATTAATCTATTTTTCTGAAGATTATCTTGATTATTACCCAAAATTGATAGAAACTGCCGATATTACAAAGATAAAGTTAGAAGAAACTGAAAAACAGTTATCTAAAGAAATTAAAAATCAAAAAAAGGTATTTGATGCTTATTCTGAAATAGCTAATTTTATTGATGTTTTTAATGACGAACAAGCAGTACTAATAAAAGAAATAGATGAATTATTTATTTTATTTTTTAAATCTTGCAAGGAAAAAAGATTAGAAAGAGATAAAAAAGATATTTTAATTAAATTCCAACACGTTGAAGAGTCATTAAAAATTTTAATGGGAAAATTAGAGGAAAATAAAAAATATTTTATTAATCTAACTTCTAAGATTAAGTTATTTAATAATTTTATAATAATTGATGATAAAAAATTTGATTCAAATCATGAATTACCGCTCGAATTAAAATCAGGAAATCCCTTTGATTGGTGGGTTAAAAATTATTGGGACGTAAAAAGAAGCGATTTACATAAAAAAGTAAACATATTTCAAAGTTATTTTTATAAAAGAGATCAGTTTATTGAGTATTTAGAAGATGAAAAACTAAAATTTAAAAATTTATATGAGGAAGTGAAAATAACTTCCGATATAGAGAAAAATCTTGATTTATTATTAAAAATGGATAATAATATTTTAAATATTGACAAATATATTAAGGATTTTGTAGCTGATACTTCAAAAATTTTAGATAATTTTCCAGATGTTGTTTTAGATGTCATAGACGAGTGGAAAACCTTCAAAGAAGAATTTATGAAATTAGTTCATCCAATAAAAGAAAAAGTAGAAATTCAAATTTTAACAGGTAAGAAGATAAAATTAAAACTTGATATAGAGAAAGATATTGAAAACAAGATAGGTGAGATTGAAAAAAGTTTAATTGAATTCGATAAATTGGATAAGAAGAATTGGATAAAAGCAAAAATACCATTATTAGATGAATTTAACGAAAAAATAAAACAGCAATATAAAGAATTAAAAGAGTATAATCAAAAACTCAACCAGACTTATGAAAAATATAAATCAGATTTTAAAAATGTGGAGCAATTTCTTGATTTTTCCATTAATAAATGGAAAGATTTTTTCTCATCTATTGAGGATGTTTATAAAGAAAAGCGAAGTAAATTAGTACGAAGCGTTTTATATTCCTTAATTTCGAATCAAGATATAATGAAGGGTGGAAGAATAGAATTAAAATATCTTGAAGCTAAAACTGGTTTAGAAATTGCAATTATAAAAAGTATTCTAGAAAGATCAATAGAATTATTTGGTGTCGATGTAATATTTACTGATTCTGATGAAATTATCCCTTTATTTGACAACAACAAGAAAATTTGGGAATTTGAAAATTTTTTAATTTCTTCCACACAAGAGTTACAATCAAATATCGAAGAAATGATGAAATCATTTAAAAGAATGGTTGATAAAAAAGCAATAAAGTTGAATGAAGAAGAATTAAGAAATCAAATAAAAATTTACAAAGAGAGATTATTCAAATTAAATAAAGATTATGAAACAAAGGGCAAACTCTTTTTAAAAATGGATCATTTGAACCATCTTTTGAAAAGTTGGAATGAATGTAAAAGAAAGTTTGAAAATGATTTAAGCGAGATCGAATTAATATTGGAAGAAAGGGGTGAGATTGAAAGTTATTTTGATGAATTCTTTATAAATATTGAAAATAAATTTGAAAAAATTAAGAATTTAAAGGAATTAAATCAAAGAAAAGAAATTTTAGGGATGTACGATGAAATTGACTTTCTGATTAACACGCTAGATTTTGAAAGGACGAGTCCGTCAAATTCAAAGTTGTTTCAACCGAAATTACCAAAATTTGGAAGTTATTTATTGGATTTGAAACGTGATATTGATAAAAAATTTGATGATTTAAGAGAACAGATAAAAGCATTCCAATTTGCTTCAAATAAAAAATATAGAGAGCTCCTTGAGGGTATTAGTTTAATTGATATAAATCAAAGAATAAATGAATACAAGCTAAATTTCAAAGAGATTTTGGGAAATATTGATGCAGAAATAAAAATTCAAGAAAAAAAAGAGAATCGAAAATTATCAAGGAAAGATTTAAAAAGTTATAAAAAACAGTTGGACGATTTTCTAAATGATTTAAAGTCCAAGTTGATGACTTTTATTGAATATATTGAGGATGAAAGAGGATTGAAATATTTCCGTTATGATAGTAAATTTATTCTTCAAGATTGGAATATAGATGAGATAAAAGAGGGTATTGATATTTATTTTTCTACTTATTAAAAATTTTTAAAGGATAAAATTCAAATCAAAAGTTTGGAGATTTTTTTCATGTCCATATCTATTATCGTTAATGTGTTTGGAATATTTGCTTTTAGTGGCAAAGATGATTTAATCGAGCATTATTTATTTGGGAATGATGTTGATAAAATTGCTTCTAAAATCATGGCACTTCAAGATGGAGAAGTAATTGAAGAATTGGATATTTTAATCAATAAATTAAATTTTTATGAAGAAATTTCGGTTGAACTTGATTTATGTGGAAAAAATATAAAAGAAATTTATCCTCATAAAATCCGAATCGAATCACCTAATGATTTGGGAATGTACTTTAGAAAAAATCCAGATCAATTCTATAATAAATTAAATAAATCAGAAGAAGAATTCATAAACCTGTCAAGAGAAGTTGCTACTAAAATAACTAGAATGAGAGTCAAGGAAACTGCAGAAGGTGAAAGTGGAAAAGATAAATTACTAATCCAAGCAATTGAAACTCTTGATAATTTAGACAAAAGTATTAATTTATTCGTCGAAAGAATTCGGGAATGGTATGGTTTACATTATCCTGAATTAGGACCCAAACTTCAAAATCATCAAACTTATTTGAAATTTGCCCAATTAAAACGAGATGAAATGAATGAAAGCAATTTAAAACGTTTATTTTCTTGGGATAAAGATGTCTTGAATGAGCATATGATACAAGCAAGAGGATCAATGGGAAGTGATCTTTCTTTGGAGGATTTCCGACCGATTAAAAAATATGCTACTATCATTCAAGATTTATTTTTATTTAGAGATCAGCTAACGGTTTATATTGATCAAATTGTTTCTGAAATTACACCAAATGCAAGAGTACTGATTTCACCAAACATAATAGCCAGATTAATTTCCCATGCAGGAGGATTGATGGAACTTGCTTCAAAACCTTCGTCAACAATTCAAATTCTTGGGGCAGAAAAAGCATTATTCAGATCACTTAAATCTGGTGCTAATCCACCAAAACATGGAGTAATATTTCAGGATGATAAAATAAATTCTGCAAAATGGTGGTTAAGAGGAAAAATAGCTAGATTGGTTGCAGCAAAACTTACAATGGCCATAAGAATAGATGCTTTTGGAGGCAAATATTTAGGAGATACTTTGAAGGAAGATTTAGAGATTCAAATAAGTAAGATAGAAGAAAAATATAAAGATCCACCCAAAAAGAAAAAAGCTCCTCAAAAACCGCTTGATAAAAAAAGAAAAAGAAGAAGAAAAGATAAAGGAAAAATGAGTAAAAATGACAAAGGTAAAACTAGAAAACCATGAAAGGTTTGAAAATGTTTTTTGGATTACCTTAGAAGATGGATTACCTAGATTAGCTACAAAAAACTTAGTAGCAGGGGAAAAAATTTATGGTGAAAAATTAGTTTCTATAAATGGAAATGAATATAGACTTTGGAATGCTAATCGAAGCAAATTGGCTGCAGCAATATTAAAAAAAATTAATATTAATCCAATTAAACCCGGAACTAAAGTGTTATATTTAGGAGCTGCTTCTGGGACTACACCATCTCATGTTTCAGATATTGTAATGGATTCTGGATTACTTTATTGTGTTGAATTCTCTGCAAGAGTTTGTCGCGATTTGGTTAAGGTCTGTGAAAAGAGGAAAAACATGATCCCTATATTAGCGGATGCACGAACACCAGAAAAGTACTCTTCTTTTGTTAGAGGAGTAAGTGTGATTTATTCAGATGTCGCACAACAAGAACAAGCAATGATAATTTTTGAAAATGCTAAATGGTTTTTAGAAGAGAATGGATATGTTTTATTCTGCATAAAATCGAGGAGTATTGACGTAACAAAGAAGCCAGAAGAGATTTATAAGAAGGAAATTGAAACTTTAAAGGAATTAGGATTTGAAATTCTCCAACAAGTTCATTTAGATCCCTTAAGCTCAGATCATGCATTTGTCATTGCCCGGTATGTCAATCCATTCAAATGGCGAGAAAATCCTTAGGAAGACCTTTGATGGAGAATAAAAAGGATAAAATAGAAATTTTTGATGAACGAGGTAATTCAAGAGGGTATTATCACCCAGAAAATCAATTAAATGATTTAACTGGAAAGGAGTGGGTATTTGCAACAAAATCGGTAATTCCGAAATCATATCCTCCATCATTTCAACAACAACTTAGGAATCAGCATGGAGGACAAAAACCTCCTGAATTATGTGCAGAATTAATAGAAACATTCACAAAAAAAGGAGAAAAAGTATTAGATCCTTTTGCTGGAGTGGGAGGAACATTATTAGGATGTTCAATTACAAATAGAATTGGAATAGGAATTGAAAAAAATCAAAAATGGATAGATTTATACAAGGAAGTATGTAGATTAGAAAAAATTAATGAACAAAAAATTGTTTTAGGAGATTCAAAAGAACAATTACATAAATTAAAAGAGAAATTTGATTTCATTCTAACGGATATTCCTTTTTGGATCATGGATAAAGCACCAAAATCAAAAGGTGTTTATAAAAAACATGGTGAAGAAGCAAAAGGAATTTATTCTGATAAATCAAAATTAAGTGCTTTTGATGAGGATAATCCCAAAACAAAGGAAGAATGGAAGTTACTATTAAAAAATGTTTTTACGATATGCATAGATCTTCTAAAAGAAAATAAATATTGTGCAATTTTTATTGGTAATATGTATTTTAATGGTAGATATCACCTATTAAACGCGGATTTGACCGAAATAATGGAACAAATAGGATTTGTATTGAAAGCAGAAAAGATATGGTACGATGTAGCAAAGAAATTACATCTGTATGGAATTAATTACGCTTTTATTCCCAGTATAGTACATCAATATATAATGATTTATAGAAAATAAAGATAATTTTTTCAAATCAATCATTATAAGATATTAATAAAAATGCTTTATTAGATAAATTCTAACTTTTTTTAAAATTTATAAGTAATTGTTAGTAATCAACTATAAATCCAAGATTTCGATAACAGAATTTTTTAAAAAAAAACTTAATATTATTTAATTTTTTAACATGTTAAGTCATAATTTATATTATATGAAGAGATAATTTGAATAAATCATTCTTAAAATAAAAGATACACATTTTAATTTGAAATATATATAGATTTTATATTAAATTAATTAGCTCTAAATAGTAAATTTAGATTAAAAATTAGTTTCTATTATTTAAATTAAACTAAATTTGAACGAATAGGAAAAAAAAGAAAGAGGAAACGTTATAAGAGGATAGGAATGTTTAATTTAAGAAGTCAAGATGAGATTGCGATAGAAAATAGTAATCTTGCAAAAATAACTGAAAGGTTTTTAGACATAATAGCTATCAGACAAATATTAATTATTCATAGAAAATCTGGAACAACCATTTTTTCTAAGAGTTTTATTGAAAAAGAGACAGATCCAGATCTGATTAGCGGTTTTTTAACTGCAATTTCTGCTTTTGAACAAGAATTAGCTGGTGTTACTGGTGGATTAGAAGAATTGAAATATAAAAATATCAGAATCTTGATTTCTATTGGGCAATTAATTAGTACATGTTTAATAATTGATGGAGATAGAATTCCAAGTGAATCTTTATATGAAACATTCAAAGAATTTAAACTAGCATTCGAAGAAAGATTTAAAATTGAACTACAACAATTCGAAGGATTTGTTGCACCTTTCAGAAATATTGATGATTTATTGGAAAAATATTTAGAAGTCTCTTTATTAGACCCTCATATCTTGTTAGGCAAGGAATATTACTTATACCTTCCGGATATTATTAGAATAACTGAAAAAGATTTGAAAGAAATTAAAATCCTACCCTATGACGAATTAATTAATACTTTAAATGAAATTATCAAAATTGTCTAAGGTTAAATAATGAATGCAAGAGATATCTTAAAAAATTCAGAGTATAAAATAGAAAATGCTCTGGAAGCTAAGGAAAATAAAAGATTAAACGAAGCCGTAGTGCTATTTGACGAAATTTTAGAAGAATTAAGAAGTATTAAGGATTCAGATGAAGCATTATCTTCTAAATATGACGAAATAAAAAGTTATTCAATCCAAACAAAAAAAGAATTAAAAAATGATCTGCTAGAAAAAATAGAATTTTTAAAAAGTGAAAATAAAATTCCGCTAATTGTAGAACATTATGAGATAATATTAAATTTATCAGAAGAAATAGGTGAAGCTCAAACACAGATTGATGAATATAGACAAAATTATAAAATTTATAGAAAGCAACTAAATGCAAAAATTTTACAAAACATTCAAGACTTAATCAATGAAGCAAACGATTTGAAAAACCTTGGAAACTTCTCAGAAGCTAAGAATTTATTTGAAAATGCTTTAAATATGGCTTGTGAAATAAATAATGAGGATTTAATTTGGGCATTAACAGAACAAGTTAGACTCATAAATGATATATATTTAAAAGAAAAAAGAAAGAAAAACATTGAATTAGCGGGAGAAGCTATCGAATCGGAAAATTATTCATTAGCAATAAGCCTCTATAAGATTGCTGCAAAGTATAGTGTCGAATTAGGAGAGTTGGAGCCAGAGAGGGAGTTTCTTGCGGAAGTTAGAAGGTTAGAAAGAGAGAAAGAGAAATATGAAAAACAAAGGAAAAAGATTGAAGAAAAGATTATTACTCTTATTGAAAGAGCAGATAATTATCGAGTAAAAAATTCATTCTTTGAAGCAATCAAGCTATATTATGAGGCATTAAGTTTAAATCCTTCAGAACCTCAAGAAATCCAAAATAAAATTATGGATACTTATTTAGAATATACTAAAAATTTATTTTATAATGATAAACTTCCAGAAACTTTTCGAGAAGTAATATCAATCGCTACTGAATTAAGTCTTACACAAGGAAAGATCTCTATTCATGATCTTTATGAGAGAGCTGCTAAAAGAATACTAAAGCCAAAAGAACAGATCGCTTCAGTAATTTACTTTTTGCATAGGATTAGAATTTTATTTTAAATTGTGATATTTTTGAGATGCAATATCCAAGTTTTTGGAATTGTACAAGGTGTTGGTTTTAGACCATTTATTTATAGATTAGCTCATCAATTTAATTTAAAAGGAAATGTATTTAATTCTGGAAATGAAGGAGTAAAAATCACTATTGAGGGAGAAAAAAAGGATATAATTCAATTTATTGAACGAATTAAAAATGAGAAACCTGAAATTTCTAGAATTGATGATTTAAAGATTAATTGGGAGGATAATAAAGAAAATTTCACAGATTTTAATATTTTAAAAAGTAAAAAAACTAGTGGAGATTGGATTGTACTTCCTCCAGATATATCTACATGTAAAGATTGTTTGAATGATTTTAAGAATCAGTTGAATGAAAGATTTCATGGATATCCGTTTATCGCGTGTTCGGTTTGTGGACCAAGGTTCACGACTGTATCGAGCATGCCATATGATAGACCTAATACTACAATGATAGAATTTCCTTTCTGTAAGGAGTGCCAGAAAGAGTATGAAAATCCATTAGATCGTCGATTTCATGCTCAGACATTTGCATGTAACACTTGTGGTCCACAATTTTCTCTTTTTGATAAAACAGGAAATAAAATCGATACACCAAAACCATTTAAAATGGTTAATAAATTAATTTCAGAAAATAATATTATTGCCTTGATGGGAATTGGAGGAGTTCATTTAATAACTAAAACGAATGATGAATGCGTTTTAGAATTACGGAAAAGAAAGCAAAAAAGAAAATACAAACCATTTGCAATTATGTCTCCATCCATTGAGAAAATAAGGAAATTCGCAATTATATCTTCTGAAGAAGAATCTCTCTTATCATCTTATAGAAGACCCATTGTATTATTGGAAAAATCAGAAAATTATCAATTATCTCAACATTTATCTCCAGGATTATCAAATATAGGCGTTTTTCTCCCCTATTCAGGAATTCATTATTTATTATTTTCAGATGATTCTCTTGATGCTTTAATAATGACAAGTGGAAACATATCAAATTTGCCAATGGCAATAACTAAACAAGATGTCTTATCCCAGTTAAAAAATCTTGCAGATTATTTCTTGTTGCATAATAGAAAAATCTATCAAAGATGCGATGATTCGGTCATTTTTTTAAATAATGGAAAAGAAACAATCATCAGAAGATCTCGAGGATACGTGCCAGAACATTTTAATACACCTTTTCCTGTTAATGATTTAAAGGTAATTGCTTTTGGTCCAGAATTACATTCTACAGGTTCGATTCTTAAGAAAAGTCGAATTTATCCAACTCAACATATTGGAGATGTTGAGAATATTGAAACTTTAAATTATTTGAATGATTCAATAAACCATTTCATGCAACTCGTTTCAATGGATAAACCCGATATCATTGCTTGTGATGCAAATCCCATATTCCATTCTTCAAAACTTGCACGCGAAAAAATGGAAGAATATAATTGCATTTTATTGGAAATCCAACATCATCATGCACACATAACCAAATTAATGTTAGAACATTCCATAAAAGATAATGAAGATATCATCGGAATTGTTTTGGATGGCGTTGGTTATGGATTAGATAAAAAAGCTTGGGGAGGAGAGATTTTAGAGGTAAATTATTCGGATATTAAACGCTTAGGACATTTGGAATATCAATACATGCCTGCGGGAGATCGATGTGCTTATTATCCAGTAAGAATGTTAACTTCGATGTTATCAAAAAGCATTTCTCTTAGTGAAATAGAGGAAATCATTAGAAATGAATATATTGATGGCTTAACTCATGGCGACATGGAATTAAAAAGCCTTTTAAACCAACTTAAGACCAATAATCACCCTCAAAGCAGTAGCATGGGACGAGTTCTTGATTCTCTATCTTCTTTACTTAAGGTATGTTACGAAAGAACCTATGAAGGTGAACCAGCAATTAGATTAGAACACTTTGCTAGAAATGGAAAGAATAATTTAAAGTTTGAAGTAAATCGAAAATCTTCTGGCAAAATAGTAGAATTAAATACTTCTGATCTTATCTTAAAAGCTTTTAAATATTTGAAGGACGGGATGAAAAAACAAGATATTGCCATGTCATTTATCTATTATTTAACAAAAGGAATAGCTAATTTGGCAATTGAACTAGCTCTAGATAAGGGAATTAAGAAGATAGGATTTAGTGGAGGCGTTGCGCACAATATATTGATTACAAAAGTAATAAAAAATGAAATCGAACGATCGGGATTACAATTCTTGCAACATACGAAAACTCCACCTGGTGATGCAGGAATAAGCATTGGACAAGCGATTTCTGCAGTGGCAAAATATTCTATTTTTTAAAAATCTTAACAAACTCTTGGAATTGGTTCCCCAGGAGGCATATCGATAATTCTGTGGCTTCCATATAAAGTTTTTAAAATTACCTTTCCAGGATTTTCAGATTTAACTTCACCTATAATTCTTGCATTTTCACCATATTTTGAATTCTTAATGCTTTCTAATACTTTATTGGCATCGTTTGATTCTACACCAATTATAGCAATTCCTTCACAAGTTATATCGAGCGGTTCAATCCCAAAAATTTCACTTGCTGTTTTCACTTCCTGTCGAATTGGTAAATCTATCTCATTTAAAACGATACTAACACCAGATTTTTCAGCAATCTCATTTAAAGCTGAACTGATTCCACCACGCGTAGGATCTTTCATTGCAGTAATTTTTCCATTATTTCTTGCAGTTAAAATCAAATCTGTTAGAGGTCTAGTATCAGATTTTAATGTTGTTTCGAATTCCATTCCTTCTCTCAAAGCAAGGATGGCAGTTCCATGATCACCAATAGTTCCAGTAATGATGATTTTATTCCCTGGTTTCAGACCTGAATCTAATATAACTTTTCCTTTTTCAACTATACCAACTCCAGAAGTGGAGATCATTATTTTATCTAATTTACCTTTTGGAACTACTTTGAAATCACCAGCAATTATTTTAACGCCCGCTTCTTTAGCCGTTTCATTCATCGAATCCAAAATTTTTTTTAATTCAGAGGTTTCAAATCCTTCTTCTACAACTATTGTGTCAGTTATGACAAGAGGAACAGCACCCATCATTAGAACATCATTTACGGTCCCAGATACGGCAAGCCTTCCGATATCGCCACCTGGAAAGAAAATAGGATCTACCGTATGAGCATCAGCTGTAATTACCATCTCTTGGGTCTCTAAAGGAATGGTTCCTCCATCATCAAGCTCTTTTAACCCAATACCGTTAACTAAATTTTTTTCGGTAATGCTGGCAGTTATAATTCTTAATAAATCTGCCATTATTTTTCCACCTGCACCATGAGCTAAAGAGATTTTTTCAAATTTTGTCATTATAATCGAGGACCTAAAGGTTCATCAACCTTTAATATATTTCTCAATAAATTTATCTTTTTTTTCCTCTCTACTTGGATCCTTAGTATATCTAATAATTTTACAAGCTTCCTGTTCTAATGCAAAGCCATCTGCAATATTTGAATTCAAACTTTTACGGATTGTTGCCTTTATCAAGCCGATTACTAGAGGAGATTTGGAAGCGATTAATTTAGCTAATTCAAATCCTTGTTTCAACATTTCCTCTTTGGTTTCAAATACCTTGTCGATTACACCCATCTTTTGTGCAGTTTCCGCATCAACTCGTTCTCCTGTCATTGTAATATAATGAGTATTAGATAATTTATTAACAATCCTTGGAAGCGTCGTGCAACCACCATGTGTAACAAACATAAATTTTCCGTAATTTACTTCAGGTAATTGGACTTTCGTATCTTTCGTACAAAATCTGAAATCACCAGCAAGCGTAAAAAGAAATCCAACACCAATCGCATATCCATTTATTAGTGAAATTATTGGTTTAGGCATGAAATGAAGTAATTCGATGATTTCAAAACCATCCTTTAGATATATATTAAAAACCTCTTGATCTACAGAGCTAAATGATATATCAAACCCTGTACTGAATGCGCGATCGCTTGCGGATTGAATAACAATGGCATTAACCTTTTTGTTCATCTTAAATTCATTCAACGCATCTCTAAAGAGAAATAAAAGTTCTGTACTGAATAAATTCAATTCACCTTGATTTAAAGTTATAATCCCCACTTTTTGTTCAATATTTGTAATAATTTTTTGATTCATTTCTTCTATCATAATATTTCCTCATCTATTATAATCGAAGACCAAAGATTTCATCAGCCTTTGATATTTTTTTCAATAAATTTATCTTTCTTTTCTTCTCTATTTGGATCCTGTGCATTTCTAATTATATCATAACCTTCACGTTCTAATGCAAAGCCATCTGCTATACTCGAATTCAAATTTTTACGAATTGCTGCTTTTATCATCCCAATTAACATAGGTGATTTAGAAGCAATTAATTTAGCGAATTCGAATCCTTGTTTCAACATTTCCTCTTTGGTTTCAAACATCCTGTCGATTACGCCCATTTTTAATGCAGTTTCCGCATCAATACGTTCTCCTGTCATGGCAATATAATAAGCGTCAGACAATTTACTAACAACCCTTGGAAGCGTCGTGCAACCACCATGAGTAGGGAACATTAAATCTCCAAAATTTACTTCCGGCAACTGAAATTTTGCATCTTTCGTACAAAATCTAAACTCACAAGCAAGAGGAAAAAGAAATCCAACACCGATCGAATATCCATTTATTAATGAAATGACTGGTTTAGGCATGAAATGAAGTAATTCGAGGATTTCATAACCATCTTTTAGAAAAATGTCAATGATCTCTTGATTAACTTGTGAAATGGACTTAAGATCAAAACCTGCAGAAAACGCTCTATCACTAGCTGATTTTATGAGAATTACATTTGCTTTTTGATCGTTTTTTAACTGTTTTAATGCATCTCTTACGAGATATATAAATTCGGTGTCAAAAACGTTCAAATCACCATTGTTTAATGTTAAAATTCCGACCTTCCGTTTTATTTCTAAAATTAATTTTTCTTTTCTATCATCAGACATTTTTTGCATCTTCTTACAAAATATTAGTGTTCAGAACTCATTATTAATAAAAATCTAATAATTTCATATTTAAATAAATTCAATATTTTCTACAAATTTTTGAAATTCTTAATTTTTATTAACAATTTTACTAAAATTCAAATTATTATTCAATAAATCAGTATTTTATAATTTTCAATTTTAAAGAGGTTAATTTTAAGAAATCATATAAACTAAAATATACTTTCACCGTTGTATTTTAAAGTGCCATGGTGAAGATATACATCTATTATAGATTAAATTAATCTCATCTTTTTTCTCCTTAAAAAAATTTCTTTAATAAATTTGATGATGTATTTTCAATCTGATAAGAATTTTATTCTAGTCTTTTTTTGGTATAGGTGTAAATTTTAGTGAGAAATAATGAGCGAAAAAAAGAGTAAATACTTAACAGTTAGAGAAATTGACGGAAGATCTGGGATTCATTCGCCTCATAAAGGCGAATTAAGAACTATTGAAAAAGGAATATTGGAAATTTTTGAGAAGAATGAAATTGAAATCATAAAACCAATTGTTGAGACAAGGTTGCAAGGCAAAGTTGAAAATATAAATTTTGATGAAGATTATACCATCACATTGGAACTTTTTCCCGAAGTAAAAATTCACATGCTCTATAATAATTATGATAAAGAAGAAGATGAAGCTTTAAGAGGTTCAGAGATGAGATTTCTTTTTTCTGGTAATCGAGTTGCTTGGATACCATCCGAAGACTTGGGAGGTTTCATAGAATCTAGTTTAAATTATTTAGAAAGTATAATCAAAAAAGACGAGACTTTATATGAAATACCCTCTCAAAAATCAGATTTTTTAAAAAAAGCAATAAAACAGCGAATTGAACCCTTTAAGAATTTAAAATTAGAAGATATGGAAGATTTGGCTAGATTTGTTGGAGGATCTATCGAAAAAAAACAAGATGAAATGATTTTAACTAAGAAATATTTCCGAGGAATCAACATAATTTTAAAAATTGATAAAAATAATAAAAATATTGATGTTTTTTTCAGTGGAGAAAACACTAGAAACATTAATAATTTCGTTAAAGACTTGTTTGCCATCTATTTGATTAACCATTGTCTCCGATTCATCAAGATAACTTATCTGAACGTGTCAAAGCTTCCAATCATAAAAAAAATATTTTCATTTAGTTATCAAAAAACTCAGTTTTAATTCATTTTTCTTGTAATAAATTATGAAGAACTTGTTTCATAATGCCTTCATATCTGTAACATTCCTTTTCGACATTTGAGAACAAGTTTACCACAGCTTTGAACGGAATCATTTTTCTAGTTTGAACCTTAGCAATTAATTATTGATGAAATCGTAATTGATTTCCGAGAAAATTTCTATTTTATTTTAAAATTCAACGATGATGATATATATCGTATATATATCTTAAATGCAAATTAATTTAGAATATCGAAAGCTTTTACCGTTTGCTAAGAAATTAACGAATCTTTGGGAGGAAATTGAAAAAGAGATAAACTTATTTTTTTATCCAAAGTTAATTTATTAGGAAAAGTTATATTTCTTTAAATAAAACTATTTATTGAATTATTTTAAATGAAGCTCTTGATAAATATACTTAAAAATAGAAAAGTTAAAATTTTTTGAATTAGGAAGAATAAACATGTGTTTAGCAATTCCAGCTAAAGTTTTAGAAATTGATGGTGATGTGGCAAAGGTAGACTTTGGAGGCATTCAAAAGAAAGTATTTACTACTTTAATTGATTCTGTTGAAATTGGAGAATATGTGATCGTGCATGCAGGTTACGCGATTGAAGTCCAAACTGCAGATGAGGCGGAAGAAACCTTAAAAATGATGAATGATTACGTTGAAGAGCACTTAAATGCTCCAGATCCAGATCCCTAATTTGTGAAATAACTCTTTTATTGTTTGAGGATATTCATATTTATTTAAATCTTGAAATTTTACCCATTTAGCTTGTAATGCATCATCAGATGGAGTTACTTCACCTTTAAATTTGTGTGTGACATAATCAACTATCACGAAATGAAATTTTATTTTGCCTTTTTTATCATATATTATTTTATTCACGATATCCACTAATTTCAAGTCATTTATATCAACTTTTAATTGTGTCTCTTCTTCAACTTCTCTTGCTGCTGCGATTTCACAAGGTTCTCCATAATCAACCTTCCCTCCTGGAACGGACCAAAGTCCTTTATCAGGATCCGCAGCTCTTTGAATGATGAGAACTTCATCTTTTTTTAGAATAACTGTACCTACACCCACTATTGGATGTACCGGGTAATAACTACTCATTTTTTTAACCCTAAATTGATTAAATGCTTTTTAAAGGATAAATTTTTAGATTAGTCCTTTTTTCTTCTGATTTTCAATAAATTCACCAAAATAAATTAAATTTCTATTTCTAATTCGGGTTCCAACTTTAAAATATTGATATTGGGATTTACTTTTTTTAGCTCTTCATTAAAATTTCCATATGCCATCCATGAAAGATGAGGGAAAAAGTCATCAAAATGATGTGGAATGACAGTTTTTGGAGTAATTAGACCTGTTAATTTGGCTAAATATTTATCAGAATCAGACCTACCTGCAACTGGAGCTAAGAAATAGTCAATATCTTTAGGTAATTTAGCAATTTCATCTTTAATATAACCACCACTTCCGAAATGAAGAATTTTCTTACCTTCCTTGAATTCAAATAAATAACCTAAAACTTGACCAGCTCTCCATTTAAAAACTTCTATGATACCCATACCTGCAGATTTTTTTAAATTTAGAATATCTCCATTAAATATTTTCTTCAGAATTAATGAAGTATTATACCTAATGTGTTTGCTTTTTATAATATTTACTGAGAAATCTGGTTCAAATTTTAGAAGATCTCCTCCTTTAACTGCTTGGACATTCCTCTTAGAAATATTAAATTTATTCGTGAGCATTTTTGAAACTGGTTCTGAACAATAAATTTTAATATCAGAATCTTCTACAATTTGAGGCAAGTCAAAGGCATGATCAAAATGTCCATGAGATAAGAAAATAACATTACCCTTTTTTATATCATCTATTGTTATTTTTTTTAACTGAGGAACTGCATTTTTGGGTCTAGAAATAAAAGGATCAATGAATATTTTATAATTATCAGTATCGATTTCAAATCCAGCAGTTAATAACCATTTTAGCTTCATATTTTAATCATCTTTATTTTTTAATATAAAGATCTTTACTTATTTTTCCTTGAATTAAACCGAATTCAAGCATGTTGTTTAATACGTTTAATAAAGTTTCTTCGTCTAATTTTAATTCATGTTGTAAAGTTGTGAGTAAAATTTTATTTTCAGGAAATTTATCAATAAAAGCCATTATTTTGAAATTCAATGGTTCTTCTTTTATGAATAAAATACTATCACTAGTAACATATCCTCGTAATTGTTTGGAATATTTTTTAATTAACTCTTTTATCAAAAGGACTGCGTCAACTTGTGAAATATCATATTTATTAGCAATTTCAAGTATTTCTATTTCTTTAACTTCTGATAGATCTTCCATAATTGCAGCTTTAATTTTATTAATTTGATAGAATTTTTCCTTATTTTGACTTAAAATTCCTTTTAATTTTCCCTTTTTAGTTAATTTATAAATTAAATCGGCAAGTTTGCCAGATTCTAACCCTAATAATGAATTTATTGTTGAAATTAAGATTTCTTCGGTACTCCCAATGATTTGTTTTATTTCCTCAATTATCTTTTCTTCAGTTATATATTCTTCTCCATCTTCAGTAAGTTGTCCTTTAAGTCCCTTATTCACTTCTAATAATTGAATATAAGTTTTAATTTTTTCTTTCGAGGTTACGCCATATCTAGATTCTATATCATATAATCCAATTCTCCCTGCCATTTGAATTTCATCCAATAAGTCTCCGAGGAAAACGTGATCACTTGTAAATGTTTCAAGATTTTTATCGAAAGTACCTGAAATTTTTTTGCATGATATTAAATTTTCAATCCATATTCTTGCTCTCTTCACGTTTATATTTTCTTTAACAAGTTCTTCAGCTAATAATAAAAATTCATCTTCATCATTTTTTTTGGGTTTTTCTTCTATTTTCTCAATCAAACTATCAACGTCTAGATCTTCATTTGATAAAATTAGATCCTCAACATAAATTGCTAAATCTTTAATATCCTGTCTTTTATCTTTTAAAAGATTTAAAAACTTTTTTTCATCTTCTTTTGAAACACTAAAAAAAGTTTTATTTTCTGGAATGTCAAAAAATCCCTGAATTTTATTATTTTTATAAAGATCGCTTATTAAATCCCTCACTATAGTTATTGGTACTCCAAAATCTTGTATTATATTGTTAAAATCAACTTCAAAATTATTTTGAGCTTGCATAAGAATATGAGCTTTAATGTATTCATGAAGAATGAATTCGGTATCATTGAAGATATATGATCCTTCAATTATTTTTTTTCCCAAAAGTTCGTCAATTTCTTGATGTATAACGGAAGATAAATATCCCAAGTCATTGCTCATTAGTTCAATATTTGATATTCCTCCCCGTTCTTTCAGATATATCAAAATATTTCTTTGTTTTTGGGATAAATCTAAATCTTTTAAATCATGTTTTATTTTATCAACGGATTCTTTTACTTTACCTTTAATTTTTTTAAACATAGAATCTATCACTCATTATTTGATTAAATTTTAAAATTAATTACATTTTCTCTGGTAAATCTATCCCTAAAAGTTGCTTAAAGCAAATTTCGAATATAATTTTTGTAGTATTTACGAGATTTAACCTAGATTCCTTCAGTTCTTTTGTTTCTGCTTTCAACACAGGACAAGCGTGATAAAAATCTGTAAATGCATCTGCTAATTGCAAAACATATTCTGGAAGCAAGTGAATACTGAAGCTCTCTAAAATATCTTTGATTAAAGATGGTAATTTTGATAAATGTTTAATTAATGCTTTCTCTTTCTCATTTATTAATAATTTTGCATCGAATTTCTTGGGTTTTTCTTCTGATTTTTCAAGAATTGCCCTAGCTCTAACATATGCATATTGAATATACGGACAACTATCACCTTCAAAATTAAGAACATCTTCCCATTTTATAGTTATTTTACGATCTGTCTTATATTTTGCAAGATAATACTTGACTGCACCGACTCCTATCTTTTCAGCTAATATTTTAATTCGATCATCAGAATATGTAATCCCTCTTTTAATTCTATCTTCAACCCTTTCAGGAACATTAATTTCTTTTAAAGCCAATTCAACTGCTTTATCCAATGCAGCATCGGCATGAAATCCAATCCAAGTTCCTTTTCTCCCTGAAAATTTTTGATCAGGTAACCATACATGTTCATATTTTAGATGATGGGAATTCTTAAAAGCATCTTCATACCCCATAATCTTGATTGCGTGAAACACCACTTGTTGAGGAAAATCTTGTTCGACACCAATAACATTAATAACTTTATCAGCATGACCGAAGCGATCTATATATTGACCTTTTTTAGATGTCTCCCATAATTCTTTATTGTTTGGTTGTTTCACTTTCATTTGATAAAAGAATTTTGATTTTACAAGATTTAATTTAAAAAAGTGAAGTCCAATATCTCTACCAGTATAAGTTGCTACATTATTTGACCGAACAATTATTTTATACGCTTTTTCTTGTTTTTTGAATTTTTCTCCAAATTCTGCCATGTCAACAATAATACAACCTGCATCAGGACCTTCCTTTAGTTTATAAACTTTATCTGATTTTAGCATTTCAGTTATTGCTTCTTCAAAAATTCCACTTCTTATTACATCTGATTCCCAAATTAAGATATCATAAAAAATATTCATTCTCCATGAAGTTTCTAATTGTCCAAATACTGCTTTTTCTACGATTTCTTTTGCTTTAGATGCAGCAGGTTCTTCTCCAAATTCCATATTTTTTATTATTTCTTTTACTTCATCTTCACCTTGAGGATTTTGTTCCAGATCAGAAGAAGCATCGACATATATTAATCCTAAATTAAAGTCAGGTTTTTGATTTTTATCCCATTTAATTGATTTTTCGTCTTTTAAAAATTTCCAAACAATAACTGCAATCTGTCTTCCTAAATCATCCATGTAATTCTCTACTTCAACATCAAAAGAGCTCTTTTTAAAGATTCGTGCAGTAATATCACCAATAACAGCATTTCTCATGGTTCCAAGATGAAGTGGCTTATTAGGATTAGCAGATGTATGTTCCACTATTACCTTTTTCCCCACCCCTATCAGATTTGTAGCAAAATTATCTTTTTCTTTTAAAATTAAATCTAATACCAATTTATTATATTCAGACCAATTCAAATAAAAATTGAGATGTCCGTTTTCAACCTCAACTTTTTCACAAACTTTGGGTAATTTTATATTATTTTTAATGGTATTAGCAATGAAAATTGGCTTTTGTTTTAAAATTTTTCCAATTATAAATGAAATAGGGGTTGAAATGTCCCCAAATTCAGAATTTTGTGGTTCTTTTAAAATTTTTTTTTCTGAAAACATTTTATTTAAAGATTTTTCATCAGGCATGCCATCTAATTGTAATAAACAATTTTTAATTGCTTCAAAAACTTGATTTTGAAATTGATTCCAAGGATCTTTAACCATTTTGTTCACTAATTTATCAATTAAATTTGGTTCCATCATTCCATTCAATTTAAAGTTTAAGAAATTTATTATATTTATAAAAAATAAACAGAAACTTATTCGTCCAAAAAGAATAGTGTTTTATTGTTTCTTAGTAATTAAGACGAGGAAAGATTATTTAATATTTTATTATTTTTTTGTTTGTTATCATTTATAAGTCAATAACTAATATCTTTATACTGGTGAATTATCATGCCAATTCCAAAGGAATTAAAAAGTTATGCAACTTCAATCGGTTTTCCTTCATCAGAAACCCTTGCTCGCATCTTCGAGATCTTATATGACGAAGAAGATGATCTAAAGATAATGAAGGCATTAAATAAACCAAACACTGCTTCAGAATTAGCGAAAAAAACTGGTTTATCTGAGGCAAGAATTAAAGAGAGAGCGGAGAAATTAATGAAAAAAGGTGCCCTAACTCATGTGAGTAAGCAGCCCCACATATATAGGCGATTCCCAGCAATGATTGAAATCCGGGATGCCTCTTGCTTGAATCCAGATGCATCTCAAGAACTTTTCGAGCTCTGGGATCAGCTAGTTCAAAAAGAAATTTCTGTCTTAATTCCATTTATAAAAGAATTTAATATCCCCCCAGTAGTAAGAGTAATTCCAATTGAAGAAACGGTAGAAGCACAAAATACCGTATTGGATGCAGACTCCGTCAGGAAGATATTCAAGGAAGCAAAATTAATTTCAGTCATACCTTGCGTTTGTCGCACGGTTGCCTTAAAAAATGGACGAGGACAAGATTGCCCTGCACCAAAAGAAGCTGTTTGCATGCAAACTAACGCTTTTGCTCAAGCCATTTTAAATCGTGATATTGGAGAGAAAATTACAAATGAAGATGCATTACGCCGGATCGAATTAGCTGAAAAAGCAGGTCTAGTGCACATGGCTCGGAATAATATTAAGGAAGATATGTTTGTATGTAATTGTTGTTCTTGTTGTTGTTCTGGGATGTTCATAGTCCAGCAAGGTTATAGTAAAGCTATTGCCCCATCACGTTTCCAAGTAAAATTAAATGCAGAGGCTTGTCAAGGATGCGGAACTTGTGTGGATAGGTGTCAATTTGGTGCCATTACTCTGGATGGAACTGCCATAATAGATTTAGATAAATGTTTTGGATGTGGGAATTGCGTTTTAACATGTCCCGAAGAGGCTTTGAAGTTAGTAGAAATTCATCCATTAAGCCACATTAGAGTAAAATAAAAAAGAACTAGAATTCTTTTACATTATTTAAGTAGAGCACCGAGTAAATAGGACAGAAATAATCAAAATACTAAAAAAATATTCATTAAATAGTTTAAATACTAAAGTTATTTTTCTTTAATACAAAAGATAGTGGTATTAAACGATGGATTCGCTTCAGAATTTATAAAACGTTTTTGATTGAATTAATTAATCGACTTTGGTTCGATCGTTCCATTTGATTTAATAAATAAGAAATTTGGATCCATACCGTAAAATCTACATGTAAAGATACTGTAAAGCTTATCATTAAAAAAAGTTCGCATGTCATGAAACGCTTCATGGCTTCTGAAACAAAATTCAAGATTATTATGTTCCATAAACTTTTTAAATGCTACTTTACCGAAAAAATAGCCGGCACCTCTCCATGATGCTTTCGCATATGATATATTTTCTTTCGGATCATTCCAAATTATTTGAGTAATTAGATCCTCTGGATTAAAAGTCGTTTGATTTTTGCTAATATTATTAATATCGTTTAATGTGTAAATCATTTTTCGAGAAGGATCAACTGGTATGCCTCCATGCACTCCTAATGCTTTAAATGGTCTAGATGCAGTAAATGCGATAGATATTTTTGAGAATAACTCAAGATATTTTTCATAAACAGTTTTATCAAAATTTTTTAGTATTTCATAATAAAATCCATAATTTTGGTTAGCCTCAAGGAATTCATGATTACCTCTTAATAAGATTAATTTATTTGGAAATTGAATTTTCATCTTTAAAAGAAAATCAATGTTTTCTAATTGTTGGGGACCTCTATCCACATAATCTCCTAAAAAAATAATATATTTTATTTTATTATCATTAATATACTTATTAATTAAATATTCAGACGATATATAATCACCATGTGTATCCCCAATAATAATGCTATTTGAAATATCATCTAATTTAATTAACATTGATTCCTTTTCTAATAAGATGCTTGCTTCCTCTAATAAATTATCATCAAAATTCATAAAATAAACACTACACTATAAAATAATTATCTTTTTGTTCACTTCAATATATTTTCTTTTTTTTCAAGATTCTTATTGACTTGTTTCATAATATCTTCAAATAAAATTTTGACTGCAATAATTATAAAAGCTAAAGCAAAAATTACAATTCCCATAAGAATGAAAATAAAATTGAGATTAATAATTCCTTACATGATGATTACAACAGCTAAAGTAAATAAAATTAAAATAATTTATTCCAAATTATCCTTAATTTATCAAATATAAATTATCCTAAAAGAAATGAAATAAATGATAAAAAAATATTGAATTACTCTGCTATTTGTTCAAATCGTAATCCATTTTTATCTATTACAGCTACTTGTATTGGTCCACCAGATGCAGTGTCTCGTTTTCTTGCAGCATCAATTGCTCGTTTTACTAATTGAATACCTTCTTCTACTGTAATATTCTTTTTATAAGCGCTTTCTAATACACCAATACCTACAACAGAGCCTGAACCCACACTAGCGAATTGTTTTTCTTCTAGTAATGAACCAAAAGGATCAAGACTGTATAAATGAGCTCCCAAATCATCGAAACCGCCTAACAAAAGCATTGAAATATAAGGAAACATACGATTTTGGAATAACATAACAGAAGTTAATTGAGTAATTGACTTAACAGAAAGTTGTCGATTTAAATCTAATACACGTAAACGAATTAATGCTTGTAATGTTCTTACAACGTTCTGGCAGTCAGCTACACCACCTGAGATTGTAATACCTACATTATCTGAAACTTTATATAATTTCGGGGTATCCTTGGACGCGACGTAATTGCCCATTGTTGCCTGGCTTTCCGTGGCAAGGATTACTGCATCCTTACAAATCACACCCATGGTTGTTGTTCCGGTTTTAAGTAGTTTATTTTGCACGATTCACACCAAACCAAAAAATATCAAGTTTAAATATCAATGATTATTATGACATTTTAAATTAACGCATCGTCAATAGATATGTTAAAAAATATTTTTTCGATAAAAATTAATTAAATAAATATTATAGGATTTAGAATATAATTATTAGAAGATAATTTATTTAGTTAAAAAATATTTGGTATACAAATATGACTGATAAAAAGAAGTTTAAAAAAATTGAAGAAATTCAAGAGGATCTTAAAGAAATATACGAAGAAGATCCTAAAGATTGGCAAGTCTCCGTTTCTAAAAATGTTCATGATCCAAATTTATTTATCACGAATAAACGAGGAATTTGGCAAATAAAATTTGATAGTTTTTTTAAACCAAAACCAATTGGATTAGGAGTGAAAGTAGGAGATGGTGATGAAGCTGCACGATTTCGCTCTAGAAAATTAGGTCCATCTTTTGGATTAAGACCATTAAATTTGAATCATTTAGATTCATTAAGGAGAAATATTATTCAAAACAAACCGATCGATAATTTAATCATGGAAATTTTAGATTCTAATCCGCAACCTATCAAAAAAATTACTTCCCCCTTGACTTTACAAGGTCCCGTTTTATTTTCAAACGATCCATCATATATTTCAGATAGTCAAAAACAATTAGATAAAAAATTGAAGAAAGAATTGTTAAAATTATCAGGTTCTTCCTATAATTATATCTAAATATAATATTTTTCTTTATTTCTTTTATTAAATCTAATTATATATTCAAAACCTATTTCTTTCAATTTTTTAATGGCCACATCAAATTTATGACCAACTTCTTCAGGATGATGTGCATCGGATCCCAATGTAAATTCTATTCCATGTTCATGGGCTTCCTTCAAAATGAAATCTTCCGGATAAAATTCTTTAGCAGGTTTTCTAGCACCTGCTGTATTTAATTCAATAACTTGCCCATATTTCTCGAGTGTTAATATTATTTGAGTAATAATTTTTCTGTAATTATTCAGATCATTTGGTCTTTTGTTATATTTTTTTATTAGATCCAAATGTGATGCAACATCAAATAAATTGGAACTAATTAATTCCTTTAATGACGAAAAATATACCTCATAACAGTCATCAATATCATAATCTTCATACATCTTCATAAATCGGCTGTCATCAAAGGCAAATGGCTTATTTTCCATGAAAATTTGATGTATTGAACCATAAATATAATCAAATTCATATTTATTTATTTGATTTTCAATAAATTCTCTTTCTTTTGGTAGAAAATCAAATTCAACTCCCAATTTTATACTAATTTCATCTTGATATTTTTCTTTCAAATATAGCACTTGATCAACGTATTGAGGAAATTCTTCCATATTCATCGAATAATCCTCAATTGGAATCAAATGATGGAATTTCTTGGGTAATTTTTTTAATAAGAATTCTTCTGGAAAGTGCTCATTGAACCCAATTTCTATTAAACCCTTTTTAATTGCTGATTTCACGAAATCTTCTAATTCACCTTCCCCATGTCGGCAAAGTTTAGTGTGAACGTGATAATCAATCATTTCGATAACCTCTTATATGAAAGTTCTATAAACAAACAGAAAAAGAACTATTTAGTCATTATTCTTAGGTAATTAAAAAAAATCATTAATAAAAGCGAAATTATACCTGGTGTTATCGTGGCAAAGAATAAGAAAAAAATTTCTGAGGATGGGATTAAATTAGAAAATAATGCATCCCCCGGAGATTTAATTAGTCCTTTTACTGCCTTTAGAGAAGTTTTTGGAACACAAATTATTGACTCGGAAGGTAGAGTATTTTATAAATTAAAAACATTAGGAAAAAAAGAAGTTTATTGCCCGTTTTGTGATAAAAAGAAGTTAGTTGAGGGCGGAGAATATGTTGGAGAGGTCAGGTTTGATAGAGAAAAGACTGGAGGATATACATGGAAAGAGGAGCCAAATTCGCCTGAAGATTACACCACAATAGTTGTAAAAAATATATATCCCATTATTCAAGATTCAAATCATGATCATTCACTACATTTCGTTATTATTGAATCTAGTAACCATTTAACTGAATTTCATCAATTAAGCCAATGGAATATTAAAGGCGCAATTTGGAGCTACATTTCTTTAATGAAAAAATATCATAAAGAACACGCAGCAGTTATTCTTTATAAAAATCAAGGGAAAGTAGCACAAAGCTCATTGGAACATGTTCACAGTCAAATGATTTTTTTGGATAATATACCTTCTAGAATCGTTTCTACTCTTTCCGAAATTTTCTTAATTACCGCAGATGAAGATAAATGTCTAATTTGTGAACGTGTAAATGAATTGATTGAAAACAAACCTAAAGTTGTTTTAAAAGAACATGTTCATTGGATAGAATATTGTCCAAAACACATATATCCATTTGTAATAAGAATAATGCCAAAAAGACACGTTCCAGACTTATTAATGTTAAGTGAAGAAGAAATTGATGAATTAGCAAAAATTCTTAAAATATCAACCAATAGGCTGATTGGAAATTTTGGGAATGTGGATTATAATATTTTATGGCATCAAGCACCTCGAGTATATCGATCGAGATGGCATTTTTTCATTGAAATAGTTCCTAGAGGGGTTAATGAACCTGCTGGCTTTGAAATGTTGACAGGTATACGGATCACAGAAACCCCTGAAGCAGCAGCAGATGCTTTAAGAGAGATTAGAAATAAATGCGTTATGTGTGGAAAATATTTTTACAAATCTAAAGAGTATTGCCCCTATTGTGGGTATAATAAAGTCAGATTAACTTATGAATTTTAAATTATATTTCAATATCAATTTTTCCTTGAAATGCGATTTCAGCTGGGCCTTTTAAATAAACATTATCATCGTTTTCCCACGTTATTTTAAGATCCCCACCGGGTAAATTTACTAGGTTTTCATTTCCCTTTTTAAATTTCCCATTTAATACTGAACTAACCACAGAAGCACATGCACCAGTCCCGCATGCTAGAGTCACTCCAGCACCTCGCTCCCACACCCTTATTTTTTGTTGTGTGCTTGATATCATTTGAACGAATTCAACATTAATTTTTTCTGGAAAAAGATTTGTGCTATTTTCAATGATTCTCCCGAAATTTATATCAATTTCATCAACATTTTCAACATAAATAACACAATGTGGATTACCCATGTTCACGCAAGTAATGTTGTACTCTTTAGATGCAAAAATATATGGTTCGGAAATTACCATTTCATTAGGTTTCCCAATCATGGGTATTTCAGACCGTTTTAATTTAGGGTGACCCATATTTACTTTTACAAAATTAACTTTAGAATCTTTTAATATGATTTTTGGAATGATTCTACCTGCTAGTGTCTCCACGTTGAATTCTAATTTATCAATCATACCATTTTCATACACGTATTTTGCGAAACATCGCATTCCGTTTCCACACATTTCAGCTTCGGAACCATCAGAGTTAATTATCCTCATCCTTAAATCTTGCGTTTTACTCTTCTCAATAAGAAGTATACCGTCTGCTCCAATTGAAAAGTGCCTATCACAAATTTTTTTTGCTAGCGGGAATAATTTTTCTTCAGATATCTTGTATTTAATGTTGTTGATGATGATGAAATCATTTCCAATCCCGTGCATTTTTGTGAATTCTAAAGACAACATTGTACCACTTTAGAAGCATTCATTTAATTTAAAAAAGTTAATAAATTTTAATTGATAAAATTAATTCATGAATTTTAACTTTTTTGCACTAACACCAATGATAAACACGATTTTAAATGATTTTGAACGTGAAAGACCTCACGATCCAATCAATTTTAAACATAAATTGATGTTGATTTTTATGGGTCTTGGTGCTGCCGTGTTTTTTTTATTAATTATTTGGGGAGTTCTTCAATACTTTGAAGATTTGGAATTTGATTTTGGTGGATTCGGAGGTATGATGGGGTAAATTCAATATTAAAATTTTATTTTATCAAAACATTCTTAATACTAGCTATTTTCATCTTTTAATAACAAATTATCTGTAAATCGTGATGGAAATTAAGGAATTTTATGTCTATATCCTCGAATGTATTTCTTCAAAAGGAAAAAAATCATTTTATACAGGTTATACTAAATCATTAGAAAATCGCATTCAACTACATTCTGAAGGCAAAGGTGCAAAATACACCAGAGGAAAACAAATTAAATTACTTTTTTATCAATCATTTAAAAATCGAAGCGAAGCAATGAAGGTAGAGAGAAATCTTAAGAAATTATCAAAAAAACAAAAAATTGAATTAATATTATCAAATAAAAATCTAATAAAAGAAGAAAATACTTGATAAATGATGCCAGTAATTGCAATTAAAATAGGAAACGATCCATATAAAACAACAATAGATGCTTTATCGTTGTTAAATGATTATTTAGATGTCAAACAGGAAGAAATTATAATAAAACCTAATTTATTAACGGCATTACAAATGCCATTGGCAAATACGGATTCAAATATTTGTAGGGCAGTTGTTGATTACTTTAAAAAAAAACATAGGGGGTTTAAATTCTTCTTAGGAGAAGGTACAACTTTCAAAGGAACAACTTTTGAAGCCATGAAAAATAATAATTATGAACATCCAAATTTATGGAAGTGTATTGACTTTTATGAATCACGTGTTTCAGATTGGTTTAAAATATATTCACCAGGAATTGACGGAAATCCAAACTTAGAATTAGGAATTGCTGATGAATTCAATAATCGATACTTGGTTGATGTTGCAAAATTTAAAACGCATGACGTTTTGGGTTTTACTTTGGGAATAAAAAATATGATGGGATCTCTAATTGAAGTTAGAGATTCAAATAAGTCAATTATTAATAAAGGACCCATAACAAAAGCTTATATGCACGGATTTGGGACTAAACGACCTTATAAATTAACTAGAGAGCAAAATACAGGAATTTCAAAATTAAGTTTAACTATTAATATTGTCAGAATGGCTAAAAAGTTAAAAAATCATTTTGGATTGAATATAATCGACGCAATGAACTGCATGCAAGGTAATGGACCAATGCGAGGAAATCCTAAAATAATGAACATGATCATTTGTGGAACAGATCCTGTTGCAGTAGATTCTGTCGCTGCACAAATCGGGGGGCAAAAGTTGTTATATTTACAATATTGTGAAAAAATTGGAATTGGAAAATATAACTTAGACAAAATAGAAATTATTGGAGAACATTTAGAGAATTTAAGAAATCCATTCGACATGCACGAAGATTTTTCTTTTTCAACATATAACGAAGATGAAATTTCAATAATAGAAAAAGAATTGATTTAATTTATTTTTTCATATAATCAATGATGATGTCTATTAAGTCATCAGGAATTTGATATAACTCAAAGACTAAATCATCTATCTTTTTTTCATTTTGAGATAAATTAAAGTTCTTATTATTAATATTTCCGTGAATTAATTCTGAAATTCTTGAGAGTTCTTCATGAATCGGAGATCTATCATATTTTTTTATGTTTAAATGATTTAAAATTGAAGGCGTTCCGAAGCTTTTGCCTCCTGATACAGAAAAACTTCTAACTTTAAATGAAATTAACATGGAATTCATTAATGCGCATACATAATGAGCTTCTTTGGATTCAGTAAAAGGAATATAGCTAAGAACATTATCGGGAATTACTATTTTTTGCACAAAATACTCATCAAACTGTGAGGATGTTACTGCAGCTTCTAATTTATTCCCCATTCGATTCCAGATTACTTTATAGGGAGAAAATAAATCTCGATTAATATTAAACATGGAATAAAATGGATCCGTTAATTTAAAATATTTTTTATATGCAGCTCGTGAAATTAAGATTTCTTTAAAATGTATCAAATAATTATAAGTATTAGGGTATTTATTTTCCAAATCTTGGTATCCCTTTCTGGAATTTATATCTTGAACTATTATAGAATAAATATTAGTTGGTAATACGTTCCACTTTTTTAGATGCTTGCTTTTAATCACTGGGAATAGGAGATCCTCTTCAATAAGAGAAGTTATTTTGTTTATTTTCTTCTTACCTTCTTCAGGTAAGTTTTCTATTTCGAAATTTTCTCCATTTTTTGATAATATTTTAACCCAATATACACCGTTTGCACCTCCACTGTTCATTCCTAAACAAGCAGTATAATCAGAAGGTTGCATTTGGTTCATAAGCGGAAAAAGTTTTCGAGGAAGAGTAAGCCAAGGAGACTTTTTATTGGTATTATCTACGGGATTTGCCATTAAACTTGTTTTAACGGTTTTTAAATTGAATTCTTCTAAATTTTTTATTATTTTGTCTTGATCTTTAAAATTCCACTTATAATAATTTATGGGATATAATGTAGTTTTTCCCTTTTCCAGAATTATTAGAGCAGTCATGTTTGAGGAGTTAAAGGGCTTAATTTGAACGAGATCGTGAACCATTTCGACCTTTAATGGAATATTTTCGCATGCTAAATAAAATCCTCGAAACCCTTCTCCTGCACCTTTAGTCTTGAAAATCGTTTGAGTTATAAGAAAACCTAATTTACCATTGATTTTTAGATAGTTATCAGCACAAAAGTATAAAAAAATCATGGAAAAATCTTTCCTTCCACCACCTAATCTAGATTGGAAGCCTTTTAATGAAAAAAGTCCATATTTTTTGCATTGATCTATTAAATTATTTCTATATTCATATGGAAGATCTTCCCAATTGACCCAAGGGGGATTTCCTATTAAAATGTCATATGATTGATCTTTTTCTGTTAAAGAATCCTTTTGAAAAATCGGGATATTAATTTCATCAATCGTATTATTTTGAATCAAATCTAAAATATTTAATAAATAATTCATCTTTGCCGTTAATACAGCAGTCGGATTCAATTCAAAACCATTAATATTTTCTAAAATATTTCTTAAAATCACTTGATTATTTAAATTTTTATTTTTACCAATCTCTTTATAAAACTTTATGAGTTTGATCAAAAATATTCCAGAACCACAACTGGGATCTAAGATTTTTTGGTCTAAACTCCTTTTTAAATTCATTTCTTGTAACAAGAAATCTGCTAACCAATCAGGTGTATAAAATTCACCGATTCGTTGGCGAATTTTTTGATGAATGATGTTTTGATAAAAGTCTTGAAATATATCTTGATTAATATCAATAATATTAAAATCGAATTTCAATAAAATCTTAATGATTCTATTGATATATGATTTTAATTCATCATTCGGTTCTTTTAAATACCAAGAAAATGGTTCTTCGTTAACAAAATTCTTGATTTTTAATTCAGAATAAATAGAATTATTCTCAATATTTTCTAACTTCTTAATCAGAATTGAATTATCTTCAATCTTGGAAAGCTCCTTTAAAATAGATGATGATGTTAAATGGTTGAAGAGAACTTCAACAGCGAATAATTTAATCAATAATGAATGATAGGTTAATAATACAAATAATAGGAGATCAATTGTGGGTCTAAACTTAAGATGATAAAATAAAGCAATTTTTTCATCAATTTTTTCTGATAAATATTGCTCACCATAAATTTTAATTGAAATTTTTTTCCAATTTAAATAATAATTATCATTTTGATTTATATTATTTATAGTATAATTAATAAATTTACGAAAAATATCACTTTCATTCCCTAGTGATTCAATTAAATTGCATGAACTTAATACAGTCCTATTCATCATCACGTTAATCATTATGTTTTAAAACTAATAAAAGTTCATTAAGGAGCTAGTGAAATTAAAACTTAAAAAATTAATATCTTCAATACTTATTTCTTTCTATTTAATATCCCAAATTCTGATATGATTGAATATAAGAATCATAGATTATCAAGGTTCATTAATTGATTACCGATCTTTTAGAGTTTTGATTGTGGAGACTTTAAAATATTTTTAATGTTAAAAGAAAGAATATCAGAATGGAGATGTTTTGATGGTCTTGTCGTCAAGAGGGAATATATAGGGGAGGAAGAGGGAAATTCTGAAAAATAAGTCGACAAGACTTTCATCACCTTCCCCATTGATATTCAACTAGCAAGTACTATTATAAATGATATTTAAACGCCCCGGTACAATTAATGATCTTGAAAGGATATAATGAAAGATGATCTTGATCAATAGTACGTAATGAAACGAGAGTTAATTAGATATGAGAATGATTAATGATTGATAAATCTTATTTATCTAATCTATTTAACTATTAAGATCACGTTCTTGAGCTTTTTATTAAAACTTTTTATATTAAATCGATTTTAGTAATCTTATTCAATTGAAAGAGAATTATCCTTATATGAAACACGAGTGAGCGAATTGCCAGAAAAAATCACGAAAATCTTGGAAAAAGACGAGAAATTATTATACTCTTGTTTCGTGGATCAGCAAACATATTCGAAAAAAAAGAAAACAGCTGCAAAAATAATATTTCCTATCGAAATTTCCATTCTTACACCACTTTTCATAATTATATTGATGCCATCTTGGAATTTTTGGTTGAGATTGAGCACCTCTTCTCCTCTCATGGACACATTTATGATCTTTTTAATTATAATGCTTTTTCTAATACCTCCGATTGGAACATATATTATCTATTTTCGAGAAGAAAGCACGTTTCCCAAAAGAGGTCATGAATTATGGATTACATCTTCTCGGATCATTTCTACCATAAGTTGGGATTGTGATATTAGTTTGAAGAAGGTTCTATATTTTAAAGGTAAACGAGGAATGAACGACAAATTGAATAATTATTTTACCCTTCAAATATCGACGGAGGCAATACCTACAGGATTTGATATAAGAAATTTGGATTTTAATGAGTTTCAAACCATCAGAAATATTTTGACCAAATTATTAGCTGAAAACAAGTGGGAGGAACAATAATGGTTTTTAATGAATACACGTTAATGATGCTTATTTTAGATATTCCTATTATCATGCTTATAGTATATCATTCCTTTGAAATAAAAATTAAAGAAACTGATAGTAAAGCAGGGCTAATCGTTGCAGTATCAGGAGCAAATTTATTTTATTGGATAACTGCAACTATTATCCTTAATGTCGTTATTTTACTAATTCCTAATGAGATTTTAAATTTTTTCTTGATATTTCATATTGGATACACGATTTTATTTGTTATTCTAATATTTGCTAGTATATTTGTTATTATTTTAGCCCTTTGTTATCCCTTATTCAGAGATAAATTGAGATTTATCATTAATTCTGAGTCCATCACCGTGAAAGATATTTCAATCATCTCCAAGATAAAGTGGAAAGCTAAACAGTTGATAATAAACCCATCCGATCCTATAAGCTTTCAAGCCGATGGTCGAAAGTTATATCTAAATTTCAATAGAAAATTAAAGCATTTTTATTCGAGATTTCCCAATTATCATGGAGAATTGAATAAATTAGTTCGTATTTTAAATGTTATTTCCATCAATTTTGGTTTTACACCATCTGAACCTGTTAACATTCAAGAATATATTAACATTCGTCAAGAAAAATCTGAGTTTTTAATTGAAGAACAAGTGATTAACAAGTATGATGAAGAGGGAATCCTCTGGAAAGGTATGCCTTCCAAAAATTACATCAATAAATCGTGTATTATCGATCTCTTGGTTATCATCCCTTTATTGGTAATTTTTTTTCTACTCTTGTTATATTTAGGTCCAATCTATACTTACTTGAAAATATTGGATGATGATTTTGTAATAGTTATCGGTATTTTCATAATTTTATACTTGTTCATGGCACCAGTCGTGATGATAGGAGTGATTTCTGATATTATCCCGAAATTGATGAATAAAAATTCTAAATATCTCATAACAAATTCAAAAATAGTCTTCCTCAAAAGGAATCACGCTCTGGAATTACTTTTTAAATCAATAAATCAAATTGAGATCACAAAGGGTCCCTTTGAAGCAAGATTTGGGAAGGAATCCATTGCTACTATTTGCTGTTCTGAAAAACCAAACCTAAAGATGAAGAATCAAACGAAACTTATTGGGATTTCTGATTATCTTTTCCTAAGGAACTTACTCTATGAAAAAATGGCATTAAGTATCAAAGAGGAAGAAGTATGAATCAGAGAATAATTGATAAAATTTTAGAAAAAGAGGAGAAGATCCAATATGCATTGATTCCTTCTGTAGAAAAATGCGTGTTGAAATATAAAAAAGAAAGGAAGAAATCTGCAGTCAAAATTTTAAAGATATTAATAATATTTACAATCTTATCTGTAATTCCTTTGTTCATGTTTCCTGATTTTTACACGAAAATTGTGCCAAATTATTTAGAGATCTCTGAAATGATGAATGATTATGATATGATATATCAAATTTTATTTGTTATATGCATCTTGCTTTTTCTTTTAAGCGTAATAGGCGGATCTTTTTACATTATAATTTCATTAGTTGAATTTTCTTTGAATTACATTCCGATAAACCGAGTGGTTTTAAAAAATGAAAATAAGGAATTACTCGTGACTAATAAAAAAATCATCATCATAAATAACAACTCTAACGATTATGATTTTTATTTTTATGATTCTGATTTTTATTTAAGGCAACAGATATGTAATATTTATTCCAAAGTCGAGCAAGATGAACTTGGTAAACATCTCTATTTTGGACCAATAACATGGAAAAATCTTGCAGATGAAGTAGATCTTGAAGAAATTAATAATTATATCAGAGATCGTATCAAAGAAATTTATTCAGATGCAAGATTTGAAAATAAGACTCGGTGGGAGCGAGGAGAAGAAAATAAAGAAAAATAGGGCAGTCTTGGAGCATAATTTGATTAATTAATTGATTTTTTTTTCTTTAGTTCATAAGTTTTATCTAAATAGTAATTATAGCCTAAATCTTACTCTTAAAATCATAAAAACATTGATCAATCGCAAAATAAGGAGATGATACTATTTTAAAAAAGAAGAAAGTAAAAAAAGATAGAAAGAGAAAGAATTTCTCTTTTTTAGATTATCATCCCGCCAGAAAAAACCATCCAGTTTCCCGTCATATAATGTGCATCTCTCGTACATAATGCAGCAAACCAGTTACCTACATCATCAGGTAATAGAGGAGTATCTCTACCCTTGCACATTGGAATTCCTGCTTTGTATAATCCCATTGCTGCATCTTTTGATTGACCAGACATGGCTTTCATTTGACCCATCTTTTGCCCCATAATTTCAATATCATCATGAGGTTGGATCAATCTAGTCCATATTGCTCCAAAGCCAACAACATTAACAGCAATTCCATCCTTCGCAAGTTCTCTTGCACAAGCTTTAGTCAATCCTACTAATCCAGATTTTGCAGACGAATAATTGATCTGTGCAGCATTCCCGCCTATTCCAGCAACCGAAGAAACGTTCCAGATTTTACCATATCCACCTTCTTGCATTAATGGAGCAATTGCCTTAGTCATATTAAATGAACCAACTAGGATAACGTTGAGAATAATGTCCCACCACTGCTCAGAAAGTGTATGGATAGGTTTATCAAGAGTCAATCCTGCATTATTAATCAGAACAGTGCAGCCACCCAATTCATTCTTAGCAACTTCAGCCATTTTTTCGCAATTTGCCATTTTAACGATATCACCAACGTCTTTTCCTGCAACAACTGCAACCTTGACATTTGGATATTTATCATTAATTTCTTTTTTAGTTTCAGCGGCTTTATCGACATCAAGATCAACAATCATAATATCTGCGCCTTCAGAGGCAAATTTCAAGGCAATAGATTTTCCAATCCCTTGAGCAGAACCTGTAATAATTGCTTTTTCTCCTTTTAACATATCTACCATATTTTCTCACTCTCCTGAAATAGTATACAAGCCTCCAGCTGCATTAATCATTTCTGCATTAATAGCTATTGAATCATCTGATGCTAAAAATACAGCTATTTTTGCAATATCTTGTGGTTTCACGACTGTACTAGCTAACGGATTGTTCATCGACAATGCTTTTGCAGCTTTCTTTCCGATTCCTTGTTCGGTATAACCTTCAGAAAACTTGATTTGACCAGTCATGATTGTGTTACACCTCACGTTTTTAAAACGCGACCATTCTCTTGCTACCGTTTTCGTTAAACCAAACAAACAGGCTTTTACAGCAGAGTAATCAGCATATTTATCAATTCCTGCAGCACCTGCGACCGAACCGATATTAATAATGCTGATATTTCCGCCAGCTTCTTTCATACCGGCATATACAGCAGCTAATGTGTGCCAAATTGTTTTCAAATTATAATCAACCGTTGTAATAAAATCTTCTGTAGTTAATTTGCCTAATTTTCCACCAATGACATGATCTTCATTGTTGACTAAGATATTTAATTTGCCTCCAGCCTTAGCAATCAATTTATCAGCGTCTTCTTTTTTGCGTAAATCTGCAATGACTTGTTCACCAGGAACGCCAGCCAATTTGGCAGCGTCATCATCTTGAACAATAACTTTCGCTCCTTCAGCTACGAAAGCTTCAGCAATAGCTTTTCCAATACCGCCTCCAGCATAGGCTATTAAGGCAGTTTTACCATCTAATTTTCCCATTTTTGTCACCAAAATGTTTTCAAAATAATTCCATTCTTTGGAATAATCTTAGATTTTTCTCCTATTATAATTATTAAGAAATTAGATTTTCATGGAATTATTGTCTAAAGCTTCAAAAATGAGAATAAAAATTTTTTTTGTCGTTAATGTTATGGTTTCAAATTTTAATAATTCGTTTTAATGATCTTGTGACGAACTAACAGAATTTTAATTCACTTTTTAATGTTAAATTATGATATTTTAAGAAATAATTAAAAAAGTAGAAAATTTTATGAAAAATCAACTTTAAATTTAATGCAATATAAATCCTCTACAGAAATTTTGATGTGAATTCAAGGAAATATATCAAATGGAATTTGAAAATAATGAGTGGACTTCAGATAATTTATTTGATTTTAGCATTAATAAATTCAATAACTACTGTAATAGCTAGCATTACTTATTTTATAGCTAATAGAAAGTATCAGACAGTCGTAAATAGGCTAATTTTCTTTTATTTTGTATGTTTTGGAGCTACTGTTGGATTAGATAGCCTCAGATTTTTTTGGATTAGCCTCACAGGGTATTATGTTCCTGTTTTTGACATAGTAGGTAATTATTTTAAAATATTTGCTATTTTAATAGCATTTGTCTTTATTGTTCAATTACACCTACAAATTTTAAAAAATGCAAATTTTAAAATAAAAGGAGGAACTTTTTTACTTTATTATCAAGGTTTTCTTGCCGTTTTCTTGACATTTTACTATGCTTTCACTTTTTATCAGACTATTTCTAATAGTTTTGGTTTTTATCTTTTTCAATTCGATATTACAGCACATTTAATTTCCATTATTTTATATTGCCCTTTTATTATCGTTATTTTTTTTGCAAATAGACAAGTTTCAAGTAAAATTAGTAATAAAAAAGTTATATTACAATCAAATATATTTACCATGTTCTCTATTTTTTTGACAATAGAACGAATATTAAGTTTAGGATTACCAGGACTCTTATATTTTTGGTATGATATCCACCTTGATATAAGCATATTTATTGATAATATTTTTCTTGCAATTATTTTAATAGGGTTTATTTTCTTTCTCATAAAATATCCTGATTTTTTGGAATCCATAGGATCTTACTTCTCCATTAAATCAATTTTTATAATCAGTAATAGTGGACAATTATTATATGAACATAACTTTGAATCCTGCATGTCTTATGATGCCTTGAGTTCAGAAAATTCATTAATAGGAGGATTCATTTTTGCAATATCAGAGGGAATGAAAGAATTGTTGAGATTGGAGGGAGGAGAGGAGATTCACTCATTTTCAAGTAAAAATAGGAGTGTATTAATAAGACATGGAAGGTATTCCTTTGGAGTGTTAATTGTAACGGAGGATTCTAAACTTTTTCATGAAAAATTAATTTCTTTCATCACAGAATTCGAGAAATCCAAATCATCGGTTTTAGCAAATTGGACTGGCGAAATTACCAATTTTCTATCCGAGGATATTCAAAAATTGATGCGTAAACATCTTAGAGAAGAATAAAAAATAAAAAAGGAAATTAGATACCCCAAGGGATCCAGAAATATAAGAAATAAAAGCCTACTGCAACGAGAGCTGCAACTGGTATTGTTATAATCCAAGATATTACTATTTTTTTAATTGCTTTACTATTTGGTTTTTCTCTTTTAGCTTTACTCGAACCCATAATGGCAAAAATGAGAACTTGTGTACCGCTGATTGGCATTCCAATTAAGGTAAAAATAGTCATTGAAATCATTACACTTAATTCAACTGAAAAAGCATCTGATGGTTTTAATGACACGATATTAGAGCCTACATTCGTGATAACTCTACGTCCGATGATAAAAAGACCAATAGCCATACCACAACCCGAAATTAACAATAATAAAGGAAGCGGTAAAAGAGGAATCCCCTGAAATCCTGAGAGAATACCAATAGAATTCGCGACATCATTTCCAGCTCTCGTAAGAGCAGTAAAAATTACTATCCCTAATAATAACCAAACAAATATTTTTTCAGCTTTTTCTATTTGCTCCAATCCTTTCAAATTTTTCATGACATAACGTGAAACTAGTAAATGCATCCCAAAGGCACCAAAATAACCAACAATAGGAGAAGTCACCCAACCAATAAGCACCTTAATTATTCCTTCAGCTCCAATTGGTGAAACCCCAGGCGGAAGTCCGCTCCAAGGAAAAAATACTGCCAAAATCCCAACACCAATAACGGATCCAACAACTGCATGAGTAGTAGAAACGGGTAAAGATTTCATTGATGATAATAACAACCAAAAAATTGTTGAAGAAATTATGGCAAGCATGAAAGCGGCGGTTCTAATACTTTCATGCATTAGATCGCCTCCTATTGTCTCAGATGTGCCTGAACCAAAAACAACTGCCCCTATAATAGCGCATATAACACCAATAATCAAGACATGATTGATTTTTAACTTTCCAGTTCCTGCAACAGTAGCTAAGGTCTCATCATTAGCTCCTATCCCAACTGCAATTCCGATAGCAAGGGAGTATAATATAATAATTAATATCGTGAGAATTACCGGATCAACTGCCATC
This sequence comes from Promethearchaeota archaeon, assembly GCA_011365055.1. The sequence goes on from RDOG01000019.1 coordinate 45,296, forward strand.
GAATCCCACTCAGTTTATCTTAGTGTACTATATTTTATAACGATAGTATCGATAAAATCAGCTAGGCTTTCGGCTTTATCTGCTACCATTACATATAATTCAACAATTTGTTTAATTAGAAGCGTGTGAACATTAAGTTCTTTAAGATTTAGTAGGTCATTTAATATTTTCCATTCAAGATTTCTTGCTTCTCTTCTTTCGTCTTCCACTTTTCTTGAATATCTTTTAGCTTCATCAAAATCTTTATTTATAAGAAGCACGCATTCTCTCAAAGTCTCGATGGTTTTTACAATACTATTTGATAATTTCTTAATATCTTCAGAAACCGTTTTTTCAATTAAAATAGACTTTGGTTGAGCCATTAAATATCGAGCTACCAATTCTTCCATATTCAAGATCTTATCAATTTTAGCTGAAAGAGTTAATTTATCAGTTTTAGAAAAATGAACTGCGCCTCCCTTATATAAATATTCAATAAATTTCTCTTCTACTCTATCACCTTTTTTTTCTAAAGTTATAACTTTTTGAGCTTCTTCTTGAACTGATTTGGATTTTGGATCACTTTCACACCAATTATTTATTGCAGTTGCCAAAGTATTAGTGGCTTCTACCAAAATGTCTAATTGTTCTTTTAAAATTTCAGTTTCAGTCGGCATTTTTTTCAAACCCCATATTTTTTATGAATATTCTATAAACGTTTTTAACAAAATTAGAATCATTTCAATATATTAATATTTACGTTGTTTAATAGAATGCTAATTTATAAAGGGAAAAATATTCTATTATTAAAATTATTTTTTTTAAGAAAAATAAAAAATAATTATAATTTGACTTCGAGTGAATTTCTCCATAGTCCATGAATATTGCAATATGATGTAGCAATTATTATTCCTGATTTTTCAGTATTTAATACGAAGCTAGCAGCGGGTTTTGTTGATAAAGTGCTAGAATCTGCTCCTTCCACAGATGCACCATGTGCGTAAAATTCTGCTTTTCCTATTTGGTAAGGAAATTTTTCTCCATCTGGTAAAAAATAACAATCAATCCATAAGATATGATGTGCAGTAGTGTTTGGATGAGGTATTTCTTTCCCAACCATTAATTTAATTTTGATTTGTTTATCTCCTTTTTCTATTTCAATAACAGGGGTATGTTTTTCTTTTTTCCAATCAGCTGTTTGAAATAAAACATTTAAATCCACCAATTAATCATCTCCTGATTATATTTTCTATAATATCTTTCAAAAAAATGTTGAGAACAGCAATTCTCAATAATATAGCTTTCATTAAGAAAATACTCATTTATAAAATTATCAGAAATTCTAAAAATCTTGTACAAATCGGATTAGCCTAATTGGAGGAAATATCTAAGCTTTTTTTAAAATGATATGTTTATTTTTTAAGAAAGAGTTTGATTTTTTGTTTTGACTCTTCAGTTTCTTTAAGCTTCCATATTAGATCTAATTCTTTTTTTAGTGATTCAACCAAATTTTGGTTAATAGCATAATTAACAAGCTCTTTGGCAGCTTGTAAAGATTTTAAATCTTTATCTCCAATTTTTTTGGCTAAGTCCAATGTTTTTTTCTCTAATTCATCATATTCCACAATATAATTTATTAATCCTATTTCTTTAGCTTTATTAGCATCAATATGTTCACCAGTTACAATTAATTCAAGAGCATTAGCCTTCCCAATTAATCTTGGCAAATGTTGAGAACCACCAGCTCCAGGTATTAATCCCAAATTGATTTCTGGCAAACCAAATTTCGAATTTTTAGTTGCAATTCTAAAATCGCATGCTAAAGCAATCTCACATCCACCTCCTAGGGCATACCCATCAATTGAAGCTATAACGATTTTTTTCAAATTAGCTATTTGATTCGTAAGATCCTGAAGTAGTTTAAAATCTCCCTTAGTTCTGGACTCAAATTCAGATATATCATCACCAACGCTGAATGCTTTAGAACCAGTCCCTGATATTATGATAACTTTTATTTTATTATCTCTCTCAAATTCATCAAGTGCTCTTGATATTTCTAATTTCAGTTGTTTATTTAGTGCATTGAGTTTATTAGGTCTATTAATAATTAAAAATGCAATATATTCTTCTCTTCTTATAATTATTGTTTTGTAATCCATAAATATCACTATTATTTATTATAATCATAAAAACCTTTATTTGTTTTTCTTCCTAATAATCCTGCATGAACCATTTTTCTCAATAACGAACTAGGTTTATATTTATCCCCTAGTTCTTTTGATAAATATTCCCCTATATGATTGTATACATCATTTCCAATTAAATCCGAAAGTTCTAATGGACCCATCGGAAAATTGAAAGCCAACTTACAAGCTTTATCTATATCTTCTACAGTTGCAACTCCTTCCATTAACATATTCACTGCTTCATTCGCCATTACATAAATCAACCTCGATGTAATAAAGCCAGGAGAATCTTTAATGGAGACGATAATTTTGCCTTCTAAGCTTTCAGAAAACCTTTTTGTAATTTCCATCACTTTATCTGACGTATTTAATCCTTTTATCAATTCTATCAACTTCATTACAGAAACGGGGTTGAAGAAATGCATTCCCACAATCCTATCTTGATGATTTGCTTTCGAAGCCATCTCTGTAATGCTTAAAGAGGACGTGTTTGAAGCTAATATCACGTTTTTATCGCATATTGAATCTAATTCTTGGAATAGATTCTTTTTAAGCTCCATATCCTCAAAAATAGCTTCAATAACTAACTGGGTTCCTTTAACAGCTTCTTTTCTATCCGTAAAAATTGATATTTTTTTCAGGATCTTTTCAGCTTCTTCACTTGATATCTTATTTTTTGCTACAAAAAATCGATCTAAATTATATTTAATAGATGATAGGGCTTTATCAAGAATAATTTTATTTAAATCCACCAAATGCACATCATAACCATTATAAACGCAAACTTGAGCGATCCCTGCACCCATAATTCCCGCACCTATAACACAAACTGTTTTAATTTCCATATTTCATCCCTCAACTCATTTTTTCCCTAAAATTCGGTTTACGTTTCTCCAAAAAAGCATTTTTACCTTCAACCGCCTCTTCTGTTCCATAAAATAATCCTAAACCACCAATTCCAAGATAAGTTGCACCCGTAGTACCATCCGTTTCAGCTAAAAATGCATATTTTAACATTTTCAAAGCTGTAGGACTTTTTTCTAATAATTCTTTGCACCATTTATCTACTTCTTCATCTAATTTTTCCATGGGCACTACAGCATTTACTAATCCCATTGCTAAAGCTTCTCTTGCCGTGTATCGACGACAAAGATACCATATTTCTTTTGCACGTTTTATTCCAACAGCACGCATAAGATCACCTGTTCCAAATCCAGGATCGAATGACCCCACACGAGGTCCTGCTTGACCCAAATAAGGTTTTTCTTTATCAGCAGCAATGCTTAAATCACAAGCTACATGCCAAACATGACCGCCTCCAATAGCAAAACCATTCAAACGAGCAATAACGGGTTTAGGTAACGTGCGAATCTGATGAGTGACAGTTTGCCAACCCACTTCTAATGGCAACATGTATTTTCCTTGATAACCTCCTTTTTCACGGGTTGATTGATCTCCACCAGTACAAAAAGCCATGTCTCCAGCACCAGTAAATACTACTACACCAGTTTCTGGATCCATGCATTGATTAAAAGCATCTATTAGTTCATGAACGGTCTGTTGCCTTGCAGCATTATATTTTTCGGGTCTATTTATTGTAATTCTAGCAATCCCATCCTTTTTTTCAAAAATTATATCTTCATAAGTCAAAAATTCATCTCCTTAATTAAAATTATAAACATAAATCTAATTTTGAAAAATTTTATTTTACCAAATTATATATTGTAATGGATTAAAAATTTTTAATAGACGGTTGAAATGCAAAATAAAAAATTAAATATTGACATTTACGTCCCTATAAACGAATGCGGTTGCATGTATGATAAATTTATGGAAAGAATTTTCAACATACTAATGGATTACATGAAATATATTAATTTTGAAACAAAAGACATAAATTCCGAAGAAGCTAAAGAATTAGGTCTTCGTGGAAACTGTGTTGTTGTTGAGGGCAATAAAATTTTTACTAATAGCTTTGAATTAAAAAATCAACTACCAAAAATATTAAAGGAAAAAAAGATCCTTTAATTTCTATCTATTTTTTAATTATTATAAAAATAACGCCTTTTTCTTCTTTTTGATTGATAATTTCTAAATTATATTCATCGAGCATTGGAAAAAGTTCATTTAAATTGATCCCAATTTTTGAATGTCTCGGAATTAATTCCAATAACATGGTCTCAATTATATGACCATTTAAACCTTGGACATCAATGATTATTCCCTTTCCGTTTGGTTTTAAAATACGTTTCATTTCAGGAATTATCCAATCAGAATCGTCTTCATGCATTGTAAAAAATACTAATCCAAGATCTGCAAAATTATCTGGAAGGTTTACAATATAATTTCGCCTTTTTACGACGCTAATTAGGTCTTGAAGATTTTCGAATTCAATAAGTTCTTTGAAATAATCAGAATATCTTTTTTCTGTACTGATTATATAATATTGTCCCTTTGGTCCCAATAATTTGGCTAATTTGAATCTTTCTTCTTCCATATGCAAGAATGTAAAATCAACAATTAACATGTCTTTTTTTACATCCACTAATTTCGGAACTTCATTGAATATAAAGGAGTAAATTTTGTTAGAAATTTTTTCCAAAATGATGAATAAACCCGTTAAACTTTGATAGATTAAAAATCGTCCTCTTTCAGTTATTCTATATAGCTTTCTATTTGCCCCTTTTCGTTCCTCCTCCCTTGAAGTGATCGCCTTCATTTCTTCTAAAGATTTTAATGCAGGATATAATTGTCCAGCGCCTAATTTTTCCCCAATAAAATTTAATTCCCGTTGGATTTCTAATCCGTACATCTCTCTTTCTTTATTCCAAAGCATGCTTAGAATAGTCTGTTGCAACCATCCGAGATGTAACCGTTTGGGCTTTGGCATATATATCTTACAACATGATATATCTGATTTAAATCTATTGATATTAACTAATTATATAGAACTTGAATAGTGTATTAAAATGGAAGAAAACCAAGAAAAATCAAAATTGAACATAACTGGAATCAGATACATTGTCAAATCAATCTTTATGATTATAATTCAAGTGATTTTATTAATTTTATTCTCAGGTTCTATTTTTATTTTATCAGGTTGGATATTCTATATTTTATATAGCATCACGACATTAGGAACTATTGCTGCATTGTACATTAAAGATATTGAATTGGTTAATTTGCGGGGAAAATCCCAAAAAGGGACTAAATCGTGGGATCAGAAAATATTATTGATTTGGATTATTTTTATATTTCTTACTCCAATAATAGCGGGATTGGATTTTAGATTTCGATTAACAATTATTGTTTCAATGGATTTCCTTTTGATAACAATCGGTTCCATCATCTGGATCATTGGCGGAGTTTTGGGAGCGTGGGCGATGGTTGTTAATTCTTATTTTGAAGCCAGCGCCCGTATTCAAAGAAATAGATCCCATAAAGTCGTATCAATAGGCCCTTATAAATATATTCGCCACCCAGGTTATTTAGCAAGTTTAATGGGTTGTATTGCTATTCCATTGATTTTCTGTTCATTATTAACAATTATACCATCTGCAGTGATTTTCATTTTATTCGCTATAAGGACATTCCTTGAAGATAAAATGCTTATTGACGAATTAGATGGTTATGGAGAATATACACAAAAAGTAAAGTTTAGATTATTTCCTAGAATTTGGTAGTCTTAAATTACTCAAAAAATATTTTTTGAACGAAATTATTTATTTTATTCATGGCTTCTTTTCCTTCTGGAACGAAGGATTCAAAAAGTTGAAAAGCATGTATCATTTGATTATATTGTTCAATAGTTACATCTACACCGGCTTCTTTTGCGCGTTCTGCAACACGAGTTGAATCACTTAATAAAATTTCGGACGTTCCAACTTGTATTAGTAAAGGAGGAAAATCTTTGAAATCACCGTAAAGGGGAGAAATTAAAGGATTTTTAGGATCATCATTTGCATAATACATTTTTGAGAACTTAAAAAGAACTTCTGGTGAAAGAAATGGATCTTCTTCTTTTTTTGTTTTAAGAGTTGCCCCAGTATTTAAAAGGTCTGCCCATGGTGAAAAGACCATGCAAGCAGAAGGTAAAGCTAAACCGATTTTTTTAATTTTCATAATCGTAGATAAAGTTAGTCCACCTCCTGCAGATTCGCCAGCTATTATTAAATTTGATGGATGAATCATTTTTTCTTCTATTAGCCAACGATATGCAGTTATTGCATCATCTAAAGCGGCAGGGAATGGATTTTCAGGTGCTAATCTGTAATCAATACTGAGACAATGACATTTTATTTTTTGAGATAAAGAAGAAATAAATGCTCGATGTGTATCAATGGAGCCAGTTACATAACCTCCTCCGTGAAGATATAATATTATTTTGTCAGATTGCGCATCTGGAGCTGAGATCCACTCAGCTGAAATTGATTTAATGTTAAATGCTTCGATATTAATATCTTTATGAGGCTTTGTCATTGAAGTTAACTTATTTAAAAATTGTCTTGCTTGTTCAACAGGAATATCAACACCTAGAATTTGATTTTTTCTTAAGAATTTTATTATCATTTCCAATTCTTTGCTTACCATAAAAAGTTCAGCCCAATAATTGATATTTTTTTTAATTATCAAAAAAGAAAGTAAATTACCTTATTTAGGTTTTTTTGAAATGTTATAAAAATTAAGTTTTTTAAAATTCAAGAAAAAAAATAATTAGGTTCTGGTTGCTCAGATTCATCTTAGATATTTTTTTCAGTCTTAAAATTATTTGATTCCAAAATATCACGGTTAAGGTATATATAGAATATTTATGGAATATTTTTTGTTAGTCAACATTTTTAATTAATACACGTCAATATTTTTTGAAAATGAAGAAGAAAAAAAAAATGAAATAAAATTAAGAAGTAATAAGTGATAATCTCGCTATAAATTCATTTATTGTAGATATTAAAGAGTTCGCCTGTTCGAGGGAAATGCATCCTAAATTCTTCAATAGATATATAATATAAATTGCCTTGTTTAAATCTTTCATAGCATCTTGTAAGAGCTCATTTATGGCATTGTTATTCGTAGAAGTCATTAAAACCATGGCAGAGTCGAGATTGTTGCAGGCTTGCCACAAATTCAAGTTAATGACCATTGCTTTTATTAAAGAAATTTCATCGTGAATTTGGTTGGCAAGATTTAAAATCTCCGTTTCAATCGTTGCAATAGTATTGGCCAGGTCAGTTCCAACAATTTCACCTATGATCAGTGTTAATTCATTTTTAATCTCGCGTGTTGAATTTAGAAAGCTTATCATGAAACTGTCGTCGACACATCCTATCCAGTTACCTAACTCAACCATTGCATTAGATATGGAAAGATGAACTTTAGCCAGTTTGTCTAAGATGATAGACTTGCAAGTTTTAGAGTCAATATAGGTTTGTATTGACCAATTCACATCTTGCATTGCTTTGTGGATCTGTTGAAGGAGGATATTCTTTAGACCATAAGTCAAATCTTGAGGCAATGTTACTTCTAGCGCGTTTAATTCGTTCAAGATATGGTTCATTGCCATGACAGGAGTTGCGGTAAATGCATTAACGATAATGGTTGATAAACTATCATTTTTCCGATCATTATCGTCATCGATCAGATTAAGAATTAAGAGATGACTTCCAACTTGTAAGGTCAAATTTCCAATCTCGACACGATAAATTGATCCTGTTTGGGTGATCAAACTTGGAAGGATGGGTTGGTCATCAATTAATGTCGTAATATTTGCTATCGCACTCTGGTCCGTCGCATTGAATTGCACGATCAAATCTTAAAGATTAGTCAAGATGTTAAGGGATGAAACTTCGGGAGGCTGAGTATCATCATCAATGATATGGATGACTTGCTTGGTTAAAGCACTCTCTTGATTAATTCCCCCACGATCTAAGTCTGCATTGGTAGCATTTACCCTTATTGTATGGTTTCCCAGAGAATTAGGCACGGAATAAGACCCATTTTCAGTTCCTATCAAGATATCATCGATAAAGACTTGCATGGTGGAAATTCCGCTTTCAGGATCTCCGGTAGTTACCTGCCATGTTCCTGAATCACCATCCGTTTTGGACCCCACATACGTAATATTGATGTCGGGGGGTGTGGCATCATCATCAGTGATGTAAACTGCTCCAACCGAGAAATTGCTTGATTGATCTATAGTTCCCCGATCGAGATCATTGTCAGTTGCTTCAACCTGAATGAGATGAGGACCAGGATCTCTTGGACTGGGAAGCACATATGTTCCCGCGGTGATTCCAACAAGATACTGGTCAAATATAACATTGATTGATGCAATTCCGGATGGATCCATCGCAGACACTGAAAAAGTTAAAGAACTTGTCGCATCCGTAATCCATTGAGTTAGCGGGGTAATGTTGATGGTTGGATCCATTTCATCATCATCGAGGTAATGGATCGTGGCACTTTTTGCGCGCGTATTTCCCGCAGCATCAGATGCAGTCACTTAAATGGTATAATTCCCCAATACAAGCGGTTTTACAAATTCAAATATATACCTTTGTCCATTAGAAATGGATGAAATCGTTGGAGATGAATCACTTCCCACTACATTACCTTGAAAATATAATTGGGCCACCAAATTGGTAGCTCCTTCTGTCGTATTAATATCAACAAAATAATTAAAAATCTGGTTATCAAGAATGGTTGCATCTGCAAGTTCAAAATTCGGGGCTACTGAATCTGTAACGTGTAATACGGAACTTACAGAAGTTGTTATTTTTCCATTGTATATTACATTCACACGATAAGGAAGTGGTTGGGTAGGAGCCGTGCTTGGTAGGTGCAAATCCATGGTTATCGAGATTGCTTGGTCCGGGTCCAGCGTGATAGGAGAAGGAAGACTGTAATAAGTGCTAGGAAGCCCTGGGATTTCGAAGGAATAAGTGGCTTGAGTGACACCTGTATTTTTAACATCGAAAGTAATTGATCTTGCAGATCCTGAATTAAGAGAAGTCCCAATAGGAGTGCCGGTTGCTGTAGCTTCTCCTACAGGTAAACCATAACTTTGCCAATTACGAACCACAGGATTCGACCAATAGGCGTTATCAAGTATGCAATAAACTGTAAGAGAACCAAATACATCTGAAATTGGGACCCCAAAGACATATTCTTCATTTGGTCCTCGTGCTTCGCACCAAATATAACCAGGAGTTGGCCAGACATATGCATAATAGGCTATCATGGATCCTTCAGCATGTATTGAACTATGATAAAGCGCGCTAATACTTATTATTGCAGAAATTGTCAAAATTTCAAAAGTAATTATAGCACCTAATATAGGAGTTAGCACCGCCACTTCTGGAAAAAAAGAAAGTATGTAGGTTAAAATACCAAGAGCACTAGATAAAGCTGAACTTAAACTTGATTCAAAACTTGAAAATTTAATTAATACAGCAGCAGATGCTAGCAAGAAAGGAATACTGTATACTTGAGTTCTATATTCAAACAATGGGAGAAATTCTGCAGTTCCATTTAAAATTGTTTCAAATCTTATAATAAACGCATTAATGCTAGTCAAGGCATCATTAAAATAACCACATATTAAATTAATTTAATATGCAAGAAAATCCGCAATAACTATTGAATCTATTCTAGAGTTCCAAGCGATAACATTTTGATTTTCATTTTGTGTATAATTGTATATTTTAGATCCAAAACATACTGCAATATAAATTGATTTTGCTTGAGATTTATTAAAAACCTTTGCCAAAGTTTGCTATGGAATTACCGTGTTATTTATTATCAGACCCTGTTCGCACCCATGAGAAAATATTAGAATGATATCTGAAGTATTATTCATAAGGAAACTTAAAGAGGTTTGTAAATTTATAGTGATATTATGATTAATATAGTTTAAAAATGTTGAAATGCTTATATTAACTTTATCATCGAATGATCCTTGAAATAAAGTAATTTTAGGTGTTTCAAAATTATATATATTAGAGATAATATTGCTTAATGTCGAATTTTGTTCTATATCAAAAATATTATCAGTTTGTGGCAAATTATTCTTATTTAAAAATTCAAAGGTTTTCGTAGTTGTATAAATTCCAAAAGATATTTGTCCTATAAATAAAATAATTAATAATGTTGTATATACTTGAACAGTATTATATTTCAATTTACCTCTTCCTTTCAAATTAATAAAAAGTAAAAATTTATATAATAAAATAAATTTTAGTAATATATTATTATGAGGAATGTTCTGAATTATTAATCTTATAAGAAAGGAGCATATAAAATGGGAGATAATTCAATTAACAAAAAATCTAACCGTCCAGGACGTATTGAAATTATAATAATTTCGATACTTTTTGCTTTTATTTGGATTATATTTGTGATATCTTTCATTTTTGAACTCAATGGATTTAATGCGCAAATTCTTACGGCTATTTCAACATTAATAGTTATATCAATTATTACTTGGCTTTTTTTTCGATATCAGGTATTTCCGCGAAATGAAGATTAATTATACGGTAGACAGGTCAGAAATTCTGTAATTCCAACTTAAATTAAGAACGTTTCGATTTAAATTCCTTTCGTTAAGATCGTTTCCCTCTCCCGTTTCAATGCTGAAAGTACCGAAAGCTCAGGATTAGATCGGAAATGCCCATCTTAACCGCAATGGCAGCATTGACCATCATCAGGATGCTTTATACTTATTTTTTCTTATTAAAACTTCTATCTAAATTAAAAATGAGATATACATGTTCACCGTGATATCTTGGAATATTAAATCTAAAGACCGAAATACGCAAAATAACGATAAATTTTTGTCCAGAACTTTATTTACTTTTTTTTATTTTAAAATAGAATAATTAAGTTAATTTTTTAGCTATTATTCCAAAATTTCATCTATATTTTCGTAATTTATTTCATTTAATAATTTATAAACGGGTAATACTTTAAAGAAATTCGTGAAATACGTATTTAATCCAATATAAAGACTATTTTCATGTAATTCCTCTGGGAATTTTTTAATATCTTCCCAAACTTTCTGGAATTCTTTTTCTTTTTTAAGATACAATTCTGTTGAACCCATGAATGTGCGAGCAACAAATTCAGGCATTTTAGGTAAGATATAACGATAAGGAACTCGTCCTTTTGGTTTATATTCATCAATGATTTTACGTTCAACTAGTTCTTTAAGAACTTGGGAAATTGCACCTGCAGAAAATCCTGTTAAGGTCTGCAGTTGTTTTTGTGTTAATTCATGCCGAAAATAAAAGTTGGATAAGACTGTAGCTTTAATGGGATCCCTTCCATAATTTATGTTTGTATTAATGAAAAATTCAATAATTTTATTTTCCATTTTATTTATTTCTTCCTCAATTTCAATTATTTCTTTACGTAGCAACTTTAAACATCTCCGTCGCAATTTTTTTCGCCATATTTTCGAGAATCGTGATAATAGGAGAAAAATCTTCATAAAAAAATTGTAATCTTTGAATTCTTTCTGGAATAGAATGTTTAATCATTTCCAATCTTCCTTCATTTCCAGCTTTCTCTTCAATTTGTTCAACACGATAATTAATGTGTTTTAATGACTTCTCGATACTTTTCATCAAAGACTTCATTTTTCTTATACGAGTGTCTATTAATCCCGAAGAAGAACTAATCATTATTGGACCAATTTCTACTACCTTATATAATTTTTGGTGCTTACCAGGAATATTATGCTTACTTAAAATGCCTAGAACTAATAATTGATTGAGAGTTTGAGAAATGGTTCCTGCAGAATAACCTGTTAAATCTTGAAGTTGTCTTTGAGTTAATTCCTTTCTTGTATATAAATATCCAAATATAGTGGAAAATGTTGGACTTGTATTTTTTGCCCTACCACTTTCTACGAAAAAGTCAACTACTAATTTCTCATAAGCGTCCATTTTTTTATGATATTCTTCCAATGGTTCCTTCATTCGTTTTCAAAAATAAATATAAAAAACCTCGTTTAAATTTTTTATTTTCAAAAAATATGAAAATAAAAAAAATTTTATGTTAACCAAAAAAAGAATGGTTAAACACTAATCAAAAATAATGCCTAATTTTTAATTAATGATTTCACGGAATTTGAAAGTAGTGAAAAAAAAATTAAGTGATTAAAATGAATGAATCGATAATAATTGAAACAAAAAATTTAACTAAATATTATAATAAAATTCGTGGTATAGAAAACCTGGACTTAAAAATACTTAAAGGCGAAATTTTTGGGTTACTTGGACCAAATGGAGCAGGGAAAACCACAACAATAAGAGTTTTATTGGACTTAATTAGGAAAACCTCAGGTGAAGCATTTATTTTTGGATTAGATTGCCATGAAAATTCTGCAGAAATATTACAAAGAGTAGCTTATCTTCCAGGTGAATTAGGATTGTATAAAGAAAAAACAGCAAGGAAAAATCTGGATATTTTATTAGGAATGTATAAAAAACCAATTCCAAGAAGAAGAATAGAAGAACTAGCCGAACGTTTAAGACTTAATTTAAATAGGAAAGTAGAAGAACTTAGCAAGGGTAATAAACAAAAGGTGGGGATTATACTTGCACTTGCTCCTGAAGTCGATTTATTAATTGCGGACGAACCAACTTCTGGTCTAGATCCATTGATAATGAGTGAGTTTTATAAAATTCTTTATGAACAACAAAAAGAAAATGAGACTACTGCCTTATTAAGCTCTCATAGACTTGAGGAAGTTGAACGTGTTGCTCATAGAGTAGGTGTAATTCGTGAAGGAAACATTATTGAATTAGCCACAGTTGAAAAGTTAAAAAAATTAGCTTTGAAAGAAGTAATAATTGAATTTACTAATCAAAAAGATTTATTTGAATTTAAAAAGAAAAATCCAGAATATAGCGAAGAAAGTAGAAAAAATGGTTTAAAAGAGACTCAGATAGTTTTTCATGTAGCAAGAAATAAATTAAAGAATTTGCTCATTTCACTTTCTCAAGAAGATTTAAGGGATCTTGACATCGTTAGTCCGGCACTCGAAGAATTATTTCTAAAATATTATGAACAAAAGGAGGATGTAAAATGAATCAAGTTATATCTTTGTTAAAAGAAAATCTTTGGGACAAAAAATGGATCATCCTCATAATGGGTGGTTTAATAGGTCTATTAGGATTTGGGATCATTCTATTATTAGGAACCATGGATATGACATCAATTCAAAGTGTCTTAGAAACATTTCCATCAGGGTTCTTAGATTTTTTTGGAGATTCTTTAGCAGCAATTTCAACTCCATACGGATTTTTTTCATTAGAATTTTTGAACTTCATTTGGTTATATGCAGGAATATTTATGGTTTACATTGCTAGTAGCTTACTTTCACAAGAAGTTGAAGAAAAAACCATAGATTTAGCTCTAACAAAACCTATAAAGAGATATCAGTTCCTAGGTAGCAAAATATATTTCTTAGCTGTATTCATCGGGGCAATTCTGGGAGTTACATTTCTATTAGTGACACTAGGAGTATTAACATCACCAACATTTCTAGAATACGGGATGTACTTGGATCGGTTGTGGGCGACCTATTTAATCACAACGTTATTTTTAATGGCTTTGTCTATGATTACTTTTTTATTTTCTACCATCTTTTTGAAATCAAAGAAAAGCCTTGCTTTTGGAATCGCTGTATTTTTCACAATGTACTTTATTACGTCTTTTGCACCCTACATGCAGGATGCGGAATTAATTAAATTTATTTCGATATTTACTTATTTCAATCCAACACAATACCTAGTTCATGCCAATGGATTCGTGTTTTTTAGAGACTTGATAATAATGAGTTCCGTAAATACTGCTCTTATAATTGGAAGTCTTTTAATTTTTAATAAAAAAGACATTCCAAACTAATTTTTTTTAATATAAAGTTTAAATAAAAGAAAAATTCAACGTTTAAATATCATTTTAGACTAGTGAATTCAATGAAAGTTAAAAAATATACAATCCCTATTACATTTTTTATTATTTATTTAGTATTTATTTTAATCTTTTTAATTTTAGCGGATCCATACATACCTGATATAGGTGGAATGACAACTTTGATTCCAATAAATAATATGTTTATTCAATCCGCGATTATTCTACTTATCATTCTCCCTATTTCGTCAATTTTGGGAATTTTTGGGGGTTATGTTTTCGCACCAATTATTCTTATATTTCATAAAAAAATTTTAGGAAAAAAATATGATTATAACATACAAGACAAGCCCATCTCAGATAAATTTTCGATTTTAACTCGAGGCTTTGTTCCAGTATTAATGGCAATGAATTTTGCTTTTATGTTATCTATCCCTCAATTACAACAAGTAATCCTTTCGCCATTTTGGGCTAGTGGTTCTGGTTCGCTAGTAGATGCGATTAAAGATTTGATATCTTTGATAGTATTATTAATTTTCACTTTTGGAATTTCTATATTTATTTTCTCTGGAACTTGGTTTCTTCTAGATTCAGGAATTGTCTATTCTACAAAAAGAGCAGTACAAAATAAAGAAGAACCATATGAAATATTATCATTAGGGGGCTGGATAAATCGACTATTGAAGGGTTATGCAGGATTATCGGTTTTAATTACATATTTCACAATGACAATAGAATATCTTAGAATTATATGGGATATGGGAGCAATTGGACTCATTAATTTAATAATATATCTACCTTTTCCATTTTTATTACTATTCCCTGTAATTCCAGGATTAATCCTATCAGATATTATTATAGAACGAAGGATAAAATATGTTCGTCGAATAGCTGAAAAATTAGGCATAACCCAAAAGTTTGAGGATTAAGGTAATTTTACTTCAGATTTTCGGCTTCGATAGACATTTAATCCAAAAATGACATTTGTTCCTTTTATCGTTCCATTTCCTCGGGAAGAGGCAACAATAATAGTTTTACCAGTTGAAGAAGGACCAAATTCTTTTGTCGTATCAATCGTGAAAGTCACAATGTTACCATCAATCCCAATTTCAACATTCTGCATTTCACGAAACCTTCTTGGTCTAATATTTTTATTTAATTCGTCAGGATACTTATAAACTACCATTCCCAAGGTTAAATTCGTACCCTTTAAGCGCCTACCGCCCTTGGAATTAGCGACGATAATTGTTTTTCCTGATGAAGATTTACCAAAATTTTTAGTAATATCAACCTTTAAATTAATTTTTACATCCTCTATTTCCCATTCAATATTGTCCATTATTCCGATTGTACCTTGTTCTTCAATAGCTTCCTTTTCGTCTATTATTTTTGATTTAGATTGTTTCTTATCTTTAAATGGTTTTTTTTCCTTAATTAATTTAATTCGTTCTCTCTCCCTATAAATGATTTCAGCAGCAACTCCAAATGTTAGCATCAATATAGATATAACAATGAAAAAAGACCAAAAAGTATCCCAATAAGGACTATTCAAAACTCCTGTTACTGTAAAAAGCGATAGATGAGTTACTTTAATCATTATATATCCCGCATAATTTTCTCCATAAACCTCTTGATCAGTTGTATTTACTTGAATCTCAAGTACCCAATCGAGTTCCAAACTGAGTTTCATCCAAGAACCTGTGTTTTCATCGAAATAATATATAAACAAAGCATTTTCGTTAATATCCCATGGATCTTCGGCGATTCCGTTTCCATCCCTATCAAGATCCGAAAATCTATAAAATATTAGAAACGTTGCTTCTGGTACGGAATGTTTAAATGTTCCATTCGCAGTTAAATTAATTTCAAAATATTTAAATATAGATTTTTCGATGAAATTTAAACCATTTGTAATAGTTATTGAATGTGGAGTGGAACTTTGATTATATTTACTCACTTGTATTATTGGCAAAGCCCAATCATCAAGTAAAATTGTACCAATCATATCAGTTGTTTTTAAAATATCTATTTCATCAATAGGGATCCCGTAAAAATAATTAGTTTCATTTTGCATGATAGGAGATGTACGATATTGGATCAAGCAAGAGTCATTAGCTATTGTAACATTTTTACCTTTTAGAATGCTAAATACTTTTCCAACGTCTAAATAAAGTGCTCTAGGCAACATGACAATTGTCTGTTTGGGTGCATATACACCATAACGAACAGCAATATGTCGAGTGTTGTTTTCCGTCATTAATGAAAGCTGATTTCCTGTATCCTCAAGTAAATTATAAATTAAACCTCCAACAGATGAAGAATTTTCAGGATCTGGTACACCTAATAAAACAATATAGGGAGCTTGAGTATGATTTGCTATTAATTCATTATATGAGACCACTGTAACGTTTCCAATCTCAGCAAGTTTTTGAATAAAATCACTACTTTCGTTATTAGGATCTTGATCATAGGCAAGAATGATGTTTTCTGTAAAATTAGCTTGGAAATCAGTATCAGCACTATCATTCACACCATCATAATCCGTGTCCATGACATATGGATTACTTCCCCATTCTAATTCGATGAAATCTAGGAGTCCATCTCCATCTGTATCATTAACTAATGGATCCAACCAAAGATCTACTTCTAAACCATCAATTGCACCATCATCATCCGTATCATTCTTAATGGGATTCGTGTTATAAATTAATTCATCTCCATCTATTAATCCATCATCATCAGAATCGATATCATTTGGATCACAATCATAAAAATACTCAAGTCCATCAAGCATAAAATCGTCATCAGTATCAGGATCGAAGAGACTTGAATTACCAAAATATTCCTGATCATCAAGTGCACCATCACTATCAGTATCATTAGAAGCAGGATTTGAACCTAAGTTAAATTCAAGCAAATCTGACAATCCATCATCATCAGTATCATTCATATTATATGGATTTGATCCAATTAATATTTCATTGGAATCAGATAAGCCATCCTCATCAGTATCATCATTAGTTATATTAGTTCCAATCTGATTTTCGTATAAATCAGATAAACCATCCCCATCAGTATCTGGATTCCAAGGATGTGTATTTAATAGAAATTCTTCATAATCAGATAATCCATCAAAATCGGTATCTATCATAAAAGGAGAGCTATTTACGCTAAGTGGAATGATAGAACCGCTATTTTTATAGATAATATTCCAACCCACGACTTCTTTTAAATTTCCCAT
The DNA here is from genome assembly GCA_011365055.1 of Promethearchaeota archaeon. The sequence goes on from RDOG01000019.1 coordinate 62,615, forward strand.
TTCATCATCATCCCAATCATAAAGAGTTCCATTAATTTGAGGTGGTATCAACGTTATATTTTCGAAGAATACTGTTATATTAGGAAATGGATTTAGAAAACTTGCTTGTTCTAGGACGTAATAACTCGTATTTGTAATATTTTGTGCAATTGCTAGTCTCATTGGATAATGAATTAAATTCCAAGGAGGCGTATTACTTTTATCAGTTAATATAAAATTTCTATCTTCCATTCCATTATGATCAAATTTTCTTACGCATCCTTCACCAAGCGAAAGATCAAAAAGATCTAATACATAAACCCAACCGTCAGGTCCAACTGCTATATCAATCATATTTTGATATCCATTTGGAAGGGTTGCGAGATACTCCCCATCTGAACTATTTAATTTCACGATACGGTTTCCGTCAAGTGCATAAATGATTTCATTGGTATCATCAACCGTTATTGCACTAAGATTATCAAATTGATTAGGATCTGTACCATAACTCCCAAAAGTTGCCAAATGAGTTCCATTAGAAAAATATTTATCTATTTGCGCAAATGATAAGGGAATGAATCTAGCTACATAGAAATAACCATTAGAATCGACATCTAATCCTACAACTGGTTCACTACCAACAGCTTGTGATTGATTAATAAAAGTTCCATTAATATAATATCTACTGAATGAATTTCCTGTTAAATTCTCTATATAGAGAAAACCATTTTTATCATCAACTGCTACTTTTCCAGGTTGAAGTGACAAAGACCAATTATCGCAATAATTTAAATTAGAATCAAGTTTTAGGATGAAATAATCAGTACTTGTTCCATTTTTTAGAGGAATATATACGAATCCATTTGCATCCACGGCGAAATCAGAAGCATTTGCTATAAAACTTTCAATATCATTTTTGATATTTGTACTATTTTTGAAAATACCACATTTTTCCACTTGAGGGCTTCCTATATCTTTAGTGCCATCCCCATTAGTATCTGACGACCGAGGATTCAAACCACTCCAATATTCTGTGCCATCATCTACTCCATCACTATCAGTATCGTTATTAGTTGGATCTGAAAAAACCCGCATTTCAAAAACTTGATTGCAGTAATTAAAGGAAATGGCCCATCCCGCAACCTCTAAAAAGTCAAATATTCCATCATCATCTGTATCACCATCCGTTGCATTTGCCCCATAAATTGCTTCATGCCCATCAAGCAATGAATCTTCATCTGTATCTGGACACTGTGGATCAGTTCCAATTTCCAATTCATATCTATCATTTAATCCATCTGAATCAGTATCGTACCTATAGATGTTAGATTTTCCTTCCGACATTTCATAAGTATCATTAAGTCCATCACCATCTCGATCATTAGCAGTCAAAATTCCCCACTTAAGGAAATCATTCAAATTTCCTGGCATGACGTCATAATAGAGTGTTACAAGATCTTCAGCAGGAGTTGAACCTTTCTGCCAGTCTGTATGCCAACATTTGAAGCCAAAATACCATGCAGGTCTGTGATACCATTTTTGCATCAATTTATACCTAGATGAAATTTGAAGTTTTATGGGAAAATTAGCCATGCTGATACCAGGTTCAATCCAAGCAATTGAATCATATTTATCACTTCTTGTTGTTCCCCCAGATGAACCTGTTGAGGTTCTATTCAATAAGTTTGTTTGAGATGGCCAATCCCAGGCATTACTACCTAAAGAATGCTCAAGATTCATGCTTGTAACAGAACCCGAGCCGTCAGGGGAGTCAATACGAATCCAAGGAACGTTATAACTCCACCCTTCAAGTGTTTTGCTTTCTCCATAACCTTTAACAGTTCCAATTAAATGAGCTAATATTTCAATTCGATCCCCAACGTCAAGACCATTATTATCCTTATCAAATGTCGTCGTTTCTAGTGATCCTTCCATATCAACTGATGGTTCTGCATGATGATAATCATGAGGGCTTCCAAAAAGAACTTTAGCAAGCCATTCAGTAAGTTTTGATGAGAATCCAAAAATGAGATCTAATATAATTAAAACAACCGCAATAATTGCACCTATAACACTACTAAATAATACTGCTAATATTACACCATAAACAATAGCAACAATACTCCCTGCAATTCCATATGCAGCCCCAAGTTCCTGACCTAATCTACCCCCTACCGTTTTTGCAATTTCGCAAGCAGCCCATATTGCAAGAGCTATTCCAATTAATACACCAATAACATCCAAAACGTGGTATTTTGTAATGAATTGTAATGCTTTCGTGATTTTAGTACCGCCCCCCGCTAATGCACCCAAATTACTTACTGATTTTAAAGCTTGGAAACTTTTTGCACTTGTAAATAATCCTCGTAAACATGCAGGAATTGCCAAAAGGTTTGAAAGCGCCCTATATGCTTGAAAAGTTATTATTAATGATGCAATTACTCCCAAAGCGTTTAATCCTACTAACGCAACCGCATTTACGGTCGTTATTACTTCATTTTCCGGAGGAGCGAAATTTAAGGATACATCATTATACGTTATGATCTTAATACCCGTAAACCATAATAACATCATGGTACCCAAGGTATAAGATGTATCATTATCTAATCCCCAAGTATTAGTATGTTCATAAATTTCGGCTAATGTAAAAGCTATATAAGTTGAAGAATTGTAAAAATTTATTTTTAAAGATTTAATAATTGTAAGTGATTCACTCGTAAAATCAATAGTACAAGAATCCCCCATAATATATTGATACGCACCTAGATTATCGAACATATCATTTGCTTTTGCAGCTTCTTCAATAATACTAGTAAGCGGTACTATCTGGGAACCAGAAAAAATTGATAACGCAGTCGGAATCATCTCATTGCTCATATATGTTAAGGCTTCATAATTATCACTATAAGAGAAAATGGATTGATTATAGATATTTATATTATGTTCCACGAGAATAGCAGGCATTTCGTCAAGAATTGTACTCGAATTTCGACAAAAATAGTTTGTTAAGAGCATGGTTGCAGCAATTGTCTGGTTTTTATCTTCATGATAGAAAATTGAGAGATTACAATTATAATTTTCTTCAATGCCAAATCCAGTCAATCGAAAAGGTTCATTATATGTAGCAAGATGTGTTACATCAGCAGCAAATCCCATATCAATATTTTGGAAGGTTGCTACTGAACTACTACTTGCGATTAATACGTCATCAACACCTAATGTTACATATAAGTTATTGTGAGCTTTTAATGAAATTAAATTCCCTCCTTGATTAGTTAATGTGAATTCTTCTCTGCTTCCAATTGAACTACCGTTGCTCGCGAGTATTTGATTATCTAAAACTGTTATAAATTGCCCATTTTGGACTTTAAGAGCTATTTTGTTGTCCTCAAGCTCAATTATTTGAAGAATACCTTGCTCAACATCATCACCAGAAGCAACAACCACGCCATCACTCCTAATTGTCGCAACTTTATTATTACTTGCATTATATGCAACAGCGGGTAAATCAGTATAACCAGTTATCTTCCATATAAGCTCAGTTTTAAGGTTGAGATCCATTGCAGAACGCTCAGGATAATAAAAAGTCCCATGAAATGCAACGATATTACCTTGATCAAACGTTGCAAAAAGCGGGACTTCAATAGTTCCAGATATTACTTGTTCACCACGGGCTTCTACTTCTTCTTGAGTAGGAATAATGTTAGGAGTAACTCTAAGCCATGGTGCAATTTTTACGTCATCCTCTGAATTATCTAAATCTTGCATGGAACCCTCATCATCATAAGGCCAATCCCAAGATTGATAATATAATTTCAAATGCTCTTTATTCTCTGGAATTAATTGAAAATTAATATTTATTGGCTTTCCATCAGTTTTGACAGTAAGATCGAATTCCTGATGAGTTGTCGACTTTGCAAATGGAGAGATATCAATTGCATCATTAACACCATCATCATCGTTATCAAAATCCCACACATTCGGAGTACCATCGCCATCAATATCAAGAGAGTAAATCCCCTCAACTTCAAAATAATCAGCCAATCCATCATCATTTGTATCTTCATCTTGAGGGTCTGACGAGATATTATAGATTTCATATGAATCATTCAATAAATCGAAATCTGTATCAATATTGTTATAATTTGTTCCTATAACGTATTCCACTGTATCGTATATTCCATCTCCATCAGTATCAGTTGTATCGCTGCTAGCAAGTTGTAAATCTTCAACAAGTAATTTCAAAGAATAAGGTTTTCTTGGAGGATCCATATAAGATTCTGATTCTAAAGGAACATTTTTTTTTGAATCCAAATTAATTATGTTTGAATAATCATAAATTAACTTGATTTGAACTCCAATCATTAAGAAAATTAACATTGAAATGATGAAAGCTTTGACTGTTTTTTTCATTTTTTACGCTTTTTTATTTTTAATTTCCATTATTATATTAAATAAAAATGTTTAACTATTTTTTGTTTCAAAAACATAGAATTGAAACTAAATATACGTTCAATTTGATTGAATTCAATATTTGGATGTTATTAAATACTATTTTATTTAAAATTCACTATGAACAGTTTTTTTAAAATATTTAAAAAAATTTAAGAGTAATTCATCAAATTACATAATAATTTAAATTAAAATAATTGAAAAAAATTTATCGAAAATTTGAAGAGAGGATCTCACACACTCAAAAATCAATTCATTTAATTTATTGAATTGATTTATAAAATATTTTATCTGAATTAATATTATTTTTGAATATTATTATATTCAAAAATCTTATTTATCAAAAATAAAAAAAGGGTTCGGAAATCAAGAAACCATTTAATGAGGCGGAAAATGGAATTTTGAATATTACTCTTGATTTCCGAACAAATAATTTTGGTTGTAAAAAATGTCTTGTTTATTTTCTAAGAAAAATTCTTTTTTGAAATTCAAAAGTATTTTCTCCATTAGCATGATATCTAATATTAAATTAAAATTGGCTTACTCCTAAAATCTTTTCTTGGAAATATAGGTACACCCAATCCTTCAAGAATCATTGTTTTAAGAATATATTGCTTCTTCAATTTACTATCTTTTTTTTCAGATTTTCTAAATCCTTGTTTAAAATGGTCAATTAATTCTTCTTTTCGCGTAGTTAATTGATCAGTATCAATAATTTGTAATGTTACAAGTTTTTTTAATAATTTTACTTGTAAATTATGAACATTTCTTGCTAAATTTTCTGAAAATTTCTCAACATGGTTTTTTTTCCTAGGTTCAAGCATCCAAAATGTATAAAAATAGTCCATTTTTCCTAAAACTATTTTACCTGCTTTTTTTGTTGATTCTGAATATATTTTTCTTTGTTTAAAAACAAATGCAACGTGTTGACATTCCATTTCCATGTTGTAACGAAGCACAATTGCAGTTAAAATAGAATATGGAAGATGAATTGCATACATTTCAGCCTCTTTTTTAGCTTTTCTTTTTTTGAATGGTAATGTAAGAAAAAAACCAGATAGCGTATTTGTTTTTTCTATAGTTGCAAAAAGTCTTTCAGAAGTTAAAAAAACATTCCATCCTTTTGGAGACATTCGAAATGGGGAGATTTTTTTTTCAACTTTTTCTTCATAATTTGCAAAAACATTCTTAAAATTATATAATATTTGTTCTCCTTCCCATAAATCTATTTGAGGAATATAAAAACCTCTTTCTCTTTTGAGATATGGTAGTAAGGCACCATCTTCTCTTTTTTTAACCCATTCTTGAATATTATCGTTTGATATCAACGAAATGGGTTTGTAATTAATAATACTATCTTCATCGTTTATTTTTTTCATGTTTTCAACTACTATTTTTAGAATTAAAAAAAAATAAAAAAAGGGTATTTTTATATCTTTTGAATTTTTGCAGCACATACTTTGAATTCGGGTATTTTCGCGGCAGGGTCAACAGCATTTATTGTTAACATATTTGCAGGGGCTTCTTTAAAGTGAAATGGAATGAATATTAAACCTTTTTTGACACGATGAGTTATTTTTGCTTTTATTTCTATTTCTCCACGTCGGGAGCTGACTTTAACCTTTTCACCATCGGAAATACCTAATTCTTTTGCATCGGCAATGTTCATTTCCACATATCCTTCGGGAGCACGTGCATTAAGAGTTGGTGATCGTCTACTCATTGTTCCAGTATGATAATGCCATAAAATTCTTCCCGTGGTTAGAATAAGAGGATATTCTTTGTCAGGAAGCTCAGCAGGTTCCTTAAATGGTATTGGAGCAAAAAGCCCTTTACCTCGTTTGAATGCACCGTCCTTATATAAGAATACAGTACCAGGATGCGATTCATCTGGACAAGGCCATTGATATCCTGCTGGATTTTTTAATAAACGATCCCAAGTAATACCACAATAGATAGGAGTTGTTTTATTAATTTCATCCTCAATTTCTTTTGGATGAGAGTAGGTCAACCCATCATAACCCATGGCCTTTGCAACAAGCCCAATGATTTCCCAATCAGGTTTACAATTACCAATTGGTTCGATAGCTTTTCGAACTAATTGAATTCTTCTTTCAGTACTGGTAAACGTTCCATCAGTTTCAGCGAATGAGGCTGCAGGTAAAACGACATCAGCTAATTCAACGGTCGGTGTCGGAAAAATATCTTGAACGATAAGAAAGACTTTTTCTAAACCTTTTCTAACATGATTAATGTCTGGATCACTCATCATTGGGTTTTCACCCATGACATAAATCGCTTTTACCACACCTTTTTCAGCCTCGTTCATTATTTCGGTAACAGTTAGACCAATCTTATCATCCATTTTATTAACATCGATATTCCATGCAGTTGCAAATTTCTTTCGAACTTCAGGATCAATTACAGGTTGATAACCAGGAAATACATTTGCTAATGCACCAAGATCGCAAGCACCTTGAACATTTTGTTGCCCTCGTAATGGATTAACGCCTGTTCCCCATTTACCCATGTTTCCACAAAGCATTTGGAGATTTGCGCATGATTTGACATTATCTACTCCTGTAGTATGTTGTGTGATTCCCATTGAATATATTAATGATACAGTTTTAGCCTTTGCAATCATACGGGCAGCATCAATCAATTTTTGCTTAGGAATACCTGTGATTTCTTCAGCCTTTTCTGGAGGCATTTTCATTACTTCTTCCTTAAAAGCATCGAAATTTTCACAGTATTTTTCGACAAATTCCTTATCATAAAGGTTTTCATTAATGATTACATTCATTACTGCATTTAACCAAGCAACATCAGTTCCAGGTCTTTGTTGCATGGCAATTCCGCCGCTTTTTTCAGCCAATTCTGTTAGTGGAATTATTCTAGGATCGACAACAACCAATTTTGCTCCTTTTTTAAGAGCTTTTAAGATTTTGTTTCCAATTAATGGATGTTGTTCGTTAGTATTCGAACCCGTTATTAGAACACAATCAGCATCCTCGATTTCATCGATCGAATTTGTCATTGCCCCTGAACCAAATGCAGCAGCTAATCCTGCAACAGTGGAGGCATGGCATAATCTTGCACAATGGTCAACGGTATTAGTATAACAAACAGCTCTTGCGAATTTTTGCATTACATAATTTTCTTCATTTGTGGTTTTAGCTGAACTTAAACACGCAATAACTCGATGATTATCGGGATTTTCATCCCTAATCTTTTTAAGATTATCAGCGATATATTTTATCGCTTCATCCCAACTGACTTTTTCTAGTTTACCGTTTTTTCTGATCATCGGGTCTGTTAATCTATCAGGAGCATGTATAAATTCATGTACATTCCATCCTTTTATGCATAACTTTCCATGTCCGGGATTAAATTCAGGTGGTTTAACTGGTTTAGTGTCAACAATTTTACCATCTTTAACCTTAAGCCACATTTGACATCCAGTACCACAATAAACACATGTTGTTTTTACTTTTTTCATTTTTTAATCACCTAAACTTTAATTTCTCCCTTTATTTTATGCGTATCATAACCAATATCCTTCAGATTTTTGCCCATTGCTAAGGCTAATAATTCAACAGCGTATAACGAAGGAATCTTATTATCCTTGAGTTCTGGAATTTCTCTTGATGCAATCAATTGACCTGTATCAAATTGTATAAAGCAAAATGGACAAGCCGTACTAATCACATCAGCATTTGAACTCCTAATATCAAGTATTTTTTTCTTGAGAAGTTCATTAGTAGCATCTTTTGCACCAGCTAAAGTCAAGGATGAACCACAACAATCAATTTTTGTTATATAATCAATTGCAGTTGCACCTAACGCTTCAATAAAATCATCATAAACATGAGGATCTAATTCATCGTCAAATTTGAGAATTTCTTCGGGCATTAATAAATGGCATCCAGGATGACCAGCAACTTTTAAATTTTTTAAAGGTGTTTTAACTTTCTTCTTCAAATTTTCCATTCCAATTTCGTCTTTTAGGACTTGCATTAGATGTTTGACTTCAATTGTTCCTTTAAACTCTTTACCAACTTCTTTTAAGATTTCATTAACCTTTTTTTTACGCTCGGGATTATTTTTTAATTTATGATTCACGATAGATAATGTATTCAGACAACCATTACATAGTGTTAAAATATTCATTCCTTGTTCTTCAGCAATTGCTAAATTTCTTGCAGCAGCAGCATACCAAAAAAGTTGATTTGCTCCTTGAAGTTGAATAGGATCAGGACAACATGAAAATTGATCAGTCTCTTTTAATTCTATCCCAATTTCAGGAAGAACCTCTAAAGCGAGTTTTTCCACATTTGGTAATTTCGTAGGAATGCTACATCCCTTAAAAAATAAATATTTAACCATTTTCATTCACCTTTTAATCCAACTTTATTTGCTATTGTTTGCAGTTCTTTCACTACTTTTTCGTTTACGGCCAATTCCTTTAGATCTAATGCTTTTCTTCGACGGTTAATTGCTGCACCTACATCAAACGCACATCCCGTATTTAATAACTGCGTAACTAGGGAGTATATCACTTTTGGTGCTAATTTCTCTTTATAAGATTTCTCCTTTAAATTTGTAAATACGTGTGTAGGATCTGCATCTTGAGGACATATTGCAACACATTTTTCACATGAACAGCACATCCAAACATCATTCAACGCTTCGGGCTTATCAGCAGAGAAAAGTTGAACGATAAATGAATTTTCGATGTCATATTTACTTACATTAGCTGTTATAGGGCAGAACTTTGCGCAAGCAGAGCATTTGTAGCATATTTCATATGCTGGACTTGATTTAATGATTTCATTCTTATCATATTTGATTTCAATAATTTCCATTGAAAAAATCCTCCATTAAAAATGGATTCAATTTATATTTTCGTATATTTAATCCTTTTTTTTACTTTTTTCAATAGGTTTAAAATATTTTGAGGGTAATTTAATCAAGCTACATTTTATTGAAGATTTATAAAAGTTGTTAACTTTTCAAATCATTTGTTAACAATTTATAAAAGTAAATGATAATTAAACCTTATTTTGTTGTCATGTATTGCCGTGCATATCGTTAAAATATGAAGTTTTTACCCATTAAAAAAAAGGAACAAAATCCTAGTTTAAACGAAAAATAGAATTAACATTACAAATAATAGAGGAGAATTTTAATCTAAATTAAAAATACACTTTTAAATTTAGATTTTTTTTTTTTATTTTTTAAAAAATTAATAGAATTGTATTTTTCTTCTATATTAAATAATAAATCATCTTTATTATAAATAAAGGAAAAGTGTAATATGGTATCGATATGTCCCGCAGTATATAACGATAATGATAAATAATGATTTGATTTATTACTCATCGATTTGTTAACAAATGATCCGAAAACTCAACAACTTTTATAAATCTATTACAAATAATAGCTTGTCCTACGGACAACAAAAATGTATGATACAAAAAGGAGTTTTGTTCACATTGGCATGTGAGTTAGATCCAACTTTAGAAGCTATAGCAAATGCTGGTGTTGGAAAGACAAAACAGACATTTGCTTTAAATATGGTCACCGGATGGAATGCCGGTGCATGGATTGCAGTAGGCGCATTGCTTGCAACGATCACTTGGGGTCACTTTTCGACCTTAAATACTGGTGTTGCTACATTCATGTTTGCAGCAGTATTTCCAATAGGGCTCATTGGTATAATCTTCATGGGCGGTGCTGATCTCTTTACTGGAGATTGTTCCATCACGCCATTTGCAGGGATGACCAAGAAAACTAATTGGGCAAGCATGTTGAGAAATTGGGTTTGTGCACTTTCAGGTAATTTCATTGGTAGCGTTTGTTTTGCTTGGATAATAGCACTTTCATTTCTATATGGTAGCGGTGCAGCTGCAACCAAAGCAATGGGTGTAGCAGCAGGAAAAGTCGCATGGGGAAGTTCCTTCTACAATTGGAATTATCTTGGATGGGCGCTAACGTACATTTTCAAAGGAATAGTCTGTAACTTTTTAGTTAATTGGGCTATTTGGCAAGCTTTTAAAAGTAATCAAAATTTAATGGCCAAAGTATTTAATATCTGGTTCCCAATTATGGCATTTGTTGCAGTGGGAAGCGAGCACTTAATAGCTAATATGTATTTTATTCCTGTAGGAATATTTTATGGTGCAGCCGTTACTTGGAGTCAAGCATTTCTAATAAATTTTGCACCAGTTCTTATTGGTAACATGCTTGGGGGATATATATTCATTGGTCTAAATTATTGGTATAATACAGGCGCACAACAAATTGATGATGATCCTAATGAACCAAGAAATGATGTCCGTGGTTTAAAACGTATGCTTCAATTCCTAGGACCATTATTCATAGGAATGGGAGTTTTATTAGGGGTTTTCATCATAATTCCAGGGTTAATTGCACTTGCATTGGAAATTGGAGTTGTTCCCGGAACAGGAACAATAACGTTCTTAACATTGGGTAACCCTATGGAAAGCATTGTTATCCCATTAATATTAATTGGTTACTTCATCGTAATGGCTATGATTCTAAGAATTCTACTACGAAAAGTAAAATATTAAATATGTGGAGAGATTTAAAAAATGTCGAAAGAGTCTGCACTGGATCCAACAGTTGAAGCAATAGCAAATGCAGGTATTGGAAAATGCAAGCAAACTTTTGCTTTAAATATGGTCACCGGATGGAACGCCGGTGCATGGATTGCGGTAGGCGCATTGCTTGCAACGATCACTTGGGGTCATTTTTCCACTTTAAACACAAATGTTGCAACTTTTATGTTTGCAGCTGTATTTCCAATTGGGCTCATTGGTATCATATTCATGGGTGGTGCTGATCTCTTCACAGGGGATTGTTCAATAACACCGTTTGCGGGAATGACTAAAAAAACTACTTGGTCAGAAGTAATGAGAAACTGGACTTGTGCACTTTCAGGAAATTTCATTGGCAGCGTCTGTTTTGCAATGATAATTGCTCTTTCTTTATTATATGGCACTGGAGTTCACGCTGTGAAAGCAGTAGGTATTGCTGAAGCAAAAGTAAATTGGGGAGCATTTGGAGGTTATGGATTTTACTTTATGACTTATATTTTTAAGGGTATAGTTTGTAACTTCCTTGTAAATTGGGCTATTTGGCAAGCATTCAAAAGTAATGACAATTTGATGGCAAAAGTAGTAAATATCTGGTTCCCAATTATGGCGTTTGTTGCAGTGGGAAGCGAGCACTTAATAGCTAACATGTACTTTATTCCTGTTGGAATCTTTTATGGCGCAAACGTGAGCTGGAGTCAAGCATTCTTAGTGAATTTCTTACCAGTACTTATTGGTAATGTGATTGGTGGATATTTATTTATAGGCGTGAATTACTGGTTTAATACGGGAGCTAAAACAATAGATGACGATCCTAGTGCACCAAGAGATGATGTCAAAGGTATTTTCCGCATACTCGAGTTCTTATTACCAATAATTATTATGACTACCATCCTAGCAATAACGTTAATAGCTATACCAGGATTAATTTCTTTAGGAATAGAATCATTAACGGGATGGTTATTCCCATGGTATGGAACTAGCGGACTTATATCATTCCTATATCTCGGAAATGCAGTGAAAGCTATTATTTTACCAATTGTTTTAATCGTATATTTCATACTTGCAGCTATAGCTTTAAGGAAAATATTTAGAAAAGTAAATCTTGATATAAAACTAAGATAATTTTTTTTTTTTTTATTTTATTTCAATTATAAATCTTAAATTTCAAATTTTTTCATTAATCCTAAGTGAAACTGAAAGCTTGAAACAAAATCATCAATTTGAAAGGTTTATAAAAAATGATTGAAGAATTGTTGGAAAAATTTTGCATTACACGAATAAAAAATGGAGTCTCTAAGAAAGAGAATGTAAATATAATTTCAGAATACACGCTTAATATTAACCTAAACAACAAATCAATTACAAGTTTAATTTGTCTTCCTAAAAATTTAGAAGAATTAACAATAGGTTATTTAATAAGTGAAGGAATTATAAAAAATCTTAACGAAATTACACATATTGAAAAAAGATTACCCAATTTTTTTATTCAAACTGAGAAAAAAATGGATAATTTAGACCAATACTTGGAATTAAGGTCTTCAGGTTGCATTGGTATTAAGCAAACTTGGAATCAGCAAATAAAAACCGTGGAATCCTCAATAAAAATTGATATAAAAACAATTTTTACGGTTCAAAAAATAGTTAATGAAAAATGCGTTCTTTGGAAAATTTCTGGAGGAACGCATTCTGCTGCAGCATTTAAAGAATCAGGTGAATTAATCGCATTTTTTGAAGACGTAGGTCGCCATAATGCAGTGGACAAAATAATTGGCCATCTTTATCTTAAAGAAATAGATCCAACTAACTGTTTGTTAGTTACCACAGGTAGACAATCTGCAGGAATGGTCTTGAAAGCAATTAGAGCGGGATTTCCTATAATAATTTCAAACACTGCACCAATTGTCCAGGGAGTGGAATTAGCAAGGAAATATAACGTCACATTAATCTGTTTTGCACGCGAGCCAACATTTTCAATATATTCTAACGAAGATAGGATCAACTTGTAGTATTAGAATGCATCTTTTTAAACATACAAATGTTTAAGATTTTGTTTAAAATAGAAATTTTTAATATGGTTTAATTTTAAATTCACAGAATAGATCCTCTTCAGTACCATATACAATTTCATCACATTCTAATTTCTTATTTGTTAGTTCCTTAAGCATACCAACAATAAATCCGCTTAAAAAATGACAACACGTTTTACAAAATAGTTCTTTATCATTATATTCAAGAAGATCTTGAAAACAAGCAGAGATTCCATATTTTTTTATAACAAAGGGATTTTCTATTCTAACAGTTCCTTCACCTGTATCCAGATCAACTTCTATATTTTTCACTTTAAACCATCCCACACCGGAAGATTCGTAAAATTTAGCCCATTTTTGTAAAAAATCATTACCCCGTTCTTCCCACGATTTCAAAAGAATTTTAGCGGAACATCTTCCTGAATTTATACCTGCATCATATAATACACCTTCAGCTTGTCTTTGACCAATAACATTTTCAATTGATTTTGCTAATGTTTGAAAGGTTCCAGCAAACATAATTATCGCTCGCTGCCCAAATATATTTATAGATGCACTATCTTCTTCACGTTCAAAAAAATTGTTGTTCCTAATTATATTATTTTCAATCCTAATTAACTCCATCCTCCTTCTATTCTTTTTTCTTCTCAATCTCTTTTAATTTTTCATTAAACTCAATAATTAGTTTTATATATTCATTTTCTTCGTTTAATTTAAAAACATACATTTTTTTTCCAACTTTAACTTGCGTCAAAAATTTGTTTTCTACTAAAATTGGCATTACTCTGGAAATGCTTCCTGGATTTTTGTCAATTCTCCTTGCTACTTCTCTTAAATTCATCATTTCTCTAGGGTGTTCTAAAAACATGTCCAAGATGATTAGATGTATTGAGGGACCAAAGAGATTATTTATCATTTTTAATCACTTTTAATAATCACGATTTAAAAGAAAGAAATAAATCTTGCGATATCAACCATGGATCTGACTCACTTATATGTTATATTCATTTCATAAAAGAGAGAAAAAATTTGGGCTTTATATTAAATAAGTCATATTTTTAAAATAAGGAAAAATTAGGAAATCTAATTACTTGTTTCTAACCTTGATTTTCCTCTTCCTTTTTATCTCGTATGAAATCTTCTTTTAATTTTTGTCTTTCTTGTAAATTAGGTATTGATGCCATTATTTTTTCTTTATTTCTATAAATATATATAAATATTATGACAAGGGCTATTATTAAGCCAATTATAAATAAATAAATAATGACATTATTGTAAAATCCTTGTGAACTTTGAATTAGTCGAGATAACTCTGATATTTTCATTTATTTCGCTTCATTTTTTTTAATAAAAATATGTAAATTATTAATATTAATAAAACTTAATGATAACAAAACCCAAAATTGTTTTAACAATTTTTTTATTAAAAACAGAATTTTTTAAAAAATAGCAAAATAAGAATTTTATAAATAAATAAAAGAATTAAATAAAATCTCTTATATTCAAGATTTAGGAGATTTTTTTTTAATACCCGAAATAATTAAATTGAAGATAAATTTGTAGTAGGATGAGTTTTTCCCAAATAATTCTTGGAAATTTTAAGACAAATTTACTCGAATCTTATAAGAGGAACCTATATTAAAAAAAATCCCCCCGGACTTCTTATCCGCTTTAACTCTTATAAAATTTTTATTTCATCATTGATTATGATCGTGTATTATTTCTTTTAAGAATTCTAAGGCATCATTAAGTGCTTTATTTAATGCAGGTTCTTGCTCAGGTTTTACCAAAGACTTTGTCAACGTACTTTTCATAATATCAAAAATTTCTTTTGTTAAATTAACTTGTCTATTTTGAGACCAAGAGATTGTTTCTTTAAAATTAGTTTTTTTTTCAACTTGCCAATCTCGAATGGCTCGTGATATGAATCCTTTCATTGCCATTTCTGGAATCGGAAGATATCTATTTAATATTCTTGCTATTTGGACGACCTTATCGCGCTGCTCTTGAGCCAAAGTTATCTTTTCATAATCCTTTGCTGCTCTTTCTATTTCTCCCTTTACAAATTCTGGTTTTACTGTCATTTTTAATTTACCTCCAAATAAATATAATTTTAGGGATTATGAGTAAAAATGAAGGGTCATTAATAAAGCTTCACTAAAATTACAAAATTCTAAAAATAATATTATGGGTACGTTTTTAAAGGTAAATTAAAACCGGAAATTATACCTAAAACAAATTCCGAATATTTTTTTTAATGTCTGATGATTAAAATATTGATGAACTTACATTGAATTTTTAATTTTCAAGCTATTTTGAAAAATTTTTAAAATCTTCTTAATACATCCTAAATATCTTTTTTATTTTACCTAAATATAACAAATAGTCAAATTTTACATACTATTATTTGTGGTTTTTAAATTACCTCGGTGAAGATATATTTTCAATTAAAGAAAAAATGATTCTTTTAAATAAAAAATATCCATATAATTTGTAATAAAGGACAAAATAATTAATTTTAAATAAAAATAGAGAATAATAAAAACATTAAATTTGCTATAAATATAGTTCGGTACTATCGATGTTAGAATCGTCAAGAGAACTGCATTCAGCGAAAAAGGTTTAGGTCAAAACATTTTTAATATAAGTCAGAATTATAGAAATGCTTATCGATCTATTAACTTACTTTTTTTTTTATCATAATAATTCAATTTTTTAGATTTAACTCTTCTTAAATTTATATTTATATGTCCTTAATAAGGAAGTTTTAATACATTATATCCAGAAGAAACTGAGCTATAAAATTTCTTTAATTGTAAATAAAATCTTAAATAAAATGCTATCATAATTGTTACATATGGAAGGTTCATATATGATTCCATTAGATCATGATTTATATTTACTCAAGATAATGGAACCACGACATGGGCACTTATTTTCACCTTCCCTAGATCTAGCTGCGATTTGGAAGGATCTAAAGAGCATTTTTGATACCTCCTTTCCTATTGAAGAAAAAGATCCATGGGAATTGGTCAGACGTACTAACAAAAAAATTAAAAACGATTTTTATTCGAGTCCTTCCTTAACTTACGGGCTATTTGATCCTCAATTTAAACTACTTTCTTTCGCCATGTATAGTTATTGCACTAAACAGGAGCTTTTATTAGGATATATTGCGACTCGAGCAACTCAACGAGAAAAGGGATATGGAAGCATACTTTTTAAGGCAAGTTTAAAGGATCTTTTTAATAAAGATGTTAAGGGGGTATTTCTCGAAATCGAACGTGTTGATCTCGCAACTTCTAAGGAAGATGCAAATCTTAGACAAAGACGTCGTGCCTGGTGGTTTCGGATGGGTGCTCATATCTTAAACGGTATTTCTTATGTTCAACCATCTGTTGATAGAGGACAACCTGATATTCCAATGGAACTTTTATATATTGGAAGTGATCCAACTCAACGATTTTTTGAGGCTGAAAAGTACATTAAATGGCTTACGGCTTGTTATAAAAATGCATACATGATGTCAAATACTGCGATAAAAAAATATGAGCCTTATTTAAAACAAGTTGAAACTGCAAGACGAATACATCAAATTCAATTAGTCGTTCCTTGAATCACATACCAAGTGTCGAATATCTCGTTTCATTTTTCTTCCTTGAATTCTAGGTGCCTCCCACTCCACCATCGCATGAATCCAATAAGTGTTAGAATTGCCCCTAAGAAGATTACTGAAATGACCATAATAGGCCATTTATATTCATCAGGAGATAAAAAGAATTGAAGAAATTCAATTGCTGTGAAGCCTGTCGTGACGATTCCTAATAACATCAAGAAAAGATTTTGAGTATTTTCTATATTTTCAGATCTTCGAGCATTTATATCGTTGAATAAATTATTTGCACCATCTGAAATTTCTCTTAATTGGGAGATACGTGTCTCCATCATATCTAATTGTATTTCCTGACGACTTTCAATTAACATTTCTTCCAATGTTAAAGCATGATCAATATACTTGAAAGTCTTTGCAGCATTGATCATATTTCGAATATCCATTGCTCGCATTAATATGATGCTGCTTGTTATCATACCTGCCTTCAATGCCGCTTCTTTTTCTCGAAGCTCTTCCAATTGCCCCAATTTATAATAATAAACAAATTCCAGATATAATTTGTTCAATTTGTTAAAATTTTTTGATAGAAACGAGGTATATGTTGACGTGATGGTTTTGATGATAAAAACCAATTGCATTGGTAATGCATATTGCTGTAAAAGCCAGTCTGGAGCTCCTGGAAGATAAATTACTCCTGAATTTCTATACATGTAGAAAAAATCCGTTTCATGACTTCTTGTTAGTGCTATATTACTCAAATTAGGTGGAATGACCGATAATAACCAGTCCATTGAAGTAGTTCTGGTCTCTTTAATTGGTATCATAAATACTTTATAATCTTCGAGCTGCATTATCGTTCTTGCATCATCAACACGTTGAATATCTGATTCATCACAGATCCCAGGCTTTTTTAAGAGTATATCATATATTATTTGATAAGAAAACCAATTTTCTTCGGGAAAAAATTCAAGATAGGACTGTGGTTCTTGATCTAAATCTAAAGTCGAGAAAAATTTATTTATATTCTCATCTTCTTCTTCTGTTTTTTTATCTTGTTTGCTTTGTTGTAAACCATTTTTTAGCTCTTGTTTATGAGTCATAAGTGCTTTTAAATATTTATAAGCAGACTCTAAGGCCAGAAGGAAATCTTGAGCAATTTCAACGAGTTTTAAATAATTTAATTGACCAAATGAGAATTCTGAATCACCATAAAATGGCGAAACTAATTCTTTTA